>NZ_JAHYBW010000002.1:0-905437 GCF_032027985.1 Haloarcula sp. 1CSR25-25
TGTGGTGGCTCGAAGGGACGGCCCAGCCGGTCTGGCAGATCCTGACCCGCGTCGGAATCGACCTGTTCGTCATGCTGGTCGGCGGCGCAGTCTTCGCCGTGTTCTGGGTCGAGACCACCGACATGGGGCCGGAAGCGACGGCCAAGCAGATCCACAACTCCGGGATGCAGATCCCCGGCTTCCGGCAGAACGTCGGCGTCATCGAGAAAGTCCTTGAGCGGTAATTCCGCAAGTGACTGTCATCGGTGGTGCGCTCGTTGGTCTTCTGGCTGTTATGGCCAACATGCTGGGCACCATCGGTGGCGTCTCCGGTACCGGGCTGCTGCTGACGGTCTCCATCACGTACAAGCTGTACGAGGAGATCGCCGAAGAGCAGCTCATGGAGATGCATCCGATGATGCGCCAGATGTTCGGATAGAACGCCCGAATATCTACACTTCTGGCTCTATTGAAACCCTCTTGCCGTCTGGCGGTTTGCTTAGAAGCTAGTGTTGCATGGGATCCGTGAAATACGGTGGGAAGAGTGGCTCTCCCTAACGTCCACGCTGAAGGTTTTCAACAGAGCCACACTTCTTTAGATCCGCTACGTCTCTTGAGCGACTGCCCCGGCTTCAATTTTCTCCTGTCAAGAGATGGTCAGTGTGAGCCACGTCGCAATTGCCCTGCATGAGTACAAGGGCGATTTTATTTTCACCGAACACGGCTGAGCTCGTATTGAATCATTCGCAATCTCCCCTTTTGAGCCAACAGCTACTATGGGAGATCGGGACAAAAATCACGGGCAGTACTTGAACAGTCAACCTAAAATATCAAAAAGGCGGTATCGCACCACCGTCGGTAGTTCCCATTGGAAAAAGAGATAGTCACAACTAATAGGGTTAGGTTCTCAGGAAACGTCTGGATGGGTGTCTATGAGATTTCTCCGGTTGGCCGTGCTCGCCCCGCCGCGGTGCGGCGGGCGAGCACTGCCTATCATGTTCCGCTTCGAGGTATTCCGCGAATGGGTTGATCATGCGCTTGACGAGACGCTACGTCGGAAATTGGAAACACCGACCGACCGTACCGGAATCCCGGCATCCTACAGCCAGCTGGACGCGGGTTGAGATCGCCCGCTTCTATAGTAGCCATTGAAAATCAATGCACACTCGACCGCACGACTGCAGTGCGGTCGGTGTGTAAATCGTTTCAATTGTTACTATAGCAGCAATATCGTGAATGACGGCGACTTCGCTTCTCGTCCAAGGTGACAGCGTTCTCACCGACTGAGACCACCGTTTCCGTTCGACTGAGTGGCCCGGTCGATCTGATTTCTCTCCTCTTCCTCCAGAAACTGAGTCAGCAATCAGGACTGATGGGAACTACCGACAGTCTGATGACCCCGCCAACGTGGACGACTATCAAATTTCGAATAGGACAGACGGGCGCTCGGCTCCGCAGCGGTCAGCCGTCTGTGCCGCCGCGAGCAACTGCTCTCGTGGTCTCCTGTCTGTCCCCGGGTGGTTCCTGAGGTTCCAGCAGTATACAAGTATTTTTCATTCAGGAATTTAAGAGCACTGCGGTGATGTCTTCCGTGATCGATACCAATCCCAAATCCAACCACGCTCAAACGATGGGTTCGATGACTCGATCCAACATCGCACCCACCGTGCGTGTCTCCTACAGGTCAAGTCCGACTGTCGAGCCATAATAAATCCCTTCGTCTCTGAACACTGAACCATTGTCGGTTTTGTGGACTCCCCACTCGAACATGAGCGTCGGGTAGTCGCTGATAACGACCGGACTGTTCTGTGCCGTAGTGGCGTCGGCTCAGAGGTCACATCTATCGCTCCACCACGACGAAACAGTATACCCAACCAGTAGTGCGAAAACTGGGGTGGCCACGGCACGATACCGAAAAGATTGGCTTAAAAAAGTTAGCACAACAATACCTAAAATAGACAGCATTGGTATCGTCCATAGTTGTAACAAATTTATATCACGCTGCTTGATAAGTTTACTTAGGCCCAGTAGAGTCAGTGGGATGACAATAAATAGACTAATATTATGCAAGTACTTCCATCCCGGACCGGAGTAAGCAAAGTTAATTACGGGATTAAAGAATGCAACCCCGCGAAGGATGAATAAGACCAATAAGTCTGGAAGATTAGTAATGAAAACTATTGGATCAGTACCGGTGACAGCACCGTGTTTGTATTCTGAAATAATGAACTTCTTATATCCATTATAAATTATCCAGCCATTATTCCACGCTCCGGAGATACTACCTGATTTGTTTCCACCTCGAAGCATGGCATTCATCGGGATAACCGCCAACAAGCTTACGAGTACAAAGACAATCTTCCACGAACTAAACAAGGCTATTCCGCCTCTTCTTTCTCGGACGATCATATCGCTAACGACCCATGCCACAACGATCGGGACACCATGAGGTCGAAGAATTGCAAGCCAGGCAAAAACTCCAAAGACAGCCAACTTCCTTTGTTGGGTTGGGTTAGCATGAAATATAGTGTACGAATAAAGTGCCAACGCCATTGCGAAAATTGAGACCGTTTCGGTTAGTATTGCGATATCCCACCGAAACGCGTCGTATGAGATTGCCAGAGCTAGCCCTGCCACTATGCCAGCCGTCTTATTTAGATGCTGTGCCGCAGTATAGTAAACTAAGAGACAGGCAGCAGCAGAAAGCATTACTTGGAAAAAGACCCACAATTGGAGATTCTGGCCAGAAATACTGTAGACAGAGCAAAAAGGCACCGTAAAACCTATATATGAGGGCCCTTTTGTGAAGGTGATAATTCTGATTGGGTCTGAGAAGAGTAGGCTGCAAGTTTCAATATAGGTACCTGTATCTGGTGGCGTTCTAGGGTGTGGGTATCCAGCATGAAACCAGTGAAAAACTCTGAGCGCGAAGGCGATAGAAAATATAGAAAGTGACGTCAAACAATCGTCAATTTGAGTATAGGAATCCGGAATTAGATTCCTTAGGTGATCTCCGATAGTTGACGAGACCATATCTATATTTGGACCTATTCGCTATTGATATAAAACTGTCTACTCTCTACCTTTCTGGACAATATTAAATAGGCACAGCAGTAATGACTTGTTTCTGGATTACTTACTGAACGGAACTTAGGATGAGTAACCTTCTGTATTAATAACCGCTAAAACCGTTGCTCATTCGAATTGTCTTAATCCACTTTGTTTACCATTTGATTTTTCGTCAAAATATATTTTGTGGCTCACTTTTGATCAGTGTATCCAAGAGCGTGTAATTGTTCATTTACCGAAACTATCTCGGTGCGATTCGTCTCAATTTCGGGAGTATACGAACCAGTGTCCGTCGCAGTTGTTCGGACCCACGGCACTTCGCGGAGGATTTTCATCGGTAGTTCTGGATGTCCCCAGATATCCTTTTCTCCGAAGGCATTCGCGTGGTCTGCTGAAATAACTACTTTTTCGGCATCGATATTATTCAGTAACACTTCAATGTCGTCAAGAACATATCGAAGATTTTCAACGTATGCATCCCAAATTTCCTCCCAGGAGTGGTCATTTGGTTTACCCTGTTCCCAAATCCACTCGGCATCATCGGAACCTCCGTCTCGAATCCCGAATCCGAGCGGGTTTGGAACGCTCGGAAAGTGAGGTTGCATGTAATGAGCCATCAGCCGTGCATTAGGATCTTGCCGGTGGACATTGATAGCGTGGTTGGTCACTGACCGCGCCAATGTTGTCCCCGCATCCTCGTTGTACTCTGTTTTCCACACTTCGACGAACTGTCCGAATTCGGAACCAGTCAGTAACCTATCGGAGTTGGGATTCGCGGTTACATAATTTGTATTCTTGATTTCGTCTTGGTATCGGTCGGTGAATGTCCGCCTCATCCAACTGGCGGAAGAACTTCCGACAGAATAGTGCACTGGTACATCTTCAGGGATGAAATTGTATTCGGACGCTACCGCGCGAAGCGCGTCAGGGCGACACGCATCTAACAGAAGTAGCGCATCCCAATCGTCCTCATAGACGGATTGTCCACGGTATGTTCCCATCCAACGTCTATACCCATACCGGGCTTTCCGGACCATAGCTTCGCCAAGATATTTTATCCCTTCACGGTGATATGCGGAAAGGGTGCGGAAAAACAAATTCCTCAGAGTCATAGCGAGTTTACAATCTCACCCCAATTATAACTAACCCATGTACTGCGATGACTTGACCAGCGGATGTTACGCAGCCATACATTTGGATTCGGTCGCTGTATATTTATCTCTTCCACCTGTAAAAAAATAAACCCATTAACGCCTCAACATTATCTTTTGGCTGAAACTCAAACCTTGGTTGCGTGGCGGTAGCGAGCGTCTCCTATAAGACGGTCGTTACTGGTGGGTCCTTTGTGCGTCTTCGATCAGCCGTTCCAACAGCGGTGGTGAAGAGTAGCCAAGGAAATCGCCGAGTTCGTGGAAAATAAGCTGGGTGTGCGACCAAGGGCCTGATTCTGTGTCTATACTCCGGACTATGTGAGTAATTCGGACAGTTCTTGATCTAAATCTGATTTTAGGGCGTCCCAACAGTGGTCTTGTACCCGTGTGAAATTATCCGACTTCAGCCGTTGAATCGTCGTCTCAGAGCCACTAATGTCGTCAATACGCTCCGCCAACAGTGCTGGGCTATTTTCTGTAAGCAGTTGCGATTCATCCAATAAATCCGACGTTGGTACGGTTTCCGTCGCGATAACGGCGTTGTACGTCAACATATACTCGAATATCTTGATTGGGTACGCGTACTTGAAGTTGTTCAAACCTCGCTTGTACGGTAACAGACAGAGACCGATATCCGCTCTGTGTAGCTCCCGAAATACGTCTTCGTGGCTTAGTTCGCCAAGATACTCAACACGTTGAGATTCATCCACCATCTGAACGAACGGTTTATCGAGCGATTCGTTGAAATTCTCCGGTCTTGCCGCGGCATCAGGCGTTGGTCCAACGAGCGATAGTTCCACTTCATGATTGACCTGCTGCATCGCGTCCAGAACGATATCGATGCCTCTATGATAATACATACTCCCAACGTATATGATACGAACAGGGTCGTTATTGTCGGCTGAACATTCATTTTTTTCCTCAACACCGTTACAATCAACACCACCCTTGAGAAGGATGTTCTTTGGTTTATCGAAGTCTACGTACCCACTCAAATCCGAATATACCCTGACGTCTGCGTGTTCCCCTGCGAACAGTTCAATCTCAAACCGGAGACGATGATAAGCACCTCGAATGCTGTATTTTTCCCCACCTACGTGGTTCTTGACGACGCTGTACCTACCCTCTGGTACATCAGGTGCCAGCAATATCCACTTGGTCCCCAGTACAAGTTTCAATAGTATCGATGGCACAACCGCTTCGGCACCCTGTAGCGTATATATCGTCTCGGCCTTCCTGCCGATGACTACGGATGCTAAGAATACGAACAGCGGGAACAGTAGGCGTCGGACGCCACCGCTACCTGGTGGTGAGTAAATCTGGCTGGCTTTGTCCGATAGGGCCTGTGGAATTTGGTCGGGTTCCGAACGCACGATCAAGAGAGTCTTATGATTCGAACAGACGTAGTCGACAAATTGGAATTGAGCTCGCGAGGATGGTCCAGACACGTCTTCAAGAATCAGAATAGCAGGGCCTGACATATTATTACAGTCGAACTGTCGGTATTTGACTTATTCGTCTCGGTTACTCAGCCACTGACCTATGGCAGGGATGTCCAAGTTGTATTTTTCCAACGCTTGTTGAACGAGTTCACGCTCGTAACTTCCGATTGCAGTCTTTCCAACAGTGAACAGGTAGCCGAGTGTAACTGCGAAGAGAACTGGTATCGTAACGACTGTGTCGGACAGCCTAACGACATGCCTACTAAACCAAAACAGAACTCCTAAACAGATACCGCTGTAGGAGACGACGGCGGTTATGTTCCGTGGTATCGACAGTATTCCAGATTTGCGATAGATTTGCGTCCCTATCAGAATGTTCCGGAACGCATAACTCAAGCTTGTTGCAACCGCCGCTCCCTCGGTCGAATAGCTCGGAATCAGGAGGACATTCAGAAAGATGTTCAAGACTGCGACCAGCACACCACTTAAAAAAAGGAACTGCGAGTAGCCGAGCGCCTCAAGTGAATCCCCGTTCGGGCCAGTGATAATATGTGTAAAAAAGCCTAGTGTCAGAATTACTAGTGTCAGTGACCCCGCGGTATACTCCATGCCATAGATGACCGCAATAATTGGCTCAGAAAAAAGTATAAATACAGATACAACCGGGATTGCCACTATTGCAGTCCACTTCACTATCAGCCGGTAAATCTGTTGAAACTCTTGTTTCTCCTCATTTGAATCTAATTTCGAAAGCGTCGGCATTGCGAGGTAACCAGTCGATTGTGGAATAATTAGTAACAGCGATGCGAGTGGATACACCACATTGTAAATCCCAACTGGTCCACTCGTGGTTGAGTAATATGAAAGCAAAATTGTATCAATATCAGTCAATATTTTATACGTCACTCCGGACAGTGCGATTGGTATTGAGAACGTGAGTACTTTTTTTGAGATCGCAGTATCTATTTCAATCCGATTCAGATATTTGCTGAGATAGTAGATACCCACAATCGACGAGAGGAGATAGCCTGCCACATATACGTACGAAAAGTCCACCATGGAACCGCCGATGTATATGAGAGTGAGGAACCCACACAGTTTGGACGCTGGGTACAGTACATCATCCATCAGGATTTTCGGAATCGTCTGGTTCATTCCCCTGGCTGCTGCCACAGACAACTGAACGATAATAAACGGAATGACAAGAAAAGAGAACACTGCAATTGTTTTCGCAGCCGCTTCGTCCTGGAGGAATGTCGTGGCGATCGTCTGTGACGCCCCAAAGAGTACCACGCTCACGATAGCGGAAAGTGGCATTCCGATGATGATGCCAGTCCAAATTACCTTCGAACGGTCAGCAGTGTCGTCGTAGCGGGGAATAAAACGCGCTATACCATTGTCTAACCCCATCCGAAGCAGGGATGTAATAAATAGCACAAGTGTCAGAGATGCGGCAATGCTCCCGAAGTCTTCGGGCCCAAGATACCGCGAGATTGCGACTTGGCTGGCAAAGCCTAGCAGGTATTTGACTGACAGACCAAAAAATACGAGTATTGAACTTTTGAAAATCGCGGAGAATGCGCGTTTCATTTCCTCGGGTGAGTGCGTCTCTTTATTATGCTGTGTCGCTCATAATGGGTCTCGCCACTCATCATCCTACTGACACTTAACACCGGCGCCGTCAGCGGCAATACCTTCGTTTTTGAGGCCTCACAGCAGTAGATTCGATCAATCATGAGTGGTCTTTTATATATGTTCTGTTTCCACAGCAATATTATATAACCGGTATCGATATAATCCTTCGAAGTGTTCGTCTATCAGATGTCGGCCCCGGCGTTACTCTACCCCCACCATCTTGACCTTTGGAATCCAATCCACACCATCCATCGGGAGTTGGCTACTGCGCTCTCTGACAGGTATCGAATCGTCGGGTTTCGAGATGGAGTCGAAAGTCCTGTCGAAACTATCCACACCAAACGAATCCGAATAGACGCAAACAGGCTCAAGAAGTCGGTTTCATATGTCCGGGCGTACGGCGACCGATACGATCTCGTTCACATCGGCCCGAGTCCTCGACACAGACTCGCAAAATTGTCCCAGCTGCGTGGCGCCAAAATCGTCCATACACTCCACTCCACACCGCAGGATTCGGCTGTTATAACCAGACAAAAATCGCTCTCGAAAAAAGCAGACGCGTTGACGGCGGTCAGTCCGTACGTTCGCGAGTGGGCGGAGTCGGAACTCGACTGCAACAATGTGTCCGTTGTTCCCAACGGCGTCGATTTAGACCATTTCACCCCGGATCGGGCGCCGACCGAACAGCGGAGCTTGCTATTTATCGGCCGCTTCATCGAGCGAAAGCACCCGGAACTTCCTGTGCAGATAGCGCGGGAAATACCGGAATACACAGTAAAGATGCGTGGGGGGGACGCGTCGGATATAGCCGGTCCCGTTCCGGAGAATGTTGAATTCCTTGACTACCTCTCGTACGACGAGCTAGCGGACCTTTACGCAAGCTCTCAGTGTATTCTTTGTCCGTTCGAACGCGAAGGGTTCGGGATGGTCGTGATAGAAGCGATGGCTGCTGGTACGCCGGTTATCGGTCTCAATCATGGTAATCTTTCACACCTCATTACAGATCGGAACGGCGTTCTCTGTGAATCCACCGACTCATCAGAGTGGGAAGATGCGATACGACGAGTCATCAATAGCTATAACGCCTTCTCTCCAAGAGAGACAGTACAGAAGTACGCATGGTCGGAAATAGCCAATAAGTACGACAATATCTATACCTCCCTCTTACCATCTAATGAGTGACCCCCTAATAGTACTTACCGTCGCTCTCTGCACTGTCGGAATATTCACGACTCTCATTACCGCCCGTGCTAGATCATTCGATGTATCGGTATTTTGGCCTCTAGCTGCGTTCTTTCTCCCGTTGCTGATTGCGACCGTCAATCTCAAGCTCGGTGTGCTGCCCGTATTTTCAGACGCACAGTTCTACGATCAGCTTGTGTGGGACACGAGCCTCGCTTGGAGGCGCGGTGAGCTTCTTCCGTCGACATATCACAACCTCCGGACACAGGCCTATGCGTCAATAGTTGCGGTTCTGTACACTGTCGCTGGACGGTCACCGTTTCTTGCTATCCTCCTGAATACCGCTCTCTGGGGCCTTGCTGTCTGTTACTGGCTCCGCCTCAACCGAGAGGCGTTCGACGTCCGCTCCGAGGTCTTCGGTGCGCTCCTCGTTGCATATCCCGCCGGACTAATCTATGCGGCCAGCTTCCTCCGAGAGGCTGTGATGTCGCTGCTGTTGGTGCTCACACTCCTACATCTGTCCCGGTGGTTCCGGACGAAGCGATTCAGTAGTTTATTCGTGGGAACCCTTTCTTTCGGCGCATTGGCAGTATTCCGTCCCGAGACACTCCCGATTATGCTCGTCGCCGGGAGCCTGACGCTGGGTTTCGATTTGTTTAGTGAAGTGAGCCGGTTAAAGAAGTCCGCTCTGCTCGCGGTGACAACCTGCTGTTCAGTCGCGCTGCTTCTTGTAGCCGACGTTTCCGGATACTATAATCCGTTCCGCGTTGACTTTCTGGAGACCAAACGACAAAACCTAGCTCAATACTCCTACTCGTACCTAGCTAACTTATCTTACAATTCTTGGTTCGATGTAGTCCTCTATTTACCCGTGCGTATCTTCCATTTCTTGTTCCAACCGTTCCCATGGTATCCTCAAAACTACAGTCTGACCTTTGCTACTCTCGATGCCCTCTTTTTACTCGTTGTTGTTCCACTTGCTATTATCGGTATCAGCAGGTACTGGTCAGAACTGTCCAGTGAACATATACTGCTGCTGGCATTTGCAACTCTGTCGATCGTCGGCTACGCACTCGTGGTCTCTACGAAGGGTGCGGTGACGCGGCGCCGACTGCTCTCGATGCCGGTTTTACTTCTTTTTGCCAGTCTGGTGCTACCCAGGATACGTGTGATTTATCTGTCTAATAACCGTGGCTGACGAATATTAGGCGTTCTACCGAATAATCCACTGGCACTACCGGATATACACTAATCTAATACTACTTAATTTCAGTACAATATCAACCTAATATTTTGAAATCGTGTATATAGAGTCCAATTTGTATTTTTGTCTGTTCCATCTAGGTGAGTAGGTTTAAATTGGGTTCTTGCTTAGGCCGTCTATATGGCTGACTCTAAGATTGTGAACGACCCGATTCCTTCTAAAACATGCGTCGTCGTCGGCACTCGGCCAGGTATCATCAAAATGAGTCCGTTGATAGGCGAACTCGAATCCAGGGATGTAGACAGCTTCACCATCCACGCCGGTCAGCACTACTCGTACGAGCTGGACGGGAAGATGTTCGACGATCTCGGTCTGGACAAACCCAAACACAGGCTCAGTGAGGTAAAAAACAAAGAGTTCCACGGGGAACAGACCGCGGCGATGCTCGAAGGCATCGAGAAGATCCTGCTCGAAGAGCGGCCGGAAAACGTACTGGTCTGTGGTGATGCTAACTTCAACCTTGCCGGCGCGCTCGCGGCGCGAAAGCTCCGACTGACACTCGGTCATGTGGAAGCAGGTCTTCGAAGTGACGATTGGCGAATGCCCGAAGAACACAACCGGGTGATGATTGACCACATCTCTGATTATCTGTTTGCCCCGACTGAAGGGACTCGAAAGAACGCGGAAGCGGACAACGTGAAAGGCGAAGTCGTTGTCTCCGGAAACACGATCGTCGATGCAGTGCAACGGAACATAAGTATCGCCCGCAATTCGAGCACAGTACTTGAGGATAGGGGCCTCGCCGAAGGGGAGTATATCGTGTTCACCGCTCACCGTGAGGAGAATGTGGATGACCGGAAAGTTCTCACGGACCTCATCGAAATCATTGAGCGCACGACGACGGAACTCGATAGATCGGTAGTCTATCCGATTCATCCCAGAACTGAAAAACGACTCGAACAGTTCGGACTGCGTGAGGAGATCGACGCTATCGAGGAACTCATTCTGACCGACCCGCTCGGATACCTCGATTTCCTCCATCTCATGGCTGAGGCTGAAGTCGTTCTCACTGACAGCGGCGGCATCCAAGAGGAATCGTGTATTCTCGGCGTCCCCTGTGTGACCCTTCGGGAGAACACTGAACGGCCCGAAACAGTCTCTGTCGGAGCGAACGTTGTAGCTGGGACCGATCCCGACCAGGTTCTGACTCGCACGAGGGAGATGCGACAGGGGCCCCATGAGTGGGAGAACCCCTTCGGTGATGGAACTGCGGCGGAACAGATTATCGACACTGTACTCGACGATTCCCAGTAAACCGTCCAATGTCCTCAAAACGTCTACTGCTTCCCTACTTGGGCCGATGGAACCAGTTTCGAAAGTCCCGCTTCCATCAGATTGCAGAGCGTCTCGTAACCCAAGGCTTCGAAATCCACGTACTGCAAACCCCCGTAACTGAATCCGACGAGGTTCTCTTTCGCGAGCGAGACGTCGAGACACCGGACGGCCTCATCCTTCACGATGCGGACCTGAGCGATTGGCTCTGGAACAGCCGGTGGATGAACAAAGTTCTTCAAAAAGGCTACCACGGCTTCGGGACTCATTCTCAGGTGCAGGATCTTATCGAAGCCCAGAATATCGACGCGCTGTGGTTGTACAATCTTCCACACTACAGGCTAGCTGTCACTGCAGATGTCCCCGTGATATTCGACTATGTTGACGATTACGTGGCGATGCTCAACAGTGAACTCCAGCTACTCGACAATCCGGCCGCCAAGCGTGTCGAACACTTCTTTTTCGCTCATATTCTCCGCAACGCTGACCTCGTGTTCTCTATCTCCAACGAACTGCAGCAGACGGTCCAGCGGCTTGCGCCGTCGACTCCCTGTGAAATACTGCCAAATGGCGTAGACGATCAGATATTCCCGGTCACAGACGGAGTCGATAGACCGACACTCCACGACCCAGTTACCGTTGGATTTGTCGGTTCTTTCGAGTATTTCATCGACTTCGACATGATATTACAGGCGGCAAACCGCCTGCCAGAGTATCGTTTCCTCCTTGTCGGGGACGGTCGGGAGTTTGACCGCGTTGAACGACTCGTTGAAAAATGGGGTATCGATAACGTTGAGTTGCCCGGTCTCGTTGATAGCGAGGATATCCCATCGTATATCGACCAGATGGATATCTGTCTCAATACGTTCAAACGGGTCCCAGTTGCGCATTCCGCTGTCCCACTCAAACTCTTCGAGTATCTGTCGATGGGCCGGCCAGTGGTTAGTACCTCTATCAGAGAAGTCCAGCATATTGATTCGGGATATCTCTATTATGCAGATACACCCGATGCACTTGCGGGCACTATCCAAAATATCGTCCGTGAGTATGATAACGCCGTCAAGCATACGCTCACTGCGAAAGAATCAGTAGCAAACGTGTACAACTGGGACGTTATAGCCACCGAATTTGCATCTAATCTTGAAAAATATGACGTGCTCTGACAGATCATGTCTTCATTTTGATGTTTGCTGAACAGTTTCGGAGTGGCACCGTAGCGACCGTACCAGTCGTAATTTATATAATCACATCGTAGTCCATCTGTGCACGTCTGCCTGATTTTCCACACTCCTTTCCCGAACACATTTTCAACAGCAATTCAGGAAACGGTTCGTCATCTGGCCAAACATGTCGAAGTGACCGTTATTGCAGCCGCTGACGAGCGTGAGACGGTCATGTGGAACGGAGCAACAGTTCATCGACTGGTCTCTGACACTTCCACCGCGAAATCACTGGATCCGACTCGCTTTGGAATCAAAGCGAACCGGCTCGTGTCCGAACTAAACGATGCCCAGGGAATTGACATCGTCCATCTTCACGCCTTCCCTGCCCTCGGTGCCGTACTCACGACGACACAGGGGATTCCAGTGGTTGCCGATATCCGTGGAACCGCCGTCAGCAACTGGGTGTTCGAACTGGTCAGTCGAATAGGACTCAAACTCCAGCGGCGGCTTGTCGACGAAGTGATAACCGTCTCCGAGCCAGTTGCAAGACACATCTTCGGCCCCGACCCCGGTGTGTCTATCGTGCCACTGGGAGTCGATCTGGCTAAGTTCGACCCGACTACGGTCACACCGGTGGAGCAGGACAGCGACAGTGTCACGGCTGTGTACGTCGGTCATCTACACCCGTCGCGAGAACTGGAAACACTAATCGAAGCAGTTGCAACCGCGAAAAAAGAGACACCGCAACTCGACTGTCTCATCATCGGTGATGGTGACGCCAGACTCGATTTGGAGCAGTATGCCGCCGACTGCGGTGTCGCCGATCACATCGAGTTCGTCGGTTCTGTGCCCCACGAGGAAATACCACGGTGGCTCGTGGCTGCCGATATCGGACTCGCTTACGTCGCAGACAAACCACAGTATCGACACCAGCCACCAATCAAGACGGTCGAATATCTTGCTGCAGGCCTTCCGGTAGTCGCAACGAACACCGAGGGGAACGAGCAGTTCGTCGACGAGACTGTCGGCATTCTAACGGACGGAAGTGCATTAGCATACGGGGACGGCCTCGGTGAACTATCCCGGAAATACAGCCAGTTTTCGGCGGCTGACTTACGAAAAAGGGTGGAACGATATGATTACGGGTACACTGTCGAGAACGATCTGCTCCCGATTTATCACCATCTCACATCGCAGTGACCGCCGGGACCCCTTCGAAAGCACTGAACAGCACGGTAGGGTGATTGAATCTCACTACGCTAACGGGCGCTAATTTACTTCGAAGGCCACCTCTTCCGTAGTAGTAAACTCGCATACATAAATACCCCGTACAACTGCCGAACAACAATTTTCAGATCGAACCAGAACGACTGTTCCCGGATGTCCTTGATGTCGTAGCGGAGTTTCGTTCTGGGAATCTCACTGGTCACCCCGTTGATTTGGGCCAGTCCAGTCAGGCAGGGTTTGACGAACCATAGCTTGCGTCACTCGTTCGTCTCGGCTTCGAGGTATTCTTCCTCGTCAGTCCAGGCGGCACGTGGGCCGACGACGCTCATATCGCCGACGAGTATCGACCACAACTGCGGTATCTCGTTCAGATGTGTTTGGCGGAGGTACCGACCGACGCGCGTGATTCGATCGTTGTCCTCGTCGGTGGGCATGGTCGTCTCCTGGCCGATCATCATTGTCTGGAATTTGTAGATGGTAAACCGCTCGCCGAAGGCAGCGGTTCGGGTTTAATTGCACAGCACTGGTCCGGTCGAGTCCAGCTTTATGACGGCTGAGATGAGTAGTATGAACGGCGATAGACACAGCAGCGCCAGCCCGGAGAAGATGATGTCGAAAGCACGTTTGACGACATAATCCTGCCCACGGCTCCAGATGCGTATCCACGAGTTCCAAACTCTCCGATTCCGAGATAAAGACACTGTCGGCGTGCTCGCGGTGGACCTTCGCTTGGACGCCATGTTCGAAATACGCCGACAGCGTGCCGAAGAACTCCTTGCAGTCGGGGTGTTCGAAGGCCAGCAGGACGGTGTCTATATCGTGTTCCACGAGCCCTTCGCCAAGCGGAAAGAACCCGCCTAGACGTGGGAGTTGCTCCAGGTTCTCGATGGTGACACCGCCGTCGGCGATACGGCAGTTCGAAGTCCTGCGCTGGACGTTAGCTGGGGCGACAAGTCCAAGAATTGGCACCGCAGCGCTCTCGTGAAGGGTCTGCATGATCTCGATGCCGTCGCCCACAATAATCGCCCCCGAGGAGACATGCGGCCGTTGTCGAATCGTGATGAACCATAGCTGCAAGGCGACTGAGAGTGCGACAATGGTTGCAATAAGGGTTGTCCGAGGTAGCCATGACGACCAGTTGAAATACCCCAGCATCGCCAGCACGGCCGCGGTGAGGAACACTCACTTATCGGTCAGCGATATCGTATCGAGAATCCGCCGCCGTCGGGGTTTAAATAGCGGGCACAGCATGATGGTGGTGAGATCACTACCGTCATTGCAACCTGGTCCAGTAGAGCACTGCCTGAGTACGTCGCTGGCTGGAGATTATCGAGTGGTGAGACGGTTGTAACGAGTATCTATACGGGTGAAGCGTTTGCGATAACTACGGTGGCCGCGACGATTACAGGAGCTCCGAAAATTGTTGCCAGTCGGTACCGCCATCCAGATTGCATCGCCGGATAGATTGTGATTACGATATAAAAATACTGGGTCGTGTTTAGTTAAGCGTGAAAAGTGAGGCGGGCGGATTTCTTGCTGGTTCATGGCAGAAATCGGCCGCCTCAGCGGACATAGAGAGTGGATTGATTTGGATTTTGTGGAGCGCGAGCGGACACCCAAGCCAGCGATGGCGCTGGGTATTCAAGCGCACGTTGCGGGGCTGTCGCTGTCGAATACCGTCGAATTACTCGACTCGCTGGGTGTCCAACGCAGTCGAAAGGCCGTCCACGATTGGGTTCAGAAAGCCGATCTACAGCCAGAATCCGGTAAATCACCGAATCAAGTTGCGCTCGACGAAACAGTGATTCGCATCAACGACCAGCAGTTCTGGCTGTATGCCGCCGCCGATCCGCAGTCGAACGAACTGCTTCACGTCCGGTTGTTTGCGACGACTACGACCACCCTCACAGAACTTTTCCTGCGCGAACTTCGGCAAAAACACGATGTCGAAACTGCCGTCTTTCTCGTCGATGGCGCTCAACACCTCCAAATTGCACTCCAACGAGCTGGACTCCGCTTTCAGATGTGTCGCCACGGAAATCGGAACGCCGTCGAACGGATTTTCCGAGAGCTGAAGCGTCGAACCTCGTCGTTTTCAAACTGCTTCAGTCATGTCGAACCGAAAACCGCCGAAAATTGGTTGCAGAGCTTCGCTCGATGGCTCAATGCTACTAACTAAACACTACTTCGCTGAGAGCACCGTCATTGAGTCCTGTTGGATAGAAACGTGCGGAAAGCACACGAAACGTACTCTTTCCTCACTGGACCGAGTTAATCACAGCGAATCACCACTGGGACTGTATCACATTTGCCCCTATTTCATTATCTCAGATATAGCCATTGATATCAGCTATTTCATACCTAAGTCAACACCCTAAGACTGATTCAACTCTGATCTCCCCGTCTGTTAGTAGCTCTGCTGCCGTTCATGATCGGTTCTGTTGTCCGCAAGAATGTGTATGAAAGTGAATCGAGTGCAGCTAGGTACTTTGAGCAGGGATACTTCTAGAGAGATAGGAGCTGGTTAGTCAGATAGCGTCGAGAACGCGTATCAGTACAAAATATATATCGCTGGGTTGACTTCCAGTAACGGTTTGTGACCTCAAAAACACCAGAGGGAAACCGATTATGAAAATCTTAGTTCGCTGGTATCTCAGAGAGTTGATGGCCTCCTATTGAGGGACTCGTCTTTGGGCAGAGGCGAATAGATGCCTACCGAAGTTATGAACGCTACAAGTAGCCGATCCGAGCACGACACAGAAGCGTATACATTCCTCGATAGCCGAGTGTGAGTTGGTTTGTTTGCAAATGCCCAGTATCACTTTAATTGCTCATAAATCGCATGAGGCCACGCTGATAGGACTCTTCATCCTGTCCATATCTCAACCGAGTTTTTCACTCTAGGATTCGACGAGTCTTACACCGTGAAGCTGGATGAATCAGGGCAAATCTGTTGGTTTCCGGTCTTTTGTTTTTACGAGGGATAGTATCCACATAGAGCGACACCCAATAAGAAACGTAGGCTAATTCTCAGTACCGGGTGAAACTCAACGATGTTTCTCGACTATTTTTCAGATTGGCATCTGTCCTAGCTGCACTTCATATCCAAGCTTCCCAAGGCCTTGCGGACAAGAAACCGATTATGAATGAGAAGTGCGGAACTGAGTGAGACAGATATCGACTCTGTCTATGTCTCAGGTCGTTAGGTCGATTATGAACGGGATGGAGTATCGATAGGCCGCAATCATGGCTGGGTGATTCTCGATCTTAATCGAATTCAGCTATTGACTTTCCTTGTGACGAATTATCAGTCCCTCAAAAGCGTCGCCAGTTGATCCGATCTGAGCCTGCATTTCTAGCCTGAGGAGCCACCATTCGCAGATGATATCTGTCGAGTGAGGTTGGAGCTGTCGCTGTCGGCGGCGATCAGCCGCCGACGCGACAGCGTTGCCACTCACGAAGAGGCGTGCTCGGTCGGTGATTAGCGGTAGAAACTGTCGTCAGGTGGCCGATTAGTGGAGACGGTCCGACGCACCGCGAAGGCCGTCCATGCTGCTTGACACAGCATGTTGATGAACTCTTCAAACATGGCCAGAGGCGACGCCCGCCACGGCGGGGCCTCGCCACTGGTGCTTGGACACATCTCAGCAAGCAGGCGTCTCAACTAACCGGCTTTGTGATGTACTGATTATATGGCTCTGTTGAAGCCCTCTTCACGTCTTGCGGTTTCCTATATCGGCTCGTTTCAGCCACTTTGGCCGTCCACGGCGAATAGAGCATCTCTCCCGTATGTCAACGATGAAGGGTTTCAATAAGGCCGATTATATTATAAATTACAGTCCGTCACTCAGGATTTCGCTGTGATAGATAGACGAATGCATACCCCCACCTTCCCGTGAGTAACGAGTGTTCCGACATCCTGTCGGAACCGAAGAGTGAACAGGCGGAGATCAATGAATCACCCCCCCTCACATCGAGTGTGATTTACAGTCTGTTTGACATTCGGAAAGCCATGGTAGTTGGAGAGATACACTGGCGAAAAATAGAGCGACTGGATGAAGCTGTCCAGAGTCGTATCCAGCGATAATCCAAACTGTGGTGTACAATGAGAGGGAGTAGATCTACGCTGCAATCGACACCGAATCGGAGCTACCCTCGCGCGCGCTCCAGAATCGCATCACGAGCCTTTTTTGCACACGCTCGGCCACCGCGGTCAAAATGCAGCGTGTTCGGATTGACCGGGTCGCTCAGCAGGCCGCCGCTGTCAACCGGGACGTCGACCTGCTCGATCTGGATGTAGCCGATGGTGATGCCACCGTCGTAATTGACACCAGTTATTTCCTCGACTGGAATCTCTCGGTTGTTGAAACTCGAGCGGTCCACACGCGTGATTGCGATGTAGTCCTCGTAGACTGCGAGGGTGCTGTCCTGGAACTCACAGACGACGTCTGCATCCGGATGGTCGGCCGAGGGGTCAGTGCCCGCGTCGGTGTCGCTATCGCGGCTCCACGGGAGATCTATCATGACACTCACGTACTATTAGCCGTCGCAAAAGCATTTGGCACAGTACCAGAGCACGGAGCCACTGACCACGCATCCAAGAACGCCCGCGTCAGTGCCGCGACTCCGGAGCGAAACGTCCGTATATCGACCGAATCTGAGTCGGGATAGAACCGCTTGTGCTCTTCCTGAACGATGTCCTCGATGGTTCGATGATAAAGCGTCTCTTATCGTATCGGTCGTTGCTGATGGATTTTCTGCGCATCCTCGATTAGCCGTTCTAACAACGGTGGCGGCGAGTAGCCGAGGAACTCTCCGAGTTCAGAATGGATGAGTTGGACGTGCGACTGAACTCGGAGGAGGATAAAATGGGTTCCCTTCTCGGATTAAAACCCGTATTATCATCACAGGGGCCCGCCAAGAATTCGGTAATGCATATTAGCATCGTCGGGAGCGGCTATGTCGGGACGACAGTCGCGGCCTGTCTCGCTGATCTCGGGCACGAAGTCGTAACGATAGACATCGACGAGGACATCGTCAGCGCCATCAACGACGGCGAGTCGCCGATACACGAACCCGGGCTCGACGAACTCGTCGCCGAACACGGCGGCGGTCGCCTCCGGGCAAGCACCGACTACGACGAGATCCTCGACACCGATCTGACGATGCTGGCGCTCCCGACGCCCTCGAACGACGACGGGAGCATCGACCTCCAGTTCATGGAAGCCGGTGCGGCATCCGTCGGCGAGGCACTGGCCGGCGCTGAGGGTTCGGCCGACGACCCGCACCTCGTCGTCACGAAGTCGACTGTCGTCCCGAACACGACCGAGGACCGACTCGCTCCACGTATCGCCGACGCCGGCCTCGAACGCGGGACGGACTTCCTCGTCGCGTCCAACCCCGAGTTCCAGCGTGAGGGCACCGCAGTTGCGGACTTCCTGAACCCCGATAAGCTCGTCTTCGGGACGGACGACGACCGTGCGACGGCGCTTCTCCGTGACCTCTACGCACCGCTTCGCGAGGCCGCCGACGGCGACGTGCCGGTCGTCGAGACCGGTATCGCCGAGGCCGAGATGATAAAGTACGCCAACAACACGTTCCTCGCGACCAAGGTCAGTCTCATCAACGACATCGGGAACATCTGCAAGGAGTTCGGCGTCGACGCCTACGAGGTCGCTGACGCTATCGGGCTCGACGACCGAATCGGCGAGCAGTTCCTCCGGAGCGGCGTGGGGTGGGGGGGTTCTTGTTTCCCGAAGGACACGGACGCTATCATTGCTGCAGCACGAGAACTGGGCTACGACCCGGCGGTTCTCTCTGCAGCCGTGGAACTGAACGACGCCCAGCCCGAGCGGCTCCTCTCCCTACTCGACGACCACGTCGACGTGTCCGGAAAACGCGTCGCCGTGCTCGGACTGGCGTTCAAACCCGGGACGGACGACATCCGGAACACGCGAGCGGTTCCGGTCATCGAGGGGCTGCAGGCGCGCGGCGCAGAGATCGTCGCCTACGACCCCGTCGCGACCGAGAACATGCGCGAGCGCTATCCCGACATCGAGTACGCCGACTCGGCAGCAGGCGCTCTTGAGGGTGCGTCCGGCGCAGTCGTCGTCACCGACTGGGACGAGTTCGCGGCGCTCGACGCCGAGTTCGACGAGATGGCCGACCCTGTCGTCGTCGACGGTCGCCGCATCATCGAGCGCCGGGACGGCATCACCTACGAAGGGCTGACTTGGTAGTGCGGTCAGTTCCGCGCCCGTATCCGTCTGTCGAGGACGGCTACCGTGCCGGCAGCGAGTAGTGCCACCACGAGTACGGTCGGGTCCGAAGACACGTACAGGCTCGGTGTCGGCGGCCGCCAGTTCGTGAACGGATACAGCCAGGCGCCCGCCCGCCCGTCGGCGTACACCCGCAGCCCATCCAGCAAGAGCGAGGTGAGGCCGCCGAAGGTCACGAGGCCGTACACGCGTCCCCAGTGCCGCCGCTCGAACGCGATGGAGATGGCTCCAGCGACCAACAGGACGCCCCCGAGTGTCGAGAAGGGCACATAGGTGAACGGAATGCCCAGAAGCGTTTCGACCGTGGTCTCGTCGATCACGATTTCGACTTTTCTCAGATCGGGAATCGCCGCACCGCCCATCCCGACGACGACCCAGCGCCGGTCGAGCCAGCCGACGCGCCAGCCTGCGACCGTGAGGATGGCGTACGGAACGAGCAGGTGGGTCAGCAGGTCAGCCATCGCGTCCCTCCAGTGTCCACGTATCACGGTTGAGACGCCAGTACCGGACGAACAGGAGCAGGAACCCGAGTGCGCCGATAGCCGAGGCGCCGTACTTGTAGAACTCCGCCCACCGGCTGCTGTTGACCACCTCGACGCGCTCGGCCGAGATTGTCTGATCCGGTTCGAGCGTTCCGTACACCTGGACCACGCCACCGGGTTCGACGGTCGCTTCCGTTCCAGTGACTCTGAGTGTAATCGCCGTCCCGTCGCTTTCGGCCCTGATATTCATCCCGCCTTTCCCTGTCTCGGTGACGGTCCCAAACACCATGAGCTGCTGTCCTACGTGCGAGTCGTATTCGGACGAGAGGTCTGCAGCATCCGGATACGGTGACCACTGCTCTTCTGTAACCTCTGCGTGGACGAACAGCCCTCCGAGTGTCAGACACAGCCCGAACAGGATGAGGACACGAACCCAGACGCGCACACGCTGTCTTCTCTCGGTGGGTGTCATGGTCGTTTCGCTTCTGTCGCTCGCGGAGCGAAACGAACAGCCGATTCCCCGGCCGTCACCCGACTGTCACGTTTCCGCCGTCGTACACTGTCTGTTCCGGCACTTCGACGGTCGCCTCGCCGCCGTCGGCAGTCGTCACGGTGTACGTCCCGGGGTTCGGGACGGTGACAGCGAACTCACCGTTCCGGTTGGCTGTCGTCTGGCGCTCGTATGGGACCTCTCTGTCCGAGACAGCGACCGTCGTCGCTACAGAGACGGTCGAATTCGGGGCCGCAGTGCCTCGTACCGTCCCACCGGGGACGACCGCGAACGCCCTGTGGCCCCCGTCCTCGCTCACGAAGAGCGGCCGGTAGTGGGCCAGGCCGTCCACATCCCCGTTCCGGCTTCCGAAGTGCTGGTGTAACCGGACGTACATCGTGGTCGGTTCCTCGAGCCCGGTCCCCGTCGTCACGACGTATCCGGCTCGTCCGGAAATTCGGTTATAGGCCTCTTCGGGGGCCGTCGCTGCGAGGAACGGCCCGTACGTCTGTCGGGCGTCGGCGTAGCTCTCTGACTCGCCGCTGACGAAGTAGTTGTACACGCGGTTCTGTCCCCAGCGGCTGAGCACGTAGTTCTCGGGATGTTCGAGTCCCCGGTCGGCGGCGTCGGCTTCGACCGCAGTCGCCGCGCCGTACGTCCCGTCTTCGACGAGCACCTGACTCGTTTTCACCGGCACCTGCACCATCCCGAGGCCACCGAACAACAGGAACAGCACGAACAGCGACACGAGAGCCCGGGAGTCCGGCACGAGTGCGTCTCGCAGGTCGCTGTTACTGGTTGTCAGCACCGGACGGGCGACATCGACCCACGAGGCGGCCCAGACGAACGCGAGGCCGGCGAACAGCGAGAGAAACGGAGCCAGTTCGCCGACGAAGCGGACCTGAATCACGGCGAGAGCGAACAGAACCCAGGCGTAGCTACTGGCGATCAGCCAGCCGCTTCCGTCGTTCCGAGCGAGGCTGATCCCCCACACCATCGCCGGGAGCGCCAGCAGCAGCGTCAGGCCGAGCAGGAACAGGAAGCCAAAGGCGTCAGCGCTGAACAGTCCGTACGTCTCGGCGATCCCGTCGGAACGGAACAGCGTATCGAGCCGCCTGCTGAACGTTCCCCACTGTTCCGTGAGGCCAAAGCGGAAGACTATCAGGGCGACGACACCCAGCCCGACGTCGACCGCTACCAGCTGCCTGGCGGTGCCTCCGAAGCGCCTGGCTGCCTCTGCTGTGCCGATGACGACGACGGTACCCGCCGTCAGCAGTGCCGGTGTGCCAGCGACGAGCGCGGTCTGCCAGCCGGCGATACTGTGGACCGCGCCGGCAAGTCCCGCACCGAGACCGACCCCGGCGAGGACCGGCGCGTTCCTGACCAGCGCCGACCGGTCGTTCGATACATCGAGCAGTGTCTGTCCCAGTACGACCAGACTGACCGGCAGGACGAGCAGTGGTCCGGCCTCCCAGGCGAGGACCTGGCCGGCGATACCGACTCCGATGCCGACCGCGGCGAGCCACGGTTGTGGACGCCGAAGCGACGCTCGGTCTGTGACCGTCGTCAGTGCGACCACGAGCGCCAGTGCAGTGAGCCCCAGCCATGGATAGTCGAAGGCGTGGTGGTCCGCGAACCCCAAACTCGTCCGGAAAGCGTGCCCCGGAATAAACGCCAGAAAGAGGACCGATGCGAGACCGACACGTCGGTCGCTGGACACCCGAACCGCGAGCAGATAGAGCAGGACGCCCGTGACGAGTGCCGACACGACAGGATACCACGCGAGAACGTGGCCGATGACGTCTTTGCTCCCGCCGAAGAGGCTGGCAACCAACCAGAGCGTTGCGACCATGAGCGGCTCTCCGTTTGTGACGCTGCCCGGAAGTACGGCGAGGGCCCCGGTATCGGCCACGCTGCCGGCGTTCGCCGCGACCTGTTCGACGTGATATCTGTAGTAGTAGGGGTCGTTGCTCGATAAGACGATGTCGCCGCCGCGGTAAATCGATCCGATGACGTACGTTCGGGCGACGAACACGACGGCCAGCGCGGCGACGAGCAGGCCGGCTGCTCGCGCGTCGACGTCGAACTCCAGGGCGTCCCCGATAGCTACACCGCGCCCGCTGTCGCTACCGACCTCGGATTCGCCGTCGAGGGCGGCCCGCACGGCCTCGGGGTCGGCGACGCGATACTGCTCCCCGTCCTTCTCCACGATACCCGCTGAGACGAGTTCGCCGAACTGTCCCGAATCGACGGGGATGTCGTCGAACGTCCAGCCGTCCCGTTCGTCGTCGACGGCCAGAACTGCCGCTGTCGCCTCTCGTAGCTCGGGCCGGTCGTCGAGTACCGCTCCCGCCCCGGGCGTGTCGCTCATGTGTCCCCTCTTTCCGGTCTGGCGAATAAATCCATCGGGACTCGTCGCCTACGCGTTCGCCGACTCCAGCGCCGCTCGAATCGCTGACTCCACGTCGTGTTCCGGGCTCCAACCCAGCGCATCGGTCGTCCGGCCGGTGTCGACCGGGAACGAATCGACGAGCGTCTCGTCGTCGCCGCGTGGGTTCTCGACCAGCTCCACGTCGGCGTCGATATCGGCGACCTCGGCAGCGACGTCTTTGACTAGTTCGGCAACGGTGTGGACGCTGGGGTCCTCGTCGCTGGCGATCTCGTACTTCTCGACGCCGGTCTCGCCACGCTCCAACTGACCCAGCAGCCGCTCGCAACTGTCGACGTAGGCCCGGGCCACGTCCTTGACGTGGATGAAGTTCCGGGACTGGGTTCCCGGCTCGTAGACCGTCAGCGTCTCGCCGGCGAGCGCGCGGTTCACGAAGAAGTTGATGACGGTCCCCTTGGAGACGGTCTGCCCGTCGAGTTCGTGACTGCCGTAGAGGTTCGATATCATGAACTGGTGGGCGGGGAACGCGCCCTCGGCGTACGTCTCGATGGCGCGCTCGTTGAGCAGTTTCGTCCGGCCGTACCAGTTCAGCGGGTCCCGCGGGTGGTCGACCGTGATGGGAAACTCCTGTGGGTCACCGATGACGGCCATCGAGAACGGGAACACCAGCGCTGCCCCGGTCTTCCGGCAGAACCAGGCGACGTTGTCGGTCCCCTGGACGTTGGCCTCGTAGGCCAGGTCCTGGTTCTCCTCGCAGTCGTCGACGCCCGAGACTGCGGCGAGGTGCATCACCACGTCGGCCCCCGACAGCGCCGCTTCCAGCCGGTCCCGGTTCCGGATGTCGACGTGCTCGATGTCCACGTCGCCGACGGACTGCACAGTGCCGAGATAGAAGTTGTCGACGGCGGTAATCTCCCAGTCGGGGTGGGCCTGCTGTAGCTCGTAGATGACGCGACTGCCGATGTAGCCTGCACCGCCGGTGACAGTGACGGTGACTGTATCGTCGGACCCGTTCATTGGAGGAAGCATCGTCGCGGCGATATATAGCAGCCGTGGTCTGTCTCGTGGCCCACCGCAAGCGATTTGCGTACACGTACCCATGCATAACGCATGAGCAAAAACATCTCCATCTCCGACGAGGTGTACCGGAAACTAAAACGCGAAAAGGGTGACCGGAGCTTTAGCGAGGTCATCGACGCGAAATTGGAATCCGGTGGGCAGTTGGCAGACGTAACCGGTCAAGAAATCTTCAAGCCCGACACCTACGACGGCGTACAGGACGAAATCGGTCGGCTGAGCGAGGGAACGATGGAGCGACTGGACGATGAAACTCGTTGATACGTCAGTCGTCGTTGACATCGACCGCGGTGGCGTCGACCGGCGTGTCGAGATACTCGACGAAGAAGGGCGACACGCGATAAGCGTCGTCACGGTCACGGAACTCCGCCTCGGCGTCAACAGACAGTATGACCGTGGTACAGACGCACACCAGGAGGCGATGGACGCACTCGAACGACTCTATTCTCGTTTCGATGTTATCGATGTCACCAGAGCTGTGTCTGTGGCTGCGGCAGACATCATCGCCACACTCCGTGACCGAGGTGAACCGTTACACGACCTCCACGACGTGTACATCGCTGCGACAGCCCGAACCGAGCAACTCTCAGTGCTGACTGGGAACGTGGACCATTTCGAACGAATCGATGGGGTCGATGTCACCGATTGGACAGAACTGTGAGTGAGATGGGTCGATGGCGGCGGAGGTGTCGCGAGCGTTAGGTCTCGGTGAACCTCTCCGCGAGGTCGCGGACGCCCTCGCGGAGCGTCCACGATGGTTCGAAGCCGGTTCCGCCCAGCCGGTCGAAGTTGACGTGATACGACGGGCCGGGATGCTCGTCTTCGAGGTAGGTCACGTCGACCGGCGCGACCTCGTCGGCGACGATATCGGCGATTTCGGAGATCTGGTAGTTCGATGCCGCCGACCCGACGTTGTACACCGGTTCGTCCCAGGCTTCTGGGTCGCACGCTGCCTCGGCGTAGGCGCGGGCGGCGTCCCGGACGTGGATGAACGGCCGCCAGTTCGAGCCGTCGCCGTAGACGGTGAGCGGGCGGCCGGTGAGCGCGCGGAACACGAAGTAGTTCACGACGAGGTTGAACCGGATGCCCGGCGAGTGGCCGAAGTTGGTGGCCATCCGGAGGGCGGTCCCGGTCATGCCGAACTCCTCGCAGTACTCCCGCAACAGCGTCTCCGATTCCAGTTTCGTCTCCGCGTAGGGGTTGATCGGGTCCGGGTCGACCGTCTCGTCGATGTCGGTGCTGGTCGCGCGGCCGTAGACGTTACACGAGGAGGCGAAGACGACGTGGTCGACGCCGAGTTTGCCGGCCGCGGTCAGGACGTTCTCGGTGCCGTCGTAGTTGATGGCGAACGTCTCCTCGCGCCGTTCGTGGGTGCTCGCCGCGCCCGTGATGGCCGCGAGGTGGATGACACGGTCGACGCCGCGCATGGCGCTTTCCACGTCGCCGTACTCGCGCACGTCGCCCCGCCGGAACACGAGGCCGTCCCCGAGCGTCCCAAGCAGCGCCCGCGGCGACCCCGACGAGAGGTCGTCGAAGACGACGACGCTGTCGACGCGGTCGTCCGCTCGCAGCAGCGGAATCAGCGCGCTGCCGATGTAGCCACAGGCCCCGGTGACCAGCACGTCCATGGTCAGTCCTCGCTCAGGACGCCCGGCAGGAAGCGGTCCTCGTGGGCTTCGATGGTGTCGGCGTAGCGGGTCAGCGTCTCGAAGATGTCGGCGACGCCGTCCTCGACGGACTGTGACTGGCCGCCGATGAGGTCGGCGTAGCGGTCGTTCTCGATTTCCATCTTGTGGGTCTCGTCCTCGTCGCGGGGGTTCTCGAAGTGCTCGACGGCCACGTCGAGGTCGTACTCGCTGCCCACATCTGCAATCGTCTCGGCGATCTCGACGATGCTGATTGCGCGCGTGACCTGATTGTACACTGTCAGCCCGTCGGGGCGCTCGTCGGGGTCGGCCAGCGCCACTTCGGCCAGCCCTTCGACGGCGTCCTCCAGCGAGATGAACGGCTTGCGCTGCTCGCCCTTGCCGTAGACGGTGACGGGGTAGCCCGCGACGGCCTGCGCACAGAAGCGGTGCGTGACCGTTCCGAAGTAGTAGTCGAAGTCGAAGCGGGTCTTGAGCCGGTCGTCCGCGCGGGTCTCCTCGGTCTCGGTCCCGTAGACGATGGCCGTCCGCACGTCCGAGATCGGGATGTCGAACTGCGTGTGGGCCAGGCGCATGTTCTGTGCGTCAAAGCCCTTCGTCGCGTGGTACCAGCTCCCGCCCATGTTGGGGAAGGGCACGTCGTCGCGCTCGCCCCGGTTCTCCATCGTCGCGCCGCCCTCGGGGATGGGGAACTCCGGCGCGCCGTAGACGCCCGTCGTCGTCGTCTCGACGAAGTGGGTGTCGGTGAGGTCGTGTTCCTCAAGCCCCCACAGGAGGTTCCGTGTCGCCTGGAGGTTGTTGTGCTGGGTGTAGTTGGCCCGCTCGCCGTTGATCTGTGAGTACGGCGCGGACGGCTGGGCGGCGGTGTGGACGACCACGTCGGGCTCGTGGACCGCAAGCAGTTCGTCGACGAAGGACTTCTCGGCGAGGTCACCCTCGACAAAGGAGAGGTTCGTCAGCCCGTGGACCTCGCGGGCCGCGTCGAGACGCTCGTCGATGCTGGCGACCGGTGTCGCGCTCGTCGCGCCGACGTCCTCGACCCACCCTCGTCGGGCGAAGTTGTCGACGAGCAGCACTCGGTCGTCCGTTCGGTCCGCGATTCGCAGGGCGGCCGGCCACCCGACGTAGCCGTCGCCGCCAGTGATGAGGATCGTCATAGTTACTCAAATAGTGAGTAACCGCGACGCGTAATCAATCTTCTGTTCAGTCACTCCCCCTACAGCTTGACCTCGTGAGACACGGGCGCGCATTCAAAACAGCAATTGTCACCCTCTATCGGCCGATGTCGAACCGCTCGAAGTACTCCGTGACATACTGGTTCGCGTCCGCCGGTGGCTCCGTGACGACGCGATACGCGTCGTGTTGGTCGTCGAGCGCTATCTCCGTTCCCTCTTCGGGCACGACTCGATACACGACTGGTATCGTGTGCCGGGAATCGACGCCGTCGACCGACGAGGTGTCCCAGAAGTGTTCGCTGACGCCGAGTCGCTCCGCCTCGACCGCGCTGAGGCCGAGTTCCTCCTCGGCGATGCGTGTCGCCGCGTCGTCCAGTCGTTCGCCCTTGTAAAGTCGACTCCCCGGCCAGAACCACTCGCCTTTCGCTGGCTCGTTCTGCCGTCGCGTGAGTACGATCCCGTCCTCGTACTCGACGACGAGGTCGACACAGGGCTGGGGCATGTTGTCGAGACAGGTCGCGAACGTCTCCGCCGGAATGCGTTCGTCGTGGAGTTCCATACCGCTTCGCTCGCAGGCCGTCCGTGAAACCGCTCCGCTTCTCGCTGTTTCGCAACCGTTAAAACCGACCCTGTCTTCTGTCCACTTGCTATCGCACGGGCCGGTGGGGTAGCCTGGTATCCTTCGGCCTTCGGGTGGCCGTAACCGCGATTCGAATTCGCGCCGGCCCATTTTGGCTGTCCCCCATATTGGTGCCGACGGTAATCGCCACACAGCAACGGGTTTCGCGTTGCTATCGCGCCCCGAGTGGGGTCGATTTCAATTGTCGCGCAATTGGTGGTCGAAGCAGTCATGTGGTTTCCGTAGAGCCGACAATGGCTGGCGCACGCACTTATATAAAACCTCGCACCAGCAGAACTTCTTTTTATAACGGGGGAATTAGTGTCAGAAACTACAAAGGGCTCTGTTCTCCCTGGGTTTCCATCAGCTCATCGTATTCCTCCTTGACTAGCTCCATCTTCTCCAACAAACTGTGAAGGGCATCCAGCTGATTCTCGGAGAGGGTCGGCCCGGTGTCCATCTCTTCCGGTTCCAACGTGTACGTACCATCTTGGTAGCGCACAGTTAGCTGGCCGTTGTGATAGTTTTCGCTGATGAGGCATCTCCGGATGTTCCGACGGTCTCAGCAAAGTCGAGCAAGGCCTGCATTTGCGGGGGATTGAGAATCAGACTATGCCACGGATTCAACGTTTCGTGGGCTGTCGCGAAACTGTACACGTCACACGACGAGCTGGAGGGCGTTCGGTTCCGCGACCAGAAGCAAATCGAGAACCAGAAAGACATGACCATTGTCGTGCGCGACCTCGCCGACATATTCTATGAGAAACCCAGTGACGATGTTGATGTCAAGTCTCGAGAAGAGCCGAGTTCCGGACTGGTTGTTCCTGACGACTGGCCAGAAGATGCGGAGCAAAAGACACTGGATGAGCTCTAACGACGACTGATATCGTCACCTGTGTCGCTCGGTGAACCGTTCCTTTGCGTGCTTTTCGCAGAGTAATTCGCCTGTTTCTGGGTCTTGCCACGTAGCGTCGTCATCACACCTCGCGCATTCGCCATTGACGGATGAGATTGGGCCACGGTCACCCATCTCCAGTGATTCCCTGATGATTTCCTTAGCTTCTTCGTCAACGTTGAGGGCGTCTTCCATGTCCGACAGTTGACTGTGCAGACACTTAGACCACCCCACCACTCACACTGAGGGGTGTCCTGTCTTGCTGTCCGGGAGGCTAAAACCAGAGCATTTCGTCGTAGCGCCGATTAGGTTAGAGTCAAGGTTATTATGACTATGCCAAACTTTGTACCGGTAACCACATGGCCCCTGACTGGTTCACACAAGTCGATTTCGAAGATTCCTCTTACGACGAACATTTTCAGCGTATACATAATCCAGAATCGGGTTACAAGTACATCCAGTACCTCAACAACAACCTCGGCTCCGAGGACGAAATTCACGGCTATGCCCAAGTCGATCTCTTCCGGGCTACCATGCAGTATACCGAGGAGTTCCTCATCTACTTCCTCTCCTACATCAACACCGAAGACAACTTTGTTGAAGACTTAATCCGCAACCAGGTTCGGACTTTCTGCAAAAAGTTCCTCGACGGAACTCCGGATGAATACTTCGAAGACGCCAGTTTCCAGTTCAGCGATCGACTCAAGGCCGTCTTCGGATATGATGTGATCCTCGCAGCAGACGATCCAGCCAGTCGTTTCGACGATGGGCTTGAGGTAGACCAAATCGAGGACTACGTTACACGATCGGTCGAGCATATTCGAGCACAACTCACCGACATTTGCCGATTCTATATCGATTTCATCGATATGTACAACTCGACTAAACATGGAAACAAATTCCAGATATCTCCTAGTCCCACGATGGAGATACATGGAGAATACACGCACGAGCCCGACGAAGCATTCGCCAGTTTCCTCTGCAAACGCAGTAGCGAAGCAGGTGAGGGGCAACCATATCTTGTCAACTACCCACTCAATCGCCTTGTGGATCGCAGTCTCTCTATTTCCGAGGTGACTAATTCACTCTTCTCCTACATGAACACCGTCGTTGAGGAACAATTAGAAGAGAGCACCACACGAACCAAGCGCTTCTTCCTCAGCGAAGACGCGGAGGAGGAAGCTGTCGATGACGAGACCGAAGACAACCAGACGATCGAAGTCTGGAATCAAGACTCAAAGTTTGTTCTCCCGCGAACAGAAGAGTTAGCAGAATTCGTTGCTGAACCGGTTACCGAAGTAGCAGTCCGGCTGTCATTGAATAATCACACAGTGCACGTGGAGACGATGGGCAACGCTGAAACGTCAGATGACTACCCAATATTAGGAACGATATCCTTCGACACTCAACCCGGCCCGAGGCTGATTACAGAGTACACTGCCAGCTTCGAGTTTGATCTGCTACAGATGGACATCAAGCAGTACTCTGAGCTTGTCAAGTACAGTGAGAAAGCCGAGAACGATGAGCTGTCTCAAATGGTCATCAAGTTTGATGATACGGGTGTTGAGGTCACCGAGCCAATCGATGGTCTAAATCCCCCCGAGATTACAGCCGAAACAGACGATGATGTACTTGAGAGTCTTGCACTCGCTCAAATCATTTCACAGACGCGTCTCCCTCTCCCGCCGACTTTCTTAGAGGGCCAAGCAGACGTGATCGTTGATTCCGTGCAGGACAGCCCACAACAGGATGATGTTCTTGACGCAATCGAAGAGGCGCGCGGGATGGGCGAAGGAGAGGAATATACGCAAATCTTGGCGGAAGCACCGGATGACGGGCATCTGGAATCCTTACAGTTGTTTCCTGGGTTCATCGAACTAGAGTATTCGATGGATGGCATAGATGGTGAGGAGATACCAGGTTCGTTCCGTGAGGTCTGTGAAGATCCTGATTACGACGACCCTAGTTTTAGCATCACAGATCGGCCTGGGACATATGAACAGTTCGTTGAGGACGTCACATCACTAGGTTTGCCGGCGCTGATTGTGCCGAGACCGGTTGAAGAGGATGTAGATTCGGGGACTTTCTCCGTGGACATCGAAATAAATTACAAGTCACAAACGTACTGGTACGACCTGCACCGGGTCATCATACGTCGCCCGGACTAACTGAGGGGTGTGGTATTAATAGGGCGATTCTTGACCACTCACAAGGAGGGGTGTGATTTCATTTCGACAACGGGGTCTTCATTTCGACCCTACCCCCTTCATTTCGAACACAGTACTTCGATTGTTCATGATTCCACTCACAACGAGAAATGTTTCTAGTATCCCGTTTCGGTGAATGCGTTCTACTCCTCACTAATGACTTCTTCTGGCCAACAGTCAGAACACATCCGGACGTTTTCTTCTTGAAAATCGATCCGTGACCCCAAGTCCAGATTAGATAGATGGGACGAGAGGAGAATCCCGCATTCTGTCGCATCTCTCTGCTCACCAGTACTATAGTCGGATACTATCGCATGGCAAGCACCTTCGATCTTTACTGCACTGTGTCCATGCATCTCTTTGTCGAAATCAGGTGGAGTGACTGTCATAGGAGATTTGTTCGGTGCTTGTATGATTAGTGTTCCCCTCACCAACATGCCGAGTATAACGTGTCGAAGAAGGGAGGTTTACGACACAGAAGTGTTTCCACTTCCGGTCTGGTTTGCTCAGTTATTACCTTCTCCAGATACGAGATCCATATATGCCCCTACGTAGCGATCCCACCAACCCATACGCAAAGGACTAAACACAATGATGGTTCCTGCCGTAGAGGGAAAGATACATTAAACGATCCATCGGAAGTGATAGACAGCAAACAACCCGACGCTCGGATTCACCAGCAAGGTGAAGAATGGAAAAATCAGGAACACTGCTCGATTTCGCACAGATCGACACGCTGTCCAAGCTGTCGCAATACACCGAGCAGCGGGTACAACGTGAAGATGAACCTGTAAGAGCAATCACCTTCGTCTCAGAAAGCCCTCCCGCCGAAGTTTTTGACGAATTTGACCCAACCGGATTCCACATCGAACTTGAAGACCAAGGCGAGTTCATAACCGCTTCTCTCACTCGCCGGTTGAAGGGTCAGGGTGAGGAATACGACGATGATGGATATCGGTACGTAGAAGGTGAATTCTACCTCTTCGCACACGACAACGCCGACGTCTATACCGCATATACAATTTCAGACAGTGACTTCTACAAGTACGGCCTCAAGCGTTACCTGCAAGCTCTCCCACCAGAGCTGTCCCTGTCTTTCATGGACAGCGGTGACCTTCGGCGCCTGTTCGAAGTACTTGATGACAGTATCGATGGCCAACTCGTCGCAACACGCGCAGTCATCAAGTCTCCAGGTGCGAACACAGATGTTCGGTATTTCGACGACACCGACTATTTCGAGGTATTCAACTCACCGGAAGTCGCCGAACAAGATTACTACGTAGACAAACTTGAGTTCGAAGTCAGACAGTCCTCCCGCGATTTTAGTGGACAAGTCTCTCGAAAGGCTGAATCCCGCTTCGTTGACGGCGAGAGCGCAATTTACTTCCAACTCTTGTTGGAGAACGTCGCCTCCCTTATTTCGGACAAGAGCGACCTCTTCTCCAACCGATCTCGTGAATACGGTTCCAGAGAGGCCGAACCAATACAAATCACCTACCGAGAAGGATCAATCGAAGGGCGCGAAGAGAACTACCGGTTAATCCGAGCGCTCGACGGATTGAGTAAATCATCAGTCACGGTCTATCACGACAACCCGTATATGCACGCCTCCGTCCTCGATTTCAACGATGGAACAACCGCGGACGTGTTCTTAACCTCTGACAGCAATGTTTCCATCATCCCGGGGTTCAATGCCTCCAGACGGGCTCTCTCGCGCATCACTGACCAAATTTTGGAGGGATTCCGTGAAGGAGAGCTCTCCGTTGGACGCGGGTCAAAACGGGACTTTGACGACTATTTCTCAGAGGGGTAGATACACATGGGTGAGGAAGAGTACCGAGAGTGCGTCGATGATATCTTCGAGAACTTTCGGAGATACGACCAATACGTCGACGTCGTCTCCAGCTGGGAACATTTCCTCACCGAACAATACGATCACAACGATATGTTCCATTTCGACCGTTTTCCGGCTTATTTTCCCGATGATTCAAATACCCCGTTAGAACCTAGCTTCTCGGTACTGTTCAACAAAGACTATGGCATCGTATTTGATGTAAACCAGAAACTACCATCGGTCGAGACCCAATTCGAATCCCGGCTCACCGAGCTAGAACAATACGATCAAGACCTACAGTTTCATGCTGGAAACGGTGATCGGGTTGCCCCTTCGAAGCACGACATCGCGCTGCTAATTAACGGAGATAACTTCCAAACCGAGAAACTCCGTGTTAGGAATGCACTCGACGAGAGTCAATTGGATGTAGAGTCAAATCTGGTGTTGTTGAGCTACCAGTACATCGATCAGGATACTAACCCGAAGTACCAGTTCCAGAGGGCCTCGATGGTAGGAGATAACTTCGGGGATGACGCCCTACCCGATTCCCTTCAGATGAGTACTCGGATGTCGATGGAGGGAGGTACGTTCAAGAATATCGACATTCCAGCAGAAGTTTTCTACGACCGGAAGGCGACCGGGGTGTTATTCAACAGTGAGCCACCGCCACTGTATCTTGCGTGCTATATCTGGCATACGGTGCTCTACGACCTGTTAGATGATGACCAGCGAATAGTCTGGCAGCGGAGAGATCCGACGAAGATCCTCGACTTGGTCGTCAATGTAAGTGACCTTACAGAGCGGCTGAACCGAGACTATATTCCAGATGGCGGTGTGCACGAAGATTGGGTAGACAACACGCTGGAGTACATGTGTGTTGCCGAGACTGCTGATAAAATCGCAGATGGTGAGTACTACGTGAAGTTCCGGAATCTACGAGACAAGCGTAGAGAGTACAACGACACACTCAGTGACCGGAGTGAACATTCAGACCTAGCCCATCTCTTCGCTGAGTGGCATTGCGAAAACACAGTTGAAATGGAGAGTGGAGAACTCCAAGAGTTGGTGAAAGCAGATACGTCGAATGGGCCTGATGAGCCTCGAGAAGACCTCACACAACCGGAACTCGGAGAGTTCTGATACGATGGACGGAGACACCCGAACAGTGGGTGGAAGCAGATTTTCTGTGAAGGAGGATTTGGCTGATCGGTATCAAGAGATGCTAGACAGTCAGTTGTCTGCGATTGAAAACTTCGACACGAAGGCTTGGAGGGTAGCGCGACTGGTGGGGATTTTGCTTGGTGTGCTTTTTACAGGCGTTTCGGTATTCTCATCGCAGGTCTCTGTGGATCTGACCATAGAATATCTTCCAATAATCATCGCGGTAGGAACGGGAGTTTCGGCACTGATTGTCTCCCTCATTTTTGCTGCCTTATGCATCCTGAGTACGACAGCTGGGTTCGGCTTGAGGGTGGAACTTGCAGACGCTCTGAATGAAGGGGGAGTTGCTGAGGAGGACTATCCAGGACTTGTCACAAAGAGCTACTCGAAGAACATCGAGAACAATATCAAAGTGATGAGGGCCAAGGGCCGTCGGCTCCGATATGCTCTTTCTGCGCTGGTAGCTGGTATTCTGATGCTCTCGGCAGGAGGTATTTTGTTGTTCGTTACGCTTGGGTATTGGATTCAGATCGGGTTCCTTCTGCTTGTCGTGGTGTTGATAGTGGGGGTTCTATACTACGTCCTGACGATGCAGTATTCTGTATTGGAGAACGGGGGCGGGGAGGGAAATAACAACGATGAGGACGAGTATTAACAGACGGTCAACTCTCCTCGGAGTGTAGGATACTACTTCAAAATGCCATTTCGTGCAATCTTAGATGGAGAGGTTGTTGCACCGAGCGTTGTAGACGATGGTCAAGCAGTCCGTTGTCCTGAATGTGGAGGAGCAATGTATCCACGCGGAGGGGATAATGTTGCCCGTCACTTCTACCACGAGAATGTTGACATCGTTGGTGGCTGTGAGTACGCTGGTGAATCTGATGTTCATCACCGCTGCAAGGCCCTTGCGCTAGCAGCACTGAAGGAGCAATTTGGGACGATGGCCTACCGGTATGGCGTCGAAGAAGACGTAGATGTGGCGTTTACCCCTGATGGGCCTGACCGTCGGACAGCTGATGTGCTTCTCGAGTTCGATTCAAGGAACCGATACTTTGGAACAGGACTCGTCATCGAAGTCCAGCACCGGAACAAGGACAAGGATCTCCGGAAGGTGACCTATGACTATGTCTCTGCGGATTATTCTGTCGCGTGGCTCGGCCCACAGCATTTCGATGAGGAGTCTCTGGATTGGGATGTTATGAACGAACTATTCGCTACGTATAAACAGAGGCACGACTGGCAAGGAGGGGAGCCAATTGATGTGGGTCATGCCATCAGCGTCCGTCAGCGCCACCCTGATTCGCTGGGTAAAATACCGGAGTCGTTGGAGCAGTATCGGAAGTATCCACACCCAGGAACAGATGTGTCGGAGGGCAAGTGGAGTTTCATGAAGAATCCGTGGCAGTAGTGTTGGGAGCTAGTGGGCTACTCAGCCGTGTCGTTCCTCGAAGAACTCCCGTTGGTGTTCCTCACAGAGCCACTCGTCGCCCGGCCCGGGGACTGCATCTTTCTCGCACCGAGCACACGTTTGTCCTTCCGGTGGGGACTTCGCACCAGGGTCACCCATCTCGACTGACTGTTTAATGATTTCCCTCGCTTCTTCGTCAACGTCGAGATCGTCGTCCATGCTCAATAGTAGCTTACCCCTATCACTTAGAACACCCCACCACTCACAACGAGGGGCGTGTCTTGATTTTGACCCACTCACACTGAGGGGTGAGTGACTAATGCCCCATATTCATAGTGAACCGAGGTACCCTGATTTACGACGACGTCCACCGCTCGAACGGCTATGACGATATTCAGTTTGGGAGTCTGTTTGTACTGACCGCCTCAACGGTGATCTTTCGGACAGCAGATATTTTATAACAAACCAGCATAGAAATGGTATATGATCGGTGGAGGTGTCTCTAGCGAGGTTGTCAAGTGTATCGAAGAGTGGGTTCCTGGAGATCACGACGACGAAAGTGGATTCCAAGATGAGCTACAGAATTACTTAGATGAGCGACTGAATGAATCCGACAACGCAGACATGCATGTAGGGCTTGGCGGCAGTTCTGGTGAGCAATTCCCAGTCCGCGTGGAACACGGAAAATCAAGAGCCGATGTTGCAGTGGGTGAAGAGGTTGGGATAGAGTTGAAGTACAATTTAACAAATAACCGAGTATACGAACTAAAAGGGCAAATAGACACCTACAGGAAAGAATACCCATGCGTGGTTGCGGTTGCGTGCGGTCTCTCAGACAAAGGTAGATGGCGAGAAATACAGAACGAGTACGGGGGGATGGGGACAGTTGGCATGAATCAAAGTGAGGTACACTTCATCCACAAGCAGTCGGAGCATTTCGGGAAAGACCCATCAGAAGTTCGTGACGATAGTGATGGATTCCTAGGTGAAGGAGGGCTGTTATAATGGCTAACGAAGACCCACTCGAAGACCTTCCCGATTGGATTGTTGTTTTGATGCTAGTTTTGTTCCTGATCGGTGCTGGTCTCGTTCTGTATCTCTGATAATTAATCTTCTACGAATCTTATGTTCTTGATCTTGGTCGCACAGACAGGAGTTAATATACCGCTGTTGATATAGCAAATTGTATGCCCTGTGAGGATTGCGGTCGTCTTCTCTGCGCGTCTCGGGACGATAGCTCGCTCTACTGCCCAAGATGTGCTGGGCTTCCTGTTGAGGGGACTCATGTTGTTCGAGCGAAGACGGAATGGTTGCTAGAGGATTACCTCACAGACAAAAATATTCTCGTTCTTGTTGAGGACTACAGCAAGGCCAACCTCATTTTAGCTTCGCTCACACAACTAAACCAGATTGCGAACGTCTTCTTCAGCGAGAATGGAATGCCCGTCTCTGATTTCGGGTACTTAGCGTACATCATTCGGTCAATCTACCAGAAGAACGATTTTGGAGAGGAACAACTATCGCTACCGTTCGACTCTGACAGTGAACTTGAGGTGCTGAAGGACGCCTATACAACCGTTGTTTCCGCATACCGGGACGCTCGTGAGCAATTCAGTATCTGCATAAAAAACGATGACTTCACCGGTGAATGGTCGAACTTCGCATCGGACTACTCACTCCACCAATCAGAATATGGACTGTGCTTCGAACGATGCGTTAAAAGCATCCTCTGTGGCGACCCGGATCACTACGAGGATTACTCGTATGTCGCAGATGTACTGAGATCAGTCGATAAGACAGATGTGGGCGATGTGGAGACCAACTGGGAGTTTGGGGATGCATGGTATCAATTCATACTTCAACTTCGATTGATGGCCTCGACCGATGAGATGGTGGGGAACATCTATGCGACGAGACTCCCTAGCGACGTGACGATTTTCGATATTGAGACGTTCATCGATGCACTTGATAACCGATTCACATCCGAACAACACACCAGAATGCACGAAGAAGGCTACGCTACCGTACTAGATCGGGCGGAGGTTGATCAGTGTGGGGAACTGGCATTCGGTGACGCTTGGAAGGATGTGCAGGATCAGGTAATCGTCAGTAAGAACAATTTGGATGCTCACCCGTTTTTATTCGAGCTGGAAGTCGAACAGAGCAGGCGTATCAGTAATAACCGGTATCGGAGAGAACACGTTCCCAAGGTGTTCTACCCCCGATTTTACACCCGGCTGTTGAAGTTCCAAATCTTCCCACTTCTGAAAAACGGAGAAGATCCATCAGGGCACGAGATTCTCACTGGAATCACTGGTGATCGGGGTGAGGTGTATGAGCGGAATCTCTATGAGTTCCTCAAGGATAATGGGATTGAGTGTTACCACAACGCCAAACTCCCGAATCGAGATTCACGAGAAATCAATCTGTTATGCAGAGTTGATGACTCGCTTATCTTCATCGAGGTTAAGTATCTACTCCCGCCCATACACCTGAACTCTGAAGAGGGTGTGCAGATACTCAACCAGAAGTTTGATCTCAAAATATTCAATGAGGTGAGTAGCGATTCTGGCCGGAGTCCTGAGGGGACTCCATTTCCGGAAATTGTTGATTCATGGGTTGATCTTGATGCTGGGGATCGTTTCCATTCCCAAGTCCAAGAGGGATCTGGTGGGAGGGAGCATCATACGGTGGGGGATGATTGGGTTGATTTGGGGGTGAAGAAGTTCGTTGTCTCAAATGTGGTTCCATCATACATCGAGAAACAGGGAGTGCGGTTCTTGACTGACTTAGAGTTCTACAAACTCATCGAACACGACGACGATCGTGTGCTCTATACTCTTCCGTAGAGGCTGACCCAATAATAATCTCTATTTAGTTTGGGTAAATAGCCGAAGACAGATTGGCTTCACAAGCCTGTTCACGGGGTAGGGGAATCAGTGCTTCTCCTTTGTTTATATATAATCACGGTTACAGATGTACGTGGAGCGATGTTCGTCAAGACGACGTTCCTCTCGAACCATCATTATTCGAGACGTGGTGTGCCGAATTCGGCATCTCGAAATTGTTGGAGTTTCTCAGGATAGCGGTCTTCACATTCGAGACGGGCACCGTCTGCGCCGATGCAATCCTCGTGAACCTCACCACCTTTGATATGGGCTGCATTCGTGACAAGATCCTCATAGAGGTCGATCACGGCATCTGAACTGCCCTTGAGCATTACATAGGACGCATAGCCTGGTTCTTCAAGAACGAATTCCCCAGACGAATGCATCTTATCGCCAGTAATGGGGTTTACACACGTGATCATGAGCACCTGGTCGTTATACCAGTGCCAGTACCGTGTGTGGATACCATCACGCGTTACTTCGTCAAGCGTGTACGTGTCTGTCAACTCATGACGGTCACAGAGGTCAGCAAACGTTTCTGCGTCAGGAAACGTCGTAAGGTCAAAGTCGACATTCCGTTCGTAGGGAATCGAATATTCACGACCAACAGAGGGAGATTCTGAGGGAAGGGTGAGATATGTGTGAGACATTACGATTCATAGTCAAGACTCGGTAGTAATAACGATAGCGCAGATTCCAATGATAGTGTAGGTGGAGTGATATTAGTCAGGGTTCTGATAGACTCTTTTGTCTCACGGTGTTAAGTGGAAGGCCCGGTTTCCGCTATTTCCGCAATTAGTGTCTGTTCGGAAGGTAACCAGACAAAATCTACCGTAGTCTTAAGTGCATTATCTGATTACAGACAGTAGACTGAGCATGAGCGGATTAGGGAATGAATATCATCACGCTAAATAATGGTATACACCTCCCAATAGAGTTCAAGAATGGACAAAAGAGCACTTCGAAGAAATAAAGGGCGAACAAGACTCTATCAATGGATTCCATTAGCAAACCCCTCATCAAAGACCGACAAACAGTAAATCAATGAGCGATACCACCTCCAACACCACAAAATCGACCGGACAGCCACCATCAATCTTTGACGCTTGCAGCCCTCGCCAAGACGTTCTTATTGGCGAATTAGCCGAAGACCAGTTCGCCGCAAGTCTCGCTGACGTCGCCCACAGCACCGATGCCCCCGACGTCTACGCAGACCCGCAACTCTTCTTCGAAAAAACATACCCTACAGACGGCCTACAAGACCTTCTCAGCAGACTCACTACCCGGTTTGTTTCGGCCCACAACAATGAATACAGCGGAACTAACGGGATTCTCCGGCTTGACACCAGCTTCGGGGGCGGCAAAACCCATAATCAGATCGCTGCCTATCACCTCGCAGAATCACCAGACTCCGTTCCCGACCTTTCAGACTTCCTCAAAGATCAAGATATCGCGGATGCATATACTGACGCCGCGGCCCTTGGGCTCGACGTCAACACCGCGGTCTTCGTCGGCACCCACATCGGCGCGCAAGAAGCACGTTCGAACTATGACGACCCAGATGCTCCCGCAACGAAGACGATGTGGGGTGAAATGGCGTATCAACTCTTTGGGCGTGAAGGCTATGAATTCCTCCGGGAAAACGACGAAAGCCGTTCTCCCCCAGGTAGCAACAAGCTTGAACGCCTCTTCGAACGTCATTCTGACCCGTCACTAATCCTCATTGACGAGATGGCAGCATACCTGGAGCAGGCTGCCGCTGTTGAGGTTGGTAACTCAACGCTTGCCAAGCAGACGAATACCTTCCTGATGTCGCTGCTCTCGGCGACTCAGAACACCGACGATATCACTGTCGTTCTCAGTATCGCAGATACTGCCTTCGCCGACCAGGCAGAGGATGTCCGCGGGCTTGTCTCAGAAGTAATCGCTGAATCAAATAGCATCACTGACCGGACTGAAGGCTCCATCACACCAACTGAAGACGACGAAGTCGCAGCTGTCCTTCGCCACCGATTATTCGAGGATATCGACCCCGACGCCCGCGGTTCGACCGTAGACGCCTACTCGTCGTTCTACAATGGCGATCAGAGTTCCTTCCCTAGCAGTGCATCCAACGCAGAGCATCGCGAGCAACTCAAAGAGAGCTACCCGATACATCCGACGGTCATTGATACGCTCACTGAGGAGCTGGATTCTCTTCCCTCGTTCCAGCGAACACGAGGTGCGTTGAAGCTCCTGTCCCGAGGTATCTATCGTCTTTGGCAACAACGCGATCAACAACAGAACCGGCACTACGTTCGATTGTTTGATTTACACCCGTCGGACGGCGACGTCCGCTCCACGCTGCTTCGACTGTTCGGTTCCGTCGATATGGACTTCGAGGCGGCCATCAAGGCAGACATTTACTCCGAAGATGGAACTGCGAACGCCGAGGAAGAAGACCGGAAATGGACGAAGAAGGGCCACCCGCCAATCGGAACTCAGCTGACGACCACCATTCTGTGGCGAAGCATCGTCAAGGGTGCCGACGGGCGTGGAACAACACGGCGCCCTCTCCGTCATGCCATCGCCAACACCAACGTTGAGCTTGCCCACTACGATGATGCACTCAACAATCTCCTTGGTGAGGGACGTAAGTCCGCGTGCTTCTATCTGCACGGCGATAACGGTGAGAAGATTCAGTTCAAGTCCGAACCAAATCTGACGAAGCTCATTGATTCCGTCGTCGAACAATTACAGGACGGCCTCTCACGCCGGCATCTTGAGGAAGCTCTTGATTCTGCACTCGGGCAAGGGAGCCTCAATGTGATTGTTGGGCCGGAGGAACCACACGAGATCCCCGATACTGCTGACGAAGCACATCTCTGCGTGATGGACTTCGATACAGTCAGCATCACTGACCCAGAGGATGTCCCCGAAGCCATCGAAGCGCTGTTCAACAACACAGCGTCCTCAAGAGGTGGTCAGAAAACGCCGCGCGTGTACAAGAATAACATTCTCTTCCTGGCAGCGAGTGCTAATGATGTAACTGATGCAGAGCGTACCGCCGAACGCGTTGCTGCCATCAAGCATATCCAGAATCATCTTGGCGACCAATACGAGCTGAATTCCGAACAACAAGACAAACTCGCTGAACGGCTTGACAGTGCCAAAGGGACGCTCGATCAGGACGTCAAGAAAGCCTACACCCATTTGTACTTCCCATCTGAAGACGGACTCTCGCACCGTCGTATCACGACAGATAGCACGATCCACCAGAGTGTTATCGACAAGCTGGATGAGGCAGGTGCAATCATCCCCGAAGGTGAAGATGCGTACGGGGTTGACTGGTTCGAGGCGACAATTTGGAACGTTGGTGCGGATTCCATGACGACGCGGTCACTTGAGGAACAGTTTGGACAGCGCCGAGACGCCGAAATTCTGCTGTCACCAATCCCGCTGCGAAAGACGATCGCGCGCCTCGTTTCAGAGGAGAACTACGCCTACTGGGACGGAGACAACGACACTGGCTACTACACAGAGGGGGCCTCGATTACTCGCAGTGACCACGATCTCGCTGATGCGAAGAATATCTCTGATGGCCTGAAATACCAGAGCGTGAAGCTCTCTCAGACCCACACAGTTTACACTTCCATCGATGAACTGGTCGAGGATGTAGGCGATGAAATTGACTGGGAGGAAGAGGACGAATCTGACGAGACAGACGGAAAATCGACCGGTAGTACGACCGACACTGGTGGCGACGAGCCTGAGAAGAAAACTGAGGACGACGACGAGTCCTTCAGTCGCCTGATTGAAGTCGAGACGTCCGATCCCGTCCACGTTTCTCGTGCACTCCAGGAGATGCGGGCGGATATCGCAGATGCACTGACCGAAGCAGAAGAGGATTACCGCGGCCACCCGGACGAACTCACACCCGTTGTTGAAGGTGTCTGGATTCGGATTGACGGTGCTGATGGGTGGAAGGGCGCTTGGTTTACAGCGAACAAGCTCGGAGACTCGGACGAATTCAGTGATGTGACTGGGATGGAGTTCGAGTATACCGCAAACGATGGCGCGGATGAATATTCCGAATTCGAGGTAGAATTCGACGGTAGGCCGGACGTGTTTGCCGATCACCTTCGGTTCAATATGGAACCTGAAGATCTGTCGAGTTCAGGTGGTGGGCGAACGGCAGAGGCCGACTTCGACATCGAGTTTGACGAGGATGATCGTCCGCTGTACGGCGAGACGTTCGATTCACTCGATGAATTGCTTGCCGTGGACAACGCGTTCACCGTCACAATGCAGGCACACATTCGTGTCGAAGGCACTAGTGGAGGGAGCCAGTAATGTCGCATGGTGTCGCAGAGGGGGAGTCGTTCGCCTACACAACCGGTGTGTACGGCAACAGGCCGACGTTCATCCTTACACGCGACCGGGTTGAGGATCACCATGAAATTACGCTGTACGAACTCGCTCCAGAAGACATTGCTACTGCTCGAAAAGATCGGTTTGCTCGGGCGAAGAAGTCGGTCAACATCACGATTTGTGACCTAAAGGAGTCAATCAATGGTGGCGAGTCGCCATCCGATCTGGTCGGGTCTGAGGATGAGGTAGCGTACGATTGGGATGGATGGTGTGCAATTAAGATAGCGACGCTACGCGGAGCCGGATTCAACGAGGCCAGCTATCTTATTGAATCGACGTTCCGAGAAGCGGGGTTTGACTCCGAAATTGTGTGTACTGGTGAACCCGCCAGTGTAAGTCTGCCCGAGGCAGCAGGAGTTCGATTATCGATTGCGTTCCGAGCTATGAAGCCCGTTCAAAGACGTGATCGACTTCGCGAAATCGCCCAGGGAATCGATCAGATGAGTCTTGGTGAATGCTACTACTGGCACGCCAAAGCCCGTTCACCAACCTCACCGAACGGATCGAAAGCACTCCGAGTACTGCTGGCTGGACACATCGAGTAAGACGAGTCACAATTCATGTCTGAGCAAACGCCTGACGAAGTTAATGAAAAGGAATCGAACGCGCCAGAAAAAGTGGCGATTGAGTCACAATTGCCGCTCACAGCTATTGACATTGAAAGTCAAAAGGATATCACTCCTCCTCGTGGGCATCCAATCCGTGGCCTTCATAAGTGGTTTGCTGCTCGCCCTACACCGGCTGCCCGACTTGCCATTCTCGCGTCTGTCTACCCCGGTGAGATTGACTCAGACCAACTCTTGAACCTGATGCAGATTGGGCCGAAAGCACTGGATTCGAACATTGCGGAGTACGTTGAAGGGAAGTTTACGGAATCGAAGGGGAATGGTACACTTGATGACCACTATGGATATCCCAATCCAAACACACAGTCGCCAACAGAGGCTCAAATCAAGGAATTACACAAAACTCTTAATGATGGTTGGGGCGGTGATGGCCCCACAGTTCTCGACCCGACAGCAGGCCGCGGAATCATACCATTCGAAGCAATGCGATACGGGATGGATACAAAGGCAAATGAACTCAACCCAATCCCGGCGCTAATAACAAAGGTTGGTCTTGAATATGCTCATGACGTTGGATCGTTAGAGCCAGATATTACTAGTTGGTGTAAGAAGATTGATGAGAAAGCGAGGGAGAATGTTGACCCATACTATCCAACTAAAGAAGACGATCGGCGAATTCTGAACTCTGCATTCACGTACTTAATCCGCTGCGATTCCTGTGGTGGAAAAATCCCGCTGGTAATGAAATGGTGGTTGCATACTACTCCCGAGGGTGGCGATGCAATTCGTCCAATTTACGAAAACGGTGAAGTCGAGTATGAACACGTTCTCGTCGAAGAAACTGACGACGATTACGATCCAGATGAGGCCCCAGTGACACAAGGCGATGCAGAATGCCCGCACTGTGGAGTGGTCACGGAAAGTGATGAAGTGAGAGAACGGATTCGTAGTGACGAGTTTGAGTACAGTATCTATGGCGTCAACTATGAGACTTCACAGGGCGAGTGGGGCTTCCGTGCAGGGGATGAAATAGATCAACAGGGGATGCAGAAAGCATTAGAACGGATTGAGTCTGACTTCGCACTACTAGACTTTCTTAGTGAACCAATTGAGGTCAGTAGTAGACTCAATGACCCAACAGCATACGGAATGGCGGAGTGGCGGGACATCTTTACCCCGAGACAGCTTGTTGTCCATTATGAATATCTCCGGGCGTATCAGCACTATGCTCCCGAGATACGGGAGGAATACAGTGAACAAACAGCGGAAGCCATCTTGACGATTCTTGCATTTGGTGCAAGTAGGTCAATTACTCGTAGTAGCCGTCTTTCTTCCTGGCGTGATCGCCGAGGAGTTGGTGGTTACATTTTCTCAGAGAATAATTACTCCTTCAAGAAGATGGCAGTCGATAACAACTTATCTGCACCACGAAAGGGCTACTACACACGATGTGAGAACGTCATTGAAGCGTACGAAAAGCTAGTCACATACCTTCCAGAAGGTGGGCCAGCTAATATCGCCTGTCAAGACGCAGCCACCCTCACCGAAACTTGGGAACCCGAAAGTGTTGATGTAGCCGTCGTTGATCCGCCTTACTATAGTAGCGTTCAATACGCAGAACTCTCCGATTTGTTCTATGTCCTTCAAAAACAGTATCTTGAGGATATCCACCCTGAACTCTTCGACTCTAAACTAACGAACAAAAGTGACGAAGCGGTAGCAAATCCCGCTCGGTTTGATGAATTGGTTGATGAAGAGCAGTCGAAGAAGGAACTCTCGGACAAATATTATGAAGAGAAGATGAGTGACATCTTCTCAGAAATCCATGATCTCCTCAGTGCGGGCGGAGTCATCACGGTCATGTTCACCCACCGAGAAATGGAAGCCTGGGATACCCTCACAACAGCGTTCATCAATGCAGGGTTCACAATTACGGCGACCCACCCCATCAAGACGGAGATGGCTGACCGAGTAACTCTTCAAGAGAAAGCAAGTGCAGACAGTTCGATTCTTCTTGTCGGGCGGAAAACGGGAGAGGGAGGAAACGAAGAGACAACACTTTGGGAGGACGTCGAATCAGATATCCGAACTACTGCGAAGCAGGAGGCCGAAAACGCCCTCAATTCAGGACATAGCATATCAAAGATTGACACTATCATTTCAGCTTACGGCCCGACTCTCCAGCAGTACACTGAGTCGTACCCAGTCGTGAATAAGAAGGGCGACTCAATTCGTCCCCGGGAGGCGTTGTCTACGGCTAGAAATGCTGTCACAGGGGTTCTCTCAGAGCGGTACTTGGAAACAGAAGGACTCGACGAATTGGATGAACTAACTCGTTGGTATGTCCTCTGTTGGCTCATATATGAAAACGATACGCTCCCTTACGACGAAGGAAGACAGCTTGGCGTTGGTGTTGGGATAGATATTGACAAAATCAAACGCTCAACAAAGATCTGGGGCAAGAGAAGTGGTGAAATCCAATTAAAAGACCACACCGATCGAGTTCAGGATATTGTCATGCTCCGCAGCGAAAGCGCAGACAACCCATCCACTCGGAAGTACCCTGTTGACCCAACTGACGAACGGTTCACCTACACAATCGATACCGTCCATGCCGCACTGCATGTCTATGACCGTGAGGGCGCGAATGCAGCGTGGGAGTGGCTTACTGAACGAGGCCTAAAATCCGATAGTGCATTTGAGGTTACCGTTACTGCTCTTCTAGAAGTTCTCCCATCGGATACTGGGATGTACAATACGCTTGTCAATCTCGTATCTGGTGAGACAGGCGATTACTTGGACATCAATCTCGATCACATCGATATGTCTGGGATTGAACGACAGAGTTCGCTTACAGATCACACAGAATGACGCTTCAGGACGTATCGTGGGAACCGGTCTACGAGAGTGGGTTTAGTGGCGGTCAGACGTTGATGGATACCTTTTACCGCCCGTTCCTCGAGGAGGTCATCCGCTATGATCGACTAGCGGGATACCTCAGCCTTCGCAGCCTCGCTCACGCACTTGAAGGCGTAGACTCTCTGTTAGAAACCGACGGTACCGTCCGTGTCATTGCCGGCGCTGACCTCCAACAACGCGAAAAGGGCGCAATGTTCCCTGACGCAGATGAACCGCTTGAATCCTGGGTGGAGTCACAACTCACCATCATCGCCACCCTCCTCGACCGAGGAGATTTACAAATCAAAGTTGGTGACCCGAAATCCGGTGATGGTCTCTTCCATCCCAAATTGGGCATTGGTGTTGACCGAGACGGGAATAAGGTCAGCTTCGAAGGCAGCGTCAACGAAACGCTAAGCGCTTGGCAGTACAATTACGAGCGTTTCAAAGTCCATCGTTCTTGGAACCGAGGGGAAGCCAAGTACGTCGAAGAAGACGTATCCACCTTCAACGCACTGTGGAACGGCTTCCATCCATCCGTCAATGTCTACGAGCTCGACGAAGCTGCTCGTCAAGACCTTATCAAATGGAAAGACACTGATGGCGACCTCGAAGACCACATCCAGAACGTCCGTGAGCACTCACCCCAGACCACGCTCACAGAAGCAGACACAGCAGATGTCGTCTCCGTAGCAGGCCGCACTCCTGGCGGACTCCACCTCGCAGAGGATGTCAGTACGGTCACACCGTGGCCACACCAGCGAACGATCTCTGACACCGCAGTGAGCATCCACCCGAACAACCTGTTGTTCTGCGACGAAGTGGGGCTCGGCAAGACCATCGAAGCCGGACTCACACTCTCACGCCTCATGCACACCGGCGATGTCGATTCAGCACTTTTCCTCGTTCCAGCCGGGCTCGTCCAGCAGTGGCAAGACGAACTCCTCAACCGGTTCAACATTCACGCCTACTACCACGACCGCCGCTACGACGGGGACTACCTCGTCGGGCCGCTTGGTGGGCCAAACGATCATGGAATCAAAATCGATGGGCATGTAGACGCTGACGATTGGGAAGACACCCCGTTCGGAGGGTTCGTCGAGAGCCGAGACCACTCGACTGTCATCATCGAGTCCTGGCACACAGCCCGGATGGACTCCAACCAGCAACACGTCGCTCCATCGACACGAGACACGGCCTGGGATCTGACCGTCGTGGACGAAGCCCACAGCGCTCGTGAAGGAACGAAGCTCTACGAGCTGCTTGGAGAAGTCGAGTCGGTATCCGAGTGCCTGTATGCACTCACAGCGACGCCGATGCAACTGAACGTCGGCGAGCTCTACGACCTCCTCCGACTCTGTGGCCTCCCGGATTCGTGGGACAACAAGGAACGGTTCGTCCAGTTCTTCGAGACTCGCCGTGCGCTTCAAAATAGTCTCGCCACCGTTGGGGAGAACTATACGACGGTTTCAGACGGACGGCAACAGGTTCTCAAACAGCTTCGAAAGGAATTAGATTTGGAAGACAATGAGGGGATAGCCCGCTTGAAGCGGTTCGGTCAATTGCTGCACGACCACATCACGACTAACCCCGGGTACGGCGAGCGTGCAGAGCGATTAGTGGATGAAACAGACACTGCATCACTGCAACAAAAGAAGGCGCTAGAGAAGCTCGTCGGTGTGCGTGATACCTCTTCCCGGTTCGACGACCCACGGTCATTGATGTTCAATTGTGGGCCAGAATCGTGGGGTGCGTTGGTTTCAGCGACAGAGTGGGCAACACCCGTTCAGTCGCGTATCTTCCGGAATACTCGGGCGGTGCTCGAGAAGTGCCAGGAACTCAATTTGCTGACGGATACAGTCCCAACACGGTCGGTGGAGACGAAGCGTATCGAGCTCGGTGAGGCGGAAGCACTCTACGACAAGGTCGAGGAGTACATCGACGAGACGTACAAGCAGTCTCAGAAGGTACTCACCGGCAAAGAGAAGCTGGCGCTGGGGTTCGTGATGACCACTTACCGGCAGCGCCTCACGAGCAGTCTACACGCGATCCAGCAGAGTCTACAGCGCAGGATGGAGAAACTCGACCAGGAAGTCGAGGACATGACCGAGGAGGTCTCGGATTTGAGCGAAGACACTGGTGTTACTGAAGCAACGATTGACGAAGTGGTCGGGACTGAATCACTCGACGGCTACCAGCCGACTGGCAGCCATGCCGCGAACGTAATCCAAGCCGAACGAGAGGCGCTTCGAGACTTCGTCGATGATCTGACCCAAGCACACACCGACCCGAAAATCGCGCAACTCAGGCGAGATATTCGCGGGCTCCGCCAAGTTGCCCGTGACAACATCATCATCTTCACACAGTACCACGATACGCTCGACCACATCCGACGAACACTGACCGATACCCACCCGCACGTCGGCACCTACAGTGGCGGGGGCGGGAAGCAATATGACGAGGAAACGGATTCGTGGAGAGAGGTCGGGAAGGAGGCAATCAAGCGCGACTTCACGAACGGAGAGACGAACATCCTCATCTGTACCGACAGCGCGAGTGAAGGGCTGAATCTCCAGACGGCTGATGCGTTAATCAACTTCGATCTGCCGTGGAATCCGATGCGTGTTGAGCAGCGTATTGGTCGGATTGACCGAATCGGCCAGAAGAACGAGGTGGTGCAGATCATCAACTACGCCTACAAAGACAGTATTGATGGCGACATCTACGAGGAGCTGGAGGAGCGCTTGGAGTTGTTCGAGAACGTCGTCGGGCCGATGCGGCCCGTGCTCAACAGCATTGAGAGCGATATCAAGCAGGCGGTAATGGGTGGCGACAACGAGTCTGATGCGACCGAGCAGGTGGTGGCTGAAGCGGATTCACAGGCGAAACAAGCCAAAGAGAAAGCCGAAGAAACCGGGCTTGAAGACGAGAGCGACTCCGCGGCAACTCGTGAGGAAATCATCGAGAGCTCAGGGCTCGATGGGTGGGAAAAGCGTCGGCATCCGGCCCTGGTGAATATTGGTGGAGATGACCGGGCGTATGACCCTGTAGTGTCTGTGGAGACGATTGAGTCGCTGTTGACACAGAGTAGCCGGGTCGAGGAGGCGGAGTGGTTGTTTACTGCACTTCGGAATCACGACCGTGCTGAGGAGTACGAGGGGGTTGCAGATGGGGCGTATGTGCTGAGTGTCCCGGACTGGGACTTGGTTGCTGTGCCGGACTCGATAGCAGAAACAGCCCAGGAAGAACTGGGTGGGGCAGATGGTGTTGTCGTGACATTCCTGCCCTCTGTGGCTGAAGAGTACCCCTCGATTCGACTAGTGCTCCCCGGTGATCCGCTGTATGAGGTGTTGGTGGGGATTGCCGCAGCTGGTGAAGCGTCTACAGTGGAAATGGTCTATGGTCGGGGTCGTGGCGGTACGGCTGAGGTCACCATCGGAGAGAGTGGTATCGAGATTGAGGATGCGGACGTTGTGGCTCCGGCGACGAAGAATGAGTCTGTCACTAATCTGCTTGGTGGAGGATCTCTTGAGAGCGTTGATGGCGCAGAACAAACTGTTCTGGAATGGCTTACTGTTGGCACGTCAGCGGACGAATAGTCGTCTGAGTGGAGTACTCGTCGAAGCCGTCGAGAGTGGTTATCTCCCATTGAGTGTGTATTTCTACCATGTTAGATGATAGGAACAGCTCCCGGCGTTTTCCACCCTTTGTTCAGTCTTGATAGTAAGTGGTGCAGTTCCTCGATCACCTCCCATATCTTTCCAAAGTGTGAGCGTCTGTAACGAGAAATCTGCAAATAGTATTCTGGTCTGCCACCAGCTGCGAGGTTGATATCGACAGCCCAATACTGGCCGTCGTCGTCTTTGACCAAATCTACTCCGACACCCTGAGGTTGAACCGTTCAACAAGTTCTCGGGGGGATGATGCAAGCGCTGGTCTGACTTGTATCTGGTTGAGGAACTGCTTTTCTCCATAGAGCTTTGAAGTAACGCATCTCCCTGCGACATGTATTCGTTCCCCGTCGTTGACGGCATAATACTTGTAATCGACTGGCTCCGTCAGGATTAGCTTCTGATAGAAATCTCCATCGTCATTGAGTTCGGGTTCGTTGTTCCAGATGTAGTAGCCTTTAGCGACGTACTCGTCACCGGGTTTCTTTCTGGTCTTTGGCTTTTTATATCTCCACTTCGCAGTAGGAATTGTTGAAACCTAGACACACCCCATGAAAGGTGGACAGGTGCTGAGACACCTGCCCTGGGTTTCACAGTAGGATCTGATCAACCCATGAAAACTATCGTTGACCTGTGTAATGAACGCTGTGCTGTCCCGTATAGAGGGATTGAAGAGTGACGCCACCTGTCACTCCACACTTTGATCCCACAGATGGATCGTTTGGTGAGAACCTCTCGAAGGGGTTCCACCTTCTTCGGTCGAAACGCCGACGGCAGGTGGTTTGGTGTATGACGTATCTTGACCCTGATGAGACTATTACAGTTCGTGAACTGGCGAAACAGATTGCAGCTGTTGAACAGGGAGTTTCGATCCATGCAGTTGCTAACGACGAGTATCGGACGGTCTATACAAATCTCGTCCAGCATCACCTCCCAGACCTTCGTGAGGGGAGCGTAATCGCCTACAATCGCGATCGTCAAATCGTGTCTCCTGGCCCGAATGCGGAAGCTCTCGCAGTCATGGCAGCCATCGCTATTCCTGCGATTCATCTGCTTCTTGCGAGAGACTTCGAGTAACCGGGGAACAACATGCGGTTCATGATTTTATTATAACTCCTCACAAGTATCGGTGATGAACGATAGTAAGGGCGAATCCAGCGGGGTAAACGAACTCACGGACTTGGTTTCGGGAGACGCTTTCCGGGAATGGTACAAGGAGAAAGAGTTCGCGGAGAATATTCGAAATGGTCAGCCGTATTTCAATGGCCCGAGCAATATCTCGCCGGAAACCAAGCACAGTCCAAGCCAGTTTCTCCAATGCCACCGGAAAATCTACTACCGACAACTGAACGCTCCCGAAGAGACTGACAATTCGGAAGGAATTTTCTGGTTCGGAAGCAAATTCGAGACTGATCTTGTAGTACCTTTCCTCCAGTCAATTGTCGGTGCGAATCAGTACATACGGAACTCAATGTGGATTGATTTCACGATAGATGCTGAAAGTCTAGAACTACGTATTCGAGGAGAAACTGATCCCGTTATCGTTGACTCGGAGAGTATTCCTCTTTTGTTGACGGAAGTCAAGAGCAAAAAGTCATTAGAATACTTGGATGAGCCGAGTAACCGGCATCTCGCACAGACCCACGCCTACATGTATGGGTTGACTGAAAAATATGATCGAACTCTTAGAGATGCACTCATTATCTACGGATCTAGAACAACGCTCAATCTTCGGGTATTTCATGTTGAATTTGATCCATACTTTTGGAGAGAGACCGTCCTTAGCTGGGCAGCTGCCCACAGCCAGTATCGGGTTGAAGATCGACTTCCCCCTGCTACCCCAAAACAAGACTGGGAATGTGACTTTTGCTCTTATCAAGTGCGCTGCGGGAAGACTGATGGTCGTTTTGCCGATTCCTCAGCAAAAGGATTTCTACCACTACAAAATTATCCACGTCATGCAGTCATTGATCATATAAAGAGCTACCAAGATGAGGGGGTGAAGTTGACCCCGACACTCGCGCATGAATATCCGGAACTTGCCTCGGAATATCCTGTATTCGACTGGCAATGTTACAGTTGTGGCACCACATATGAGTGGACTGCATTGACACCAGATGGAATCCCAGATGAACCACTGGAGTGTCCGGAGTGCCAGTCGATGGGCCGTGGGCCAGGTTCTGTCTATTCATTCACGGAATCTGAACAGTCCGAGGTACTAATATGACTCACCGATCGTTGTTCCCGATTCCGGATAATACACGACGGACGTGGTGTATCTTGGTTCTCAAAACTACTTCTGAAGATGGCGACCAGCGGATTGTTGGGTGGGGACTTGGCGACGCCAATAAAAAGCGGGTTGTCGAAACAAAAACCGATGAAAGCGAAAATAACGCTGTAGAGGAAGTGGTGCTTCGGGGATTGTGTAGAGAGCTTGAACAACGACAGTACTCCGAGCAGACGCTAGTCACATCCACGACCGATACAGTCCCACTACTTCGAACTAGACTCTTGCAATCTTCGTTCAACCAACCAAGTTTACGAGGGTTCCAGCACGTTAATCTCGAAAGAATAGTGAATCGCTACTTTGGCGACGACACGGTCTGGGCTCGCCTCTCACCCAGCCAACCGCAGCACTTGGAAGAAACAATCAATGAGATCTGGCAATTACGCAAACGGATGGGATTGTTAGTACCAGTATCCACATTGCGTGGGCGTTCGCTCTGACATTCGTGTCTTGGCTATCTTCCAAAACATAGCCAATGCGTCGTATTTCACTACTACTCGACAAAATGTCCCATAGTGGCCGCTAGTGTGGATTCAGTACACATGCTGCACACTTGTTTCCTCAAACGGCGGTGCAGCGTGTGTATTGAATCCACATCTCAAAAATCACTCCGGAAAATAAAGGTGTGAAGGACAACAATGATAAGATACTCTATGAGAATTGCTCCAGATGGGCAGGATTACATCGGGCTTCCACGTTAAACTACAAATAGGGGGTGAGAGAAAACCAGTTAGATTTGGTTGATTTTGTCACGGAGCAGGTCAAATGCAGGTTTATTGTCGGAGTGAGTATATCTCTTGAGAGTCTTCAAGTCTTCGTGTCCTGAGAGCCTCTGTCGGTCGGAGTCTTGGACGGAGTCCTTCAAATGTGTTAAAATCGAGTGTCGAAGGGTGTGTGGCGTCACACGATGAAAATCTCGCGTCTCACCTTGGCCGTTAGCTATCTGACCTAGAACTGCCTGAATACCCGCAGCCTCCGCTGCCTCGGATACGATTTCTCTCAAGCGTTCCTTACTTAATCCCCCTCCAACTTGAGATGGAAACAGGTAGTCGTGCTTGTCCCAGTTTTGGTATGTTTGACGTCCCGAATCGATCCAGTGTTCAGTGCGTAAGGCCAATTCCTTTCGGATGGGAACCGAATAATCCTTACCACCCTTGGAATTGGTGAATTCTACAATAAGGTTGTCAAGATAAATATTATTCACTCTGAGGTTCCTAATATCTGAGTTTCTTCCAGCTGTTTCGTAGAGATATTGAAGTATCAATTCATTGCGCGGACACGTTGCGTGGGCGAAAAGTTTCACTACTTCATCCCGAGAAATAGCCTCTCTTTCAATCGGATTCTTCGCTTTCGAGAGGAGCTGTTTAGTAAGCCCATTTTCAATTATGACTCCACTCAGTGTCGGATTTATCTCATCTTGGAGTTCCAAGAATATATAAAACATTTTAATTACTGATTTGTAGTTCTTTAGGGTGCCTTCACTGAGTTCACGGTGATGAACACAGTGATGGTAGAACCACTGTACATCTACTTTATCCACGTTCTGAATTGAAGTTTCGCGAGCAAATTCCATACAGTCTATGAAATGCTCAAGTCTACTCTCGTAAACGCTGATAGTACCCTGTGTTAAACCGTCAAGTAGACACTGTTCAAGATATTTTTGCGCCCATTCGTTATCGATATTGAACGGATCTGTGGAGATGAATCCTCCATCATTTGTCTCAATGTCGAATTCATTGTCATTTTCAACGACTGCTGGGTCAACTGACCCGTACCGTTCGTCCGGGTTGTCGTTCTGATTGTTCATGGATTGGTTGGTGTGGTTGATGTCGTTGTCATTAGCTGGTACTGCGGGTTCTTTGAATCCGGATTTACTGGCTCCACTATACTGAGATCAAGGAGTGTTTCAAGTCCATCCCTGACCTCTTTTTGTGACTGCTCTAGCTCACGTGTGAGGGCCTCAGCGGATGCTGGCGAGTCGGCTTGATTGAGATGATTGCGGATATCCCACGCACATGCCTCTGCACTTTGCTTGTTGATGGACTTCTGGAGTGGCTTCCCGGAATCAAGCTGAGCCTCAATGTGCTCCGATTCTTCGAGAACCTCTTGCAATATCTCCAGTATATTATTGGTTTGTTTAATGTTGGTGGAGAGATCACTACGAATCAATTCCAATGCGAGGAGTCCCTCGTCGTTGAGTGTGCGCTCATGATCACTAACACTCGCTCTGACTAGGTGACTAACGTTTCCTCCATAGTGTTGGTCAGCGAGATCGTCAAGTTTGTCCGCAAGCGATTGTGGCATTGAGATGTTGCGACGGATGAATTCTACTTCATCCTCTTCTGCCTCGGAGTCTTGCTTGTTACTCATTCCTGCACCCCACGCGGGAAGGCTCGCAGTTGGTGGTGTACGATGCATGCCGTTCTGGCAGCGATACGCAGATGCCATCGCAATCTTGAGGCTGTTGATGCCCATCTATACTCAGCTGGGCCCACTGAGAATGGGGATATTGACCTTCTGTGCAACGCCACAGCCGGTATTGATTGAGTCCTTCTTCAGGGGCAATTGGTTCAACTAATGATACCCGGAGCCTCTCGGTGGTTTTTCGGATCGTCTTATGATTCAGGTCGTTTCCTGGTTCGGATTTTGGCATTTTCGATGGTTATTGTGGGCTTCCCGCTGTAACGGATTGAGACACAGCGGAAACGATTACACGAATGGGGCCCAATAGTGGATTGGGCACGCTCTGTCGTGTCCGTGTTCGAGGCTGCCGGGTATCTCGTACCAGAGTCAGCCCGACAGTCTCGACCTCTTCCTTACGAAAGGCCAGTAGCTCGGCCTTCCGCCGATCGCATCCAGATGTTCTCTTATCGAATTGCGGCTAACTGTTGTCGATATTGGATAATATAATTAAGGATTGAACATTATGGAGATATATTTTGATGATTTGGATGATATATTGAGTTGGGTTGTATTTCCAAATATTAGTTTGGGCTTCTATCAACACTTGTTGGTTGGGGTTGGTATAATTCCGAGGTACATGACGCAGTTCGGTTGTATTTTGCAGGGCAACCAAACAACAACCCAAACATAGAGAGATGCATTTCTGTCCCAAGATGCTTCTTTTCTAATAAGAATTTCATTTCCGAAAATACATATCATATATACAATCATTAAGCAGTGGGTGTCATAGAACTCTTCTCACACCGTGATGATCGTGCTCCCCGGATTGTCTCCGCGTTCGTAGTTGGTGATAGCGATGACAAAGCGAAAACACAGTGCGAGGAACACCTGTGCTCGTGCGTGGACGCGGCCTCGGGCGAACGCACGCCCGAGGCCGCAGTCCTTCACTGATTCGTTGGTTCGTTCAACTCCTGTGCGGCGATTATATGTTTCGTCTAGCGTCGATTGCTTCAGCTGAACGTCCTCGCTGTGTTCCTCGATGCGGTCTTCGACCCGGTACTCGATGTTTTTCGGGTCGTCAGTGTTTCGCGGATTGTACGGAGCGACTGGCACGACCCCTGCGGCCAGCAGGTGGTCGTGCCAGTCGAGCGTGTCGTAGGCACTGTCACCAATCATCCAAATCGGTTGTTCGACGGCGAGCGCGTCACGTGTGACGCGCATCGCCGTCTCCTCTGGTGCTTGTTTGCTCTCAGTGAACTCCGCTGCAATCGGGATTTTTGATCCAGTCGAGACGGTCGTACAACCGTACCCGTAATAGTACACCTCAGCGGTTGGATCATAGTATTTCGACGCGTCTGGATCGCCGGGCATCGCCCTTACATCGGTCGAATCGATGCAGTAGGTCAAGTCGAGCAGGCCGCCCGCCACGGCCTGCTCGACGAACCGATCGAATATGTCGTCGACGACGTGTTCAAGATCGGTGAGAAAGCGATCAACCGCATCTCTGGATGGCGGTGAATCAAAGCCACAGCCAAGCCAGATAACCGTGTTGTGCAGCTCTCTTGCAACAGGACGAATCCCGTAGATATCCTTGTAATAGCAGTGTAGGAAGCCACGCATCAGCTCCGGGGGTTCGTACTCTCGTGTTCGCCCCGTCTCGGTCGGGGCGAACACATCGAACTCTTCGAGAAATTCGAAGGAAAGATGCTCAAACAACGCAAGCGTCTCTGTCTCCACGACATTGAAGAACGACTCTACCGAAGGATCATTTTGCAGGGTCGCTGAGTCCATACCACCTCAGCATTCACCCTGCTCTTTGGTGTGCGAACCGTTCTATGACACCCTCACACTCTGGTAATCGTCACAGGGAGAATCGGTCGATACAGTCTATGTATCTAACTGTCTTCCACTTCATCGGCAGTCTCAACGACCTCAAGCTCGTAAGAACCACATGAGGGGCAGTCCCCACTTCCGATTACTTTTGGAGGGTCATCCGGCCATGCCCAACCAATATTCGTTGACCCACATTTCGTACAACGGGTGATTACTCGTTCTCTTTCCGTCATTGGGTGAGTAAACTAACATGACCGTGAAAAGAATGAGGGGTGTCATACTGAACTCATCCTCTGTATCACGCACGACCAGCTGAATGGTCGGTAACTGTTTGGTTCGCACGCTCTTTCTGACGGCTGTTCCAACAAAACTCAGATGCAAACAACACCTTGTGAATCGTTCTATGACACCCTCGGATTTACTCCAACGCCAATAGAAGCTGAATCACAATGAATCGGCGAATCGTTTGCAGATGCCGAACGGAACGTCCATAGACACTTGTAAGGTGTGTTGAAGTCTCTATGTATAATATGTCGAAGAATCCGCTTGCTAATTTAGACTCAATCACTATCCCATCTCGTGAAGCTATCAAAGACGCTTATGAGCAGAATCAGTTCCAGGGAGATCAAATCCGTGTTGCGATGGATGAGTATGTTGGAGACCAGCGTGCACGGGTTAAGCATCCCCACGAACATCTTGAGATGAGTCTCAGTCCCAGAGAGTTTATCGAGCATATCGATGGAGAAACTTGGCCAACAAAACACGATGCAGAAAGTGTTGTGTTCACTATCGACCGCTATCCAGAGATCACGTACGAGCGAGAGGAGGAGCTTGAGAATTCTGAAGAGCTTGAGTCTGCTGTTGCAGAGGTCTGGGAGGAATTGAAGGAGTATTGGTGGAACGATACCAAGTTCCTAACTGAACTTGAGTCTCCTGATGGTCACTCAGTATCAGTTCATTATGAAGAGGATGAAGAGACCTGAGGGAGTTTGTTAGATGTTGTTAAGGTACTCCCGTCGAAGCTCCATCTTCTCTCGCTCTGAGCGAGAATCGTAGTGCTCGTCAATCACGTCGTTGGACACGTCCATTCTATCAGACACCACTTCGGCTGGCGTGTCCATATTGAGGAAGTGTGTGATGGCGCCACGCCGGACACTATGTGGTGCAGTCGATGACGGACACTTGCTGGCCTGTTCCCGCCCTTCCAGTGCCTCACACGCGTCTGTACCGCGGTCATGGGGACAATCACCTCCGTTGTAGGTGCATGGTCTGGTCATGCAGTAAACGTAGACTCGCATGGTGTTCTTGGTGAGTCTCCCTTGCTTACTGGTGAACAGTGGTTCTCACTCATAGTCATCTCTGACGTTGTGCCGGTTCTCATTGATATAGTCCCCGAGAATGTTGCGAGTGCGCGTATCGATTGATATTGCACGCTCTCCAGAATACCCGTTTTTCAGCGTAGTGCCTGTCTCTGGCCTGTGCTCCAACTCAACAAACTCATCTCGCAAGTGCAGGTCATCGAGATCAACACTATGTGCGGCACCGATTCTACACCCCGATGTCCAGAAGAACCGAAACAGCGCGTGCTCCAACGTCGCGTACTGATATTTATCCAGATAGGACAGGATGGTTTCAGCCTTGTTTGCCCGTACGATGTCTTTATTCCGGACATTCTGCCGATCAAGGCTGGGTGATCTGACGCTGTCAGCGAGACCATTTTGGACTCCGTTGATTGATTCGCAGAAACGCATGAACACGCGTAGCGTGTCCATCTGACTCTTCAAGGTGACTGTGTTGACCTCTTCTGAGCGAGATTTTCTGAAATGTTGGATGTCTCGGCCAGTAATCGTGTTCAGGTTTTCAATACCGTTGTCGTCGCACCACTCAGCGAACCGTTGCAGTCGGTAGCCATGGCTCTGCAAGGTTTCCTCGCTGACCTCGCTGCGTCGGTCGTCTTCGTAGAATGCGATTGCTTCTGTTGGTGCCAGCGGCTCAAGCTCATTGGGTTTCGTCATTTGATTTTGCTCCGTGTGCGGTCTACGGGAACAATGACTGCTGGGTGGTCGCTCGCGCGCACCTCCTGACCGGCTATCACCGGGAAAACACCTCATAAGAAAATTGTCAGGTATGCGATTGCTTCCTTGTGGGGTGTTTTGCGACCATACCAGCCTTCGTGGCGTCGGAAGCGAAGCGCCCGTCAGGGCGCGAGAACCGAGGTAACCGCGATTCCAAGAACGACCGTAGGGAGTTCTTGGAGTTAAATCAAGCTGATATGTTCCGACCGTCAGGGAGGAACTATCAGTTTGATGATAATTCGAATTCGCGCCGGCCCATTTTTCAACCGAACAACGACGGCGAGCGGAGCGAGCCGTCTGTGAAGTGGAAAAAAGGAATCCAAGCGAATTAGAGCAGGAAAGGCAAGTGCAGCGAGTCTTTCCGTGTTCGACATTCGCGCCGGCCCATACCATACGAACCTACTGCTCAGTAGTGTATACGGTTCTCAGAGCGAACTCGGATAGATACCTCGTGTGCCGGTGTCCAAGTCTGGCAGTAGATATTTGAATTATTTTGAGTGGGATTTGTCACCAATTACTTACCATCTCGGAAATATACGAACAAATGTTAATGTCGAGAAGTGGCCCGGAGTTCATAGAGACAGAAGAGCAGTTGTTTTCGGATATTAAGACTAAGCAGAGTGACGGGGAGATCTCTGAGGAGGCAGCAGCGGCCTTTTCGGAACTCTATGAGTTTGCCAATGAATTGGGTGACGAAGTCCGAATCGGTGACGCAAAAAATGCGAACTTTCGGATGTACGTTGATGCTCACCAGGGGTCATATCAGAAGGACCCTAGTGTATTTAGTGCGAATATCAACTATTTAGTGAAGATATGGCCGGCCGGGATGCCGCTCCCGGACGATGGTGAGCAATCTTCTGTTCAGTGGGAACGAGATGATTTCACCGCCCTCAGACAAGAATTTCAGTCGCTCCGGGGGGTTGCACATGACGACCAAGAGGTGATGTTCAGCACGATGGTTGAGAACGATACGCTGGACGAATTCAAGTCCATGATTGAGGAATTCGTGGTTACCTGTCGCCAGAAGGTATAATTAGTAATCAGTCATCTCTGTCCGTCTCTCAAATGTGAGTCAGAAAATCAGACATCGAATCACGCAATTGTAGTCCTGGGACGGTTGCGCTATACCGGCTTAGTTGCCCAGTTTTACTTGATTGTAGGACTGCGTCCGATTCAATACAAAAGCGGACGGGGAGCCAGTCTATTCAGTTGAGACGATCTTGTCCAGTAGCAGGTATTATCCTAGCAAAACCAGTAGAACAATCGCTACTAGAGAAGAAAGTAGAAAAGCAGTTCCCCAGCCAAATCGACGCGCTTCTTTATTTAGAAGATCCATATTATCATCGGACCACTTGAAATAAACTGCTGACATTATTCGTTTATATTCAGTTGAATCATAACCACTCTCCAAAGCAGAGTGTAAATTGGCAGATGAGGGGCCAGCAACTTGACCGCTAAGTTCGTAGTATCCAAGAATGTAGCTTGTAACAGCTATTGAAAGGAATATGAACGGAAGAGCTGCGAAATAGGGATTAGACTCTACCCCGAGATTATCACCTCCGAAGCGATACAGCGCAAGGTACAACGATCCTAATAAAAGAGCAACTTTTACCATTTCAATTGCCCGTTGCCGCCGGGTACTGGCTTCATTATATCCTCTAGAAAAAGTGTCCTCACCTTGTTTTAAGCTGATTTCCCAAAACTCATCGTCAACATTTTCTGCATCACCAATCGCTTCACCGATCTGGTCAAAGCTGACAGATTTCTTTGGCTCTGGATACTCTTTCGGGTCCATATGGTAGTTAGTTTAGTAGTAAAAATAAATCCGGCTGAATATATTTGAACATACAATATTTTGAGTCGCGACACTCTCAGGCTCATTGAATCCCCACCAGCACTAAGCATAAAGAGGATTCAATAGATGGGCTAAATTATGACGCGTAAGTTCTTGATCGAGTACATCGATTTGAGGATTGGAACGGTATTTGTTTTCATAGGCACTCTCCTAACATTCGTTGCTGGGTTACTACTCAGCCGACGGCCGGTGCTTGGGGCAGTGCTACTGAGTTGTGGTATTTTGCTTGAGTGGACTGTCTTCGCTTCTACTTCGTTAGAGGTGAACTCTGCACAAGAACAGATAGAGACGAGAAGGGAGGAAATTGAATCAGCACAAAATGAAATCGCTGTGGCACAGGAAGAAATTCAAACTACTGAGAGCGAAATAGAAGAGATTCAGGCTAGCGTGAATCAAACAAAAGCAGAAATAGAGTCTGCAAAAGAGGATGTATTCTCTACTTTTTCTGAATCACGCCGTGGCTTCAATACTATTGAAGAGCGAGTAGACGAGCTTGAGGACAGAGTTGGGCAGGGCTACGGAATGAATTCAGGAAGCTTATCCAAGCGTGTTTCCGATCTAGAGGACAAGGTTCGCAGTCGTAGGTTCTAGTTGCTGTCCGACTCTCACCCGAAGTCGGACGTTCTCGTGCCCGAAAACCCTCTGTTTTCAACACCACTAGCCAGTAGCATCTGGGCCTCGTCTGTATCAGCTATCACTCGCCGGTTTCACCACGTGTAACTGCATACGACTGCCCGCGGAACCGGAACCGCCGACTGTCCGAATCGTATCCGAGCACGCCGTCCACGGCCTGCTCGTCGGTCTCGACAACGACGCGACGTACGTCGCCGGTCAGGAAGGGGAGGGCGTTGCGGAGCCCGCCGTCGTACGTGGCGAATCGACCGCTCGCCATCACCTGTTCGGCGATAACCCGCTCGCCCGCGCTGTCGGTGCGAGTCAGCGAGAACGTCCCGTCTGCCGAGCGGTCGCCGTCGCCGGGTCGTCCGGTCGTCACGGTGGCGGTATCGCCCTCGCGGCTCGCCGACACGTCGTCGGTCGGCGTCACTGCAACGCTGTCGCCGCCCAGTTCGACGAGTGCGCCGCTCTCGCTCGTCGCGTGCCCGTAGCCGGCGACGACGGCGTACTCGCCACCGCCGAGATAGCCCTGCGTGAGCCCGTCGCAGGTGCAGTCGCCGGTGCTGCAGCCGACCGCCTGTCCGTTGAACGCCCGGAGGCCCCACTGTTTCCGCCCGCCTGGAACCAGGAGTCGACAGTCGGCGGTGTGGCCCGTCGGCGCGACGTGAAACCACCCGCCGTCGACGAGTTTGTAGAGGTTCCAGTGGCCACACTGCAGTCGCTCGTGGCTGTTGTTGACCATCTGGAAGCCGATTTCGGTATCCAACTCCGCGCGCTCGGTGCCGGGGCGAACGAAGGCTGGAGTCGTCCTGTCGGCGTCGTGGAACCACTGGATACCGCCGTCGCCGGGAAACGGCGGCAGCGAGCGGTCGGCGAACCGGGAGTCCGTCTCCGGACCGGGACTTCGTGTATCCCAGACGGTGACCGAGAGCGTCTCGCCCCGGCCGCGGAACTCGTAGGTCCCGGTCGGCCGCCCGGCCCGACCTGGTTCGCCGACGAGGGCGTACTCCAGGTGGACCCATTCACCGGGGGCCAACTGGTGGGTGTCGGGCAGCCACGGCCCGACGTCGTCGACGCGCCAGTACCCCTCCTCGGTCTGACTGAGTGCTGGGACTTCGTTGGCGAGTGCGTTGTCTGCCGTGGGTGCCAGATGGAGCCTGGCCTCGTGGTCGTAGCCGCGTGGCTGTCTGCTGTGGGTCCGTCCGACCCCCGGAATCCGCTCGATTCTGAACGTGTTTCCGAACTCGTTGCCGTTCCGGAGCCAGCCGCGGAGCGTGGCCGGATAGTCCTCCGTCGCCGTTCGGTCGAACCAGAGCGCGACTCGCGCCCCGTCGGCAGTGTACAGCCCTGCGGAACTGAGGGCGTAGGTCCGTGGCCCCGTCTCCAGTTCGATGACGGTCGTCGGATCTTCGGGCCGGGGTGGGTCGCCGGTGGGCGTCGCCGCGCTGTCGGGGGCTGTCCCCGTCGGCGACTGGCCCGGTCGCGGTGCAGGCGTCACGTCGTCGGTTTCGTCGGTCCCCGGGCTACCGAACGAGCAGCCGGCAAGCCCGGCCAGCGCACCGGGGACCGACGCGAGGAGGGCGCGTCTGCGCATAGCTGACAGGTTCGCCGCTCTGGATAAACCCTTTCTGGAGGGTCTGGTGGCGTTTGTAGCGTTTCCGGCGCTCCAATCCGTCGATAGACCGTGGTTTCGGCTCCGTCGATAGACCGTGGTTTCGGCCCCGCCGAACGCTTCTCTCTGCAGGGGTGTCCCTTCCCGGGTGTCGACCGACTGGACGGCCTGTTTCACACGCCGTTCAGGTACTCCGTGACGAGCTGTTGTTCGGCGCGTCGTAGCCGGTACGAGAGCGTCGACCGTGGCATGTCAAGTTTCGACGCCAGCTCGTCGAGCGTAATCTCGCTTGGCGCCCGGTAGTAGCCGTGGCGGGCGGCCGCGCGTAACGCCGTCCGCTGGTCGGGGTCGAGCGAGACTGTCCCGAGCGAGTCGTCTGCCCACCGGTCCGCGTCGCGGAGGTGACCCATCTGGAACGAGAGTTCGGACCGCAGGTTCGCGCTGAGGGTGTCGTAGAACAGGTCGACCTTCTCGTCCGACCGCATCAGGATGCGCCACTCCTGTCGGCCCTTCGACCGGCGGGAACAGAGGAGCGACCCCCGCGGGAGATAGCGACCGGCGAGCATCTGGACTGATTTGCCGCCGCCGAGTCGCTCGACGTACGTGTACAACACCCGCTCTCCGTCGGCTCGCTCCAGGACCTCGTGGTGTCCCGTTGTGAGACACTCCGTCTCGGTCACCGACTCCGTTCGTGCCTCCTCCGCAAGGTGGAGCCGTTCGACAGCTTCGAGCGCTGCTGTCGGACCACTGAGACGCTCGATGCGCCAGAAGTCCTCGTCGTTCACACAGCCGTGTAAGCTCCGTGCAACGAGCGACGGGTGGTCTATGAACACGTCCATCATCGGGTCGGTGTCGGCCTCGTAGTCGATGCTGAACGTGAATTCCCGCATCATGCGCCAGCCGGTTCGCCACGGCCACTTGATACGCCACGATCGAACGCCACCAGCGACCCCAAACGGATTCCCATCCGCAGTGAGTTGTCGGTCGACAACTAAATTATTATCTATTACCAATGTGACTGTGGCAGTGTCTAGCATGAGTTCTGATGAACGCAGTCAGTCGACGGACGCACACGGCCACGAACATCACGATGTAGAGGGACCGGGGTATCCAACGCCGGCGGCGATGCGAACCGAATCGGACCGCGAGAAGACTGCATTCGTCATGTCACTCCGAGTCGGGATGGACGTGGACGGCCCCGACCTCGTCGGCGTCGTGGATGTCGACCCCGAATCCGACACATACGCGGAGTTGATCGACACCGTCGAGATGCCGAACAAGGGCGACGAACTCCACCACTTCGGCTGGAACACCTGTTCGTCCTCGTGTCACGCCGAGGGGTTGACCCGAGATCACCTGATCGTCCCCGGGCAACGCTCCTCCCGAATCCACATCATCGACGCCTCCGACCCGCGGAACCCGGTCATCGAGACGGTGATCGAACCCGAGGAGGTGTTCGAACACGACCTCTCGGCGCCGCATACCGTTCACTGCGTTCCCGAGGGAAAGATCGTGATCAGCATGCTCGGCAACGCCGACGGCGAACTCCCCGGTGGCTTCCTCCAGCTCGACCAGGACGACTTCTCCATCGACGGCCACTGGGAGGCCGACCTGGGAGACATGGAGATGAACTACGACTACTGGTACCAGCCCCGGCACGGGGTGATGATCTCAAGCGAGTGGGCCGCCCCAGAGACGTACTATCCGGGCTTCGACCTCGATGACGTGGAGGCCGGCAAGTACGGTGACAGCATCCACATCTGGGACTGGGAGACGAAAGAGCACCAGCAGACCCTCTCCTTTGGCGAGGAGGGACTGATCCCGCTCGAGGTCCGGATGCCCCACAACCCGGAAGAGACCGAAGGGTACGTCGGCGCCGCACTCTCCTCGAACATTCTCCGCTTCTGGGAGGCAGACGACGGGAGCTGGGAGTGGGAGAAGGTCATCGATATCAATAACCGCGAACACGAGGACTGGGACATGCCGGTCCCCGGCCTGGTGACGGACCTCCTCCTCTCGCTGGACGACCAGTACCTGTTCTTCTCGAACTGGCTCCACGGCGACGTGCGGATGTACGACGTCAGCGACACGGGGAACCCCCGGCTGGTGGACCAGTGCTGGGTCGGGGGCAACTTCGCCGACCGACAGGAAGTCGACGACCGCGAGGTCCGGGGCGCGCCGCAGATGCTCCAGCTCTCTCGGGACGGCCGACGGCTCTACTGGACCTCCTCACTGTTCTCCAGCTGGGACAACCAGTTCTACCCGGATATCGGGGAGCGGGGATCGCTGATGCTGAAAGCGGACGTCTACCCCGAGGAGGGGCGGCTGGAACTCGACGAGGACTTCGTTGTCGACTTCGGGGACGCCCCCGGCGGCCCGGCCCGCGCCCACGAGATCCGCTGGCCCGGCGGCGACTGTACCAGCGACGTCTGGCAGTAGCCGCCGATGCCCCACACGGTCACACTGGAGTGGCGCAACGGCCGGGAAGCCACTGTCGAGGTTCGGGAGGCCGAGACGGTCATCGACGCTACCGAGCGTGCGGGCCTCGGTGTCCCCTACGGCTGTCTGTACGGTGCCTGTGCCACCTGCACCGGACGCCTGCTGGAGGGTGACCTCGCGCACGTCAACCGCGCGCGGGGGTTGAAACCCCGCCACCGACAGGACGGGTACGTCCTGCTCTGTGTGGCCGAACCGCGCTCGGACTGCCGGATCGAGGTGGGTGCGGAGATACAGGCCGACCTCGTCCCGAACCCGTGGAAATGACCTCGTTCGCTCGACGCACGGCCGTCGCCGCGTTCGGTGTCGCCCTGCTGTCGACGCCGGCGTCCGCCCACGGCATGGCAGCCGCCGCGACGGGACTTTCCTTCCCGCTTGTCGTCGCTGGCGTCGTCCTCGTCAGCCTGCTCGGCGGCGGTTTCGTCTTGGGCGCGTACGGCCGAGTTCAATGGTCGCCGGGGCGAGCGGCGCTCCCGGTTCTCGTGCTCGCGCTCGGCGCCGCCGCGCTGGCGCTTGCAATCACGCAGGCGACGGCATCGGCCCTCGTCGGCCTAGCCGCCGGCGTTGGTGTCGTCTCAGTCGCCCGGGATGGGATTACGGACTGTGGTACCTGTGCGGACGCTGCGCTGGGGGCCGTGACGCTTCATCGCGGTCTCGAAGGGGTCGTCCTCGCCACCGTCTACGCCGCCGATGCGGCGCTCGGTCTGGCGGGCGCCCTCGTCGTCGCCGGGCACGCCGCCGCCGAGACGGCGGCCGTCGGGTCGCTGTACGCGACCGCCGGCCGCCGGTACGCCCTCGCCGCGGTCCTCGTCGTCCAGGCGGGGTTCGTCGTCGGCGTCGGGGCGGGCTGGCAGGTCGTCGCCGGCGTACCCCCGGCCGCCGAAGCGGGCCTGCTGGCGCTCGTCGGGGGTGTTCTCCTTGCCGTCGGCACCCGGGAGACACGGCGCCGACACGTGGGGGACGTCGTGCCAGCGTAGGTCGGAGCGTCTCGTCCGCCCACAGCAACTCGAACAGCCGCGAGAACGTGGCCCGGAGGTGGCGACGGGCCCTGCCCCGTCCTCCAGAACGACCACGTCGGTCTCTTTCTCACCGAGTGTCTGCTGACCGGCCGGTAGAGTGCGAACGAACTGAGATAAACACCGGTCGAGTGAGTGACATACCCTCTCTATCCGGCACATCGTTCGTGTCTGTGCTGAGCGTCTCAACGGAGCCGTGTCTTCCTGATTCGCCGACCTCTCGAACGCGGACTGTCACCCCTCAGCGAACATCTCGACGACCCGGTCCAGGTCGGGCGACAGTTCCTGCATCACGTCTGTCGTCGTGAGAATGCCGACGCTGTTGGCCTGCCCGTCGACCACGAGCCGCTTGATGCTGTGCTCGACCATCGTGTCGATGGCCTCCTCCAGCGGGGCACCGGGGTCGGTGGTCCTTACCGGAGTCGTCATCAGGTCGCCGACCGGTGTCGTGTCCGGGTCGATTCCGTCGCTGAGGCCGTCGATGATGTCTGTTTTCGTGAGTATCCCTCGTCCGTACTCTGTTTCAATGATGACCGAGCCGACCGCCTCCGACGCGAGGAGCTTCGAAACGTCTCGGACGGCAAGCTCCCGGTCGACGGTCTTCACCGGCTTGGTCATCACCTGCTCGACAGGTGTGTCAAGTGAATTCATACCACGAGTTAGGAAACACACATAATAAGTCATTGGACTCCTGCAATCGGTGCCAGGGCCGTCCTACCAGTCGAAGGATTCGTGAATCGCCAGTCCCTCCGCCTGACATATCGGCCCGACGACGTCGGTGACGCCGTCGAGAATCTCGCTGGAGCGGACGGGCTCGTCGTGGCCGCTGAAACCGCCCACCTCGTCGTTGCTGACGCTGTACACCACCCGGCCGAGGCCGGCGTACCGGAGCCCGCCGGCACACATCGGGCACGGCTCGGTGCTCGTGTACATCGCCATCTCCGCGCGCTCGTCCGGGCCGAACTCGCGCATCGCGCGGTAGGCCAGGTGGAGCTCCGGATGGCGGCGCACGTCGGATTCGGTGAGTACGTGGTTCGACGCCTCCATGATTATCTCGTCGTCGCGAACGAGCACGGACCCGAAGGGTCGGTCGCCGCGGTCGACAGCCGTCCGGGCCAACTCGAAGGCGCGTTGCATGTGCGTCTCGTGGTCGAACTCGTCGAAGTCTGGCACAGGCATACCGTCGGTTCGAACTGCAGGCGGAAGTAGGCACGGCGGGCAACGGCCCGGGCTCGCGACGAGGAGTTCGACCGGAGCCTGACAGTAGGGTTACAACTGTGCCGGTCATAGTCTCAGTTATGCGCTGGGACCGCCGCCGCGACCTCGAAGGGGGGAAAGAACTCGGTATCTGGCTCCTCGTCGATGATAGCGGAACCGTCGAACGGGAACTGTACGTAGAATCACACGAGTATCGCGACGACGGATTCGACGTGTACACGGCCACACCATCTGGCGAGTGGACCCATCTCGAAGCGACAGACACTGCCGATGAAGCGTTTGCCCGCGCACTGGAGTACCTCGACGACAGTGGGTACGACCGGACTGACCACTGAACGTGACACGATCGTCTTAGTACGAATCTATCGGCGCGTCTCCTCATTAAAAAGCAACTATGTTACGGACCGCAATACTCGGCCTGGGCGAGGTCGCACAGTGGCACAAAACCGCAATCGAAAGCACCCCCAATGCCGTACTCACCGCTGTTGCTGATATCGATTCACAACAGGTCGAGCGCGCCGTTGCTGCGTGGGACGTGTCGGGATACACCGAGTTACAGCGGCTGCTGGCGTCCGAAGCAGTCGACTGGGTCCACGTCTGTACGCCGCTCCAGACCCACTTCGACCTCGCGATGGCGTGTATCGACGCGTCGGTCCACGTCCTGGTCGAGAAACCGTTCGTCGCTACCCGACAGGAGTTCGAACGCCTCACCGCTGCCGCGGACCGGGCTGGCGTTCGGGCGACGGTCGTCCACAACCAGGTGTATTACCGGCCGCTACAGACCGCGCTCCGACGTGTCGACCGCGGCGACATCGGGCGGCTCCACGGCGTCTCTGTCCACTGGGCGGAGGACATCGACCCGACGGTTCCGGGCCGCGGGGACTGGGTGCTCGACCTCCCCGGCGGCGAGTTCGGTGAGGGGATCGTCCACCCCATCTACGTCGGGTTGCGCGGGGCGGGCTACCCCGCGGACGAGGCTTCGGTCGACATTCGGCAGTGTCACGCGGCGGCTGACGGGGTCGCGTTCGACGGGATCGCCGTCTCGTTCGTGACGGCCGACGAGGTCGCCTGTACAATACAGCACCACTCGAACGTGCCTGACCGTCGGCGCGTCGTCTTTGCCGGGGAGAGCGGTCACCTCACCGTCGACATCGGGACACAGTCGCTCCGGTACCACCGCCACGGTTACGGCCCCAACTCCCCGTACGACCTGCCGATGCTGGCTGGGGCGCTCACCGACCTGCGGAACGCGGCCCGCGCGACCGCCAGTGCAGTCCGTGAGACCGTCACAACGCGGCTCTCGTCGTCGTACTCGACCCACGACACACATACGCCGGTAGTCCGTCGCGAAGCACGGGCAATCCAGCACGGTGGCGACGGCCCGACGCCGCGAGCGGAGGCCGACTGGGCCAACCGGCTGTTCACCTCGGTTGCCGAACTGTGAGACCCGCAATCAGCTACTTCGCCGTCCGAACAACCGGCCGACCGCCGCTCGGCTGTCGATGCACGTAAGTCGCCGACCGGCCTCGACCCTGTATGCGCCAGTTCGTCATCATCGGCCACGACGCCCCGACGACGCCGGAGTTCTCGCTCGACGACCTGGCCGGCGCTGCCGGCCGGCTCGACGTGCTCTGCCGGTGTGTCACCAGCGCGTTCTTCCTGAGCCACGCCATCCGCGAGGACGTGCGGGTCCACCTGGTTCTTGCCGACGAGTACACCGTCACATTCGAGGGGAGCGACCTCCGCCGGCTGAACCCGGACGAGCGGTCCACGGCGGCGCTGATACGGAACTCCCTGGACGAGCGCGAGGAAGCCATCGGGCACGTGCCGGTCGAAACCTCGCCGGGCGTGTCCCTCACGCGACGGGGATTCGAAGGGACGCTCGACGAGGCGGCACGCCGGGGCCCCGTCGTCCAACTGCACGAGGACGGCGACCCCATCGTCGACGTTGCGCCGCCGTCGGACCCGGTGTTCGTCCTCTCGGACCATCACGACTTCCGGGACGAGGAGGCGACGCTGCTGGCCGACCGCGCGGACGAGCGCGTCTCGCTCGGGCCCCGGGCTCTCCACGCTGACCACTCGATCACTGTCGCGCACAACTACCTGGACACGGCAGGGTTCGAGCAGTACTGACGGCGCACTGCGGGGGTTGCCAGAAGGGTTTTCCTCCGTGATTCGTTGAACAGTGTATGGAATTATTGGGCTCGGAGACAGCGCCGGGTTGCGCTGTCCGAGGACGTATCGAAACGACGGGGTATCGATGACCGACCGGGAAGCGGTGTCCCGTCGTGCGGTTCTGCAGACGGTCGCCGGGGCCGGCCTCGCGTCCGTCGCCGGCTGTTCGGCGCTGGAAGGCGAAAGCGACGACGCGGCCTCGACAGTCGAGGGCGAGCGCGCCGACGAACTCGCGCGGCGGTTCGCGCCGACGCTGTACTTCGACCGGGCAGAGCCGTGGTTCCCGACGGACCCGCGGCCGTACACTAGCGAACAGGACGGGGAGACCGTCGTCGATGGGTTCGACGCCTTCGACGGGTATCACGAGCGGATGACCGACGGGGAGCCGCCGGACCCGACGGCGTTCTACCACGTCGTCGAGTACGAGAGCTCGCCGCTTGCCGCCGTCCAGTACTGGTTCTACTCGGCGTTCGACCAGTTCACGACGAACTTCCACTGGCACGACTGGGAGGTCCTGCACGTGTTCGTCGACACGGAGACCGAGGAGCCACAGCTGTATGTCGCCAGCTCCCACTCCCGGAAGGTACCCAACAACGAGTTCCTCGACCCGGACCCGGAGATGGTCCCGCGAATCCTCTCGGAACTGGGCTCACACTCCAGCGCGCTGTCGGTCAACGACGTCCGCGACCGGTTCACCCGGCTGCCGGAAGGTGAGCGGTTCGCGGACATCACGAACAGCGCCATCGAGACGATCGAGGACCTCGCGGAGATCCCCGTCGCCTACGGGCTCCCGCGCGACGAGGGCTCCCGGCTCCCGTACCTCGTGCCGGAGTACGAGGGCGCGCCGCTGTACGAACACGAGCGGCTGCCGTCGGTCAGCCGCGAGGACCTCGTCCCCGAGTCGCTCACTATCCGCTCCTTCGATAGTCTCACCCGACCGCCGACGGACCTGCCGACGCGGGAGACCGGGCTCGTCTTCCAGCACACCGACCGTGGCGAGGCCGACCCGGACATCGAATACGAGCTCGTGTCGAGCAGCGAACTGGAACACATCGCCGATTTCACCGGGCCGCAGTTGAGCTTCGAGTTCGCCGTGCCCGAGTTCGCCGAGGACGCCGTCTCGGGCCACATCACGACGACGGGCGCCCCCTGGGACCAGCCACGGTACGAGAACCCCGCCGCGGACATCTCGGAGCCGAACCACCGGGCGGCGCTGGCCGAGCGCTACGACGCCATCGGCGCACCGGCGGAGATACGGACTGTCGTCGCCAGCATCTCGGAGGCCGTCTCGACCGACGACGCGCCCGAGGGGGAAGGGCTCACGACCGAGGACACCACCGTCGAGTCTGTCGCCCTGCTGGAGAGCGACCCCGAGGCCGTCCCGACCTTTGCGGGTCTGGCCGTCGTACAGGACGTGCCCGCGGGCGAGCACCGGTTCACGGTCAACGGCGCCGGCGTCGCGCCACACAGCGAAACGGTGTCTGTCCCCGACGCGGAGACAGCCGACGGGCCGACCAGAGCCGGCGTCGACGGCGAGCTCCCACTCGTCGCTCGGGAGAACGCGACCCGCCTCGAGGTCGACCCGTCGGGAGCCGACAGCGACCTCACCGACCTCGCCGTCGAAGACGACTTCGCCGGTCGGCTGTACGACGCCCCGCTCTCGGAACCCGACGCCGTGTACATCCACGGCGGCGGCGCGTACACGACCGAGGTCCGGGACACCGACGACGAGGTCGGCGCGTTCCGGGTGAACCCGGACCCCGGAGCCGACACTGCCGCAAAAATCGAACGGCCCCGGACCGGCAAAGCCTCGCTGGCGTCGTTCCTCGCCGACATCGCCGAGGAGACGCGGCAATCGGTCGCCGAACAGATGGACGACAGTGACGGAATCCTCGATGATGGCGGCTCCGTGAGCGCTATCCAGGGCCTCGAACGGGCGCTGGCCGCCGTCGTCGAGGCCGCCGAGCGGGCGACTGAACGCGCCGAGGCCGGCGACCGCGGGAACGCCGACAAGCAACTCCAGGCCGTCTCCGACCGGCTCCAGCGCGTCGCGACCAGAATCGAAGCGGCCAGCGACGAGCTGTCCGACCCGTTGTCGAACGCGGCCCGGAACCGCCTCGAACAGGCCCAGCGACGGGCCGAGCAGGCCCAGGCCGCCGACAAACTGTAGCGTCCCGTCGCGCTCTCAGATCCCGAACCACCGGGCCAGTCCGCCAGCGACGAGTACCAGTCCCCCGGCGATGAACGTTCCGGGGACCGGGAGGACGAACAACACGATACCGAGCAGGAGGACGATATTCGAGAGTTTCATTCCATTTATACGAAGGGCGGGGCGTCCCATCCGTCCGGTGCTTGCATTTGCGTGGACCCGTACCGGTTTTGCCGGTGGGACCCCCACTGTCGGTATGGACGAGGAACTCGCCTGGGAGACGCTCGGTGCGGAAACCGCCTACGCCTGTCCGGGGTTCGACGTCGTCTGTGAGGACGTCCGTTTCCCCGACGGCACAGAGGGGGAGTTCGACTACGTACAGCACGGCGAGAGCGTCATCGTTCTCCCGTTCACCGCCGACGGCGACGTCGTCGTCATCGAGGAGTGGCGACAGCCGGTCCGCCGGGTCAACCGCGGCCTCCCGGCCGGGACGATGGAGGCGGCGGACGACGACCCGCGGGCCGCCGCCGCCCGCGAGCTCCGCGAGGAGACGGGGTACGAGGCCGGGTCGTTCGACCATCTCTACACGGGCGAACCGGCCAACGGCAACACCGACTACGTGTTCCACTACCTCGTCGCGCGGGACTGCGAGGCGACGAGCGACCAGAACCTCGACCACAACGAATCGATTCGGGTCGACACCGCCGACTTCGACTCGCTGGTCACGTCGGTTCGCGATGGCACGCTCCGGGACAGCCGGTCAGCCGTCGGAATCATGTACTACGCCCTGTTCGAACAGCGATCGCCGACAGTTTGAAATCCTGTCAAATGGTACCAATCAACATATGGCCTCGATTCCACTCGACGAACAGACCGAGCGCCGACTGGACAAACTGCGGGCCGCTGTCCGTCGTCGGACCGGCCGCCCGATCTCGCGTGCTGACCTGCTCGAACGGCTCGTCGACGACGCCTACGAGTCCCGCGGCGAGGTGGTCGACCTGTTCCGGGCCTCACAGCCCTACGTCGCCGACGAGGAGTCGGGGACGGTCCACCGACCCGAGCGCAAACTGGTACCCGGCGGAGCGAAACGACCCGACGAGTAACGTCGCGCTGCCGGTCGGGGCGTCTGCCGGCCCGTTGTCGCGGTCTCGACTCGTCTTGTTCTGACTGTTCACAGCAGGTGCTCTTGCCCTACGTGTGCGCTCGTGGGGGAACACAACCCTTAGGCGCGCCGGCCGACGACGACGTGTAATGACGAATTTCGAGGTCCGCCAGTACGACGCAGCGGGCCGGCTGGGCGAGCTAACGGTGCCACGGGCCGGCGTCACCGTCGAGACGCCGACCATCTTGCCGGTGGTCAACCCCCACGTCCAGACGGTCGCGCCGGCGACGCTGGCGTCGGAGTTCGGGGCGGAGATACTCATCACGAACAGCTACATCCTGCACGGCTCCGAGGACCTCCGCGAGCCGGTGCTTGAACAGGGCCTGCACGACCTGCTGGGGTTCGACGGCGCCATCATGACCGACTCCGGGTCCTTCCAGCTCGCCGAGTACGGCGACATCGACGTGACCACCGAGGAGATACTGCAGTTTCAACACGAGATCGGCTCCGACATCGGCACGCCGGTGGACATCCCGACGCCGCCGGACGTGGACCGCGAGCGGGCGACCGAGGAACTGGCCACGACACAGGAGCGGCTCGAAAACGCCATGACCGTCGACACCGGCGAGATGCTCGTCAGCGCGCCGGTCCAGGGGTCGACCTACCCGGACCTCCGGGAGCGCGCCGCCGCGGATGCCGTCACTACCGGACTCGATGTGTTTCCGCTCGGGGCCGTCGTCCCGCTGATGAACGAGTACCGCTACGCCGACCTCGCCGACGTCGTCGCGGCCTGCAAGCGCGGGCTGGGGGAGGTCGGCCCGGTCCACCTGTTCGGCGCCGGCCACCCGATGATGTTCGCGATGGCGGCGGCGCTTGGCTGTGACCTGTTCGATTCGGCGGCGTACGCGCTGTACGCCCGCGACGACCGCTATCTCACGGTCCAGGGGACGGAACTGCTCGCGGAACTGACCTACTTCCCGTGTCACTGTCCCGTCTGCACCGACCACACGCCGGCGGAACTCACCGCCATGGACGCCGACGAGCGCGAGGAACTGCTCGCGCGGCACAACCTCCATGTCACCTACGGCGAAATCCGGACGGTCAAGCAGGCGATCCGCTCGGGCAACCTCATGGAACTGGTGGACAGCCGCGCCCGCGGCCATCCGGCTATGCTCGACGGCTACCGCGCGCTGCTCGACCACGCCGCGCAACTCGAACGGACCGACCCCGTCTCGAAGGACGCCTTCTTCTACACTTCGAACGAGAGCGCCCGCCGGCCCGAGGTCCGACGCCACCAGGACCGACTGGAGCGGCTCCCGGTCGAGGGCGACGACGTGTTGCTGACCGAAGGCAGTTCGAGCACACAGTACGACGAGACCTGGGGCGTCCTGCCCCCGTTTGGCCCGTATCCGCGCGAACTCGCAGACACCTACCCGCTGACTGCGGAGGTCCCGGACCGGACCGACCGGGCGGCCTGCGAGGCCGCGGCCACAGGGGTCCGGCGGCTGGTCGAACTCCATCCCGAGGTGTCGTTCACGCTGGTCCACGACGACTGGCCGGCGACGGCGCTCGACCGCGTACCCGAGGGCGTCCGCCTGCGGGACCTGCACGCGAGAGACTGACGTATCGGCGTCAGACCGTCGGGGCGTCCACGTCCTCGTCGGCCGCCTCGCGCCAGGACCGGGTCGGTTCCCAGCCCAGCAGGTCCGTGGCTTTCGTTGTCGCGTACGCCGCGGCGTCCCCTTCGACCGTGCAGTCGTTCGGAACGCGACCGTAGTGTTCGCGCATGAGTTCGACCAGCGGCCGGCCCAGGGCGTTGTCGGGGCCGACGCAGTTGAACGCCTCGTGGCCCGCGACCTCGCCCGTGAGCGCGGCCTCGACGAGGTCGACCACGTCCCGCACGTCCACGTACGACCAGTAGTTGCCCGCACCGGCCGCGAGGTCGTCGACGTACTCCTCGTCCCGACAGGGGTACTCCCCGGGGGTCTGTATCCACGACGGGCGAATCGACGCCACCGAGACGCCGTCCCGGCGGGCAATCGTCTTCCCGGTCTCCTCGGTGACGACCTTCGAGAGTCCGTAGTCGTCCTCGGGTCTGAGCGCGTGCGCTTCCGTAATCGGGAGTTCGTCCGGCACGGGCGTCTCTTCGGCGAAGAAGAAGCCGTACGCGCCGTCCGAGGAGCCCTGCACCACGTCAGCGCCGACGCGGCCGGCCGCCGAGAGGACGGTGTGTGCCGCCAGCGCGTTGTTCCGGAACAGGTCCACCCCGGGGTGGGTCCCGGCCACCGGAATCGCCGCCCAGTGGACCACCGAGTCGGGGTCGATGGCGGTGAGCGAGTCGAACACGCTCCCGGCGTCTGTCAGGTCGAGCGCCCGGTACTCGACGGCCGGATGGCCCCCGTCGCCGGGGAGGGAGCGGTCGAGTACTGTCACGTCATGCGGTCCCGCGAGCCGGTCGACGATCCAGCGGCCGGAACTGCCCCGGCCGCCGGTCACGACAACGTCCATACCTGTCCTGTGGCCGCTGGCATCCAAAACGTGGTGGTGTGGCTGTCGGTGCCGCCTGATGGCCGCTCTACAGCTCGAGCCGGAACCGCTCGCCGTGCGTGAACGTCGTCCAACCGAGGATGCGCTCGTCCCGGTGGGGCCGGTCGGGGTTGTTGATCGCTTCCTGCTGGAGTGCGGCGTAGGTCGGGACGTTCTTCACCGGCTGACCGCTCTGTGTCAGCGCCTCCAGATACCGGTCTTTCTCGTAGTACGAGTAGGCTACCTCGTACAGCGAGGAGGCGGCCTCCTGCTTTCTGGCGGGGAAGCCGTGTACGTTTTTGAACCGCTCGGGGTCGTCCTCGCCCAGCGCCTCCCAGGATTCCGGGTCGGCCACGTAGGGCGCGTGGGCGTCGAGAATCCGCTCGATGGCCCCCTTGTCACCGTCGAACTTCTGGTGCTCGTACAGCGTGGGTCCGTCGAGTCTGTCGGCGTAGAGCCGGCTGAGTTCCGCACCGGTGACCAGTGCCTTTGCGGCGTACAGCGAGTACGCCAGACTCGTCGCGCGAGTGATTTCGTTTTCCAGCAGCCCGTCCTCTCTGAGCTGGTTGAAGCCGTCTTCGCGGTTGTGCTGGATGGCCTCCCGGAACCGGTCCCAGTCCCGGAGATACACTGCACCGGCGGCGTGGGTCATCTCCTGCCAGTTGAAGATGTTCTGCTGGCCCATCGCAGTCGGAATGTCGTGGCCCACGTCGTCCAGAAAGGTGCGGATCCATTCCTGCAGGCCGGCCTCGGTGCCGACGCTGTCGCCGGTCCACGCCTCGTGACCGCGAACGAGTTCGGCACCCCACCACATCTTCGGGAGCGTGATGTACTGTTCGATGCTGTTTGTCTTCACAGGGGCCATGTAGGTCTCCGAGCTCAGGAACCAGTGATCCAATAGTTCGACGGCTTTCTCGGCGTACCGGTCCGCGCCGGTGTACTGGTAGGCGAGGCCGAGGTCACGGATCCGGTCCCCGGTTCTGATGGCGGCGACGTAGTCCTTGCGTGCCGCGGGGTCGTCGGGGCCCTTCGATTTGAACTCGTGGCCGTCGCCGTTGTCCGTGACGCTCTCCGGAGCGGCCGACATCGCGCTCTCGACATCGCTCATGAAGGCTTCGTGGGCCCCGGTCCACGGGCTGTCACCGCTCTCGACGCGGGACTGTATCGCAGCCAGTGTGTCGAGATGGACGAACATCGCGGGCCTGCTTTCGAAGGTCGCTTCGGATGCCCGGTCCGTCGGTGTTGGTTCCGTCTCCTCCGACGCGGCCCCCGTGTCCGAATCCCCTGACGGGAAGCCGGTCGAACATCCCGCCAACGCCGCGGTTGTCCCCGAAAGGGCGAGCAACACGTCTCGTCGTGTCTGTCGCTGCACGGACAGTCAGTCCGCCTCTGTAGATTTAGTTAGGACCCAGCTAATCAGCGGATAGCAGTCTGTCCGTGACACCCACGCACACATAACTGTGGCCCGGGACGACGTACGGTATCTCCGGTCGCTACCGACGGCGGTGGCACAAAGGCAAGATAGTTGGTTGCGCGTGGCTGACGCCATTGCATGACCGACTACTTCGAGGTCCACGAGCGCGACAGCGCCGCGCGAGTGGGTGAGGTGCGCCTCGCCGACTCCGTGACGACGCCGGCGCTGGTCGACGACGTGGACACAGCGACGCCGGGCGACTGCCGGCACGTCCTCGACGACGCCGGAAGCCGCTGGCCCACCGAGCGGGACGCCCCCGCAGGCGACGACTCGCTGCTCACCGTCCTGCCCCACCGCGGGTTCCCCGCCGGAACGCCGGACGAAGTCGCCGACGCATTCGCGGTCGACTATCCCGACGTCGCGTTCCCGAGCGCGGCCGTCGTTTCGCCGGACACGGCAACCGACCACGGCAGTGACGCCTACGTGCTCGCTGGCGCGCCCGGCTACGTCGGCCACGCGGCGGCGTTCGTCGACGCCGTCACGACCGTCCGTGACGCCATCCCCGCCGACACGGCGCTGTACCTGCCCGGCGTCGCCACGCCGCGTAACGTCGCGACGCTCGTCTACGCCGGCGTCGACCTCGTGGACCCCGACCGCGCCGTCGTCCGCGGGACCGAGGGACGGTATCTCACGACCGACGAGGCGTACTTCCTCGAAGACCTCGACGAACTGCCGTGTGCGTGTCCGGCCTGCCAGCAGCCACGCGAGGCGTTCGACCGCCAGGACTGCGTCGAACACAACGTCAACGCGCTCGCCGCGGAACTCCGGCGCGTCCGCCGCCGCATCCGTGACGGTCGCCTTCGGGACTACGTCGAGGGCCAGGCTCGACAGGACAACTGGCTCACCGCGACCTTCCGACGGCTGGACCAGCAGTACAGCTACCTGGAGGAGCGCACGCCGCTCATCCGGCGGGCCGACCTCTCGGCGGCCAGCGACGACTCGCTGCGTCGCGTCGAGATACAGCGCTTCGCCGAACGCGTCACCGACCGCTACGTGCCGCGTTTCGACGACCGCCCGCTCGTGCTGGTCCCGTGCTCGGCGCGGAAACCCTACAGCGACTCCCAGAGCCACAAGCAGTACCACGACGCGATTACGTGGCGCGCCCACGTCGTCTCGATGACCTCGCCTATCGGTGTCGTCCCACAGGAACTCGAACTCACCTACCCCGCCCAGCACTACGACTCCGTGGTGACGGGGGACTGGACCGCCACCGAGATCGAGTTCGTCAGCCGCGTGCTCGAACGCTATTTAGAAGGCACCGACTACCCGGAGATTATCGCCCACGTACCCGGCGAAGGGTACCGTGACATCTGCGAGCGCGTGGCCGATTCGCTGGGCCGGGCGTTCACCTACACGGTCACCGACCACCCGACAACGGCGGATTCGCTCGGCAACCTCGCCGCCGAACTGGAGGGCTGGGACCGCTACCCGAAGCGGGAACGGGAACACAACACTATCCGCGCCGTCGCCGACTACCAGTTCGGTACCGGTGCAGGCGACGAACTGTTCGAGGACCTCTCGACGCAGGGCCGGTATCCGCAACTGCGCGCCGACGACGCCGACGGGGAGCAACTGGCGGCGCTGGCCCAGCAGTACGGCGTCCTCTCACTGACGACTGCCGGGGCCCGCCGCTGGGTCGAGAGCGACGTGCCGACGAAAACCGTCGAAATCGAACCGTTCGTCCCCCACGGCTCGGTGCTCGCGCCGGGAATCACGGACGCCAGCGACGACATCCGGGTCGGCGACGACGTGGTGATCCGGGGCGATGCGGCCTTCGGCGTCGGCCGCGCCCAGATGAGCGGTCCGGAGATGCGGTCCTCGACGCGGGGTATCGCCGTCCAGATGCGTCACGTCGACGAGCAGTAGACTCCTTGCTTGGCTATCGAGAGCGATGCCATAGGCGTTCCTGTCAGACCGCGCGACTTATCCGCAGAGCGGGGCAACCGGGGGTATGGACTGGTCGGGACGCCGACGGTACCTGCCCGCTGTCGGGTTTTCTCTGTTGTTACTTGCCACCTCGCTTCTCCCGGTTCCCGAAGGGGCGGGCGAGCAGGTCCCCGCGCTCCTCGGTATCACGCTGGATAAGTGGGTTCACGCGGCGAGTTACGGCACACTGGCGGTCCTGCTCGCGTGGGGACGACAGGCCCGTGAGGTGACCGCGGTCGCAGTGCTCGTGACGATTGCTATCTGTTACGGGGCCGGGGTGGAACTCCTGCAGGGCCTCGTTCCGTCGCGTGGGGTGAGCGGCGCTGACCTGGTGGCTAACGCGGTCGGAGCCGTTCTGGCCGGGCTGGCATGGCTCGCGGCCCGACGGCCCGGCTCGCCGCCGGACCGAACGGACCCACCGTCTCGGCGGTAACGAAGCGGCTTTACGCGCTCATCGGCTACCTCGCCCCAATGAGCAAGCCCAGTCCCGAGGTCTACGAGGAGGGCAAGGGCATGGACGCCCACAACTCCGTGATGCGTGACATCCGGTCGCGCAACGATTCGACCTACGACCCTCGCGAGCCGACCCGCGTGTGGCTCGACGAGGACAACACCCCCGACGGCGTCTACCAGAGCCTGACTATCATCCTGAACACCGGCGGGTGCCGGTGGGCGCGTGCCGGCGGCTGTACGATGTGTGGCTACGTCGCCGAGAGCGTCGAGGGCGGCAGCGTCGCCCATGAGGACCTGATGGCCCAGATTCAGCACTGTCTGGACCACGAGGCCGAGAACAGCGACCGGAAGAGCGGCCTCATCAAGATATACACCTCGGGGAGCTTCCTCGACGAGCGCGAGGTCCCGGCGGAGACGCGACGGGCCGTCGCCGAGACGTTCGCGGACCGCGAGCGCATCGTGGTCGAGTCGCTGCCGGACTTCGTCGACGAGGAGACGGTCGGCGACTTCGTCGACGCCGGCCTGGAGACGGACGTGGCGGTGGGCCTAGAGACGGCGACCGACCGTGTCCGACACGACTGTGTGAACAAGTACTTCGACTTCGCCGACTTCGAGGACGCCGCCGAGGCGGCACAGGCGGCCGGTGCCGGCGTCAAGGCCTACCTGCTGATGAAGCCGCCCTTCCTCTCGGAGTCGGAGGCCGTCGAAGATATGAAGCGGTCGGTGCGTCGGTGCGCGGCCGTCGAGGGCTGTCACACCGTCTCGATGAACCCCTGTAACGTCCAGCGGTACACGATGGTCGAGGAACTGTACCACGACGGCGGCTACCGGCCGCCGTGGCTCTGGTCGGTCGCCGAGGTGTTGGAATCCACGGCTGAAGAGGACGTCATCGTCGTCTCGGACCCGGTCGGACACGGCAGCGACCGGGGCCCGCACAACTGCGGCGAGTGTGACGACAGGGTCCAGCGCGCAATCAAGGACTTCGGTCTCCGGCAGGACCCGTCGGTGTTCGAGCAGGTGAGCTGTGCGTGCGAGGCGACGTGGGACGCCGTCGTCGAACGCGAACGCAGTTACTCGCTCCCGCTCGCTCGGTAGCGCCGTCGAACCGACGATCTGTGAGTGACTTTGTGACAGACTGTCGACCAACCCTTATCCGTCTCTCGCGCCTACGCTTGTTCGATAATGACCACGACCGGGCATCCGAACGGAGACCACGACCAGCACGGGTTCAACACCCGTGGCACGGTCATGACGTGCGAGCTGTGTGGCGAGCGTCGCCAGTGCATCGATAACGACGGGATGGTTGCGTGTAGCGCATGCCAGGCCGAGCTGCTACCCTCGAGCTGGGGTTTCTGAGCGGGTCGCCGGTCTCGGTAGTGAAAGGCGGCGTTCTCACGACCCGTCTTCTTCTGACTGCTCGATAGCGGGGAGAACGCCGACGGTCGCGGTCGCCTTGAACGACGCGACCAGTTCCGCGCCAGCGGTGATGTCGAGTTTGTGGAGACTCGTGTCGGTCACAAGCGCAGACAGCGTCGTGTCCGGGCCGACAGCCAGCGCGACCAGCGCGATAGACTCGCCCTCGTCGATACGCTCGACGGTGCCCGCAAACTGGTTTCGCGCGCTCGTCCCCGTCGGTTCCGGGGCCTCGGGCGGCGCGTTCAGCGTCACCGTGTCGGCGCGGATGCCGACCTCCACCGCGTCGCCGGGACTCGCCTCGGTATCGACGATGGCCCGGACCGTCCCCGGCGGCGTCTCGACGGTCGCCAGTTCGCCGTCGCGGTCCACGACAGTCCCTCGGAGGACCGTCTCCTCTGCCGTCGCCACCCCGTCGAACTCGGCCTGCAGCCGCTGAAACCGAGCCAGCAGTTGCTCGGCGGTGTCCGTGAGTTCGCTGCCGCCGCCGCCGCTCCCGCCCCGACTCCTGTCGACCAGCGGGCCGAAGGCGTCTTCGAGTTCGACGATACGGCGCTGGGCGTGGGCGTAGGACCGGCCCAGCGCCTCGGCGGCGCTGTTTAGGGACCCGTGGGCGGCGACCGCCTGCAGGAGCCGCCGGTCGCGGGCCGTCAGCGCCACGTCGCCCTGGCCCAGTTGCACTTCCACGTCCGCAGTCGCGTCCATACGAACGCGAGGTGGAGTGTGGTCAAAGATTTTATGACTATCACGATAGAAGGGGAAGTATCGACTATGACACAACGGTCGAACTCCGACGGGACTTCCAGGCAACGAACGACACGGAGAGCGTTTCTGACTGGCGCAGGTGCCGCGACGCTGACCGCGCTCGCGGGGTGTGGCGGCGGTAGTGACGGCGGCGACGCCGAGTCAGGCGGCTCGACGGATTCGAGCGGCGGTGGAACCAGTACGGCGGACTCGACGACCGAGTCGACGCCGACCGAGTCGTCGATGGCGGATTCGATGACGATATTCCACGCGGGGAGCCTCGCACCGCCGTTCGGCGAGGCCGAACCGTCGTTCGAGGACGAGTACGGCGTCGATGTCAACCGAGAAGCGAAGGGCTCTGTCGCGTCGACACAGAAAATCACCCAGCAGGGGCGGTCGGCCGACGTGCTCGGCGTCTCGGACTTCAGGCTCATCCGGAACCGCATCCTCCCCGACTACGGGGACTGGTACGCCATCTTTACGACCAACTCGATGTCGATTCAGTACCGAGAGGACTCGCCCGGCGCGGGAGACATCTCGAAAGACAACTGGTGGGAGGTGCTGACCCGGGACGACGTCACTATCGGGCACTCCGACCCGGCCGTCGACCCCGGCGGCTACCGCGCGGTCATGACACAGCAACTCGGCAAGGAGGAGTTCAACGGGGAACGGCTCTACGACGAGTCGACCTACCAGGCCCTGCGTGACAACTCAGTGGTGCCGACGGGCACGGAGACGAACCTCGAAGGCCAGTTGGAGTCCGGCGAACTGGACTACGTGATGTACTACCAGTCCATCTCCAGTACGTCCGGCAAGCCATTCATCGACCTCCAGCAGGAGGTGGACCTCTCGCAGGCGACCAGCGAGTACGCGGCACACTACGCGAAAGCGGAGGTCGAGACCGGCAGCGGGACCTTCACCGGCGCGCCAATCGCCTACGGAGTCACGGTTCCGAGCGTCGCCGAAGCACCCGGACGCGGGGCCCAGTGGGTCGAGTACTTCGCGACCGACGCGGGTCGCTCCATCCTGGAGAACCAGGGGCTTGTCCCGGTCGACCCCATCGTCGTCCCGGCCAGCGGGGAAGACGCCGTCCCCGACCGCGTGATGGACGTCGCCAGCGCACAGAGCAACCTCGGCCCGCTGGAGCTGTAAGCGGTCGGACCTCCCCGATGACCCCCAACCACCAGACACTACACGATGGCAACTGAAACCGACACCCGGCTGGTTCGCGAACGTGTCGGCACGCGACCGCTCGTCGTCGCCTTCATCGCCTTACAGGCGGTCGCGTTCGCCGGGGCCTACACCTACGGACGGCCGACCTGGTACGCGTACTTCATGGTCGGCAGCACCGCCGTCACCGCCTACGTCCTTGATGGCTCCTCGTTCACCGTCGCGACGGCGACCGTCGGGAGTATCCTCACGGTCGCGCTCGGGCTCCCGCTGTTTCTCTTCGTCGCCCGGCAGAACCCCTCCCTCGTCGCGGAGAAGGCGACGGACCCGGGCGTCCACCGCGTGCTCTATCTCGGGGTGTACGGGCCGCTGCTCGCGGCCGTTCTCAGCCTCGTTCTCGGTGTGCCACTGGCCCATCTCCTCGCGGAGGGGTTCCCGGGCCAGCCGTTCGTCGAGAGCCTCGTGGACCTCCCGCTGGTCGTCCCGCACTCGGTCGCGGGCATCCTCATCCTGTTCGGGTTCGGACAGGGCGGCGCGTTCCCCCAGTTCTCCGTGCTCGGAACGATGACCGGAATGGTGCTCGCGATGACGTTCGTCTCGGCCCCCTACGCCGTGAACGCGACGCGCGAGTCCTTCGAGGCTATCGACACCAGACTCGAATACGCGTCGCGAATCCACGGCGCGAACAAGTGGGCGACGTTCCGCCGGGTCACCGGCCCCCTGGCTCTCCGGGGGATGGTCACCGGCGGCGTCCTCGCCTGGGCCCGCGCAGTCTCGGAGTTCGGCGCGGTCGCCGTCGTCGCCTACTCGGTGTCGTTTTTCTACCCGCTCGAGGGCGGCGAGGTCACCGCCCAGCACGCGCCGGTGTTCGTCTACAACACCTACCTCCAGGGCGGGCTCGCCGAGAGCGGTGCCGTCGCGTTTCTCCTGCTTGCCGTCTCGGCCGTCATCTTCCTCATCGTCAGGTATCTCACCGACGACAACTCGGCCACAGGGGGGATGCCGTGAACGGACTACACGCCGCTGTCGAATCGACGTTCACGGCCGACGGGGCCGAAGCGTTCACTGTCGACGCCGAAATCGAAGTTCAACCGGGCGAGAGCCTGGTGATTCTGGGGCCGAGCGGGAGCGGCAAGACCCTCCTGCTTGAAACCGTGGCTGGCTTCCACGAACACGACGGGTTCGTCGGGTTCGACGGCCGTCAGCTCACCGACCTGCCGCCCGAACGGCGCGACTTCGGCTTCGTGTTCCAGGACTACGCCCTCTTTCCGCACATGACTGTCACGGAGAACGTGGCGTACGGAACCCAGTATCACGACGAGACGGGCGACCCCGACGCGCTGCTGGCTGAACTGGGTGTGAGTCACCTCTCGGACCGGTACCCGCCCACGCTGTCGGGTGGGGAGAAACAGCGGGTGGCGCTCGCTCGGGCACTCGCTATCCAGCCGGCAGTCATGTTGCTCGATGAACCACTCGCGGCGCTGGACGTCCCGACTCGCCAGGCCCTGCGAGACGACCTGGCAGACGTGCTCGCCGACGTGACATCGGTGTATGTCACACACAACCGGACGACAGCCCGGGCGCTTGCCGACCGTATCGCGGTGATGCGCGATGGCCAAATCGTCCAGACCGGAACGCCCGAGGACGTGTTCGAACGACCCGCGTCGCCGATGGTCGCCGAGTTCACCGGCGCCAACACCGTCGATATCTCGTCGGCCCCGTCTCTGCGGCGGTTGCTGAACGGGAGCGTCTCGGCGGACGGCGACGGCAACGGCCACGCTGCGATACGACCCGAGGCTATCACGATCGGTGACTCCGGCGAGATACAGGCCTCCGTCGAACGGGTCGTCCGCGAAGATGCGACGAACAGAGTAACGCTCTCCTTTGACGGTGTCACGGTCAACGCCTTCGCCGATGACCCGCCGTCGGTGGGTGAGATGGTCGGGCTGACGGTCCCCGAAGACCGGGTCCATCACTGCGGGTCAGCCGGCCCTGATAGCCGCGCTCGTCAACTGTAACTGCAGATTACACTTACACCTCGGTAAGCACGTATTTATACGGCTTGACCACCAAACTCGGTTTAGGGACCGCCGGGCTATGTCACACGCTCCGCTGGTCCCTCCCCTTTGAAACGAACTCGGAGAGCGGCGCGGCTACACTGACGTGTCTCCTGTGAAACTACCGCGGTAACAGCCGAACCTGCCGGCGCTACTCGGCGAAGCCCTCGAGCACGCCTCGGCCGTCGACCCGACCCAGGTCCGAAAGCGTCGCCCGCTCGGGGTGGGGCATCATGACGGCGACGTGCTCGTCCTCGCCGGTGACGCCGGCCACGCTGTGTTTCGAGCCGTTCGGGTTCGCCTCCGGCGTGACCTCGCCGTTCTCGTCGCAGTACTTGAACAGAACCCGGCCCTCGGCTTCGAGTTCGTCCAGACGGTCGTCGGGAATCTCGTAGCGCCCCTCGCCGTGGGCGATCGGGAGTTCGACGACCTCACCGGCCTCGTACTGGCTGGTCCAGGGGGTGTCGGCGTTCTCGACGCGCAGGCGGACGTGTTCACACTGGAACCGGGCGCTCTCGTTTGTCGTGAACGCGCCGGGAGTCAGCGACGACTCGCAGCCGATCTGTGCGCCGTTGCAGATGCCAAGCACCGGCGTGCCCTCGCTTGCGGCCTCCCGGACCTCGGCCATGATGGGCGAGCGGGCGGCCATCGCGCCGGCACGGAGGTAATCGCCGTAGGAGAAGCCGCCGGGGAGGACGACGCCGTCGACGTCCTCGGGGAGGCCGTCCTCGTGCCAGACGAGGTCGGCGTCGAAGCCCAGCGACTCCAGGGCCTGTACGGAGTCGCGGTCGCAGTTCGAGCCGCCGAACTGGATGACGGCGATAGTCACAGTGACCACCCCGTGTGGGAACCGACTATCGCCGTCAGTTTCGAGGCGACGGTCACGCGAGCCACCCCGTGTGGGAACAGCGAATCGCCGTCAGTTTCGAGGCGACGCTCATTCTGCCTCGGTCACCTCGATGTCGTAGTCGTGGATCGTAGGGTTGGCCAGGAGACGCTCGGCCATCTCATCGGCGCGGTCGGCCGCGTCCTCGGCGCTGTCGGCGTCGAGGTCGAGTTCGAACACGTCCGCCGAGCGGAGGTCGTTCAGGTCGAAACCTAGCCGTTCCAGGGAGCGCTGTGTCGTCTCGGCCTCGGGGTCGAGGACGCCCCGCTTGAGCCGGACGGTGACGGTCGCGGTAAAGGCGGTCATTACTGGCAAGCGAGCGGGCAGCGGAGAAAACGCTTGTGTTCTCCCGATAGTTCAGATGCCAGGTTCGACTGGCGTCCAGTTCGTCGGCTGGTCACGCAGGCCGGCCACACGGAGTTCGAGGTCGCCCGCGTCGGCCCGAACGTCGACCCGGCCGTCGAAGAACTGCGCCACGCTCTCGACGACCTGCTCCTCGTGTGCGTCGGGGTCGAGCACGCAGACGCCGAGCCCGTCCGCGGTGCCGATGCGGCCGGTGATAGTGTTGAGAAACCGGTACACCGCCCGGACGTCGTCGCTGTAGACGAGCAGCGGCGTCAGCGTGACGATGCCGGTCCGGACCCGCGTGTGGCCGCTGGCGTACATCGACTCGTAGTGGCCGGAGTACTCGATACCGATGCCGGTCAGGTCAGCCGGCGTGCTGATATCGGACACGCTGTCTTCCGGGAGGGCGCTCCCCTCCTGTGCGCAGTCGATGACGCGGACCCGGCCGCGGTCGAGCACGCCGCCGTGGCGCTCGAAGTCCTCTAGCATCGTCGCGGCGTCGCTGTCCGTCGCGACGAGGACGGTCCCGCCGTCGGCGTCGGGACTACAGAGGAGTCGCAGCCCCAGCTCCCGCGCTCCGCTCAGAACCGGGCCGGTCACGAGCAGGCTCGTCCCCGGTTCGACCGGATTCAGCGGCAGTCCGTCGAACGCGTATCGACCGTCCCGGCGCTGTGACATCAGGGACCCCTCTGGAGCCGTCGCCGCAACAGCAGTTGCTCCTCGACCTCGTCGGCGAACCGCCGGAGGTCGTCAAGCTCGGTCCGCGTGTAGCGCCGTGGCTCCCCGTCGGTACAACAGACCGCACCGATCGCGTTCCCTTCCCCGTCCGTGATCCGGACGCCGGCGTAGGACCTGATGTCGAGCCGTTTCAGCGCGTCGACGCTGGCAAAGCGGGGGTCTTCGTGGGTGTCCTCGACGACCATCGTCTCGTCCGAGAGAATCGTGTGGGTGCAGATGGAGTCCTCGCGGGAGAGGGTCCGCCAGTTGGCCCCCTCACACGCCAGGAACCGCTCCTCGTGTTCGTCCATGAGGCCGACGAAGGCCACGTCGATGTCGAAGTGACTGGTCATAAGCGCCGTCAGCCGGTCGAACGCGTCGATTGCCGCCAACTGGTCGACGTCGTATCGCTGGACAGCGGTTAGCCGCTCCGCCTCGGTCTCCGGAACGGGGTAGGCCGCCTGCGTCACCTCGGCGGCAGCCATGGCAGCGATATCGGCGAGCCGCTCCCGGGACTCCGGCACCGTCTGTGGCACGTATTCGACGACCTGTTCGGGACCGCCGCGAGGGAGGTCCGAGGGCGCGTGTTCCGTATAGAGGATTACCACACAGTCGGGGTTCACATCACGGACCGCATCTACCACGTCGAACCCGTCCCCGTCCTCGAAGTCGAAGGCCGTCACGACGCAGTCGATAGACCGGTCAAGTGCCGCGTCCAGTGCGTCGACGGTCCCCACTTCCTCGACAGCGAGTCCGGCGTCGGCAAGCGCGTCGGCCGTCCGCGCGCGCTCGCCGGCGTCGCGCTGGGCACAGAGGACGGTCGGCGAATCACTCGTCACGGTCGTACATACATGGACCGATACACAAAGCGTTGATGTACGCTGTAGTAACAGTTCTGCCCACAAACCGTATCATTGCAGCCGTCCGGTCGGGCGTGAGGTAATTCTCGACGGCGACCGTAGGCGGAAAACGAAGGTTTTTGCCGTGGGACTGCCGACTCTGGGGCAAATGAATCCCGACGCTGTCCGGAGGTGGGTATCGTGACCCGCGGTCTGACCGAGATTACGGTCGTCGGCGAAGACGATACGGGTCTCATCGCGGAAGTGACCTCGCTCCTGTTCGAGCGCAGCATCAACATCGAGGACCTCGACCAGGCCGTCCGGGAGGGCGTCTTCCGGATGACCATGCGCGTCGACACGTCCGGGATGGTGACGACGGAGGAGAAACTCCGCGACGACCTCACCGAACTCGGCGACGACCTCGGCGTCGACGTGCAGGTCCGGTTCCCCGCCGACCGCGAGACCCAGACAATCGCCGTCCTCGCCACGAAGGAGTCACACTGCCTGGAGGCGCTGTTCGAGGCGTGGGCCAACGGCGACCTCGGGGCGGACATCGAGGTAGTCATCGGGAACCACGACGACCTCGAGCCGCTGGCGGCCAAATACGACGTCCCGTTCCACGACATCGGCGACGAGAAGGGGACGCCGGACGAGGAGCAACTGCTCGACCTGCTCGCGCAGTACGACGCCGACCTCATCGCGCTGGCCCGGTACATGCGTATCCTCTCGCCCGATGTCGTCTTCCGCTACGAGAGCCGCATCATCAACGTCCACCCGAGCCTGCTGCCTGCCTTCCCCGGCGCGTCGGCGTACATGCAGGCCATCGAGGAGGGCGTCCGCATCGCCGGGGTCACTGCCCACTACGTGACGACGGACTTGGACCAGGGACCGATTATCACCCAGCGGGCGTTCAACGTCCCCGACGACGCCACCGAAGAAGAGCTCCGGCAGATCGGCCAGCCGCTGGAAGCCGAGGCGCTCATCGAGGCCATCAAGCTCCATCTTAACGACGAGGTGACCGTCCACCGTGGCCGGACGAAACTTCGGGACCCGGAGGAAGCGGACACACAGCTCGGCGCACCGGAGAAACTCGACCACCTGAACCCCGACCGGCCGATCGACGGACTCGGCGAGTTCGTCGCCGACGACGACGAGGTCGAAGCGGACGACTGAGCTCTCCGGACGGCAGCGGCAGCGAGCGGCCCACGAAAACGGTACCAGAATCCGGGCGTCACATTCTCACCGACACGGAGCGTTCACCGGCCGACGGCTCAGCCGACGAGAAGCGACAGGACCACCGCGACGGTCATTATAGGCTGAACAGGCGCAATACCACGCCGTTCACGGCGTGGATACGCGCCGTCACTCAGTGACTCTTTCCACCGACTCCGACAGGCCGGATATTCCATGTCAAACACATACTTTAGTACACTCTGTTTCATAACTGGTTATGAACACAGTACGATGCTGAAGACGACCCGCACCTATGTCGCACGCATCACGAACCACAGTCAAGTTCGTGACGACCTCAATCTGTGCGGGTTTGCTGCATCGAAACTGTGGAACGTCGGTCGCTACTATATCCAACAACGGTGGGATGACGATGGCGAAATACCCGACGAAGCCGAACTGAAATCGGAGTTGAAAGGCCACGAACGCTACAGTGACCTCCATTCTCAGTCAAGTCAGCGAGTTCTCGAAGAACTTGCTGAGGCGTTCACGGGCTGGTACAACTCCGACGACGGCAACAACCCACCGGGCTACCGGAAACGTGGCGACGACCATCCACGCTCCACCGTGACGTGGAAACAGAAGGGCATCAAACACGACGACAAGCACGGCCAACTCCGGCTCTCAAAAGGCTTCAACCTGAAAGAGAATCGGTCTGACTACATCCTCGCGGAGTACGAAACCCGCCCCGACGTACAGGTGGAGAACATCCAACAGGTGCGTGCCGTCTGGACCGGCAACCGCTGGGAACTGCACCTCGTCTGCAAGAAGGAAATTCCCGTCGAGGACGCCCCCGGCGAGAAGACGGCGGGTATCGACCTCGGCATTAGTAACTACCTCGCCATCGACTACGAGGACGGTCCCTCGGAGCTGTATCCGGGGAATGTGTTGAAAGAGGACAAGCACTACTTCACCCGCGAGGAGTACCAGACCGAAGGCGAGAACGGCCCAAGCAAACGTGCGCGAAAGGCTCGTCGGAAACTCTCCCGGCGCAAAGACCACTTCCTCCACACGCTCCCGAAACACATCGTTGAGCGGTGTGTCGAAGAAGGCGTGGAGAAGATAGCAGTTGGCGACCTCAGTGAGATTCGAGAGGACGACGACGGCGGGTCACGGGATTGGGGAGCGTCGGGGAACAAGAAGTTGCACGGCTGGGAGTTCGACCGATTCGCCCGTCTGCTTGAATACAAAGCCGAAGAACACGGTATCCTCGTTGACCGCGTTGACGAGGAGAACACCTCTAAGACGTGTTCGTGTTGCGGGCAGATTCGAGATAGCAACCGTGTGGAGCGTGGTCTGTACGTTTGTTCGTCGTGCGAGACGACGATGAACGCAGACGTGAACGGAGCGGTGAACATCCGACGAAAGATAACTCAGAGTCCCCCAACCGGGGATATGAGTAACGGCTGGTTGGCACAGCCCGGAGTCTACCTGTTCGACCGCGAGAGCGGACGGTTCACACCGAGAGAACAGGGAGACTGCAAACCCTAATATCCCAACGCTCGGGATTCCTCCGACTTCAGGCGGAGGAGGATGTCAAGACGAACAGCACGACGAGCATCCAGAACATGAAGCGGTCGGCTCCGTCCATATCTCGAGTGGCAGGTCGGCCGACACAAAAACCGCACTCCGGACTGTCCGGAACTGCACTGTGGCTCGTCCTGCCGGCCGTAAGCGCTGCAGGACTCTCGCCACCCGATATCTCCACGAAGTTTCGTCCAACAGTCTCAGTCGAGATACGGCCGGACACGCGATGGCAGGTCGAACCGGTCGACGAGTCGCTCCGCGACGACGAAGGCAACCACTCCGATTACCACGCCGGCCACGGTGTCTGAGAGGTAGTGCGTGCCGAGGTACACCCGAGAGAACGCGATCGTCGCAGCGAGGGCGACCGCGACGCCGTACGGGAGCCGCGGCGACTTCCGCGCGGTCATCGCGAAGACCACGACGGCGGCCGCGTGGCCGGAGGGAAACGACGTGGCGACGCTCTCGGTCTCCCCGGTCATACACACCGGGCTCGGCGGGAACGGCCGCTGTACCGTCTGCATGAGCACCCCGACGACCACGCCGGTCAGTGCCAGCGCCACACTGGCCCACAGGAGCTCTTCCTCCCAGCCGGCCAGATAGAACAGGCCCAGAAACACGACCGCTGCCGAGGCCGAGCCGAGGCCGGTCACCGACGTCATGACCTTCGTGGCGAGGGGGCCGCGGAGGTCGAGTATCAGCGACACGCTCCGCTCGTCGATCTCGACGACGAACTCGAGTACGTCCGTGAGGAACTGCTCCATGTACTCTGTCGGGAGGGGCCGCCACGGTAAATTGTCACTGGACGGTGGAACCGTGCCGCGGTCGCCGCTTGGCCGCGGGGTATCGCCGAGAAGCGGTCGGCTCGGTCACTACACGACCACAGCACGGCAGCGAGGCGTGTCGGGAAGCGCACGGCCCACCGGATGCGGGGTCGCGTATCAATCCCGTCCGCTCGCGAGCGACCCGGGCAGCCGCCCACTGACAGCGAGGGAATCACGACCGAACACCAGTAGCGACGGCGCGAGCACGACCGGTGCGGCTGTCCAGACGAGCGCCGCCGGGACCGTCGGGACCAGCGCGACCGTAATGAAGGCCATCTGGACGCCCGCCAGGTACTTCCCGAGGTTGCTGTCCGGCGTGTCGTACACCGGCCGGTCCCGGTACTGTCGCCAGTAGATAACGGACAGAAACAGGTAGCGGGCCGCCGATATCGAGAGGTACCAGACGGGAAGTCGCCCCCACAGTACCGCGACCAGCGGGGCCGCAACGAAGCCGAACGTGTCGAAGGCCATGTCGAGGCGAGTGCCCAGTTCGGTTTGCTCGCCGACGGTCCGGGCCACGGCCCCGTCCAGCCGGTCTAGCACTGCGCCGGTCCCGTAACAGATTGCGGGGAGCCACGCGAGGCCGGTAGACGGTGGGACGACGACGAACCCGGCGACGACGGCGTACAGCCCGCCACGCAGGACCGTCAGGCCGTTCGCCAGCCCGACGAGGGTGCTGACGATTCGGGTCGTGTCGACGGAGCGGCCGACGTACCACAGCTGGCCGGCCCAGCAACAGCCGGCGATGCTCGCGGGATGGAACACCCACCGGAACATCTCGTCCGGCGGGAACAGGCCCCGGAGCAACACGGCGAGCACGAGCGCGCCGACGACCGGCATCGCCACGCGCAGGCCGACCCGGACCGGCAGGTCACCGTACCGCTCTGCCATCGCCACCTCCCGACCCGGACTGGCGGACGCGACAGCTGGCTCCTGGGAGACGACGCAGTCCGGCACCGATGTGGCTCGCTCGAATCATCCGATTGTCACTACTTCGTGGCGGGCACGCTTAAGCGCAGGACCAAACTGGTCAGGACTGCTGGCGGAGCAATACGACGAGAACCGCGAGGAGTACGACCTGGGCGACCTTGTCGATACCACCCAGCGTTCCGATATCACCCGGGAACGACTTCGGGCCGGCGGCGAAGTTGAGGTAGTACCAGGCGACAATCTGGACCAGCGTGAACGGGATACCCGCGGCGTACACCGCCTGCCGACGGTAGTCCACCAGCACGAGCGCGACCGCTCCGAGAAAGCCCAGGCCGGCGAGGATGAAACTGATGCCAAGCGGCGACGGGGCGAACCCGACGCCGAGTCTGATGTGAATGACCGCGGAAACCAGAGCGGCGACGATACCCGTCCACTCCAGTCCACCGAGCGACGCAGTACGGAGGGACAGCCCCTGTGTTTCGGCTGTTGCCATACCGGACCGTTTGGGTGTCTCTCACATAACCGTACTGCCAGAACACTCGGCTCACTGCTCGAAACCTGGACCCGCAGCGCTCCGATGCATCATCACCCTAGCGCCCACGAACAGGCTGGTTCACACGCACACGGTGGCTGGCGGGTGAGACGACGGAACAGCAATCCCTCCGCTCTACAGTTCGCTGGCGGCGCTGACGGCGTCACCGAGCGGTGGCGCGTCGAACACGTCCCCGCCGACGTAGGCGTTCGTGCCGGCACAGTAGAGGTCGCGCGCGACCCGAATCACGCTGTCATCAAGCGGTGCGGGCGACTCGTCACAGAGCGATTTCCAGTCGGCGATGCCCTCCGCGTCGGCCCGCTGTTTGGCCTCGCTCACGGCCTCGACCCACTCGGGCTGGGTGCGCTTGTGGTACTGGCGGATGACCTCCTTCGAGACCTGCTGGCCCCCGTAGGAGAAGCGGTTCTCGTCGAACGTGCCGACCACGTCGGCCACGCGGATCTCCCCGTCGTGGTACAGACACTCGATTTTCCCGTCCTCGTGGACCAGGTCGGCCTCGGCGGCCTGCCTGGTGACGATGTGGTTGACCGCGCGAGCCAGCTCTTCCAGGCGGTCGATGCTGGCGGTGCCGGCGATCCGGTCGGCCGCTTCCCGGTCGAGATACCGGTCCTGCTCCTCGTATTTCGTCGAGAACTCCACGATGGGCTCCTCGAGGTCGACGACCTCCTCGGGCCAGGTGTCGTAGTCGAGCCCGTGGTCTGTGGGGTCAGTCCGGGACCGCAGCGACGACCCGACGCCGACGCGGTTCCGGAAGACTATCTCCAGCGGGACGAGGTAGTTCTCGTTTGCCGCCTCGTGGTAGGCGTCGTAGTCGTAGCTCCCGCCCTCGAAGGGTAGGTCCAGGACCTGTGTGAGTGCGATGACCATCTCCTCGGGGGCGGTGTCGGCCGACAGCGCCTCGCCGAGGTCGAGCACTTCGTCGCCGTCGGGGAGCCTGACGCCCTCGTAGTGTGTCGGGACGTGGTTCTCCTCCAGCAGCTGGAAGTTGTAGGCGCCCATCGTACACAGCGACGCGCCCTTGTCCGGAATCTGGTCCGGCATCTTGCCCCAGTCGAACACGGAGTAGTCGTCCGTGAACACGAACGCGCCGCGGCCGAGCCCCTCGGCCGTCGCCGGTTCGTCCACGCGGAATTCCTTGACGCTCGTCATTGTGCCCGCCTTTCGCGCCGGGGACAAAGACGTTTCTCACTCGCCCTCGGAGGGCAGTGTTTTCCGTCGCGGTCCCGACCGGTCGCCTGATGGCTCCCAGTCTGCTGGTCGAGGCTGTGATCATCGTCGCCGCGACGGTCGCTATCTGGAAAGGGAGCGACTGGCTCGAGTCCTCGAGCGAACGGCTCGCGACCTACTACGGGCTCCCCGAAGTCGTCCAGGGCGCGATAATCGTCGCCGTCGGGTCCAGTTTCCCGGAGGTCGCGACCGTCGTCGTCGCGGCGCTCGGCGGGTCGATGCCGCTCGGCGTCGGCGCGATCGTCGGCTCGGCCATCTTCAACGTTCTCGTCATCCCCGCAGTCGCGGGCGTCGCGACCGACGACCCGCTCGAATCGAACCGGACGCTGGTGTACAAGGAAGCCCAGTTCTACATGCTGGCCGTCTCCGTGTTGCTCATCACGTTCGCGCTGGCGGTCATCTACTACCCCGGCGAGGCGACGCTGACCGGCGTCGTCACGCGACCGCTGGCGGCGATTCCGCTCGCGCTCTACGGGCTGTACGTCTTCATCCAGTACCAGGACACGGCCGACCACGACCCGGGAGCGGACTGGACCGCCGATATCGCCGTCAGGCGGCAGTGGCTCTTTCTCCTGCTCGGACTCGCCGTCATCCTCGTGGCCGTGGAGAACCTGGTCCACGCCGTCGGCGTCGTCGGACGCGCCGCCGGCGTCCAGGAGTTCCTGCTCGGCGTGACGATTCTCGCGGCGGCGACGAGCCTCCCCGACACGCTCGTCAGCGTCAGGGCGGCCCGCGACGACCGCGGGGTCACGTCGCTTGCCAACGTCCTCGGCTCTAACACCTTCGACCTGCTCGTCGCCATCCCGCTCGGCGTGCTCATCGCCGGCGCCTGGACCGTCGACTTCGCGATGGCCGTCCCGATGTTCGGCGTCCTGACCGCCGCGACGATACTCCTGTTTACCGTGCTCCGGACCGACCTCGTGTTGAGCGAACTCGAATCGTACGCGCTGCTTTGCGCCTACGCGGTATTCGTCGCCTGGGTCATCGTCGAGACTGTGGGCTGGGTCGGCGGCGTATTGCCGAGCTGATGGGGCGCCCCGCGAACCGCGGCCATCGGTGGCCGGTCGCTGTCCCGCAACACGGGGACCTGTCGACCCTGTGGGCCGTGTGCGGACCCATACGCTTTTAGCCGTTCTTTCCCTCCTGTCCAGCAATGCCGGACGTCCCAGAGACCGTCGGTACGCCGGACGGGTCCGTCGAGTTCGAGCACCGTCCGACGACTGACCAGTCGTTCGAGAACGCGCTTGCCAAGGCGAGAAACGGGACGCGACTGACGGTCGCCGACGCAGTCGAACTCCTCACCACGGGCACCGACCGGGACGGCATCGACCGCTACCGGAAAGAACAGGTGCTCGAAGCGGCCGACCGGCGCCGGGCCGAGGTCGTCGGCGACGAGGTCACCTTTGTCGCGAACCTCAACAACAACGTCACGACGGCCTGCAACACCGGCTGTCTGTTCTGTAACTTCAAGGACCGCTCCGAGCAGTTCCGCAGCGACTACCAGGAGGACCACGGCGGCTTCACCAAGACGCCGGCCGAATCCCGCGAAATCGTAGAGAACGCCCTCGACCGCGGCATCTACGAGGTCTGTTCGGTGTCGGGCCTCCACCCCGCGCTCGCGCTGGACGACGAACACCGGGAGCGACTGGAGACGAGCGACCGCGGCGACCTGAACTACCGCTCGCCCGAGGAGTACGAGAAAGACCCGGCCACCTACTGCGAGCAACTACGGGCGATGAACGTCGGCGGCGTCCACCTCCACTCGATGACCCCTGAGGAGGCCTACCACGCCCGCCGTGGCACCGACTGGTCCTACGAGGAGGTGTTCAGCCGGCTCAAAGACGCCGGCCTCGACAGCGTTCCGGGCACGGCCGCGGAGATTCTCGTCGACGAGGTCCGGGACGTCATCTGTCCGGGGAAGATTCGAACCGACGAGTGGCTCGAGGCGATGGAGGCGGCCGCGTCGGTCGGCCTCGACATGACCTCGACGATGATGTACGGCCACGTCGAGAACGAGCGCCACCGCGCGCTGCACCTGAAGCGCATCCGCGACCTGCAGGACCGGACCGGCGCTATCACGGAGTTCGTCCCGCTGTCGTTCGTCCACGAGGAGACGCCGCTGTACGAGCGGGGCATGGTCGAGTCGGGCGCGACGGTCGACGAGGACGAACTGCTGATAGCCGTCTCGCGACTGTTCCTCGACAACGTCGAGCACATCCAGTCCTCGTGGGTCAAATACGGCGACACGCAGGGCCTGAAGATGCTCACCTGCGGCGCGGACGACTTCATGGGGACCATCCTCTCCGAGGAGATCACCAAGCGCGCCGGCGGCGACTACGGCGAGTTCCGGTCGTTCCAGGAGTACGCTGACATGGTCACGGCTATCGGGCGGACGCCGGTCGAGCGGTCGACGGACTACGAACAGCGCCGCGTCATCGACCCCGACGCCGACACGCTTGGGCCACAACTCGGGCCACAGGCCGACGGAACGCCGTTGCTCGACTGAATCTGAGAAAGTAGACCACGGCTGGACACTGGCCGTGGCCGACGTGGTAGAGTATTTCGCCTGGAACGGCTGTCAGAGGCACGTCCAGGCATGATATATATTGGTGCGCCAGCGTATGTGTAGATACTGCCTAGAGGACTAGGCGATTAAAACCAACAGTGTGTCCCGACTGTGACGACTGCTCAGACGCAGCGGTCGGTCGCCGGTGTCACAGATTTACGCCCCGGTCCAGTATCGACCGGAACCGGCTGCCGGCGTCGTCGTCGGCCTCGATGGCCGCCTCGATGGGCTCCGAGAGCCAGCCGCCCTCCGCGAAGCGGTCGTAGACGGGCAACCGCTCCGTCAGGGGGACCTCGGCGGCGTCGGCGACGGCCGTCAGTTCCTTTAGCGCCGGCCACTCGTACTCGGGGTTGATGTGGTCGACTGTGACCGGCGAGACGCCGCCCAGGTCGTCGATGCCGCAGTCGGTCAGGTCCCGGGCGGGCGCGAGGTTCGGGGGGACCTGCACGGATACCTCCTCGGGAAGCCCCGCGCGGGCCATCGCCGTCACCCGGCGCATCGTCGCCAGGTCCGGGGAGCCGCCCTGCCAGCGCTCGTTCTCGACGACGGGCTGGACGATGACCTCCTGGATGTGGCCGTACCGTTCGTGCATCTCGCGGATGGCGAGCAGGCTCTCGGCCCGGTGGTGCCAGTCCTCGCCGATGCCGACGAGGATACCGGTCGTGAACGGAACGCCGAGTTCGCCGGCCACGCGGAGGGTGTTGAGCCGCTGGCCGGGGGTCTTCGCCCGCGGACCGCCGTGGGCCTGGACGTCCGTGGTCGTCTCCAGCATCACGCCCATCGAGGCGTTCAGGTCGGCGACGTGGGCCATCTGCTCGCGCGTCTGGTCGCCCGGATTCGCGTGCGGGAGCAACCCCTCCTCCAGCGCGATTTCGCAGGCCTCCCGGAGGTACTCGTGGATCGAGTCGTGGCCCCACTCGGCGAGTCGGTCGTGGACGGCGGTGTAGCGGTCGTCCGGGTCGTCGCCGAAGGTGAACAGCGCCTCGGTACAGCCGGCGTCGGCCCCGCGGCGACAGGTCTCCCGGATTTCGCCGGGGTCCATCAGCTCCGCCTGCCCCGGCGGGTCGTAGTACGTGCAGTACGTGCAGGTGTACCGGCAGGCGGTCGTCAGCGGCAGGAACACGTTCCGGCAGTACGACAGCGCCGACGCGGCCTCGACGTCCTCCGGCATCACCGACAGCAGTTCCTCGATGTCGGCGTCCCGGATCTCGATATCGATGTCGTACGCGTCCGTGCCGGGTATCACGTCCCGGGGTCTGCACCCCACGGACAAAAACCTTCACTCGCGGCTCACGGTGACACGGCCGTCTGTGAGCGACAGACTGAAACCGGCGTCGTCGAGCCAGTCGGCGGCCGCGCCGTCGCTGTGTAACAGCACCTCCGCGAGGTCGCCCGGTTCGTCGATGTCGGTCGCGAGCAGCCGGGAGTCGACCTCGGCGACGCTCGCGCCCGCCTCTCGGGCGAGCCGCCGGTGGTCGCGTATCGACGCGCCGTGGTAGTCGACCCTGAACTCGGGGTGCCGGCAGACGAAGGCGTTCGTCCCGCCGCCCAGCCCCGGGGCCAGCACAACGTCTGCGTCGGGGGCGAGCAGTCGCTCGACGGTTTTCGAGGTTGCGAGCGGCAGGTCCGCCATCACGACTGCGAGCGTCCCGTCACCTTCCTTCACCGTCGATTCGAGCAGGGCGTTGACGAGGGCGTCGAGCCCGCGGTCATCGACAGTGACCGGCGCGGCACAGTCGAGCGGTGCCGTCGAGACGACCTCGGGTTCCCGGCCCGCCGCTGTCACCGCGTCGACGACGTCCGCGAGCATCGCTTCGGTGAACTCGCGGCGCTCATCGGGAGACAGAACGGATGCAAGCCGCGTTTTGGGGTCAGACCCCGAGACGGGGACGACGAGACGCATTACAGCTTGGAGTAGTCGTCCCCACCCATCTGGGTGTACGCGTAGTAGCCGCCACCGACCAGCAACAGGAGGACGACGAGCCCGCCACCGACCAGCAGGAGCGTTCGCTGGGTCTGGGCGCTCTGCTGGGCCTGCTGGGCCTGCCCCTCGGCCTGCCCGGCGAGGTCCTGGGCGTTCTGGAAGTTGCCGTTCTCGTAGGAGGAGACGGCGCTATCGACAAGGTCCTCGGCGTCCTCGTTCCCGCCGGCCGCGTCGATTGCGGCCTGTGCGTCGTCGATTGCCTGCCTGGCCGCCTGACTCTCTTCGGTGTAGTGGTGTGCGGTGTCGTTGCGGAACTCGTCCTCGTTGTTCCCGCTGATCCGGCTGAGGGAGGCGACCTGGTAGTTCTGTGCCGGCTCGTACGTGTAGTTCGAGATAGCCGGCGCCGTGCCGACGAGCTCGACGCGAACCTCGTCACCGTTGTCGTCGATGTCCAGGTCCTGCTCGAAGGACTGGTCGCCGTAGGTCTCCTGGCTCACCTGGTCACCCGCGCGCAGTACGGTGACCGTCCAGCTGACGTTCCGGAGCTCGGTCGAGCCGGCGAGCGCCCACTCGTTCGGTGCGTCGGTGAACGGGTCGTCTATCGTGTACGTCACCGATACCTCCTCGTTGACAGCCGTCTCGCTCGGAACGCCGTCGGCAGAGACAGAGAACGCACTCGCTGTGCCGGCAGTCGCGAGCAAGGCGACAACACAGAGGAGTGCGGCGGTCTTGTTAGAACAGCGGATCAAGTTCATCTTCGTCGTCTTCGACTAAGTCCTCTAAGTTATCTTCGCTTTGGTTACGGATATCGTCGATGTTATCCTGGGCCTCGATGGCGACCTGCTGGAGTTCCTTGATTCGCGGAACGTTGTGCACGCCGGCCAGCATGATAGATGCGGCCACTTTCGGGGCGTTTGTCGGGTAGTCGCCGCCGCGGACCTCCATCGAGCCGGTCTGCTCCTCGAGCCACTTCCGGCCGCGCTCGATTCCCTTCCGGTTCAGATGCTCCGGCGGGCCGGCCATCACGAGGAGGGCGCGCTCCGCGCCTTCGATCTCACAGGGGAGCGTCAGCCGCCCGAGCGCGGCTTTCCGGACGAGCGACGTGATGCGGTTCGTCGTGTTCGCCGTGTCCATCCCGTCGTCAGACGAGTCGTCGCCTTTGAACCGCGAGAGCAGGCCGCCGCCGCCCGAGGATACTTCCACGTCCTCGGAGGCGTAGCCGACGGTGGAGACGCCGCCGCCGTCGAGCGTGTTGATGATCTCCGAGGAGTCGACGACGCTCTCGGCGACGTTGTCGCCGGCCTCGACCTCGCCGGCCCCGAACAGCACGCCGAAGCGCCGGACGATCTCCTCGTTGATGTGGTCGTAGCCGCCCTCGACGGACTCGCCGGTCTGTCGCCAGGCGTCGTTGTCGAACACCATGAGGTTGTCCACCTCGCGGACGAACGTCTGGAACGAGCGGGCGGCGTTGAGGGTGTAGATGCCACCCTCGTCGCTGCCCGGCAGGACGCCCAGGCCGTACACCGGTTCGGTGTAGATACGCTTGAGGTGTTTCGCGACGACCGGCGACCCGCCCGACCCCGTCCCGCCGCCGAGCCCGGCGACGATGAGGAAGGCGTCGACTTCGTGGACAGGGATGTTGTCGATCGCGCCCTGAACCTCGTCGATGTCCTCTTCGGCGATTTCCGCGCCGAGTTCGTTGTCTGCGCCCACGCCGTGGCCCTTCACGCGGGCCTGGCCGATGAGCACTCGATTCTCCTCCGGAATGTGTTCTAGCCCAAGCAGGTCTGCTTTGGCTGTATTAACTGCAACAGCCGAGCGGACGATTCCCGAGCCGGTCTCCTTGTCGTACTCGAGGAACTTGTCCACGATTTTGCCACCGGCCTGCCCGAAGCCGATCATCGCCAGTTTCATTATATGGTTCTCCGCTTAAAGGGTCAAAGAGCGATAGCGAGTATAAGTGTTTTGCCCGGCTCTCAGCCCTGAGAATCATAGTTGAAAATCAATACTGCCTAACACGATAGTCTGTAGGAGGAAGCTACTGTCGCTACTTATCCGCGGAGATACCCGCTGAGTGTGGTTAAAGAGTCACTACTGACGCCGAACGCGTCGATGTCGTTCGTCGCTGGACTGTTATCGAATTTGAGTGAGCGGTACTGGTCGGCACCCATCGGGAACCCGACGCTCCCGAGGACAGAGAGACCGACTTTCGCCAGCGGCATCGGGAGCGGGACGATGGTTACCGAAGACCCCTCAGCATCGTACACCTGGTTGGTCACATCCCTGAGCGTCAGCACCTCCGGCCCACCAATCTCGTAGGTCTCGCCGACGTGGTCATCGGATTCGATACTGTCGACGAGCATCGGGACGAAGTCGCCGACCCAGATGGGCTGGAACTTCGTCTGCTTTCCGCCGCCGGGGAGCGGATACAGCGGAACGCCCGGCGCGAACATCCCCTTGAGGCGCTTCGTGAAGGAGACGAACTCCCCGCCCTCGCCGAAGACGACCGACGGCCGGAAAATGGTCCAGTCCAGCGAGGACTGCGTGACGACCTGCTCGGCACGGCCCTTCGCCCGGATGTAGTGTGTGTCGCCGTCGGGGTCCGCACCCAGCGCACTTAACTGGACGAACCGGTCGACGCCGTGCTCTTCTGCGGCCTGTACGCTGTTTTCGGTCCCGCCGAGATGGATGCGCTCGTGCATCTTGTCGCCGCCATCTGGCTTGAACAGGGGCGACAACGCGACCAGATAGTACACCGCGTCCTGGCCCTCGAACGCGCTCTCGATGCTGTCGTACTCCGTGACGTCCCCGGCGACGGTCTCGACGCCGTCGGGAAGCGTCGCGTCCGCCGGTGACCGGGACAGCGCAGTGACAGCGTGTCCCTGATTGTCGAGTTCACGGCACAGGTGCTGCCCGATGAATCCAGTCCCGCCAACGACAAGTACGTCCATGCCACCCTGTAGGACCGGTACGCCCGTAAAAGTGAGCGTATTCAATCGGTCCGCGGTCCGTCCCTCCCTGTCAGATAGCGCACCTTTCCCGTCGGTCGGGGCGCTTACGTCCCCCCACACAGATTGTGTGGTATGCTCGTCACGCTCGAAGGACTGGACGGGAGCGGCAAGACGACTGTGTGGGACCGACTGCGAAGCGACGACGCGGTCCCCGACGATGCCGTGTTCACGCGCGAACCGACCGACACCTGGTACGGGGACGCCGTCCAGCGCTCCATCGACGACGACGACGCGGACTCGCTGGCCGAACTGTTTCTCTACACGGCTGACCACGCCGCGCATCTCTCGGATACGGTCCGGCCGGCGCTCCGCGAGAATCGGCTCGTCGTCTCCGACCGCTACAGCGACTCGCGGTACGCCTATCAGGGCGCGACACTCGCGGAACGGGGGACCTTCGACGACCCGCTATCGTACGTCCGTGACGTCCACGCCCCCTGGACCCGGCCGCCGGACCGGACCGTGTATCTGGACCTCGACCCCGAAACCGCCGCACGGCGAAGCGGCGCGACGAACAAGTTCGAGACCGCAGACTATCTCACGACGGTTCGTGACAACTACGAGCGACTCATCGAAAGCGACCCGGAGCGGTTCGTCCGCGTCGACGCGACCGCCGACCCGGACACCGTGTACGAGCGGGTCCGAGCGGCGGTTCTGGGCTAGTCCATCGACGCCGGCAGTTCGACCTCGTCCGGGGCGGGCATCCAGAAGTAGTCGAACGTGATCCCGATAGCGAGTGGAATGACGACCGTCACGAGGATGACGGCCGTCTGGCTCCCGAGGTTCGCACCGAGTCTGAACACCCCACTCAACACCAGCAGGAAGACGACCATGACCACCGGACAGAGGAGCAGCGAGTAGACGAGACTCCCCCACCGCGTGTGCAAGCGGACGCGGAAAAAGCGCGTCATGAGCGCCGTCACAGCACTGTTGACCAGCACGATGACGAGCAGGCCGATGATACCGGCGACACTGACCATACCTGCCGTAGGGCGGCAAGTCCCTTTGCCGTGTCGGAACAGCCCGGTTACTCCAGGCCTTTGCCGTGTCGGAACAGCCCGATTACTCCAGGCACATGTACGTGCGCGTGTCGGCGACACCGTCGAGGTCCCTGACGTGACCCGAGACCGACTTCATGATGTCGTACACCTCTGTACCCGTCGCTTCGGCGATGATGTCGTACTGCCCGGCGACGATGTGTGCCTCGGTGATGCCCTCGGCCTCACGAACTGCCGCGAGGAGCTCTTCGGATTTACCGGCAGCCGTCTTGATCATAATGAACGCGCTAACCATGTCGTGGTATGTCGCAGCATAGCACGAAAAAGGTTCGGTCACGGGAAAACAACGTCTGTAATGTTTGCCGGCGTGGTCATGGCGTCCGGTGGTTCTACCGGGTGGGTACTTTTATTCACCCCCGTCCCATAGGGGTGGGTATGCGATTCGTTATCGTGGGTGCAGGCCGTGTCGGACTCCGGACGGCTCGCGTCCTGCAAGAGAGTGGCCACGAAGTTGTGCTCATCGAGCGCGATGAGAACGCGGTCGAGCGCGCACGGACGGCCGGCTTCGAGGTGATTGCGGGCGACGGCGCCATAGAGGAGACGCTTGGCAACGCCGATCTGGAAGCCGCCGACGCGCTCGGAGCGCTCACCGGCGATTTAAACGACAACTTCGTCGCCTGTATGATCGCCAAGGAACACGGTTGTCGCACCGTCATGCGCATCGACGAGGACTACCGCGAGGAGATCTACCGACGCTACGCCTCCGACGTCGACGAGATTATCTACCCGGAACGGCTGGGGGCTATCGCCGCGAAGAACGCGCTGCTGGGCGGGAACATCCGCGCAGTCGCCGACATCGCACAGAACCTCCAGCTCGTGGAGTTCACCATTCAGAAGCAATCGCCGATGGAGGGGTACTCGCTGTCGGAACTGGAGCTCCCGTCGGACTCCCGGCTGATGGCCCACAGTAAAGGCGAGGCCCCGCTTGCCATCCCCGACCCGGACGAAACGCTGGACGCGGGCGACCGGGTCGTGATACTTGCCGACTTCGAGACGCTTTCTGACGTCCGCAGCATCGTTGTCGGCGAGGCAGGTCGTGCCACCGCGCTCGGAGGTGCCTGAACATGGTCATTGCCTACGTTATGGTCAAAGCCCACACTGGTGACGCGGACCGTCTGAAAGACGACATCGAGGCCGTCGACGGCGTCGTCGAGGCCCACATCGTCGCCGGCGACGTCGACTTCATCGCGAAAGTGAACGTGGAGACGCCCGCTGAAGTCAAGGACGTCGCGGCGACGCACATCCAGGACATCCAGGGCGTCGAAACGACACAGACCTATATCGCGATGGACTGACAGGGACTGCTGGCCCACGACCGCCGACTGCGGGCAGTCCATGCGGACGTGAAGTCTCCGTCTGTGCGACGCGGCCGCGGTTTTCCGCACAGACCGGGACAGCTACAGCGGCGTCCCGCCGCGGGTCCCGTCGCTCCCGCCGGTACTCGCCGAATCGAGCAGGTCAGCCACGACGCCGACGTAGTCGTAGCCGGGGATGACGCCCTCGACGTACGTCCCCTCGACGTACTCGACGAAGGTTTTCGCGACGTCCGCGGCCTGCCGTTCGCCGCCCATCGTGTACTCGAAGGTGACCACGACCTGCTCGCCGTCCTCGACGACGCTGTAGTCGTCCAGTTCGACGGCCGTGCGGGTCGCTTTCGGCGCGTCCTCCAGCCGCCGCTCCAGCGTCTCGAACCAGCCGTCGATGACGGCGGCACCGACCTCGTCGCTCGTCGCGGCCTGCAGCGACGGCGCTTTGACCGTAACCTCGTAGTTCGTCCGCCACTCTTCCCCCTCGGTCGCGGTTACGCGGCCGTCGAAGTTCGTCGTCTCGACAGCGTAGCTGTCTCCGGCCGGGACGAGCGCATCGTGTCGGTCGAACGCCTCGGCAACGTCGTCTGGCACATCAGTCATTACGCCGGTATAGGCCGTAGACGAGCAAAAACGCGTCGTGTCCGGACCGTCCGAGTCGCCTGTCGCTTCCTACGTGCCGTCCGAACGGCGACCCGAATCTGTGGCCCACACATCTGTGCCACATCTGGCGTGAGTGGAACTGCCGAGTGTGTCACAGACAGCGTCGGCACAGCAGACCCTGTGACTCACTGGCTGTTCGCGACAGAACCCGAGGGATTCACACGCTCTCACCGTCGTTCGAGCGAACTCATGCGAGGGATGGGATTCGAACCCACGGACCCCTACGGGAGCGGGTCTTAAGCCCACCGCCTTTGGCCAAGCTCGGCTACCCTCGCGCAGATTGAACTCTGCGGGGGCTGATGAATGGTCCTTTCGATATGCCTGTGATACCTGTGGCAAATGTGCCACGCCGAGGATACGAACTAGACTGCTGCTTTGGACTGATTATACGCCTTCTGCATCAGGTTCTGTGAGAGTATTACCCGGAAACAACCCATGGATTTATTATAGCAACACTTCACGATATCAGTGGGTCACGTTAGCATGACGCTGCCTGAGTCCTCCAACCGATCCGGCGTATCACGGCGACAACTGTTACGAGCGCTTGCGGGCGGTAGCGCGGCTGCCTTCCTCGCTGGCTGCCAGGGTCCGACTGACGGTGGCGACGGCGGCGGCGGGACCGGTGAGGGTGGCGGCGGTGGCGGCAGCGACGGCGAGAGCGGTGGCTCGCGGCTCCGGCTCGCACAGGCGAAGTCGCCGGTGGAGTTCGACCCTGTCGTTCTCAACGACGTCCCGTCGCTGGAAGTGGCGATGATGATCTTCGACCCGCTGTACGCGTACAACGAGGACGGGACCGAACTCGTGCCGAAGGTCGCGGCGGAGATGCCGACCGTCGAGCGGGACGGCCAGCGGTGGATCGTCCCGCTGAACAGCGACGTGACGTTCCAGAACGGCGACACCGTCACTGCGGAGGACGTGAAACACACGTTCCTCGCGCCGGTCGAGGAGGAGACGGAAAACGCCGGCGAGGTCAACATGATCGACTCCATCACCGCCGTCGACGAGGAGACGGTGCAGTTCGATCTGAAGTACCAGTTCGGCGCGTTCAAGTACTACACGAACCGCAATATCGTCCCCAAGAGCGTCCGGACGGAGGACCGCGAGGCGTTCAACAAGGACGACCCGGTCGGCTCCGGCCCGTTCACGCTGGAGCGCTGGAGCGAGGGCGAATCCGTGGTGCTCTCCCGGTGGGACGACTACTGGGACGAACCGATGCCGAACCTCTCGACGCTCGAGTTCGTCCCCGTCGAGGAGCCGACCACCCGCATCACGACGCTGAAAAACGGGAAGAACGACGTCGTGAAGAACATTCCGCCGAAGTCGTGGGGCACGGTCGAGGAGATGGGCGGCGCGAACATCGAATCCGCCCTCGGCATGAGCTACTTCTACCTCGCGTTCAACTGCAACGAGGGGCCGACCGCAGACCCCGAGGTCCGGGAGGCCATCGACTACGCCTTCTCGATGCAGACGGCTGTGGAACGGTTCGTCGAACCCTCCGGCGTGCGGGCCGTCTCGCCGATCCCAAAGACGCTCGCGGAGGCCTGGGAGTTCCCGCAGGACGAGTGGGCCGAGATAACACACGAGCAGGACATCGACCAGGCGAAGTCGATGCTCGACGACAACGACAACGTCCCCGACGACTGGCAGGCCCGCATCATCGTCCCGCCGGACGAGAAGCGCGAGCAGATCGGCACCTCGGTCGCAAACGGGCTCAAGGAGGCCGGCTACGACGCCTCGGTCCAGCGACTGGACTGGGGCGCGTTCCTCGACCAGTACGTCTCGGGGAGCGCCGACGACTACAACATGTTCACGCTGGGCTGGTCCGGGTCGCCCGACCCAGACACGTTCATGTACTTCCTGTTCTCCCAGGAGCAGATCGGCGTCACCAACGGGACGTACTACCGCAACGACGAGGTCGACTCGGCCATCATGGACGCCCGCCAGGAGACCGACCGCGAGACGCGCCGTGAGCTGTACGCGTCTGCGGTGGAGACGATCGTGCAGGACCGGCCACACATCCCGTCGTACACGCTGAAAAACAGCTTCGGCGTCCGCGACCGGGTGCAGGACTTCATGGCCCACCCCATAGACCAGTTCTCGCTCGTCAGCGAGTTCAACAACGCCTCCGTCCAGTAGACCGGCCGGCTCTCTCGAGTACATATGAGTCTGTTACGCTATTCGGGGCGACGGGTCGTCCAGGCCGTGCCCGTACTCCTCGGTGTCGTCGCCATCACGTTCGCGCTCATCAACGCCGCGCCGGGCAACCCCGTCGAGATAATGCTCGGCCCGTCGCCGAACCAGGCGGCCGTCGAGACGCTCAAGGCCAAGTACGGCCTCGACCAGCCGCTGTACGTTCGCTTCTGGAAGTACCTCGTCAACCTCGTCCAGCTCGATATGGGCCGGAGCATCTACTACGACGCGCCGGTCACGACGAAAATCGCCCAGCGGCTCCCGCAGACGGTCCTGCTGATGACGTCGAGTTTCGCCTTCGCCATCGCGACGGCGGTCCCGCTCGGCGTCATCTCGGCCAAGCGCCGGAACAAGCCGACCGACCACGTCACCCGAATCGTCTCGCTCGTCGGCGTGAGCACGCCGTCGTTCTGGATCGGGCTGGTCCTCATCGTCCTGTTCTCGTACAACCTCGGCGTGTTACCGGCGACGAACCTCGTCATGCCGTGGGCCCATCCCTCGACCGTCACCGGCGCGAGCACCCGGCTCGGCGTCCTCTACGTCGCGGGCGCACACCTCCTCCTGCCGATGCTGTCGCTCGGAACGCTCCAGATGGCGGCGATAACGCGCATCGAGCGGTCGTCGATGCTTGAGGTGCTGTCCGACGACTACGTCCGCCTCGCGCGTGCCTACGGGGTCAAGGAGCGGACGATTCTCCGGAAACACGCCTTCCGGAACGCACAGCTGCCGGTCATCACCATCATCGGCCTGCAGTTGACGACCGCAATCGGCGGGGCGGTGCTGACCGAGACTGTGTTCGAGATCAACGGGATGGGGCGGCTCATCGTCAGTTCCATCTCACGACAGGACTTCCCGGTCGTGATGGGGACGACGCTCGTGTTCGCGTTCGTGTTCGTCGTCGGCGTCATCATCACGGACATCTCCTACGCGTACGTCGACCCGCGGGTCTCATACGGTGATCAGGAGTAACTATGGCTACGACACATTCGGATTCGGAGACGATGGGCGGCGAATCGGTTGACGACGTCGAGCAGTCGGCCGCTCCGGTCGAGGCCCGCGTCGGCTGGCGCTACACGCTCGCCCAGGTGCGGAAAGACCCGACGGCCTTCGCCGGGCTCGTTATCATCGCGGTCGCCTCGTTCGTCGCACTGGTGACGACTATCGACGCCGTCGTCTTCGAGTATCTGGCCCAGTATCAGGTGTTCGCCCAGTTCGGCGTCGAGAAGTACTGGTTGGCCAAGACCCTCTGGATGAGCCCGACGGCGGAGCCGGCCGGGACGACCACCCTGTTGCCGCCAGTCGGCATGGAGAACACGTTCGGCCAGGGGACCTGGGCGCATCCGCTCGGCACCGACGACCGCGGCCGGGACATCCTGCTTCGCCTGATATACGGGACGCGCATCGCGATACTGGTCGGCGTGCTGGCGACCACGATCGGTCTCGTCGGCGGGATGGTCATCGGGGCCGTGTCGGGGTACTACGGCGGCTGGACCGACGACGTGCTGATGCGTCTCGCCGAGACGCTGTACGCCATTCCCTTCCTCGTTCTGGTGCTTGCGTTCATCGCCGCGTTCGGCCGCAGCATCACCTTCGCGATGATCGGCGTCGGCGTCGCCTCCATCCCGAAGTTCGCGCGACTCATCCGCTCGCGCGTCGTCAGCGTACGGGAGGACGAGTACGTGGAGGCGGCGAAGGCGGCCGGCGTCCGGGACCGGAACATCATCTTCCGGCACGTCATCCCGAACAGTTTCGCGCCGGTGCTCGTCCAGGCGACGCTGCAGGTGGGGACGGCCATCATCATCATCGCCGGGCTCTCCTTTCTCGGGTTCGGTATCCAGCCCCCGACCCCGTCCTGGGGACAGATGCTGTCGGTCTCCCGCAACTACATGATTCAGAACCCGTGGTTCAGCGTCTGGCCGGGGCTGTGCATCCTCGTCACCGTGGTCGCGTTCAACATGTTCGGTGACGGCCTCAGAGACGCGCTCGACCCCCGACTCAACAACTAACCATGTCTCCCCCACTCCTCCGCGTCGACGACCTCGAAGTCCAGTTTTTCACCGAAGACGGCGTCGTCCGGGCCGTCGACGGCATCAGTTTCGACGTCCACGAGGGCGAGCTGGTCGGCCTGGTCGGCGAGTCCGGAGCCGGCAAGAGCGTCGCCGTCTCGGCGATCATGCGACTGGTCGAGTCGCCGGGTCGGATTGTCGGCGGCCGCATCGAGTTCAACGGCGAGACGCTCATCGAAGTCGAGCGGGACGCCGACGGCGAGCCCTACCGCACCGACGCGACGATACCGGCCGGCGAACTCCGCGAGCGAATCCGTGGCCGGGAGATCGCGATCATCTTCCAGGACCCGATGGAGTCGCTCAATCCGGTGTTTACCGTCGGCAGTCAGCTCCGGGAGTTCATCGAGCTCAACCGCGACCTCTCGGCGGGGGACGCTCGAGAGATGGCGGTACAGATGCTCCGCGAGGTCGGTATTCCGGAGGCCGCGGCCCGGTACGACGACTATCCCCACCAGTTCTCCGGCGGGATGCGCCAGCGCGTGCTCATCGCGATGGCGCTGGCCTGCGAGCCGTCGCTCATCATCGCCGACGAGCCGACGACGGCGCTTGACGTGACCGTCGAGGCCCAGATCCTCGACCTCGTCGAGGAGCTACAGGACCGGTACGACACCAGTTTCGTCTGGGTGACTCACGACATGGGCGTCGTCGCCGAAATCTGCGACCGGGTGAACGTGATGTACCTCGGCGAGATCGTCGAACAGGCCCCCGTCGACGACCTGTTCTACGACACGAAACACCCCTACACCGAAGCGCTACTGGACTCCGTCCCGCGGCCCGACGAGACCGTCGAGGAACTGAACCCGATCAAGGGGGTGATGCCGGAGGCGATAAACCCGCCCGCGGGCTGTCGGTTCCACACGCGCTGTCCGGAGGCCCGCGAGGCCTGCAAGACGACGAATCCCGACTGTCGGGATGTCACCGACGCCACCACGGAACACCGGGCCGCCTGTCTCAAACACGACGTTTTCGAGACGGCATACGAGGGGTCGCCGCCGCTTGAGACCGGGAGCGGCGGCGGGTTCGACGTGTCACTGTCGGGCGGTGAGACCGATGACTGAACGCGCCAGTTCGGTGTCCGAGGGCGCAGACACCGTCGGCTTCGGCGAGCCGCTCGTGGAGCTACAGAACGTCAGCAAGTACTTTGCGAACGACGAGGGGATGTTCTCCTGGCTCTCTTTCGACCGCGACGCCGACGGGCTCCCGGTCGGAACCGGTCGCGAATGGGTCAGAGCCGTCGAGGATGTCTCTTTCACCATCCGCAAGGGCGAGACCCTGGGACTGGTCGGGGAGTCGGGCTGTGGCAAGAGCACGCTCGCACGGACCGTCCTCCGCCTGCTGGAGCCGACCGAGGGGAGCATCTACTTCAAGGGGACCGACCTGGCCGACCTCTCGGGCGAGCGGCTCCGGAACACCCGCAAGGACATCCAGATGATCTTCCAGGACCCCCAGTCGTCGCTGGACCCCCGGATGAAAGTCGGGAAGATCGTCGAGGAGCCGATGCAGGCCCACGGAATGCTGGACCGCGAGGGCCGGGCCGCCCGGGCCCAGGAACTGCTGGAGAAGGTCGGTCTGGACCCGCAACACTACAACCGGTACCCCCACGCCTTCTCCGGCGGGCAACGCCAGCGCATCAACCTCGCCCGGGCGCTGTCGGTCAACCCCGACTTCATCGTCTGTGACGAACCGGTCAGCGCGCTGGACGTGTCGATCCAGGCGCAGGTACTGAACACCATGCGGGACCTCCAAGAGGAGTTCGGCCTCACCTACCTGTTCATCGCCCACGACCTCTCTGTCATCAGGCACATCTCCGACCGCGTGGCGGTGATGTACCTGGGGCAACTGGTCGAACTGGCCGACAAGCGGGAGCTGTTCGAGCACCCGAGCCATCCGTACACACAGGCGCTGCTGGACTCGATTCCCGTGCCGGACCCGCGGGCCGACGGCCACCGCGGCGTGCTGGAAGGCGACGTTCCCTCGCCCATCGACCCGCCCTCTGGCTGTCGGTTTCGGACCCGCTGTCCGGAGCTCATCGCCCCCGCGGAGTACGACCTGACCGACGGCGAGTGGGAGCAGGTGCGGTCGTTCACCCGTCACGTCAAGCGCCGTGATTTCACCGAGACGGACCCCGACGCCCTCCGAACGCGGTTCTTCGACGGCTCGCTACCCGGCGGCGAGGCCGGCGCTCTCCTGTCGGACGCGATAGACGACATCGCCGCCGGGGACTGGGAGACGGCGTCAGAGCGGCTGCTCGAGGGGTTTGCCGAACAGAGTATCTGCGCAAAGGAGGAGCCCGAGTACGAGGTCGAACCGGAACACGGGACCGACCGCCACACGGTCGCCTGCCACCTCTGTCGCGACGGCCAGGACTGACCCGGAGCCAGTCTCGTTCCGATCTCGGGCGTTTACTACCAGTCGACGGAGAGGGACCCGTCACCGTTAGGGTCCGGCGCGATCTCCTCGTTGGTCCGCCGGTCGATGACGTGGATGATGCCCCGGTCTTTCTTCGCCGGACAGGCCTCCGCGGCCGCGACGTTGTGGTCGAGGTCGTCCTCGCCGAAAAAGTACGTCTCGGGCTTGGCGATAGCTGTGTCGAGGTCCAGCGTCCAGTTGCGCGACTTCTCGGCGCACTTGCCCGCGCCGAAGCACTTGTTGGCCTCGAAGATAATCTTGTAGGGCTTCTCCTCGACCGGGGGGCCGTCCTGTTCGCCGAACTCGCTCGGGTCGACGGGGTCGTCGGCGTCTGCCATTAGCCCCTCTTCGGGGCGGACCGTCTTTCGATTGTCGGTCTCGCTGTCGCCCCTCGCTATGGCTCGGCCGCCGACACGACCTCGACGGGGTCCCCGACGGTGAGGGTCGCCCCGCGGTCGTTCTCGGGGACGCGGGCGATGAGCATCAGAGTGTAGAAGTGGTCGAAAGCCTCCTGGTCGGCCCACTCCGGAAACGTCTCCCGCCGGCGTTCGACGAACCGTTCCCTGAACCCCGGGGTTTCCTCGCCGGTGTCGGGGTCCCGCTGTGGGACGACGCAGCGACCGCAGGGGGTCACCCCCCCAAAGCGAACGCCACCGGCCCGGAACGCAGGCGCGTCGGCGCCGACGAAGCGGTCCTCCCAGAACGCCGGGACCCCGCCGACTTCGACGTTCGCCCGGAGTCGCCGTCGCAGTCCCTCGACGCTCACGTCGTCGAACCACGACGCCACGGCCTCCAGCGTCGCGGTACTGATGACCGACGGGCCCATCCCCCGCCGGTCGACGTAGCCGAGCGTCTCGTCGCGCTCGACGGTCAGGTCCACGTTGAAAACCGCGCCGAGCCAGTCGGCTGCTCGAGTGCGCTCGCCCGCGTCCCGGAGTTCGAACGACGCGCTGTCGCCGTCGCTGGCGACCGACAGCGTTCCCGTTTCGGTGTCGTAGCCGGCGTGGATGTCGTGGACGCGGTCCGTTCGCTTCCCGTTGACCACGTCGCCGCCGGCGTCGAACATGGCGAACTCGCGGTCGTGAGCCAGCGTCCCGCCCGGGCGGATCGATACCGATTCGCAGTCCGTGCCGTCCAGCGCCTTGACGAGGTAGACGGTGAGTCGCTCGACGTGTGCCACTGTCAGCGGTTTCGGCGGCCAGGCCTATAGCAGTGTCCTGTTCCGGGGACGGCCCGGCGGCGTAGCGACCCAGCGCGACGACGATGCGGCGAAGGGGCTCGGGAAACCGTATTCCGGCGTGTTTCCGGGAGCGCCACGCTTCTCGCTCGACGGCGTCCCGCTCGGTCGCAAGCGAAGCCGACGCGAAGTCCTCCGCCCAGGGCAGCCGAAACCGGGACGGAAAGGGGGTGTCCGTGGAACCAATTGAGCGATACTATTACGTAGCGACTGGGGTAATCAGTTGCCAGACGAATGGTCGAACACACTCGAACGCTGGACTTCAAGATCGCGTTCGCGATCGGGCTGGGGACGATGATCGCGGCCGGGATCTTCTCGCTGTCCGGCACCGCCGTCGCAGCGATCGGGTCGAGCGCAGTCATCGCGTTCGTCATCGCCGCCGTCATCGCGGGCGTCACCGCCGCCGCCTACTCCGAGTTCGCGTCGGTCTACTCCGAGAACGGCGGCGGCTACCTCTTCTGTTCGCGGACCTTCGAGGACCGAGACCTGCTGACCTACAGCATCGGGATGTCGCTGTTTCTCGGCTACACCGGCACGACGGCGTTCTATCTCGCGACGATGGACGAGTGGGTCGTCCGCTTTCTCCTCCCCGAATCGCTTCACTTCCTGCCCCACGGGACCGCCGGCGTGGCGACGGCGCTCCTGCTCGGAACCCTCAACGCGCGGGGGACCGAAGAGAGCGGGAGCTTCCAGCTCATTGTCACTGGCGCGAAGGTCGCCGTCCTGATGGCGTTCATCGGCGGCGCGTTCGCCTTCCGCGGTCCGTCGGTGGCCGTCGGCAAGTTCGCCGCTAACTTCGGCGGCGGCCCCGTCGATATCCTCACCATCTCGGCGCTGGCGTTCATCACGTTCTTCGGTTTCTCGGCCATCGCGGCCAGCGCGGGCGAGATTATCGAGCCAAAGCGGACTGTCCCTCGTGCCATCGCCGCGAGCATGCTGACGGTCACTGTCCTCTATGCGTTCGTCATCATCGCGATGGTGAACTCACCGGTCCCGGCCGAGATTATCGCACAGGAGGGCGAGACGGCGATGGGCCGGGTCGCCGCCTCGTTCCTCGGAAGCATCGGCGAGAGCCTCATCGTCGCCGGGGCCATCTTCTCGATGGTGTCGGCCTCGAACGCGTCGATTCTCGCCGCGAGCAGCATCGGCTCGCTGATGGGGACCCGGGGGCAGGCCCCCCGGCGGTTCTCTCGCATCCACCCCGACTACGCGACGCCGTCCTGGAGCGTGGCGACCGCGACGGCGACCATCGTCGCGCTCATCGTGTTCTTCATCGCGCTGTTCCCGGCGGAGGGCGGCCTGCTCGCCGGACTCGGTCTCAATTTGGGGCTGAACGCCCTGACCGGGTTCGCGACGCTGAACCTCCTCATGCCGCTGGCCGTGGTCAACGTCGCGCTCATCTACTCCCGGCGGCGGTTCCCGGACATCACGCGGGGCTTTCGCGTCCCCGGAGTCCCGGTCGTGCCGGTCGTCGGCGTGCTCGCGAACCTCGGGCTCATCTACAATCTCCCGCCGAAAGGCGTCGTGACCGGGCTGGTGCTGACGGGCGCGATGGTCGTCGCGTACCTCGCCTGGGGCGGCGCGCCGGAGACCGAGGACCTGCTCCGGGAGGTGGTCCCGGAGACTCCGGCGCCGAGCGCGGCGGCGGGCGAACGCGAGGCTGAAGCGGCCGCCGAGGCTGGCGGCTTCCGCGTCCTCGTCCCCATCGCTCGCCCGGACCGGGCCGCTCGCTACGTCGAACTCGCGGCGGCGCTCGCGAGGGTGTCCGACGAGGACCCAATCGTCCACGTCCTCAACGTGACGCAGGTGCCCGACCAGACGCCCTGGGAATCCGTTCAGGACACCGCGAAGGCACGAACCGAACGCATCCGGTCGGAACTGGGCGAGAACGGCTACGGCGTCGACCTCCTCATCGAGGGCCACACCTGTCGCGACGTGGCCTTCGACATCCTCCAGACGGCGCGGGACGACGACGCCGACCTCATCCTCATGGGGTATCCCGAACGCCACCAGGACGTGACCGAGACTGTCGAGCGCGAAGCGCCCTGTGACGTGTTCTTCGCCGACAAGACCACGTCCGCGGACGACCTCGACGTGATCAACATCGGCGCGGGCGGCGGCCCGCACCACCAGGCAGTGCTCCCGCTCGTGAACGCGCTCGGTCAACTCGGGAGCGACCTCCATCTCATCAACGTCAGCACCGAAGACGGGGGGGCCAACGAGGCACCGGGGACGACGCTCGACGCGCTCGAAGGCGTCGAGAAGACGCAGGTCCACAACGTCCGGGCCGGCACTGTCGCCGACGGCCTCGTCGAGACTGCGGCGGAGAACGGCGGCGTGCTGGTCATCGGTGCGTCGCGGGACCGCTGGCTCAGGCAGGCCCTGTTCGGCAGCACTCCCGACGAGGTCATCGCCCTCGCCGCCGAACGGGACGTCCCGGTCCTCGTCTACGCCAGCCAGACCGGCGTCTCCGGCCAGCTGAGCGAGCGGCTGTTCCCGGTCGCACGCTACCTCAGAAAGCGGCTATCGCGGTCCGGCCCGAAACAGGGGTCGAGCCCCGACTGGAACTAGTTCGGTTCCGGGTTCGACGGCCGATTATCGGTGGATCTCGACGGATTCGAGCAGCATCTCCTCGGTCGGCGCGTCGTTGCGGTCGGTGTCGACGCTGCCGATGGATTCGACGACTTCCATCCCGTCGATGACCTTCCCGAAGACGGCGTGTTTGCCGTCGAGGTGGGGCTGGGCGTCGAGCGTGATGAAGAACTGCGAGCCGTTGGTGTTCGGGCCGCTGTTGGCCATGCTGAGGACGCCCGGGCCGTCGTGGCCGAGTTCGTCGTGGAACTCGTCGTCGAAGGAGTAGCCGGGGCCGCCACGACCGGTCCCGGTCGGGTCGCCCATCTGGATCATGAAGTCCTCGATGATGCGGTGGATGTCGATATCGGTGTACAGCGGGTCGATGCGCTTCTCGCCGGACTCGGGGTCTTCCCACGCGCCGGTCCCCGGACCGACTTCGGTCCCGTCGTAGTCGTCGGCGCCTTCGGCCAGGCCGACGAAGTTCTCGACGGTTGTCGGCACGCGTTCGTCGTACAGTTCGACTTCGATGTCGCCCTCTGTCGTGTGGAGGGTCGCAGTCAGGTCACTCATACTCGGTCGGAGGGAAGCCCGGCAGAAAAGCCTGCCCACTGACCGAGGACGCAAGTACCGGGACGCGGCCACCCCCGCCGTATCCTGACGACTGACCGCGTGGCGTCCAGCGGGTGTCCGACACGCCGTCACGTGAGCGGGAGTGTCGGCTGTTCGCCACCCCGGGCTACGACAGGTGTGACAGTAGCAGGTCCGACACCTGCTTGGGGGCGTCGAACTGGACCCAGTGGCTCGCCGTCGGGAGCCGCTCGACCCGACAGTCCGGAACCCACTCGTCGAGGTCCTGAGTCAGGGCGAGCGAGAGCGCGTCGTCCTGGACGCCCCAGACGAGGAGCGTCGAAGCCGTCACCGGACGGTTACCGACGCCGCCCTGTGTGAGCGTTAGCTTCGCGTTCCGACGGACAAGCGCCCGGTAGTAGTTGACCGCGGCCGTGAGTGCGCCCGGCTGCCCGAGTGCCCGTTTGTACCGCGTCACGTCAGTCTCGGTGAAGGCGTCGGGCCGGGTCGGCCCGTCAGTCAGAATGCGGTCGAGCATGGTGAAATCGTTCCAGCGGAGCCCCATCTCCGGAAGCACTGGAAGCTGAAAGAACAGCACGTACCAGGAACGCAGGAGCTGCTCGACCGAGCGGCGGAGTTCTCGCTCGTAGGCCGACGGGTGTGGCGCATTCAGGACCGCCAGCTGGTCGACGACATCGGGACGGTCAATGGCGGTCTGCCAGGCGACCAGACCGCCCCAGTCGTGGCCGACAATGTGGGCCTGCTCGCGGTCCAACGCCGAAACGAGGCCCGCCACGTCGGCTACCAGTTCGTCGATGTGGTACGCGGCGACGCCGTCGGGCTTGTCGGAGTGATTGTACCCCCGGAGGTCGGGTGCAATCACGCGGTAACCGGCGTCTGCGAGCCGCGGGAGCTGGTGTTTCCAGGCGTACCAGAACTCCGGAAAGCCGTGCAACAGGACGACGAGGTCGCCGTCCGGCGGCCCGGCGGTCACGGCGTGGAGCCTGATGCCGTTGGTGTCGACCAGCTCGTGGATGCCAGGCGTCTCCGTCGCGGGTACCGTCCACGCAGTGCTGTCGCGAGCGCTGGCGTGTTGTCCCATCGACATCTCTTTGCCTGCTCGGTAGAAGTGGGTTCCGTTCCGCGGTCCGGTTGTCTGCTCAGAACGCCTGGAGTTTCTCAAGCACTGCGGCGGCGCTGCCGTCGGCAATCGCGTCGCGGGCCTGTTCGAGGCCGTCCTGGATACTGTCGGCGTCCTCGCGGGCGTAGATGCGGAGGGCGGCGTTGAGCGCGACGGCGTCGGCGAAGCCGTCCTCGCGTTCGCCGGTCAGCACGGCTTCGGTTATCGCCGCCGACTCTTCGGCCACGTCGTCGACCTGCAGGTCCTCGCTCTCGATGTCCATCCCGTACTCGCCGGTGCGGATCTCGAAGTCCGCGATGTCCTCCTCGTCGGACTCGTCGCCGGCGACGGGCCATTCGGCGACGATAGTCTCGCCGGGGCGGACGTCGTCGTAGCCTTCCATCCCCTGGAAGAACAGGGCGCGCTCGACGCTGCTTGTCTCGGACTGGGCGAGCGTTCGGACCATCTTCTTCGCGAAGGCCAGATGGTAGAAGCTGCCGAGATGGACGCTCGCGTTGGCCGGGTTCGCCAGTGTCTCGACAGTGTTGACGAAGGTCCGGACGCCCATGTTGTCCCGGCGCTCGAACAGGGCGTCGATGCCGGGGTTGAACGCCGGCTGGTAGTAGAAGCCGAAGCCGACCTCGTCGACCATGTCGGCGCTTTCGCCGGGCTCGAGTTCGGTTCGGACGCCTAGTTCGTCCAGCACGTGCTTGTAGGCGTCCTGCTTCTGTGTCGGGACGCGGTCGCCGGAGTGAACGACGACGGGCGTGCCGGCGGCGGCGGCGACGACGCCCGCGCCGACGCCGAGAATCGCGGAGCGGCCCTTGCCGTCGTAGTTGGCCCCGCAATCGACCGGGTCAGCGTCCGGGGTCGCTGTCTCGACCGATTCCTCGGACATCACGTCGACGTACGCGCCGAGTTCCTCGGGCGTGTTACGTTTCCACCGGTTGGCGAGCCAGAACGCGCCAAGCGTCGTGTGGTCGGGTTCGCCGCCGAGGATGCGCCGGAACGCCTCCCGGGCCTGTGTGCGGGACATGTCGTCGGCCGATTTGTGACCGGAACCGACGACTTCCGTCATGAGTCGTTTGAGCGGCCATTCGCCGTACTCCCGGGTCGCTTGCGCCATGGAAACGTGTTCGGGCCAGAGTTCAAAAGCCCCTGCGTTTCGTTCTCAATCTGCGGGAACTTGCCGGGTTCCCGAAAGGGATACACCACTACACCCCCAACGAGAACCAATGAGTCTCCAGTCGGGCGAGTGGCGCGAGCGAATCGACGAGGTGGACGCTTCGCTCATCGACGAGTTCCAGAGCGACTTCCCGATTCAGGAACGCCCCTTCGAAGCTGTCGGTGACGCGCTGGGAATCTCGGCGGCGGCGGCACTCGACCGGGTCAAAGCGCTCCGTGACGACGGCGTCTTCCGTCGGTTCGGCCCGGTTCTCAATCCGCCGGTCATCGGGTCCTCGACGCTGGCTGCCGTCAGCGCCCCGGAGGACCGGTTCGACGAGGTAGCCGAGATAATCAACGAGTACCGGCAGGTGAACCACAACTACGCTCGCGACCACGAGTGGAACATGTGGTTCGTCGTCACCGCGGGGTCCCGGCAGCGACGCGACGAGATTCTGGCAGAGATCGAGGAGCGAACCGGCTGCTCGGTGCTCGTCCTGCCGATGTTGACGGACTACTACATCGACCTCGAGTTCCCGGTCGTCAACGGCGACCGCTTCGCCCGGGAGAGCTTAGAGACGACTGACGCCAGCGCCACCCGGATAAGCGAAGACGCCGCCGTAGACCTCTCGGAGCTGGACCGGCGATTACTGCTCGAAATCCAGACCGGCTTCCCGCTCGTCGCAACACCCTACCGGGAGGTGGCAGACGCTGTCGATGCCGATGTCTCCGACGTCCTCTCGGCTATCGAACGGCTCAAGCGAACCGGCTGTATCAAGCGCATCGGCTGTGTCGTCAACCACATCGTCACCGGGTTCGACAACAACTGCATGGTCGTCTGGGACGTGCCCGACGACGCCCTCGACGAGCGGGGCAAAGCCGTCGGCGAACTCCCGTACGTCACGCTCTGTTACCACCGGCCGCGCCGCCCGGACCAGGACTGGCAGTACAACCTCTTTACCATGATTCACGGCCGCGAGGCGGCCGTTGTCGACCAGAAGATAGACGAACTCGCGACCGAGCACCTCCCCTACGACCACGACCGACTCTACTCGACGGCGACGCTCAAACAGACCGGGGCACGATACGACGACATCGTCGGCCAGTAGGGCCTGGGCGATAAGGTAGACTGGTGTTGGGCGGCCGGAACCCTTTTGCGATTCTGTTATAAACCTGCTAGCCAATGACAGAGGGTCGGCGAGCGACAATCCTCGTCGTCGACGACGAACCGGCGGTGGCCGACGTGTACGCGGCACAGTTACGCGACCGATACGCAGTCGAGACGGCCTACAGCGGTGAGGCCGCCCTCTCGACGCTGGATGCCGCGGTCGACGTGGTCTTGCTGGACCGGCGGATGCCGGACCTCTCCGGCGACGAAGTGCTGTCAGCGATCCGCGAGAAACGCTACGACACCCGCGTGGCGATGGTTACCGCAGTGGACCCGGACTTCGATATCATCGAGATGCCCTTCGACGATTACGTCATCAAACCGGTGTCGGCGGAGGCCCTGTTCCAGACGATCGAACAGTTGCTCCTGTATACCGAGTACGAGGACCGCTTGCGTGAGTGCTACTCTCTCACGGCGAAATACGCCGCACTGGAGGCTTCGAAGCCACAGACCGCCCTTGATGAGAGCGAGGAGTTCACCGAACTGAAGGCTGAGCTCACGGAGGTGCGGGCGGAGCTTGACGAGATCACCGACTCGTTCGACGCCAGGGACTTCGAGCTGCTGTTTCGGGACTTCGAGACGGACGAACCGAGCCCGGACAACACAGAGCTCTGAGCTGGTTCGGGCCGGTAGTTCCTGCGGCAGCGGTACTCACGGCGACCCGCCCACCCTTTCGAAAGCACTAACCGATTCTCTTCCATAGAGAGGGCAATGAGTCAGCAACTCCCGGACGTGCAGGCGTCGAGTCCGGACGTGACGGTCGGTCTCAATCGCGTCGGTGTGACGGGCGTCGAGAAGCTCGTCAAACTGGGGCGTCGTGACCGCGACCCAATCGTACTCATGGCGGAGTTCGAAGTGTTCGTGGACCTCCCGTCCTGGCGAAAGGGAGCGGACATGTCCCGCAATATGGAGGTCATCGACGAGACGTTGGAGACCGCCGTCTCCGAAGAGGCCTATCGGGTCGAGGACGTCTGTGGCGACGCCGCCGAACTCCTGCTCGAGAAACACGACTACACGACGAAGGCGGAGGTCCGGATGGAGGCGGAGTACGTCACCCACGAGTCCACGCCGGCCTCCGGGATGCCCACCCAGTCGACCGCCGATATCATCGCCTCGGCGACAGCGACCGAAGACGGGACGAGCGAGGAAATCGGCGCTCGCGTCACCGGGATGACTGTCTGCCCGTGTTCCCAGGGGATGTCTGCCTCCCGCGCCCGCGAGACGCTCCAGCAACTGGACGTCGACGACGACGTCATCGAGGAGTTCCTCGAGACCAACCCGCAGGCCGGCCACTCACAGCGGGGCCACGCCACGCTCACCGTCCAGAGCGATGGTGCCCCCGAGGTCGACCTGAACGAACTCATCGAAGTCGCCCGGGACTCGATGAGCGCCCGTATCTACAACCTCGCGAAGCGGCCCGACGAGGACCACATGACCTACGAGGCCCACAAGGACGCCAAGTTCGTCGAGGACTGCGTTCGCGCGCTCGCCGAGGGCGTCGTCGAGACGTTCCCGGACCTGCCGGACGACGCCGTCGTGACGATGAAACAGTCCAACGACGAGTCCATCCACCAGCACAACGCCCACGCCGAGCGCGTCGCGCAGCTAGAGGACCTGCGGCAGGAAGTCACAGAGTAGCGAGGAGAGCGAGGGCTGAGCGAAGCGAAGCCCTCGTGACGTCGAGCGGGGAGCCCCGCGACCCGCGAGACCGCGGTAGTTTTTGAGCGAAGCGAAGCCCTCGTGACGTCGAGCGGGGAGCCCCGCGACCCGCGAGACCGCGGTAGTTTTTGAGCGAAGCGAAGCCCTCGTGACGTCGAGCGGGGAGCACGAGACGTGACACGTCTCGGCTGTGAACGGCGACGCCGTGAGCACAGGTGATTCGAGTGTCCCAGCTACGGCGGCCCGACCGGCGTCGCCTCGGCCCAGTGCTCTTCGAACGCCTTGCTGATATCGGCAGTGAAATCCGAGTCCTTCATATCGATGACGCCGAAGGTCTCCTCGCGACCGAGGGGGTGTGGGACCTCGATACAGACCTCGACGCCGTCCAGTAGCTCGAACGTGGTCCTGATGTTCGGGCTGGCGCGGGCGCTGTAGTTGTCGTAGTGGAAGAGGCGCTCGTAGTACTCGCGGTTGGCCTCCTCTGGGAGGCTCTCGAACAAGTCCGGGCGGACGAGCAGGGACACCTCGACGCCCCGCTCTAGCGCCGCTTCGAGTTCGTCGACGATACGCTCGGTGCCGGAGAGAATATCCACCTGCCGGGCGGGCGCCGAGCCGACCATGACGATCTCGTTGTCCGCGGCGGCCAGTCGTTCAAGCAACAGATCTAGAGAGTCGTCGGGGCCGACGGCGGCCGTCCAGAACGGCTCCTCGACGGGGTCTGCCGACTCCAACTGAGCGGAGAGGTCGTCGACGATCTCCTCGTACTGGCCGACCTTCTCCTGGAGTTCGCGTTTCTTGTCCTCGAGCAGGCGGTCCAGTGCCGTGTCCGGCTCGACCGCGACGTATTTCTTGGGTCGGCTGGCGGTCTGGCTGCGGACCAGGTTGTACGTTTCGAGGCTGTTGAGTACGTCGTAGATGCGGCCCATCGGCACGTCGCTGGCCCGAGATAGTTCCTTGGCCGTCGTCGGCCCTGTTTCCAGCAGCGACCGGTACGCTCTGGCCTCGTACTCGGAGAGTCCGAGGTCTCTGAGACTGGACATACCCCTACATCAGGGTACGCGTGCAAAAACTTATCGGGCGTTTACCGTTTGTCAACGTTTGCTGCCGTTGTTCCCGTCACCGGTCAGCGCAGCTTCGAGGGCGGCCGGCGTGGCCCCTTCGGCCACGATTACGTCGCCGTCGAGGAGCCGCGCCGTGCCGTCCCCGTCCGGCTCCGGAACGACAGTGGTCTCGTGGTCGGCCAGTCGCAGCGCCGCGCGGTGGAGGTCCGTTCCCGCTTCGGTCCCGACAGTGAGCGTCCCGGGCTGTTGGAGGCGGGCCGCGGCGCCGGCGTAGCCGGCCACCTCGACGCCCATCCGTTCGGCCGCGCCGGCGAAGGACTCGACGGCCGAAAGCGCCGCGCTACGGTACCGGTCATCGCCGGTGAGCGCCGCGAGGTCGACCAGGGCGTCGGCCAGTTCCACCGTCGCGTCGAGGGGATGGAGCGAGCGGTTACAGAGCCCTGCCCCGCTGTCGGGGCCGTCCCGGAACGCGCCACCGTTCTGCTGGCGGTTCTCGATGGTCCAGTCGGCGACGGCTCTGGCCGGTCCCGGCTCGCCGAGGACCTGCCAGCTCGTCGTCAGTCCCTGGAGGAGCTGGGCCTGGTCCAGCAGCAGGCCGGTGTCGCTGTCCGCGCCGTCGTAGTGGGCCACCTCGCCGTCGTCGACGAGCGATGCACAGACGGCGTCCCGGGCGCGACCGGCGTACTGCCGGGCGCGCTCGTCGTCGGTGTAGGCCGCGACCCACAGCAGGGCGTCGATGGCGAGCCCGTTGCGGTCGGCGAACACCGTCTCGTCGACGTTTGGGGACACCGTCCCCTCGCGTTCTGTCGGTTCCAGTCGGTAGTACTCGTCCGAGCCGGCCTGGCTCGCCGCGAACGCGTCGCCAGCCCACAGCGTCGTCGTGAGGTAGTCGACGGTCCGCTGGGCGGCGTCCCGGTACGCCTCGGTCCCGGTGTACCGGTAGCCGTGCGCGAACGCCCGGACCAGCGCGGCGTTCTCGTCCAGCAGTTTCTCGCGCCGGGGGTTCCCCCAGTTGCGCTCCGTGGAGTACCGGAAGAAGCCGCCGTCGTAGGTGTCGAGCAGGTGCGTGCGGATCGCTTCGAGCGTCCGGGTGGCCTGGTCGCGTGCGCGGACGAGAGCGAACTCGATAGTCCGCGGGAGCGGGAACTTCACGTCGGTTCCCCAGCCCCCGAACTCCTCGTCGAACGCGCCCAGCAGTTGCTCGACCATGTGCTCCTCGATGCGCGGTCGGAGCTCGCCTGCCGGCGGCGATTCGTCCTGTAACTGCCGAGGAATCGAGCCCGCCGCCGCGCCCTGAGCGTCCCACGACTCCCGGACGGAATCCAGAATCCCACGGAACCCGTCGGGCCCGAGGAACGTGGCCCCGGTGATGACCTCGCCGTCGGGGGTGAGAAACACCGTCGACGGGAACCCGCCCATCGTGTACCGTTCCCGGACGCGCGGGTTCCGGTCGGCATCGACGCGGACCGGGACGAACCCGTCGTTGATGTTGGCCGCGATGCGCGGCTCGCCGTACGTGCCTCGGTCCATCGCCCGGCACTCGGCGCTCCACGGGACCGTCAGCGCCAGCAGCACCGGCTTCCCCGACTCGGCGGCGTCCTTGAACGGGGCTGTGCCCCATTCGCGCCACTCCACCTTGGTGTCGCGTGCGAACTTGTCCATACCCGGTGTGGGCGGTGGGCGTACAAAGGCCCTCTCACTCCCGGCGAAAGACCGATTGGCGGGGCGGTCCAAGCGTCGACGATGGATACCGAGCAGGTGATTACCGACGCCCCGGAGCCGGTCACGCCGGGCGACCGCCCGCCCCGTCTCGGTCGCGTCCCGTTCGTCGACAACACCGCCGCGATGTTGCGTGACCCGCTGGGGTTCTATGCCCGTGCGGGGGCCCACGAGGCCGACGTGGTGGGGTACAGCGTCGCCGGGACGACGGGCTGTTTCGTCTGCCACCCCGACCTCGTCGAGCAGGTGCTGGTGACCGACGCCGACGCCTACGAGAAGGGGCGCCTCCTCCAGGATACGCTCGGGCAGTTCATCGGCGAGGGGCTGTTCCTGCTGGAGGGCGAGGAGTGGCAGCGCCAGCGGACGGCGCTCCAGCCGGCCTTTTACCGGGAGCGTATCGCCACCTACGGCGAGACGATGACCGCGTTCGCCGACCAGACAGCGACGGGTTGGGGCGACGGCCAGCGCATCGACGTGCTCCCGCAGATGCAGTCGCTGACGCTGAACATTCTCGGCAAGACGCTGCTGGACGTGGACATCGAGACCACCGCGAAGGCGCTGGAACCGCTGCTTGACGCCCTGCGCAAGCGGCTGGACCCGCGGTCGCTGTCGGCGTATCTCCCGCTGTGGGTGCCGACGGCGACGAATCGGGCCGTCAATAGCTCGCTGGCCGAGTTCCAGTCGACGCTGGACGACGTTATCGCCGCCCGCCAGCGCGAGGACGAGCACGCCCGCGAGGCCCGCGACGACGTGCTCTCCCTGCTGCTCTCGCTCGACGAGGAGACGATGGACCGCGAGCGACTGGGCCACCAGCTCCTCACCTTTCTGGTCGCCGGCCACGACACGACGGCGCTGACGCTGACCTACGCCTGGTTCCTGCTGGCGAACAATCCCGACTGCCAGCGGCGCCTGCACGAGGAACTCGATGCGACGCTGGGAAACAGCCGGCCGACGCCCGAGGACCTGTTCGAACTGCCGTATCTCGACGCCGTGCTGAACGAGGTGTTACGGCTGTACCCGCCCGCGTTCACGGTGTTTCGCCAGCCGACGGAGCCGGTGACGCTGGGCGGGTACGAGCTCTCCCCCGAGGCACAGCTCACGCTCCCGCAGTGGCTCGTCCACCGCGACGAGCGCTGGTACGACACGCCCGACGCGTTCCGCCCCGAGCGGTGGGACGACGACCTCGAAGCGTCCCTCCCGGAGTATGCCTACTACCCCTTCGGCGGCGGCCCGCGCCACTGCATCGGGATGCGCTTCGCCCGGATGGAAGCCAAACTCGCACTGGCGACTATCGCCCAACAGTACGCCGTCGAAGCGGTCACCGAACCGCCGCTCTCGCTGGCGATGCAGATCACGCTGAGCCCGACCGAGCCAATCGAGGTCCGACTGCGGGAGCGGTGACCCACTCTCTCGGGTCCGGTAGCCCGGTCCCGCTCTCGAAAGGCGTTTGGGGGCGGGCCTGCAAGCAGTGGTATGCTCCGGGTCATCGGGCTGTTGCTGCTCATCCCGCTGTTCGACATCGTGTTACTTGTGACGGTCGCGATACCGTTCCTCGGCGCGCTCGTGACGGTCGCGCTCGTCGTCCTGACGGCGCTGGTCGGCATGCTGCTCGTCCGCGCTGAAGGCCGTGCGACGCTACGGAACATCCAGCAGCGGCTCGCCGTCGGCGAACTCCCGACCGACGAGCTCATCGACGGCGGCCTCCTCATCGCCGCCGGCGCGTTCTTCCTCACGCCCGGCCTGGTGACGGACTTCGTCGGTCTCCTGCTCGCGGTGCCGTTCACCCGCTATCCCGTCCGGGCCGCCACGCGCCGCTGGGTCGTCCAGCCCTACGTCGACGCCAAGACCGGCGGCTTCGCCAGCGGGCAGGTGTACGTCGGCGGCTTCCCCAACGACGACGGTGGCCCCGCCGGTCCCGGCCCGGCCGGCCCGGACGGTGGCTCCGGTTCCGGCTCCAGTGCCGGCGGCTCCTTCGACCCCGACGAAGCGACCGATGTCGACTTCGAAGACAACGACAAAAACTGAAGCCCTGACGCGGTTTCACATCCCCAACCGCCCGCGAAACGTTACCCTTTTCAATACCCCTCGGGTACAGACGAATGCGTCGGGCCAATAGCTCAATCAGGTTGAGCGCTCGGCTGATAACCGGGAGGTTCGCGGTTCAAATCCGCGTTGGCCCACTGTTCTGTGTCACACAACGAGACTCGGAGACGAGTCTGTGGCGGGTGACTCGTGTCTCTGGCCGGCGGTGAACCATAGACGTCACAGCAGACGAACGGTGCGTCCGCCCGTCTTCAGCGGCCGAGGTCGCTCGCCGACGCCCCGGCCGCTCCGACCCCAGCGCCAGGCCTGGCGTCTGCTATTCGGCGTATTCGTCGAACAGGTCGGCGACACGCTCGGCTATCTCGTCCCGGATCTCCCGCACCCGGTCGACCGACTGTCCGTGTGGGTCCTCCAGCGCCCAGTCGCGTACCGCTACGTCGGCGTCGAGTTCGAGCGTCGAACACCCCATCGTCGCGACGACGGTACAACTGTTTAGCTCCTCGTCCGAGACCGCTTGCGGGACCCGGTCGGACAGGTCGATTCCGAGTTCCTGCATTGCTTCGACGACCTCCGGGTGCACCTCGTCCGCGGGGTCTGTGCCGCCCGTCATGATCTCGACCTCGTCTTCGAGGCCGCGACGGGTGCGTTCTCGTTCGGCGAACGCTGCGGACATCTGACTTCGACCCGCGTTCTGGACGCAGACGAATCCGAACTTCAGCGGCGTATCAGCCATACAGCAACGGTTTCAGGCGAGCGGAATAACCCTTCCTAAGACCGCTATTGTGGGCTATATATCCGAACGGCTCCGAGTACAACAGTACCGGCGGTCGCTCAGGCGGTCAGACAACCGTACCTATACCCCCTTCAGATTGAGGGACGGTTCCTTCGGCCATCCACGTCCGTGCCTGCGTACATGCCCGAGTACCGCTTCACGTGTCCGAACTGTGGTGCGTGTACGACGGTCGACGGCGGCGTCCGGGAGCGTCTCCTGGCGGTCGGGTGCCCGGTCTGTGCCGAGGCAGTTGCTACCCCGGCGTTCGTCGAGATTCCGACACACACCGACAGTTGACGGGGCGTTAGAAATCGCTCAGCTGCGACTGGAGGCCGGCGACGAGCTCGGACTTGCGCCGCAACTGTCCGAGACTCACTGGGAGCTGGTCGGCGATGGCTGTCAGCGTCTGCCGGAAGGACTGGGCGGTCCCGGGCTCGCCGTCGAAGGCGTTGCGGACGCCCTCGCGGACCTGCCAGACGCCGACCGGCGCCCAGTAGTCGTCGGTGATTTCCCGCAGCACCAGACACTTCGCCTGTCTGTCGCGCTCTTGCAGGTGTTCGAGGACGCCGAGCCGAGCCGCGTAGTATGCCCCGGCCGTCTCCTCGACGTAGGCGGTCCGTCCCTCGTAGCCCTCGTGGGCACTGGACATGTAGTAGCCCGTCTCGGGGCGCGGGTTCCAGACGCTCTGTGGTGCCTTCATCTCGACGAGTTCGAACTCCCAGCGGCCGGGCGCGAGGACGACCCAGTAGCGGTTCCCCATGTACTCGTTGTACCACAGCTCCGGCTTGTCGATGGTATCGGCGTTGCGCAGCGTCCCGCGGACGTACTGGCCGACGGTGTCGTCGACGGCGGTGATCGACCACCGGGTCGGAACCAGCGACCGCTCGCTGGCCTGCCCGAGCGCGCCCGCCGAGAGGATGGTGTTGATGTCGTACACGTCAAAGCCCCGGCGGTACAGGTACGCCATCGCGCCCTCCGCGCGCCAGTCGTCGTCCGAGAGCGTCTTCTCGACGGGGCGGGGCACGTGTGGGTTCTCCGCTAGGTCGGCACCAGTCGCGTGGGCCCGCGGCCCCGTCGGCGTCCCGACGTCGTCGAAGCTCACGTCCATCTCGGGGGTGCCGTCGAGACCGACCTCCACGTCGACGGGATGGTCCGCGATAGCCACTTCCCGCTGGACGCCGACGAAGCCGTTCCAGACGTCGTGGACACCGCCGCTGCCGCGCCCGCCACCGGCGCTGACCGAATCGACCGACGTCGTCTGGGTGGAGTTCACCATGCCGGTCCGGCGCTGGAGCACGTCCTCGATGCCCAGCCCCTCCTGGTACCAGTCGCCGCTGGTCGCGAACCCGGCAGCCGCGGCGTCGGTATCGACCGGGGAGAGCAGGCCCGTCGAGACGTTGGGATACCCCGACCGGCCGACGAATATCTCCGGGGCCGTCGACCCGAACAGCGAATCGCCCTGCAGTGCCGCCTCGAACTGCTGCTCGACGTCTTCGAGGTGGTCCGTGATGGCGTAGGATTTCTCCGCCGCGAGGCGGCGCCGCTGTGCGGCCTCGTCCTCCTCGAACCCCTCGATGAACTCGTCGAGTTGCATCTGTCACGCCTTCGGTCCTCCCCGATAAGAACCTTTCCGGCGGTCCGTGAGAGAGCAACTCTTACAGGGTTGGGTTGAGTAACAACAGGTGTTATAAATCATGGTAAATACAACGAAGTGGTTCCTGCTCGGCGCAACGCTTGTCAGCATGGTTGTCATATTCGTCTCGGCGTTCATCCCGGTCGCGTACCAGCAGGCGCTGGTCAACCTTCTCGTCGGGGAACTCGCGGCCGTCACGCTCGCCCATTCCGCCTACCGCGTCTCGTCGGGGAAACAGGTAAGCCCCGTCGCAGGGGCGATAGCCATCCTGTCCGGCATCGTCCTGTTTCTCTCACCCATCTTCATCGAGCCTGTCGACCCCATCCTGTCGATAATGTTCGCCACCGGGGCCATTATCGCCGTCGGCGGGCTGGTCGGTGTCCTGGGTCGGATACTGGGCGGTGAAGAGGGGCGCCAGACCGGTGCGGAGCGAATCAGCCGGAAGGTCGGGAACTGACAGGGCGACCACAACGTCTATATCGACGGGTCAGCCACCCTCGGACAATGCCGGTCATCGAATGCGACGAGACGACGGCCCGCGAGCGTCTGGCTGACTCTGGACTCGACATCCAACAGGGAAACACTGACCACGAGCGCTGGCGCGCCGAATACGGCGGCGCGACGGCAGTCGCCTACGACGGGAAAGTCGTCGTGCAGGGTGAGGGGACCGCACAACTGGAGGCCCTCTTGCGCGGCAGTGACGGCGGCCGCGTCCACGCGTATTTCGACGGCGCATCGCGGGGCAACCCGGGACCAGCGGCAGTCGGCTACGTGCTGGTCGACGACGGCGGGATTGTCACGGAGGGCGGGGAGACCATCGGAACGGCGACGAACAACCAGGCGGAGTACAAAGCGCTCATCCGAGCGGTCGAAGTCGCACGCGACTACGGGTTCGACGACGTCCACATCCGAGGTGACTCGGAGCTTATCGTCAAACAGGTCCGGGGCGAGTGGGACACGAACGACCCTGAACTGCGGGAGAACCGCGTCCGGGTGCGGGAACTGCTGATGGATTTCGACGACTGGCAAATCGAGCACGTTCCGCGGGAAATAAACGACCGCGCGGACCAACTAGCAAACGACGCACTCGACGATGACTGACCTGCCGACAGACGTGACCGAACGGGCCGAACGGCTGACCAGACTCGCCCGCGAAGCGGTCGACGATGCCGAGTCGGACGCCTACACGACCGAACGCGACGAAATCCTCGCCGAGTACGGCTACACCGCCCGTATCCGGAACGACGAGACGGGTGACGTGCTCGTCTGCCATCCAGTCGACTGGGTAGACGACGGCGTCATCCGTCCGGGGCGGGTCGACGACATCGACCGCGGCGTCGAGATACGGCTCTCGGGCCCTGGCGACCCGGACGCGTGGGCGGAGATCGACGCCGAAAACCGGGCCGTCGTGGAGGCTGTGGCCGAAGCACACGGCGAGACACACGGGGCCAACGCGGCGCTTCTCGCTGATTTCATGGGCAACCACTACACGAAACCCATCTCCGAGGCGACGCCAGCGGAAATCCAGGAGTTTCGGGACGACTACGTCCGCCGGAACGCCTGGCCAACTGAGAAACAGCAGTCGGTCCTCGAACAGTCGATCCGTCTCACCGTCGAAGAAGCCGGGGGCCGCGTCCCCGAAGCGTAACGCCTCGCTACACCCACCGGTAATCGGTGTCTGGTTCGCGTTAGGAAAGAATTAACGGTAGTTCGCAGGTGCCCAGCTGCGAGTCTACTGCTGCGCCGCGATCAGGTCGCGGAGTTCGTCGGCTCGGCCGTCATCGGAGAGGAACTTCCCGAACACCCATCCGAGCTGGTCGAGGACTGCGTCCTTGCCACTCTCGGTCAGGGAGTACTGATTCGTTCGCTTGTCGAGTTCGCTCTTTTCGACAAGACCCATCTCGACGAGGTCGTCGAGGTTCGGGTACAGCCGACCGTGATTGACTTCGTCGCTGTAGTATTCTTCGAGTTCGCGCTTGATAGCGAGACCATACCGCGGCTCTTCAGCAAGTATTACGAGAATGTTCTGCTGAAAAGCAGTAAGCTCTTTTGCGATGCCCGGACTGTCAGTAACTGCTTGTGCCTCTGACATAGGAGAGTAAATGTCAGCGACCTATTTAACACTTGTTACCTCTAGCTCACAACGCCTGTTGTAGGGCAGTAACCACCATACAGCTAGCAGCCCCGGAAGTACAAGAAAACTTATATTATGTCTCCTCTATTGCAAAGATTTTCCAGCAATGTGCTTTCAAATTGTCGTTTACCGGTAGTAGGTGTATACTAAGAAAATATCCACAGCTAGATAGTTTGCGTTATATAGGACATAACACCTCATAGCTGTGGCTATTACGAAAGGATTTTTTGACGGCGTCGCGCAGTCGTCGGTGATGACGAACCTCTGGGAAGACCTCGAAACTGGACCGAACCCACCTGAAGAGATCTACGCTGTCGTCGAATGCCTGAAAGGAGAGCGAAACAAGTACGAGTACGAGAAGGACATTCCCGGCGTCGTCCTCGACCGCGTTCTTCATTCGAATGTGCATTACCCGTCCGACTACGGCTTCATTCCGCAGTCGTACTACGACGACGAGGACCCGTTCGACGTGCTCGTCCTCGTCGAAGACCAGACCTTCCCTGGCTGTGTCATCGAGGCCCGCCCCGTTGCCATGATGAAGATGGACGACGACGGCGAGCAAGACGACAAGGTCATCGCGGTCCCGATAGAGGACCCGCGCTATGACCACATCGAAGACCTCGAGGACATCCCACAGCAGACCCTCGACGAGATAGACGAGTTCTTCTCGACCTACAAGAACCTCGAAGAGGGCAAGGAAGTCGAAACGCAGGGCTGGGAAGACAAAGCGGCCGCAAAGGACGCCATCGTCCACGCGCAGGAACTGTACGACGAAGAGTTCAACTAACGGTACCGCCCAGGACTACGATTTCGTCCCGTATCGCTGTATTTCCAGAAGTAATACCGGCAGGCGTCTCCGATTATGTATGAGCATGGGTAATTTTTTGACCGTGTAGCCGCTATCTCTACGTGTATGGCTCCTGATGACACGGATACGGTGCTGGACCACACGACTGTCGTGCCACGAACAGACCGACAGTCGACACCCGGTATTGCACACCTGACTGTGGTTCCAGAGAATGCAGACCAGTCGTCCTGACCGTTCCGCCGTGTCGATGATATTGCCGCTTCCGATGACGCGCCGCCGAAAAGAAGTTTCTTGTCCCTGACCTGACTAACAGGTCGTATGGGATTATTCGACCGATTGAAGGGCGACGACGCACCGCGTGTTGCCTTCTTCGGCATTGACGGCGTACCGTTCAGCCTCATCGACGACCACCCCGACGTGTTCCCGAACCTCACGGAGATGGCGGCGGAAGGCAGCGCCGGCCCCATCGACAGCATCGTCCCGCCCGAATCAAGCGCCTGCTGGCCGGCGCTGACGACCGGTGTTAACCCCGGCCAAACGGGCGTCTACGGCTTCCAGGACCGCGAAGTCGGCTCCTACGATACCTACGTTCCGATGGGTCGTGACGTGCAGGCGACGCGGCTCTGGGACCGCGTCACCGACGATGGCCGCAACGCGACGGTCCTGAACGTGCCGGTTACCTTCCCGCCCCAGCGGAACGTCCAGCGGATGGTGTCGGGCTTTCTCTCACCCGGCGTCGATAAGGCCGCCTACCCGGACGAACTCCGGGACCATCTCGAGGACAGCGACTACCGGATCGACGTAAACGCCAAACTCGGCCACGACGACGACAAGAGCGATTTCGTCAAGGATGCTCACAAGACGCTGGAAAAGCGCTACGAAGCGTTCAGACACTACGTCGAACAGGACGACTGGGACCTGTTTTTCGGCGTGTTCATGACGACCGACCGGGTCAACCACTTCCTGTTCAAGGACTACGAGCGCGACGGCGAGAACCAGGAGGCGTTCTTCGAGTTCTACAAGCAGGTCGACGAGTACCTCGGCGACCTGCGCGACCGACTCCCCGACGACGTGACGATGGTCGTCGCCTCGGACCACGGCTTCACCTCGCTTGACTACGAGGTCCACTTCAACGAGTGGCTCCAGGAGGAGGGGTGGCTCGACTACGAGACCGACGACCACTCCGAACTCGGCGACATCAGCGAGGACACGAAGGCCTACTCGCTCATCCCCGGGCGTTTCTACATCAACCTAGAGGGCCGCGAACCGAACGGCGGCGTCCCGAAGGACATGTACGAGTCCGTCCGCGCCGACCTCAAACAGCGCCTCGAATCACTGGAAGGCCCTGACGGCAAGAAGGTCGCCGACCGCGTCGTCACCAAGGAAGACGCCTACCGCGGCGACCACGACGACATCGCGCCGGACCTCACCGTCGTCCCGAACCACGGCTTCGACCTGAAGGCCGGCTTCAAAGGCTCCGATGACGTGTTCGGCGTCGGGCCGCGAAACGGGATGCACAGCTTCGACAACGCGACGCTCGTGGTCGACGACCCGGACGTTCGCATCGACGACGCCGACCTCTACGACATCGCCCCGACAATTCTCGACCTGCTCGACCACGACTTCGACCGCGCGAAGTTCGACGGTAGCAGCCTCGCCTGAGGCACCCGTCTCGGTTGAGCGATTCTACTCTCTCCGCCGACGGCGGCGCCTAGAACAGGCCGTCAAGTTCGTCGCTCGTGAACTCGTCCGGGTCCGTCGTCGTGCCCTGGGAGCTGGCCGCCTCGCGGGCTCGGTTCATGAACTCGTCGACCCGTTCGGACCGTTCGACGCCGGACAGGACGATGAGTGAGGCGATTCTGTCGGAGCCAAGCGGGAAGTCACCGCCCCGGACCTCCATGCTGCCGGTCTGGTCTTCCACCCAGCGACGCGCCCGCTCGACGCCTTTCCGCGAGAGGCGTTCGGGGTCGCCCGCGACGACGAGCAGCGCCGAGTCGGCCTTGACCGCGTTGGGGAGGCTCATGCTCGTAAGGAGGGCGTTGCGGGTGACGCTGGTGATAGTGTTGACGTTCTCGCCGGCGTCCTCGCTGGCCTCGGCGCTGGCGTAGCCGATAGAGGCGATGCCGCCGCCCCTGAGCGTGTTGATTATCTCCGAGGAGTCGACGACGCTCTCGCCGACCCCCTCGACGGCCTCGCCGGAGGCAAACAGCAGGCCGACTCGCTGGGAGATGGCGTCGTTGACGCGTTCGAAGCCGGCGGCGACGCTGTCGCCGCTGCCCCGCCAGGCGTCGTTGTCGACGAGGAGGAGCGAGTCCGCTTCGCGGGCCGCGGTCTTGAGCGAGCGACCGGCGTTGGCCTGGTAGAGGCCGCCCTCGTCCCGGCCGGGGAGAATGCCGAGGACGTACACCGGCTTCTCGTAGATGCGCTTGAGCTCGCGGGTGAGCATCGGTGCGCCGCCGGAACCGGTACCGCCGCCGAGCCCGGCGACGACGACGATGGCTTCGGCCTCGGTCGTGATGCGGCCGTCGAGCTCGTCGAGCACCTCGGTGGCGTTTTCCTCCATGATCTGGGCACCGAGCTCGTTGTCTCCGCCGACGCCGTGACCTTTCACGCGGTCCTGTCCGATGAGGGCCGTATCGATATCGAGGTTCTGGAGGTCGGCCCGGGCCGTGTTGACGGCGAGGGCACCTCGGACAGCGTCGAACCCCATGTCGTAGTCGAACTGGGCGAGAGACTGGGTTACTTTTCCACCAGCCTGCCCGACACCAATCAGGACGACTTTCATACCAGATGTCTCGTGAGGCTGACTAATCAACGTTGTCCTCACACGGCGAACGGGTGGTAGGGAGAGTAAAACGGGGCCGCAGGGAGCGGGCGAGCGGCTACTCGATACGGAGCGTGTAGATCCGTTTGCGCGCGTCGGCAAACGAGAACCGGGAGTCGATGACGCCCACATCTTCGAGACGGGAGAGGGCGTACCGGACCGTCCGCGGCGGCAGTAGCGTCTCCTCGGCCAGCTGGCTCTGGGTCAGGGTGTCGTTGTACTCCAGGACTTTCGCGACGAGCTTCGCGCTCGGCGGGAGGTCGCGAACGGCGTCCCACCCGCTTTTCTCGTGTTCGCTGTCGGCATCGGCGGACTGGACATCGGATGCACTCATGGTACTTCCCCTGTATCCAATACAGAGTAATAATATTTTCTGTTCGAGATTATGCTCTGTGGAAATGTTTCGGCAAAAAACGCGACCAGGACCGGGTACCAGGCCCGAAAGTTTACCTTCGGTACATCCGGTGTCACTGACGTGGACGAAGTCGAGGTCAGCACAGTCGTACACGTCCCGCCCGAAGAGGTATACGAGTTCCTGCTGGACTTCCCGGGCTACGCGCGGTATTCCGAGTATCTCGACCGCGTAGTACAGGACGGCGACGGCTCGCCGGGAACGAACTACGACCTCGTGTTCTCGTGGTGGAAGCTCTCCTACACCGCTCGGTCGGAGGTGACCGACGTCTCGCCCCCGACGCGCATCGACTGGCGCATCGTCAAAGACATCGACGCCGAGGGGTACTGGGCGGTCGAACCTGACCCGGACGGCGTCCCGGCGGACGCGGAGACTTCGTCACGGGTGCGGTTTCACGTGGCGTTCGACCCCGGGTCGGCCTCTGACAACGCCGTCGACCTCCCCCGACTCGTCTCGATGGACTGGGTCATCGAGAAAGTCAAGCCGCTCATCCGCAAGGAGGCGACCAAAATCGTCGAACGCGTCGTCGAGGACCTCGAAGGACAGGAGCGGGATGTCGACCTAGAGATTCACACGGGTCCGGACTCGGTGTAACGCGGCGACGAACTGCTACTCGGGCGTCTCGTAGTCGCCGCCGTACCGGATGAAGAAGTACGCGAGGCCGAGCGTCGCGACCATCACGAACGAGGTTGCGACGCCGAGCGTCTTCGCGCTGTTTGGCACTTCCGGCGGGCCGGAACCCCCGCCGCCACCGCCGCCGCCAGAGGACTGCGTCGGGTAGTCGGTGCCGACGACGACGGCCCCCTTCATCCCGAGTCCCTCGTGGGGGACACAGACGTAGGGGTAGATGCCGTCCTCCTCGAAGGTGTACTCGTAGTTGACGCCGGCGCTGGAGACGGCGCTTCCCGAGTCGAGCGGCCCCTCGCCGTCCGAGACGACGTTGTGGCCGCCGCCGTTGCCCGTCCACTCGAACTGGACGGTCGCGCCGTTGTCGACGTGAATCGCGGGCGGGCCGAAGCCGAAGGCCCCGCCGTTGGCCTGCACGCCGACCTCTACCGTCGCCGAGTCCTGTCCGGTCGCATCGGCGACCGAGCCGTCGAAGTTCCCGACCTGGTCGAGGAACCCGCCGAAATCCGGCGGGCCACCGCCGCCACCGCCGTCGCCGCCTTCGGTACCTTCCTGTGCGGTCGCGGTGCCTGCAGCGGCCGACGCAGCCGTGGCTCCGGCCGCCGTCCGAAGAAAGCCCCGACGGGACACGTCCGCTCTACCGTCTGTCATACCTGACCGTTTGGGACTCCCCGTCCTGAATATGTCGGTTTCGAATCGCGCCGTTCGCCCTCGCAGTCGCGGCGCGCCAGCCCCCGGTGCCGTGAAACATTTAACGCCGGTAGAACGAAACCACCCGTATGTCTACCGGAAGCCACGGGGTCGTCGGCGGGATCCGTATCGACCTCAACCGCTTGCACGAAACGTGGATGGAACTCGTGTATCCACGCCAGCGAAACGCCAGCGACACGGTTCTCGGAACCTGGACGCCGGACTCCTCGGTCGGGATGGCTCTCTATCGCCTCTGGTCCGCGCTCGGGGTTCCGGTCATCGCGCTGGTCTACCCGCTGGTGCTGTGTGGCGTCGTCCTGCGATACCAGACCCGGCGTATCGACGGCACGGCGACGCGCCTGGGCGTTATCGGCGTCGTTCTCCTCTCCGTGCTCGTCTGGGGTGGTCTGGCGGCTCTCGCGCGGTTCGAACCGGGAAGCATCGACCTCGTGTCGGGGGGGTTCACCGCGGTCGCTGTGGCCGGCGGTGTGGCCACGCTGTCGGCCGCGCTCGCCGTCACCTTCCGTCGGGTCGGCGGCCGCGGGACGACGGTGGCACTGGCGTACCCGTTCGCCGTGACGGCGGTCTTCCTGCCGCCGGTCGTCGCGGCGCTGTACTCGACCACTGTCGCCTCCGTCGTCATTCCCGCGAGTGACTCGCTGTCCCGGTGGTTCCTCTACGAGGTGCTGGCCTCCGTCGGCGTCGCGGAGTTCTTCATCCAGAACTTCGAACGGGAGGGTCTCGCCTACGTCCTCATCTGGCTCGGCATCTCTATCCCGCTGGGGTGGGTGCTCGGCCTGCTGGTGACGCTTGCGGACCTCGTCCGCCCGACCGAGTGACCGCAAAGCCAGCGCCGAGACGACCTCGGCTCCGACGTTTTGCTGTTATCAGTCGCCGTGAATACGGAGAATCTACTCTGGCGGGAGCTATACGCGAGTGGCCCCGAGTACCGTTTATAGCGGCCATACTATCGGGGGAGTGGAGTCTTGCCCATCCAATGCCTACAGGTAGCTGATGCCGCATTCAGATACGACCTCTATCTACGAGTGGTTGTGTTGCCCGGAGTGCGATTCCAGGGGGATTATCCGTGGCCCACGGAACGAGCACGGGTCCGTCAAAATCGAATGTGAAGAGTGCGGTACGACCGGCTGGGTCGGGCTTTGAATCGGGCGCCGGGTGCTGTACTCGCGGTTGAGCGCGGTTCCACGCACCGAAGTCACCGATTCCGGCAGCGGTTAACGGTGATACTGCCAGTGGACGGTCACCGAGCGCCCGTCTCACCCACCCTTACGAACAAACCGTATTCACGACAACTGTACTGAAATCCGACGAAGCGCTTCCCGAACACAGTGAGACGTAATCATCTCCCGAAGCCTCGCCAGGACCGCTGGTGATGGATACGACGTGCGTACCGGTCACCGGTTTCGCACGCGGTTTCACAGACCTCCATCGGTCAGTACACATCTCGTACCGGTCTCTGAGGGCACTTGGAATCGGCGAAATTCGGGGTTAGTGGTGCGTTGACGTTGCGGACCTCGTGGACCGAAATATACTCTACGGACTGGCGCGGAACTCGCCGTGTTTCATCCCGAAGAAGAACGCGATGACCGAGAACACGATCATCGAGGGCAGCACCATCATGAACACCGTCGAAGACGTCATCACAGACGTGAGCGCGACCGCCGCAACGGCGACGATCACGACGAGCGGGGCCACTGCGGTCGCGAAGTCAAAATCCATACCTTCGGTTGTGCCCGGACGAATAAATTCTTTAAGAAAGTAAGCCAGGTTGACTGGTGCTAGTGTGAAAGCAACACTGCCCGAGTGTTGGACAGAAACCCTCTATTCATGACGCCAGAATCACCGTTACCAGGGTCTGAGAACCTGTTTCACCAGTTTAGGCACAAACCCTCGACGAGCTCAGGTCGGCGGTCGCATCTACCGTCCTCTTCGATGTCCTCGCTGTCGGGACCTTTGTGAGCTGATGATGACGAGTACCGTGATGCCGGTTATGGGCGGCCTGCTCGTGGTCGGTCCCATCACACACCGCATCGGCGTCAAACACGGCGAGTACCGCACGACCCGCTTAACACCCCAGTAACGAACGTCTGACTGGTCGCTACGACGGCGTCGCGTCGTCCGGCCGAATCACGGTTTCTTCCGGCACATCTCCGTCAGCGACTGCGAGGTCGGCGGTCTCGTCGCCGCCGAACACCACAGTCGCGCCGGCCCGCATCGGTGCAAGCAGTCCGGCGACGACTGCGCCCGCGGTCGTCATCGGCGCCCGAAGCGCGACGGTCGTCTCCGCGTCGATGCCGTAGTCGGCGGCGACGCGACCGCTCTCGGCCATGAGCTCGCCGTGGGTGTACGTTCTGTCGGCCGCCAGCACGTCGTCCTCGGGTGTGATTTCACCCGGTGGCTGAAGCGGATTCTCGCTCCACAGTTCCCGCTCGAACTGGGCGATAGTCGGGTCCTCGACCGGACCGCCGTATGCCAGCCCCTTCGTCCCCGGGCCCAGGGTGTAGCGGTCGAGCCACGCCGCCGGCGCGACGAGTGCCGTCGCGTCGACCGCACTCGGTGGGTCCATATCCACGACTGCGCCATCGAGCGCAGCCGCGAGGAAGGCAAGCAGCGCGTCCGGCGCGTCCCGGAGGTAGCCCGGCCGGTCCTCGTCGGTCGGCTCTTTCGGACCGACGACGACGGCGACCCGCGTCCCGTGCCGGACGCCGTAGTGCCGCAGTAGGTTCCCGCCCTTCCAGGCGTTCGTGGCGAAATCGGAGTAGCTGTACGGCGTCGCCCGCTCCGGCGAACGAAAGAGGACGCCGTCGCGGTCGCGTCCCGCTGCGACGAGGTCACCGAGTACCTGCATGCGTCGTCGTTCGGTCCCACCGCTCAAAAACAGCGCGGCCACAAAGCCGATGTAGGTGGCCATCCCCACGCTCTAGAAATGAAACGACAACAACAGGTTGCCGACGTACTCAGGCACAGCGACATCGACACGCCGCCCGCCCACCGGTTGCTCGACGTGGTCGCTGAGCTCGGTGCCATCGCGGCCGAGGTCAACGAGTCGACCGGATACGGGACCGATTCGACGGCGCTGTCGATACGGGAGGACGAGCTCGGCGACGCCCTGTTCGCGTTGCTCGCGCTGTGTGAACAACTCGACGTCGACGCCGACGCCGCGCTCTCCTCGGCGCTCGCGAAGTACGAGGGACAGTCCGGCACGAACGGAACGCCGGCCAGCGGCGACTGATTACAGCGAGTTTTTCAGCTTCTCGAAGAAGCCTTCCCCGACGTCGACCTCCTCGCCGCCGGCCTCCGCGAACTGTTCGAGGGCCTCCTTCTGCTCGGTGTTGAGGCTGTCCGGCGTGACGACCTGTACCTGGACGTAGAGGTCACCCTGGCCGCGGCGGCGGAGCCGCGGCATCCCCTTGCCCTCCAGGCGGAACACCTCGCCGCTCTGGGTGCCGCTTGGCACGTCGACCTCGACCTCGCCGTCAAGCGTCGGGACGGTGATGGTGTCGCCGAAGACGGCCTGCGGGAACGAGATGGCCTGCTGGTGTTGCAGGTCGTCGCCGTCGCGCTCGAAGTCCGGGTGGTCGCGGACGCTCACCTGGATGAGCAGGTCGCCGTTCGGGCCGCCGTGCTCCCCGGGCGCGCCCTCGCGTTCCATCCGGAGCGTCTGCCCGTCGGCGATACCGGCCGGGATCTCGACCTCGAGGCTCGCGTCGTTCTGGACGACGCCGTTGCCCCGACAGGTCGAACACGTCTCGTCGTACAGCGTCCCCTCGCCCTCACACCGGCGGCAGGTCGTCGTCTGCTGGACCCGTCCCATCGGCGTCTGCTGGACCTGCGTCGTCTGGCCCTGCCCGTTACACTCCGGACAGGTCTCCGAGTCGGCGCCCGGCGGATGCCCGGCCCCGTCACAGTCGTCGCAGGTCTCCGGTCGGGTGACGTTCAACTGCTTCGTCGCGCCGTTGTACGCCTCCTCGAGGTCGATATCCAGTCGCGTCTGGAGGTCCTGCCCCTGTCGCCGTCGGTTGCCGCGCCCGCCGCGGCCACCGCCACCGCCTCCAAAGAACTGGTCGAAGATGTCCTGCATATCGAAGCCGCCGGCGCCGCCGCCAAAGGGGTCCCCGCCCATCCCGCCGCGGCCGCCGCCACCGGCCCCGCCGCGCTTCTCGGCCTGTTCGAAGCGCTCGTGACCCATCTGGTCGTACATCTGGCGCTTCTCCTCGTCGGTGAGGACCTCCTTGGCCTTCTTGGCCTGCTTGAACTTCTCCTCGGCGTCGGGGTCATCGCTCACGTCCGGGTGATATTCCCGGGCTTTCTCCCGATAGGCCTCCTTGATCTCGTCTTCGGAGGCGTCCCGAGAGACACCCAGTATCTCGTAGAAATCCTGACTCATTCGTTGTACGGGGCATAGACGATTGAGATACTTCAAAAGAACGGGTTGCCGACTAGCAGTGATTGGACGTACTGGCCCAAACTGGAACAGCGAGAAAGCCCCCACGCCATCGACTCCCGCGGCTCGCTGTCGTTCGAAAGACGCAGAGCGTCTTTCGGGATGACGAGAGCGCTCTCCGCTCTCGAACCACGCGCAGCAAACCCCCGAGTTCAGCCTATCGGGGCTTTCTGGCTCTTTATCGTCGTCCCACTGACCAGCCCTGGTACATAGAACACCTCGACACCGACGTTCGGACCGTACCGGGGCGCTTATTTTCGTGCCGGGGGAGGATTCGGGCAATGAGTCCAGAGCGTGGTATCCGAGGTCTCGTCACGGTCGAGCGAGTCGCAGTCTGGGGGCTCGCGGCGCTGGCCGTCGTCGGGCTGGTCGCGCTGGTGGTCGGCCCCGGCGCAGACCTGCGGACGGCGTCGCCCTCGGTCACCGTCGACGGCCAGTTCGACGCCGACGCGGGGGCGGTCACGCTCACTCACGCCGGCGGGGACCGCCTCACGGACACCAGCACACACGCCCTGGAACTTGTCGTCACCGACGCCGACCGGAACCGTTCGACCACGCTGACGTGGGCCGGGGCGGACCAGTTGCCTGTCCAGTCCGGCGATACGGTCGTCGTCGACGACCCGCGCGTGGATTCGGACGGTGACGGTGACTACCTCGACGGCGACGTCTCGGTCGGCTTCTATCTCGACAGCGGCGACACCGTTACCGTCCGCTGGACCGGCCGCCCACTCGGTGCGCCCGGCGAGCGGACGACCACGCTCGGCACGGTCACGCTCGGTAACGAGACTGGTTGACGGCACTCCTGTCCTATCGCGTCCACGAACCCGCTCCTGCGAATCTTTACGCCCGCCCGTGTCTTATGCTAACATATGTCTGCTGACGACGCATATCAGGCAGTGGTCCCGCTGGACCGCCTTCGAGACGAGACGCCGGTCGTCGAACAGGTCGGCGGACGGTCCATCGCAGTCTTCGCCCACGACGACCGCGTGTACGCGGTCGACAACCGGTGTCCCCACATGGGATTCCCGCTCTCCGAGGGGTCGGTCGAGGACGGGCTCCTCACCTGCCACTGGCATCACGCCCGGTTCGAACTGGCCTGTGGCGACACGCTCGACCCCTGGGCCGACGACGTGCAGACGTTCCCCGTCACGGTTCGGGACGGCACGGTGTTCGTCGACCCCGACCCCGAACCTGACGTGACGCCCGCGACCCACTGGCGCAACCGACTCGCCGACTCGCTCCAGCAGAACCTCGGCCTCGTGGCGGCGAAGGCCGTCGTTCACCTCGACGACCTCGGAGAGGGGTTCGACACGCCGCTCTCGACCGCGCTTGATTTCGGCGTCACCTACCGGTCGATGGGCTGGAGCAGCGGCCTGACGACGCTGGGTGCGATGGCGAACCTCTACGACGACGTGGCCCACGACGAGAAGCTCCGGGCGATGTACGTCGGCGTCACCGCAGTGGCCGACGACTGCGCCGGCGAGCCACCGCGGTTCCCGCAGTACGAACTCGGCAACGACGCCCTCTCGAAGTCCCGCCTGAAGTCGTGGTTCCGCCAGACCTGTGAGGTTCGGGACAGCGACGGCGCACAGCGCTGTCTCCGAACGGCCGCGAGTGTACTTCCGCCCGCCGACGTGGTCGAGATACTGCTCGCGGCGGCGACGGACCACCTGTATCTGAACGCCAGCCACACGCTGGATTTCGTGAACAAGGCCGTCGAGACGCTGGACCACGTCGGCTGGGACCGCGCCGACGACGTGCTGGCGTCGACCGTCGACCAGTTTACCGACGCCACACGGAGCGAGGAGCGGTCCCAGTGGCGACAGCCCGTCGACGTGGCACAGCTGTGCTTCGACGCCCACAGGGCGCTCCCTGACCTCCTCGCCGCCGGCGAGGGTCGGACCTGGGACCGCCCCGACGACTTCGTCGAGACGCTCCTGCAGGCCGACCCCGACGCCATCGTCGACGCGCTCCGGGACGCCATCCGGTCGGGCGCGACCGCCGAGCAACTGACGCGGGCCGTCGCGCTCGCGGCGACCCGGCGGGTGGCCCAGTTCGGGACGAGCAACGAGTTCTCGGACTGGAACACCGTCCATCACACGTTCAGCTACGCCAACGCCGCCCACGCGCTCGCGGCCCGAACCGACGCGGCCGCGGCCTACCGGCCGTGTTTCGACGGCGCGATGTCGGTGTACCTCGACCGGTTCCTGAACTCTCCGCCCGCGCCGCTGCCCGAACCCGGCGAGTCCGACCGCGACCCGGCGGCCATCCGCGATGACCTCCTGGGAACCTTCGACGAGCAGGGCCGGGTCGACGACGCCGGGGCGCTCGTCGGCGAGCACTTCGACGCGGGCGGGGCCGTCACAGAGCTCCAGCAGACGCTTGCCGAGGGATTGTTGCGCGAGGATGCGGGCTTTCACGAACTGCAGCACCTGGAGGCTGCCCTCCGACAGGCCGAGTTCGCCACGACTCCGGCGGAGCGGCGTCTTTCGCTGGTCGCGGCGGCCCGTTATCTCGCTGCTCACTTCCCGACGCGCCGGGAGCGGGAACAGACGTTCACCATCGCCCGTCGCCTGTTCCGGGGCGAGAAACTCCACGGGAGCGAGGCCACGCCCGACGGGACGGTCTAGATACGCCACCGTGCCGTCGACGGCGCTTCTGGTGCGGTGCTGTCACGAACAGACGTGTACAGTGTGGACGTACACGTCCCCATCTCCGGTCACGGTCACCGCGTAGTCGCTCAACCGAAACGAGAGCGATACGTCGCTGTCCAGGCCTGCCGCATGCACGAACAGCTCATCGAGCGCGTCCGGGTCCAGCGATTCGATGAGCGGCGAAAGCTCTATGGCCTCCCGGTCGGCCGCGATCGCGACCGTCTGAACGACCGCGACCGAGGGCGAGACGGCCTTCCAGTCGAACTCCGCGTGGAGAACGTCTGGGTCGTCCTCTGTCCCGTCGGACCAGTCGTCGGACCCACTCATTGGTAGGAACGTGTCTGCCTACCATCTTAATTCTACTGTCAATTTTTCAGTTAGAATTGTGATGTACCGAGCGACTACCTGATATCCGAGTACATATCGGCGACGTATTCGCGATCCTACGGTAGTACCTCGTTTCCCAAATACAAACTGACATAATAGCTGTCCGATTCGCTTGCATTTTCATGTGGTATCGCCCAGAGCGGCGATCTCGCGGCCAGGGGGCGTACTGCTACGGTGCACTTGACAGCACCCCTCGTCGATGGACATCACGACTGAGACGCCTTCGTTACGGTTCACAGGCGCGGTTTCGTGAAAGTAGCACGCAGCAGCTGTGGTTGGGACACATAGAGTGCTGCGTGCCAGGTGCTCATAGTCAGAACGCATGTATAACAGTTGTGTGATTAACTGAGTAAACTCAAATGTAGTGCCGAAATAACTTAGACACACATCGGCGATTAAAACCGATAGAACCCCGTCTCGCTACACCACGCCGCGAACTGCTCACCGAACACCGCTAACTGAGACCACAGTCGGCAGTGTTACAGTAACAACGTCTTTTACCTGTGGGCGTCATCCATCTACATATCCTCGGTTTCGACCGAGACGAAGGTTGGGACACATGAAATCTGATGCAACACACGAAGAAGCAGTCAGTTTACTCCAGGAGTTGGGGTTGAAAGAGTACGAGGCGAAATGCTTTGTCGGACTCTCTCGCATGTCCAGCGGTACAGCGAAGGGACTGAGCGAGGTGACAGAGGTTCCGCGGACGCGCGTCTACGACGCCGTCCGAATCCTCGAGGCGAAGGGTCTGGTCGAGGTACAGCACTCGAGTCCACAGCAGTTCCGAGCCGTCCCGCTATCCGAGGCCACCGAAACGCTCCAGGACCAGTACGAGGAGCGCGTCGAGCGTCTCCAGTCCGCACTGCACGCGATGGGGAGCATCGAGGTCGACGACGATGATGCAACGCTACAGGAGGTCTGGTCGCTCACCGGGTCCGACGCCATAGCGAACCGTGCCGCGGGAATCATCGGAGATGCGACCGAAGAGGTGGTGCTCGTCATCGGTGCCGAAGCCATCCTCACGGACTCGCTGATCCAGCAACTCAATTCGCTTGACCCGGACACCGAACTCATCGTCGGGAGCGGCTCCGCTTCGATACGGGACCGCGTGGAACGAGAGATTCCACGCGCCACCGCGTATCTGTCGGAACTGGACTGGCTCCACGGTGAGATGATACCTGAGGAGGACACCGCTGTCGGACGACTCCTGCTCGTCGACCGGTCGGCGATGCTCGTCAGCTCAATCGACCCACAGACTGGCGACGAACAGGCCATCTTCGCGACCGGACTCAGAAACGGACTCATCGTCATCGCGCGCCGGCTCCTCTCGCAGGGCGTCGTGGAGATGACGCCACTACAACAGGATTAGCGAGCCATGCGCGCGGGCCGTCGTAGCCTCTTTCATTCACTCGCTGCGATACTTCGAGAGGAACCCGAGTAACGGCCGGAGCCGCTCGTACTCCGGGCCGCGTGTTACCGAGTGGGTTTCCCGGTCCCACTCGATGAGCCCCGTCGCCGCCAGTTTCGGGAGATGGCGGTGATAGAGTTCCGCCGGAACGGCCGGCTCCCCGACAAGTGATCGGTCACCGTCGAAATCCGAGGCAGATGGCTGCCACCGCTCCACGTCACGCAGCGCGAACAGTATCTGTCGGCGGTCCTCGTGTCGAACCGCGTCGAGCTGGGCGCTCAGACTCTGTGGCTGAATTCGGTTCTGGTTGCTCACTGAGGGGCCGTACGTTCGACTCTCTGATATATATGTACTATTTTCATTATCGAGTGTTGTCTTGATTATCAGGGTGAATCAGATGAACCGGCGCTCCTGTCGACTCGGTTAGCGGAACAGACGCGGTGGCACGGCAGAGTCCGGGTGGTATACTTCTCCACCGCAAAAATGATAGATACTCGTCACTCCCACAACTTGTAGTTCGAGTGACCGTTACTGCAGCACCCGCGACGGGTCATCCCAGCACCGACGACCCGGTCTCGTTAGTCCTCGTCGCCCAACTCGGAAAGGTCCCTCTGGTCGCTTTCTGAGACACCGATAGACTCGCACCGCTCGTCTATCGAGCAGCCGAGAGCGACTCGTCTCGTTTCACTCGTCTTTGTCGCTCTCGTCGACGTCGTCAGACGCAGTCTGACGGGCTGACGGAAACGACTTACTCTTCGTCGTTTTCGTCAACGTCTTCGAAGTCGGCGTCGACGTACTCCTCGCCCTGCTCGGCCGCGCCGCCTGCTGCGCCGCCCGGTCCGGCAGCGCCGCCGGGGCCGGCCGCGCCGCCCGGTCCAGCGCCCGCGGCCCCGCCGGCGGCCTGCTGGGCCTGCTCCTGGTACATCTGCTTGCCGATCTCCTGCAGTTCCTCGCTCAGGGTCTCGGTGACCTCCTCGTAGTCTTCCTTCGTGGCGTCCTCGTCTTCGAGGACCTCTTCGACGTCCTCGATTTTCGCCTCGATGTCGGACTGGAGGTCCTCGTCGATCTCCTCCTCGTTCTCGTCGAGGAGGGTCTCGGCGCGGCGGACGGACGCCTCGGCCTCGTTGCGCGCCTCGATGCGCTCGCGGCGCTGCTCGTCCTCCTCGGCGTGCTGTTCGGCCTCCTGTTGCATCTCCTCGATCTGCTCGTCGGAGAGGCCCGCACCGCCTTCGATGGTGATGTCCTCCTTGTTGCCCGAGCCCTTGTCCTCGGCTTCGACGTTGACGATGCCGTTCTCGTCGATGTTGAACGAGACCTCGATCTGGGGCGTGCCCGCGGGGGCCGGCGGGATGCCGGAGAGCGCGAACGCGCCGAGCAGTTCGTTCTCCTCTGCGATCTCACGCTCGCCCTGGAAGACCCGTATCTGGACCTGCGTCTGGTTGTCCTGGGCGGTCGTGAAGATCTTCGACTCCTCGGTCGGGATGGTGGTGTTCTTCTCGATGAGTCGCTCGAACAGGCCACCCTTGACCTCGACACCGAGCGACAGCGGCGTCACGTCGAGCAGGACGATGTCGTCCACGTCGCCTGAGAGGACGCCGGCCTGGATGGCCGCGCCCAGCGCGACGGCCTCGTCGGGGTTGACGTTCTTTTTCGGCTCCTGCCCGGTCATCTCCTCGACCTGGTCCTGAACCTGGGGCATCCGCGTCGAACCACCGACGAGGATGACCTCGTCGATGTCGCTTTTGGTGTAGTCGGCGTCGGCAAGCGCCTGCTCCGTCGGGCCGACGGTGCGCTCGATGAGGTCCTCGGTGAGCGACTCGAATTTCGCACGCGTGAGCTTCTGTTCGAGGTCCAGCGGCCCGTCGTCCGTGGTCGCGATGAACGGGAGGTTGATGCGGGTCTCCTTGCGCGAGGAGAGTTCGATCTTGGCTTCCTCGGCGGCCTCGGTCAGGCGCTGGAGCGCCTGCCGGTCGTCGCGGAGGTCGACGCCGTGTTCGGCCGCGAACTCGTCGGCGAGGTAGTCGATGATGGCGTGGTCCCAGTCGTCCCCACCGAGGTCGTTGTCCCCGTTCGTCGCGACGACTTCGTAGACGCCCCCGCCCAGGTCGAGGATGGACACGTCGAAGGTCCCCCCACCGAGGTCGTACACGAGGACGGTCTGGTCGGACTCGTCGTCGAGGCCGTAGGCCATCGCGGCCGCCGTCGGCTCGTTGACGATGCGCTCGACCTCGAAGCCGGCGATCTCGCCGGCGTCCTTGGTCGCCTGGCGCTGTCGGTCGTTGAAGTACGCCGGGACGGTAATGACCGCCTTCTCGATCTCGTCACCGAGGTACTCCTCGGCGTCACGCTTGATCTTCTGGAGGATCATCGCCGAGACCTGCTCGGGCGTGTACTCCTCCCCGTCCAGTTCGACCGTGTAGTCGTCCTCGCCCATGTGGCGCTTGATCGACTGGATGGTCTGGTCGGGGTTCTTTACCGCCTGGTTCTTCGCCGGTTTCCCGACGAGTTGCTCGCCGTCGTCGAACGCGACGACAGAGGGTGTCGTCCGCTCGCCTTCGCCGTTGACAATGATTTCGGGATCGCCACCTTCCATGACCGCGAACGCGCTGTTCGTGGTCCCGAGGTCGATACCCAGAATCTTGTTGGTCGCCATCTTACGCGCTCATAGCGGATTGGGCCGGTTAAAAGTTGCTAGATGTACTGATTAGAAAAACGGCCGAGGGCCCCTCCTCCGGGCGGTTTTATACTCGGTGGCGTTCCCTGACCGGTGATTATTTAATGTACCGCAATGCGACCGCTATACCGCCGAGGCTGCCCGTTACTCCTCGCTCTCGCTGACGGTCACCTGCGCCTCGCGCAGCACTTTGTCGGCCATCTCGTAGCCCGGTCGGTGGACGTCGGCGATTGCCCCGCCCGGCTGGTCGCTGTCGACGCGGGCGAGCACCTGATGCTGTGTCGGGTCGACGTCGCCGCCCGGCTCGGGGTCGATAACCTCGACGTTCTCGACGTCGAGCACGTCATCAAGCTGGCGGAGCGTGGACTCGACCCCGCCTCTGATGTCCGTATCTTCGTCCTGTTCGAGCGCGCGCTCCAGATTGTCCCGAACGTCCAGCAGGCGCGTCACGAGGTCCTCGGTGGCGCGCTGTTGCTCCTGTTCGCGGCGCTTGTCCATCCGCTTCTTGTAGTTCTGGAACTCCGCCTGCTTGCGCTTGAGCTTCGATTCCAGCTCCTCGATGTCGTCGCCCTGCTGCTCGACCTGCGATTCGAGACTGTCCGTGCGTGTCCGCAGCGCGGCGAGTTCCCGGGCGATGTCTTCGGGGTCCGACTCGGCGACCCGGTCGACCAGGTCGTCGTCGACGTCGAACTCGCCCAGGTCAACCTCATCCGCGGCGACGTCCTCGGGCGCCTCCTCGAAGTCCGCGTCGACGTCGCCGTCCGCTTGTCCCTCGCTCGCCGTCGCGGCCGTATCGTCGGCTGCGTCCTGCTCGGTCATACCCGATAGAAGTCGTCACGTGGATAAAAGGATTCAGAAACGGTACGACGGTGACACTGCCCCCGGATGGCGGTGTTACAGGAGGAAGCTAACGACCATCAGGACGAGGAACACGACGACGAGTATCTTCGCGATTCGCATGCTGAGCCCCGCCACACCACCCAGTCCTGCCAGTCCGGCGACGACGGCGAGGACGAGGAACAGCAGCGCCAGTTCGAGGAACCCGCCACCGGGCTGGAGCGGGACCGCGGTCAGTAGGTGCTTCACGACGTCTGTTACGCCCTCGTTGTGTTTTATTATATATCTCCTAATCAGGGACCGACGGCGAACGCGCCCGGGTCATACTGGAACCGCGTGCGGTAGGCCGCCCACTCGTCGAGTTCCTCCAGACGGTATCTGCTGAACGACGGGTTCCGGACCAGCTCCAGTTCCGCGAGGCGTTCCCGAACGGGGTCGAAAAGAGACGCCCAGTCGCGGTCTCTGAGGGATTCGTCCGGGCCGTCCTCGCCCGCGGCGAACGTCAGCCCGTCGTCGGTTCGCTCGATAGTCCCGTACTGGTAGCGGGTCCAGACCGTGTACTCCCCGAACGGAACGGTCTCAGTGTGTGGGGGCGGCCGACGGTACTGCGCCTGGAACCGCTGGTGTGTCTCGTCGCCGCCCAACAGCACGCCACGGGAGACGGTCTTAGATTTTCCTGCGGGTTACAGACAGCGCGGACGTCCGACTCAAACCAACACGCGGTCGAGTTCGACGACGAGGCCGCCGTCGGCGTCCGGGTCGCCGACGAGCGTCCCGAGACAGACCGCAGCGCCGTCGGGCGTGACACAGACGACCTGGGAATCTGTCTCGGGCGTCGCTTCGCCCACTTCGGCCGGCCCGGCTTCGATAACGCCTGGCGCGTACACCGGCGCGCCCTCGGCGACTTCGCGGGCGGCACTCGGTGCAATCGTGACCCGCGGCAGGTGGACCAGCGCGCGCTCTGCCGGCTGGATAATCTCGCGCACCCGTGCCTCGTCACCCTCGTCGGTAAAGGCCAGCGCGTCGACGAGGTCGTGCATCGTCGACAGCGACGTGTCGTCGAAGGTGCCGGTCGCCGTCCGGCGGAGGTCGCCCATGTGTGCGCCGGTTCCCGCCGCCAGCCCGATGTCGTGACACAGCTTCCGGATGTAGGTGCCCGAAGCGCACCGGACTCGCAGGAGCAGCCGGCGCTCGCCCTGTTCGAGGATGTCCAGCGAGTGAATCCGGCGGGCGCGTAGCTGGCGCTTCACCGCGCTCTTCCGGGGCGGCTTCTGGTAGACCTCGGTCTCGAACTCGGCGACGACGGCCCCAATGTCGGCCGGGGCCTGGTCGTGGAGTTCGAGCACGGTGACGTACTCCTTGACGGCGTCGTCGAACACCTGCGCCATCCGGGCGGCGTCGCCGAGCAACACGGGCAGACAGCCGGTCACTTTCGGGTCGAGCGTCCCGCCGTGGGCGACCCGGTCCTGGTCGGTGGCGTCGCGAATCCAGGCCGCGACCTGGTGAGCCGAGGGGCCCGGCGGCTTGTCGAGGTTCACGACGCCGAAGGAGCGAAGCGAATCGAGGTCGCGGTCGTCGGGCGAGGCACGGAGCGTCATCGGCTCAGAACTCGTACCGGATGTTCTCGACCGGTGCTTTCCCTTCGTCGCCGTCGGGGCTGTACGATTCGACGGCGTGAAGGGTCACGCTCAGGACCCCCTGTGGGTCCCAGCGGGCGGTGTTGACCGACAGGTCGTAGATAGAGAGGTCGTCGAACTCGATGTCGTAGTAGTCGCTGTAGCGCTGGGCCTCGCTGTCGCCGCGCTCACGCGTCTCGGTCTTGGCCTGCTCGAAGGGCTTGTTCTCCCGCGTTGCGATGCGGTCGGCGCGCACGTCCAGCGGCGCGGTCAGCCACAGTTTCATGTCGGCGTACTCGCCCGCCATCCAGCCGGCGAGACGGGACTCCAGCACGAGGTCGTCGCGTTCCGCGGCGATGTCCCGCAGCCGGCGGTCCAGGTCGCGGTCTATCTGGGCGTCCTCCTCGGCGGCCTTGTTCAGTTCGAGCGGTGTCATCCCGCGCTCCTCGGCCAGCGAGCGGAAGATGTCGCCGCCGCTGACGTGCTCGTAGCTCAGGGCGTCGGCCAGGCTCTTGGCAAGCGTGCTCTTGCCGCTGCCGGCCGGGCCGGAGACGGTAATCAACATAGAGGTGTTCGGGGGGCCCCGATAGAAAGGGCTGTCTCTTCGCGCTTACCCGGTCGGCGTCGTCTCGACGTTGAGCGCCTTCCGGATGATCTGGGTGAAGGAGAGCGAACAGAGGAAGTACCAGACAATCCACGCCTGGATCGGGCCGGCGACGCCGTTGCGCCACGCTTCAACCTCCCCGAAGATGGGGAGCGTAATCACCGGGCTCGCCTCGACGCCGGCTCCGAAGACAATCCAGTAGAGCCAGAGGAACAGCGGGATGTTGACCAGCATGATCCACACCATCGGGCGGAACTGCTGTTTGAACATCCCCATCTGGTCGGTCATCAGCTCCATCTGCTCGTCTTCGAGGCGGTCCAGCGCCTCCTGGTCGTCGCGTTCCTTTGCGGCTTTGCGGCGCTCTTTCAGGTCCTCCATCTTCTCCTGGTGGTCGCCCATCCCCGACATGTCCATGAGGTTGTCCTGCAGAATCGTCGAGGTGGTCCCGGTGATAATCGCAAGCACCAGGATGACGACGTAGAACGGCAGCATGTCGTTGAGCGGTCCGAGGAAGATGTCGATGAAATCGCCCGCGATAACGTCGCGGACCGATGTCAACGAGTAGCCGGCAAAGAGGCCGAGCGTCCCGAGGCCGGCGAGCTTGTCCCACTTCGACCAGCCGCTGTCGCCGTCATCGTCGCTCGGGGCCGCGTCGGACTCTTCGAGCGCCTCGCGGACGCCCTCGGGGTCGTCGATGACGAACCCCTCGCCGTCGGCGTCGATGAGCAGGCCGGACTCGATGAGCCGGCCCCACTCGCCGCTCGTGAGGTCGTCGCTCACGTCGCTCCAGGTGACGGTCCCGTTCTCTTCGGCCGCAGCGAGCACCGTCGAGAGCGCGTCGGTCATTGCCTCGCCGTCCTCGGCGAGTCGTTCTACCTTCGGCGCGGTACGTGCCATTGTGTGTGTTTGAGGTGCGACGGCATATCAACGTTTTACTCTGACTGTCTCGCCTGCATCGGCCTCGAACGGCAGTCCTGTCCAGGTTCAGGCCGTGTGTGCGTCGACGGCGTCCTGGATGTCGCTCCAGACGGCGTCGAGGGACTGCTCCCCGTCGACGGCGACGAAGTCCTCGCGGTCGTCGTAGTGGTCGATGACCGGCGCGGTGTTCTCGTCGAACACGTCCAGTCGGTTGCGGACGGATTCCTCGTTGTCGTCCTCGCGGTGGATGAGGTCGCCGCCACACTCGTCACAGACGCCCTCCGCCTCGGGCGGGTTGAAGTCGACGTGGAAGTTCGCGCCACAGTCGTCACAGACACGCCGGCCCGTGAGTCGGTCGACCAGTTCCTCGCGAGAGACGGAAAGCGAGAGGATTACGTCGAGGTCGGTCATCCCCTCCAGTTGCTCGGCCTGGTCGAGATTGCGCGGATAGCCGTCGAGGACGAACCCGTCGGCCTGCGAGAGCGCCTCCTCGACGATGGCGTTGACCACCGCGTCAGGCACGAGGTCGCCCGCTTCCATGTACTCGCGGGGCGTGTCGTACTCGGTGTCCATGTCGCTGATGTCCATGTCCTTGTTCGCCCGGAGCGCGTCGCCCGTCGTGACGTGTTCGACGCCGTACTCCTCGGCGAGGTTGGCACTCTGGGTTCCTTTGCCGGCTCCCGGCGGCCCGAGAATCAGGATTCGCGGATTCGACATGGACAGGGTTTCTAAGGGGTCCGTTAAATGGTTGTCCAAATCCCGCCAGCGAGTCGCACTGCCGCCACCCAAAGGAGTGTAGGCGTCCCGGGCCAACACCGGGTAATGCTCGAACCCGGAGCGCCAGCCCCCGAAATCAGCGCACAGAACCAGTTCGGCGACACCGTCTCGCCTGACTTCGAGGAGCCGACGGTCGTGTACTTCTATCCAGAGGACTTCACCGGCGGCTGTACCATCGAGGCCCGCGACTTCCAGGAACACCTCCCGCAGTTCCGCGAGGGCGGCATCACCGTCTACGGCGTCTCGATGGACGACGTGGCGACCCACGAGGAGTTCGCCGAGTCGGAGGGCCTGCTGTACGACCTGCTGGCCGACCCCGACGGGACCGTGGCCGAGGCGTTCGGCCTGGACACGAGCAGCGGCCGGACGGACCGCCGGACGTTCGTGCTGGCCGACGGCGAAGTCAAATCCGTCTACGACCCGGACCGTTCGGACCCGAAAGGACACGCCGAGGACGTACTGCGTGACGTTCGCAACGAGTACGTCCAGGGCGGCTAGACGGCCGTAGTTCGCTGTGTCGTCGTGAACGCAATGGGCCCTGGTCGGCTACTGATTCGACAACCGCGATGGATGTGACTGAAAGGGGCCCGTTGGCTGTTCAAGACCGTACCGACGCCGGAGTACCGAACGCTGGTCTCAGAACACTTCCGCGCCACGACCGATACGCGTCTGGTACACGCGGGCGTCGACGCCGCGCTCGCCGAAGGCGTCGAGCATCGTGCTCGCAATCTGCCGGCGGTCCGCCTCGGCACAGGCGGCGATGACCGTCGGGCCGGCCCCGGAGATGGTGACACCGGTCGCGCCGGCCGCCAGGGCGGCCTCGCGGACCTGTTCGTAGCCGTCGATGAGCTTCGCGCGGGCCGGCGTCACGACGGTGTCGTGCATCCCCTGACCGACGAGTTCGGGGTCGTCGCGGTGCATCCCCGTCGTCAGGGACGCGGCGTTGCCGACCGTCTCTATCAGCTGGTCGACGCGGGCGGTCTTGGGGACGACGTTGCGCGCGTCCCGCGTGGAGACGACGATGTCGGGGAGACACGCGACGAGGGGGATGTCCGCGTCGACCTGCGTGACGCCCTGCTCGGTCGCGATGGTGAACCCGCCCATGATTGAGGGGGCGACGTTGTCGTCGTGGGCGTCCCCGGAGACGACGGCCTCGCCCTTGGCGGCGATGGGAACCAGCTCCTCGCGGGAGTAGCCGCGGTCGTACAGTTCGTTCAGCCCGACGGCCGCCGCGGCGGCGCTGGCCGCGGAGGAGCCCAGCCCAGACGCGGGACGGACGCCCTTGTCTATCTGAATGCGCGCCGGCGCATCCAGCGCGTCAGCGACCGCGCCGACGGTGTTCTTGTCGGGGTCCTCCGGGATGTACTGGCTGCCAGCGCCGGTCATCTCGATGGTGACCCGGTCGGCCTTCTCCAGACGGACGACGTCGGCCGGACGCTCCAGTGCGACGCCGAACACGTCGAAGCCGCTCCCGAGGTTCGCACTGGTAGCCGGCGCCCGGACTGTCAGCATGCCTGCGAATTTCAGCAGTGTAGGCAAAAAGGTAGCGAACCGACACCGGGACCCCCCTCGACAACGCGCTCATGCTGCCGCTTGGCTCACACGGCGTGATGGCGATCGCGTCACACGGCGACACCGTCCCCACGGGGGACAGGCGATACGCCGCGATTCTCCCACAGACGACGCAGGTGGCCCTCGACTAGGCCGAACGCGAGCGAGAACTCCGCCAGAGCCACAGCTCGGTCCAGCGACGCCGCGAACAGGTCGAGTTCTTCCGGGCTCTCGCCCGACTACACCGCCGGCCGATTCGGCATCTACTCCGTCTCGGTCATGATGGAACTGTACAGCGGGACGTTCTGGTTCGAAGACAACCACCCCACGGACAGTCGCCGTCCTGGAATTCGGGCGGGCGGCGACGGTCAGACAGACGGAGCACGACCCTCAGTGTGCTGGCGACAACGGGACGGCGGCGACCGAAGCGCAAACTAAATCCCACAACCGCTGATAGGTCGGGGTATGATTGGCGTCGTCGGCGGCGGTATCGCCGGCCTCTCGGCAGCGTACCGGCTCCAGCAACGTGGTCACGAGGTACGCGTCTTCGAGGCGAGCGAGGACCTCGGGGGCCTGGCAGCGACCTACGAGACGGCCGGGGACCCCATCGAGAAGTTCTACCACCACCTCTCGAAGTCCGAGGAGACAATCGTCGAACTCGCCGAGGAACTTGGCCTCGGGGACGCCGTCGAGTGGCACATCGGGAAGAACGCCTACTACGTCGACGGCGTCGTCCACCCGATGGACAAGCCCTGGGAGATTCTCTCCTACCCCCATCTCTCCCTGTACGACACGTTCCGGCTGGGGATGCTCGTCCTCGATATCGACGTTCGGGGCGGTGTCCCCTCCTTCGACACCTACGAGCGACTGGAGGACTTCGAGGACGTCCCCATCGAGGAGTTCGTCGTCGAACACACCACGCGGGGCGTCTACGAGAACTTCTTCGAGCCGCTGCTCGACGCGAAGTTCGGCGACCGGAAAGCCGACGTGAGCGCCGCGTGGCTGCTCGGGCGGGTCAAGTTCCGCGGCGAGCGGGACATCCTGAACGGCGAGATTCTGGGCTACTTCGACGGCGGCTTCGGGCGCCTGCTCGATGCGCTGGTCGACGCCGTCGGCCGTGACAACATCGCTACGGGCACGCGTGTGACTGATATCGATACGAGCGGCGGGGCAGTCTCGTCGCTGACGGCCGCCGACGGAACCGGGACGGCGGTTCACGAGGTCGACGACGTCGTCGTCGCGACGATGCCGAACGTGCTGGAGGCCCTGACCGGCTACACCTGCGACATCGACTTCCAGGGGACGGTGTGTTCGGTCATCAGCATGGAGGAGTCCCTGCTGGATACGTACTGGCTGAACATCGCCGACGACGCCCCCTTCGGCGCGCTCATCGAACACACGAACTTCGTCTCCCCACAGCGGTACGGCGGCGAGCATCTGCTGTACGTCGCTCGGTACGTTCAGGACGAATCCGAAGCCATCTGGGGACAGACCGACGACGAGGTCGCCGAGACGTGGCTGGAAGGTATCGAATCGCTCTTCCCCGAGTTCGACCGGGACGCCGTCAACTGGATTCGGACCGGCCGCAACCCCCGGACTGCGCCGGTCTACGAGCGCGGGTATCTGGACATGGTCATCCCCTACGACCTGGGCGACGCCGTCGCGGACGGGCTCTACTACGCCGGCATGGCCTCGCGTGCGCAGTACCCGGAGCGCTCGCTCAACGGCGGTATCGTCGCGGGCTTCGAGTGCGCCGACCGGATTGCCCGCGACCCGGCAGCGGCGACGGACTCCGAGTCACCGCTCCCCGAAGCCCGCCGCTGAGCGTCTTCTGTCGGACTGAGCGTTCTATCGGCCCGGCCACACGTCGGCCGAGTCGCTGTGGTCGCTGGTGCGGCCGAGAACACGCGACCGCCGTTCGACTCAGTCGCCGGCCGCGTTCTCCACGTCGTCCTCGTCAATGACCGGTGCGTCGGCCGGGCTCACGTCGTCTGGCTCCTCGCGGCCGCCACCGACGATCATCTCGCCGTCCTCGGTTTCGACGTAGACGTCGTCGGCGAAGCCACCGACGGCGTGGGGGTGTTCCGGCTCGTCAAGTCTCTCCGGCGTCGACGGCGCGTCGGCGATACCACCGGCCGGGCGGAACGTCCCGAGCGGGTCCGAGATGGTGATGCCGTGCGTATCGAAGAAGTCCGCGTACCGCTCGTGGTGGGCCTCGAGTTCGTCGGCCGGGAACTCCATCATCTCCGTCCAGCCGTGGTTGTAGAAGTCGAAGTTGGCCTGGATGTGGGTTATCTCCCGGGCCTCGGCCTCCGAGTAATCTGCCTCGAGCGCGGCCACGTAGGTGTCCATCGTGGCGTCGAAGAAGTCGTCGAGGTGGTCACGCCGTTCCTCCCGGTGGGCCTCGTCGGCCTTCCCGAGGAAGATCTTGGTGTGCAGTTTCACCAGCCCGTAGTTGGCCACCGACCGGACGCCGGGCGTGGTCAGCGCCTTCTTGCTCGCCCAGTGGCGCGGGTTCTGGTAGATTTTCATTTCAGTCACGAATACGGGCCCCAGCGTCTTCAAATCCCCGACTTTCGGCGTCTGCTACGGGATTCAGCGCGCTATCGCAAACGATACGCAGATAGCAATCCACATTAAGCCTCATTTCGTATCGGCCGTACATGAGCACGTCGCACGTAATCATCGGTGACGGTATTGCGGGTGCGTCCGCAGCCGAGACAATCCGGGAAGCGGACCCGGACGCGTCGGTCACAGTCCTGACCGACGAGGGGGAGGCACTGTACAACCGGATCCTCATCAAGGAGTTCGCCAAGGGGAAGCTGCCGGAAGCGCCGATCTCGATCCACGAGCCGGAGTGGTACGACGAGCGCGACATCGACCTGCAACTGAACACCCACGTGACGGCCATCGACCCCGATGCCCACGAGATCCAGACCCACGAGGGCGACACCTACGAGTACGACAAGCTGCTGGTGGCCACGGGTGGGACGCCGGCACAGCTGCCGGTCGAGAACAGCGACGCCGACGGCGTCCACCACTTCTGGACGTTCCAGGACGCGCGTGGCATCCGTGAGCACGCCGACGAGTCCGACCAGGGTATCATCGTCGGCGCGGGCCTGCTCGGTATTGACCTCGCGGCGGTCTGTGCCGCCCAGGGAATCGACGCGAAGTACCTGATGCGTGGCAACCGCTGGTGGCGCTACGCGCTCTCGGAGGACGGCGCGGAGATCATCCACGAGGCACTCGAAGAGAACGGCGTCGAACCCGTCTTCGAGTCCGGCGTCGACCACTTCGAGGTCGACGACGACGGCTCGGTCACCGGTGCAGTCGACCCCGACGGCAACCACTACGACGGCGAGTGGGCCGGCGTCGCCATCGGTCTGAACTTCAACACCGAGTTCCTCAACGGGACCGGGCTCGAACTCGACGACGGGGTCGTCGTCGACGAGTACATGCAGACCAACCTCGACGACATCTACGCCGCGGGCGACCTCACCCAGTTCTACGACACCATCCTGAACTCCCAGGCGCAAAACGGCGCGTGGGGCTCGGCCAAGGAGCAGGGGTCGGTCGCCGGGACGAACATGGTCGCAGACGCCGAGGAGCGGGAGTTCCGCTGGGTCTCCTCGTACTCCATCACGCACTTTGATTTCCCGTTCCTCTCTTTTGGCCACCCGACTCGCGGCGACGACGAGGCCGAACGGAAGTACTCCGACAGCGAGTGGCGACGGCTCGCCTTCGAGAACGGGCAGCTCATCGGCGGCGTGCTGATCGGCGACCTCTCACAGCAGTCGACGTTCAAGAAGCTCATCCGCCAGGAGCGCCAGGTCGCAGACAAGAAGGAACTCCTGCTGGAGAAGCAAGTCGACCTCGAAGAAGTGAAAGCACAGACGCCTGCGCCGGCCGAATAGGACCCGCCGACACCGATGTCTTAGACGCTGCGGACGACACCGATGTTTTTAGACGCTTCGAACGTAGCACCGCGCATGCGTGACGCCCTCTCCCGTCTGCTGACCTGGCTTTCCCGTCGTAACGGTCAGTCGGGCGAGACAGACGTGGCAGCCGATGACAGCGGTGGCTTCGCCGGCTCGCTGCTCGACGCGTCGGTCAACCGCGGCCACGGCCAGGGCGACCCACAGGCCGCAAGCGAGATAGCCGCGATGCGAGCAGAGGCCGACCGACTCGCCGAGCAGGACCAGCACCGCGAGCGGTGAGTGCCCGCGGGAGAACGACGCTCTTTTTTCGGCCTAAAGCGGAGAGTCGCGTATGGATGGCGGCAGCGGCGACATGACACTCGCGTTCGACCTCGACGCCCTCAAGCAACTGGCCTACCCGGACAGCGTCTTCAACGACGCGCGCCAGTGGTCGGAGTACGTCGGCGTCATCTCGGAACAGCCCACCTACGTCGTGACCAACTTCACCCGGAAACACCGGATTCGACAGGACTTCTTCTCCGGGCCGCGCGGCCGCGAGGAGAGCCTCGAAAACGTCAAAGAGCAGTTCGACACCGACCGGCACGTCTTCGTCGGCGCTGACGACGAGGACGCCGCCCTCGCCGAGACGGCGGGCTGGGAGTATCTCCCCGTGACACAGGCCGCCGAAGCGGCCGGCTGGGACCTCGGTGAACCGGAGACGCCCGACGCGGCGACCGACGAGGACGAGGAGCGCGACGACTGGCCGTAGCCTTCGTCAGACGTCGCCTTGCGGAGTGTGGTCACGACACAGCGTTTCAATCAGTTTTATATCTCAGCCGTCAGGGCTGGCATATATGGCCCTCCAAATCGGCCGTGCCTTCCAAGACGGTATCGACGAACTACTCAGCGAACGCGGGGCGCTGTTTGCCGGCGCGTTCATCGTGTATGGATTGCTCAGCTCTGTCGTCTGGGCGTCGCTCTCGCGGGCTTTCACGGAACTGTTTCTGGAACAACTGCCGAACGAGGCACAGGTCAGTCAGGCAGCGATGGCCGCCAGTAACCCACTGGCACTCGACATCCCGCTCGCCGTTGCCGCCGTCGGTGCGCTCGTGCTGTATGTCGTCAGCGAGGCGCTGAACATCGTCGCAATCCGAGCCTTTGCCAGCGGTGACCGTGACCCGATTCCTGACGACGTGAGCCGACGGCTCGGCAAGACGGTCGCTGTCACGATTGCCGCTGCGATACTTACGGGAATCGCGACTGCCATCGGCTTCATTCTGCTGATTATCCCCGGCATCGTCCTTGCCGTCCTCTTTTTCTTCGTGCGTCAGGAGATCGCGCTGAACGACAGCGGTATCCTCGAGTCTATCAGTAACAGCATCGGCCTCGTTAGCGATAACCTCCTGACAACTGCCGTTCTGGCTATTGTTCTGGTCGTCATCGGGCTTGTCGTCGGGTTCGTGTTCCAGGCACTCCCGCTCCCGCTGCCGGCGCTGGCACTGACGACAATCACTACTGCTGTCTCCGGAATCGTCACCGTATTCAGCATCGCCGTGACGACCGTGGCGTATCTGCAGGTGACTGAACCCGAATACGGAGCGGACACGGTCGCCGGTCTCTGACCGGTCCGATACTCGTATCGCGGCCTTTAACCCCGCGAGCGACCAATCACGGGCAATGGCTGAACCGCGCGTGCCCGGCGGGCGCGAGTCCGAACTCGAACTGGCCTGTGGCGAACGCGTCGACACGCATGACCTCCATCTGGGTATGCGGGAGTTCGCGTGTGATTGCGGGACGACACACGCCGTCGTGCTCGACCCGCATCCGCTGGCACGCTTCGTTCCGGAGTTTCTCACCGAGGTGCTGCACGCGACCATCGAGACCAACGACGACTACGAGGAGTTCACCACCGTCCACCTGATGGGCGTCGTCATGGAGGAGTTCCCGGACAAGGTCGTCGCCGCCGACACCAGCGAGGACGGGTCGGTCGGCTTCTCGCTTGCGTGGGTGAGCGACTTCGACTCCCGCCGCCTCCACGAGATCGTCGTCGAACTGCTGGTGGAACTGATGGAACACGCTATCAGTCACGCCGAGGACGACGACGTGATGGCGGAGTTCGAGGAGCAGATGCTCCAGTTCGACGTCGACGCGTTCGTCGAGCAGTACCGCGACGAGCGGAACTTCGACGGGCGGTCCGACACCGCTATCTGACACGGACCTGGCCCCGAGTACTTAGTTGGGCTGGCTCGCACACCCACGTATGGCGGGTCGCGTCGCGGTCGTGCTCTTGCTTCTGGTTTTTGCGGGCTGTGGAGCCTTCGGCGGGGCGGAGCGACAGACTGTGACACCAGTCCCGGTCCCCGAGGGGGCCCAGGACGACCGGGTCGAACCCGCCGTGGCCGAGGGCGCCGTCGATGCCAGGCGACTCGCGGCGGCCCACCGCCGCGCGACCCGGAACCGCTCGTACGTGCTGGGGATGCGACTGTCGCTGGAGTGGGGCACGCAGCTCGTCTCGCTCGTCGTCGAGGACAGGTATCGCTACCAGTATCGGACGGAAATCGTCGACCAGCAGTACACGAAGCGGGTGTACGCTACCGGGGACCGACGCTATATCCACGACGAGCGAGCGGAGGGGGCCTGGACCGCGACGAGGCAACCGACCCCGGTCAGCGAGCGACTCGACCCGGACCCCGCTCGACTCGTCGAAGCCTATCTCGCGACGAACGTCAGCGTCGAGCGACCCAGAGACGACTGCGATAGCTGTCGGGTGACACTCACGGCCACGGACCCGCCGGCGGCGTTCGAACCGGCCGACAATTACAGCGTCCGGGCGACTGTCCGGCCGGACGGCCTCGTCCAGTCGCTCACCGTCTCGTACTGGGACCGCTCCAGGAACGCCCCGGTCAGATACGAGGTCCGGTACTCCGCAGTCGGCACCACGACCGTCTCCCGACCGGCGTGGGTCCGACAGCGCTGGGGGAACGCGACAGACAGCGGCCCCGCACTGTCCGACAGCCACTGACCGACGCCGTCGGCTGATTTCCCGAAATCCGCCGTCTGACTGCTGTCTGACGGTGTTATATGATGGATGCGGTGCTGTACCTGTGTATGGCTATGCGCGAGGGAGAGTTCGAGCGCATCCTGACGGTGCTCGAAGAAGCCGACGTCGACGGCACATTGACGGCCCGCGAGATCTGTGACCTGCTCGAGGAACACGACGAGGCGTTCGGAAGCGCCCACCGTGTCGCGACCGTCCTCGGTCGCCGTGCCCAGTCCGGCGAGATAGAGGTCATCCAGGGCCAGCCCTACCGGTATCGCGTACCCGACCGCGACGGCTGACCGTTCTCGGCGCTGTTGCCGCCCGATACGAGCTTGCACTCCGGAGTGAGACACCCCACCGTGTGACGCCCACACATTACGATATTCGAAATTAGGCTTCGAGCTTCGCATTGTTTCGCCGGGCTTATTACGATGTGTAGACTCCGCTCGTACAATGACAGCGGACGAGGACCGTACAATCCTGCTCATCGGCAGCGGACCGATCAAGATCGGACAGGCGGCCGAGTTCGACTACTCCGGCGCACAGGCGTGTCGCGCCCTCCAGGAAGAGGGTGCCCGCGTCGTGCTCGTGAACTCGAACCCGGCGACGATTATGACTGACCCGGAGATGGCGGACAAGGTGTACCTCGAACCCATCAACACCGAAGCCATCTCGGAGATTATCCGGAAGGAAGACCCCGACGGCGTCATCGCCGGCCTGGGCGGCCAGACCGGCCTCAACGTCACGGCAGAACTCGCCGAGGAGGGCGTCCTCGAGGAGTACGACGTGGACGTGATGGGGACGCCACTGGACACCATCTACGCGACGGAGGACCGCGACCTGTTCAAACAGCGGATGGAGGACATCGGCGAACCGGTGCCGCGCTCGACGACCATCACCCTCGAGGAGGGCGAGTCGGTCACCGACTTGGACGAGGAGTCGCTCGTAGACCGCGTCGAAGCGGCCGTCGACGAGGTCGGCGGGCTCCCCGTCATCGCCCGCACCACCTACACGCTGGGTGGCTCCGGCTCCGGCGTCGTCGACGAGATGGACGAACTCATCGAGCGGGTCCGCAAGGGCCTGCGCCTCTCGCGCAATAACGAGGTGCTCATCACCGAGTCCATCTCCGGGTGGGTCGAACTCGAATACGAGGTGATGCGTGACGCCGACGACTCCTGTATCATCATCTGCAACATGGAGAACATCGACCCGATGGGTATCCACACCGGGGAGTCGACCGTCGTCACCCCGTCACAGGTCATCCCCGACGAGGGCCACCAGGAGATGCGCGACTCCGCGCTGAAGGTCATCCGCGAACTCGGCATCGAGGGCGGCTGTAACATCCAGCACGCCTGGCGCGACGACGGCACGCCCGGCGGCGAGTACCGCGTGGTCGAGGTGAACCCGCGCGTCTCCCGCTCCTCGGCGCTGGCCTCGAAGGCGACCGGCTATCCGATCGCCCGCGTCACCGCGAAGGTCGCGCTCGGCAAGCGCCTCCACGAGATCGAAAACGAGATTACCGGCGAGACGACCGCCGCCTTCGAGCCGGCCATCGACTACGTGGTGACGAAGGTCCCGCGCTGGCCGATCGACAAGTTCCGCGACACGGAGTTCGAACTCTCGACGGCGATGAAATCCACCGGCGAGGCGATGTCCATCGGCCGGACCTTCCCCGAGAGCCTGCTGAAGGCGCTTCGCTCCTCTGAGTACAACCCGGCCGCCGATTTCAACGATATCGACGACGAGACACTCGAGACGGAGTACCTCGAAAAGCCCACGCCGGACCGCCCGTACGCGATGTTCGAGGCGTTCTGCCGCGGCTACACCGTCGAGGACGTCGTCGAGATCACCGACATCAAGGCGTGGTACGTCGAGCGGTTCAAAGAGGTCGCCGACGCCGCCGACGCCGCCCGCGAGGGCGACTACGAGACCGCCGCACAGGCCGGCTTCACCGACCAGGAGATAACCGCGCTCGCCGGCGGCGAGTTCAACGACACGCACGTCTCCTGGCTCCCGGCGGACCTGGACGAGGACGGCGGCGACGAGCCGGAGGTCGAGGCTGCTACGGACGGCTCTGGTGTCACTGTCGACGCCGTCGAGACGGACACGACCGACCGCGACTTCAAGCTCGTCGACACCTGCGCCGGCGAGTTCGAGGCGACGACGCCGTACTACTACTCGACGCGGGACCCGGTGTCGGGAATCGACCGCAACGAACTCCAGATCGACCCCGACCTGGAGAGCGTCGTGGTCGTCGGCGGCGGCCCCATCCGCATCGGACAGGGCGTGGAGTTCGACTACTGTTCGGTCCACGCGGTCCGCGCGCTGGAGGACATGGGCATCGACGCCCACGTCGTCAACAACAACCCCGAGACGGTGTCGACCGACTACGATACCTCCGACGGGCTGTTCTTCGAACCGGTCACCGCCGAGGAGGTCGCCGACGTCATCGAGGCGACCGAAGCCGACGGCGTGATGGTCCAGTTCGGCGGCCAGACCTCCGTCGACATCGGCCACCCGCTCGAACAGGAACTCGAGCGCCGCGACCTCGACTGTGAGATCATGGGGACCTCCGTCGACGCGATGGACCTCGCCGAGGACCGCGACCGGTTCAACAAGCTGATGGACGAACTCGACATCTCACAGGCCGAGGGCGGCTCCGCGACGTCCCAGGCGGAGGCGCTGGACCTGGCCCACGACATCGGCTACCCCGTCCTCGTGCGCCCGAGCTACGTGCTCGGCGGCCGTGCGATGGACGTGGTGTACAACGACGAGGACCTGGAAACGTACATCGAGGAGGCCGTCCGCGTGAGCCCGGACAAGCCGATTCTCGTCGACGAGTTCCTCGCCGACGCCGTCGAACTCGACGTCGACGCCGTGGCCGACGAGGACGACGTCCTCATCGGCGGCGTGATGGAACACGTCGAGACGGCGGGTATCCACTCGGGCGACTCCGCCTGTATGATTCCGCCCCGCTCTCAGGAAATCAAGGACGTGATGCCGCGCATCCGCGAGGTCGTCGAGGACATCGCCGACGCGCTCGACACGGTCGGCCTGCTGAACGTCCAGTTGGCTGTCCGTGACGGCGAGGTGTTCGTCCTCGAGGCGAACCCGCGGTCGTCCCGTACCGTCCCGTTCATCTCCAAGACCGCCGGCGTCCCGATCGCGAAGGTCGCCGCCAAGGTGATGTCCGGCGCGACGCTGGCTGACCTGGACGTCAAGGAGCAGATTCCCGAGCAGGTCTCGGTCAAGGAGGTCGTCCTGCCCTTCGACCGCCTGCCGGGTTCGGACCCGCGTCTCGGCCCGGAGATGAAATCCACCGGCGAGGTCATGGGGACCGCCGGTTCCTTCGGCAAGGCCTACCAGAAGGCCCAGATGGCCGTCGGCAAACCGATTCCGCTCGAGGGCACGGCCATCGTCGACCTGCCGATTCTCGGCTTCGAGGAGCACTTCGACGTGCAGGACTTCGACGACTACGAGGACACCGACGCCATCATCGACGCCATCCAGAGCGGCAAGGTCGACCTCGTCCTCTCCCGCGACCGCGACGTGCTGGAAGCCTGCGTCGAGGAGACCGTGACGTACTTCTCGACCCACGAGAGCGCCGAGGCGGCGCTGGAAGCTATCAACTCCGCCGACCAGCCACTCGCCGTCCAGGCCATCGACGAACGGCCGAAGACCCAGCGCGAGTGGGGCGCCGAGTAACGCGACCGCTCGTCCTCGGGACCGGGTCGTCGACTGCGGTGTGACCCGGTCCCGTCACTCGAACGAATCGGCAGAAATACGTATTCATCGAACACACCCACCGATAGGTCATGGCCGATGTCGTACGTGTTCTACACGTGGAGGACGACCCCGAGTTCACGTCGGTGACGAAGGAGTTTCTCAGCCGTATCGACGACCGGTTCGACGTGGTCACAGCGACATCGGCGACCGACGGGCTCGCTCGGCTCAGCGAGGAGCCCGTCGACTGCGTCGTCTCCGACTTCGATATGCCCGGGAGCGACGGCATCGAGTTTCTGGAGTCAGTCCGGGCCGTCGATGAAGACCTCCCGTTCATCCTCTTTACCGGCAAAGGTTCAGAGGAGGTGGCCAGCGAGGCGATTTCGGCCGGCGTGACCGACTACCTCCAGAAACAGCAGGGAACCGAACAGTACACGATTCTGGCCAACCGCATCACCAACGCGGTCGAGCAGTACCGGTCACAGCGGGCGCTGGATGCGAGCCGGGAGCGCCTCTCGCTGTTTATCGATAAGTCACCGCTCGGCGTCATCGAGTGGGACGAGTCCCTCGAAATCGTCCAGGTCAACGAGAGAGGCGAGGAGATCCTGCGGCGCGCGGAAGCGGAGCTGGTCGGGAAGGGCCTCGATACGCTCGTCCCGGAGTCGGGTCTGGATGCGGCCGAAGAGACCATCACCGCCCTCCGGGAAGACACCGGCGGCTACAACGCGGTCCTCGACATCGAGACCGGCGACGGCGAACAGATAGTCTGCGAGTGGCACAACCGTATCATCCGTGACGACGGAGAGATTGTCGCCATCTTCTCGCAGTTCCAGGAGATAACCGCGCGCCGGCAGCGACAGCAGCGCATCGAGGCGCTGCACGACACGACCCGGGACCTGATGCACGCCGAATCGCGTGCAGACGTCGCCGAACTGGTCGTCGAAACCGCGCGCGACCTGCTCGGGCTGCCGCTCAGTGCCGTCTTTCTGGCCGACGAGTCGGCCGACCGCCTCGAACCGACCGCGATGACCGACCGGGCGCGGACGGTCATCGACGAGCACCCGACGTTCACCGAGGGCGACAGCCTCGTCTGGGAGGTGTTCGACTCGGGCGACCAGCGGGTCTTCGATGACGTCTCCAGCCATCCCGACCGCTACAACCCAGACACCGACGTCAGTAGCGAGATACTGCTCCCACTGGGCGACCACGGCGTGCTGGTCGCCGCATCGACCGACACCGCCGCGGTCGAGGACACGTCGGTCTCGCTGTTGCGAACGCTCGCCGCCAACACCGAGGAAGCCCTGTCCAGACTCGACCGGGAGCGAGAGCTCAGAACGCTTACCGACCGTCACGAACTCGCGCTCGAAAGTGCCGAACTCGGCGTCTGGGACTGGAACGTCCGGACGGACGAGGTCACCTTCGACGAGCGCTGGGCCGACATGCTCGGCTACTCGCTCGAGGACCTCGACCCGACAGTCGAAACCTGGGAGGGGCTGATCCATCCCGAGGACCGCGAGCGGACCCACGAGGCGCTGAACGCCCACCTCGACGGTGAGACGGACATATACGAATGCGACCACCGGCTCAAGACGGCGACCGGCGACTACCGGTGGATACGCGACATCGGCAAGGTGTTCGAACGTGACGAGAACGGCGACCCGCTCCGCGCGGTCGGAATCCACCAGGACGTGACCGAGCACAAGGAGCGAAAGCGGGACCTCGAAGACACGAGCCGGAAGCTCCAGGCCGTCCTCGACACGGCGCCGACGGCAATCCTGATGAAAGACACCGACAGTCGCTTTCTCTTCGTCAACAATGCGGCCCGTGACATACTGGGGCTCGCGCCCGACGAGTCGGTCGTCGGGATGACGGATTACGACCTCCTCCCGGACCACGCCGCGGACCAGACCCACGCCGCCGACCAGCGTGCGCTCGAGACGAGAGACACGGTCGAGGTCGAGGAGGTGATTCCCGTCGACGGAACGGACCGGACGTATCTGACGCGGAAGACGCCGATACTCGACGACGACGGCGAGCCCTACGCCGTCTGTGCCGTTGCGACCGACATCACCGAACAGAAACGGCGCGAGCGGGAGTTGGCCCGCGTCACCGACGAGTACGAGGCGGTGTTCGAGAACACGAACGACGCCATCGCGCTCGTTTCGGTCGAGGGCCCGCCCGAGGACCCGACCTTCCGATACGTCCGGACCAACGAGGCCTACGAACGACAGACTGGTCTCGACAGCGAGTCACTGACCGGCCAGACTCCAGTCGAGGCTATCGGCCCGGAAACCGGCAGTCGAATCGCCGCCCACTACGAGCGGTGTGTCACCGCCGGCGACACAATCACGTTCGAAGAACGTGACCGCCACCCCACCGGCGTCTGGGAGACCCAGATAACGCCGATCTCCGCTGACGGGGAGATAACTCGGCTCGTCGCCATCTCCCGGGATATCACCGACCGCATCGAGTACCGCGAGAAACTGGAGCGGCAGAACGACCGGCTCGAAGAGTTCGCGAGCATCGTCAGCCACGACCTCCGGAACCCGATCAGCGTCCTCGAAGGCTCGCTCATGCTCGCCAGAGACACCGGCAACGACGAGCAGTTCGACCGCTGCTATCACGCGATAGACCGCATGAAAGAGCTCATCGAGGACCTTCTGACCCTGGCCCGCGAGGGGGACGCTGTCTCCGATGCGGAGCCGCTCGACCTCGAATCGACCGCGCTGTCCTGCTGGCAGGCCGTCGAGACGTCCGACGCCACCCTCGAAGTCACTGCCGAGAGTACGATTTACGCCGACGAGAGCCGGGTTCGCCAGCTCCTCGAGAACCTCATCAGCAACGCCGTGACACACGGCGGCCCGGCCGTCACCGTCGAAATCGGTGATATCGGTGACTCGGGGTTCTACGTCGCCGACGACGGCGTCGGCATCCCGCCGGAGCAACGCGAGACGGTGTTCGAAAGCGGCTACACCACTTCCGACGGTGGAACCGGGTTCGGCCTCGCCATCGTCAAGGAGATCGCGGTAGCACACGACTGGTCCGTGTCCGTGACCGAGAGCGACGCCGGCGGTGCACGGTTCGAGTTCGCGGGCGTCGAGCAGGAGCGCTGAAAGGGTCGGGCTCCGATGGCTGTCGGTCAGTCATCTGCCCCCCCCAGTTTCGGAAAAAATTTCGACGAAACATCACTCGGAAAGAGTAGAGACGCACATATTCGCGTAGCTCGCTCCGAACCGCGCTCCCTCACGGGTCGTTGCTCCCCGCTCGGATGTGCGGAGCCGCGTCACTCCGTTCAGCGGCTCCCCGCTCACGGCTCGCTATCGCTCACCGTTCGCGTTTTCGAGAGCCGCTCCTTTCACTCGCGTCCCTCGCTCTCCTCACGGTTCGTTACCACTCACCGTTCGGAAGTCCGGGGACCTCCCTACGGTCGGGGTCCCCTACTCCCCCGCCATCCCTAACACATCATCGAAGAAGCCCAGCGAATCGTGCGGGCCGGGGTTGGCTTCCGGGTGGTACTGTCGCGTGATGATGTTCAGGTCGTCGTTTTCCAGCCCTTCCGGCGTGTCGTCGTTGACGTTGACCTGGGTCACGTCGAGTTTGTCGCCGGGATTGGCGACGGTGTACCCGTGGTTCTGGGTCGTCATCACGACCTGGTTGGAGCGCAGGTCACGGACCGGCTGGTTCACGCCGCGATGGCCGAACTCCATCTTCTCGGTCTCGCCGCCGAGCGCGTTGGCGACGACCTGCTGGCCGAGACAGATGCCCGCGAGCGGCACGTCGCCGACGTAGGTCTCGACGAGGTCGCCGGCCTGTTCGAAGTTCTCGGGGTCGCCGGGGCCGTTCGAGATGAACAGCAGGTCCGGGTCGACGGCCGCCACGTCGTCCTCGCTGGCGTCGTACGGGAAGACGTGGACCACGGCGTCGCGTTCGACGAGCGAGGAGACGATCGAGCCCTTCGCCCCGCAGTCGACCAGCGCGACCGTCGCGCCGTCGCCGCCCTCGTTGTGGACCTCCACGTCGTCGACGGAAACCTGCGCGCCGATGTCGGTGTGGTCGGACATGTGCTTGCACTCGTGGAGTTCGTCGAGCGCGTCCTGCTCTGTCACGTCCGGCCCGGCGGCGATACCGCATTTCATCGCCCCCTCGTCGCGGATTTCGGTGACGATGTCGCGCGTGTCGAGGTGATCGACTGCGGGAACGCCCTCCGATTCGAGCCACTCGGCCACGTCGTCGGTCATCTCGCGGGCCACCGCCGCGCGCGGGTGGACGCGGTCCGACTCGAAGCGTTCCTCCCGGACGCCGTAGTTCCCGATCAGCGGATAGGAGAACGTCAGGACCTGCTCCTCGTAGGATGGGTCGGTGAGGCTCTCCTCGTAACCGGTGTACGCCGTCGTAAATACCAGTTCGCCACGGGCCGTTCCGGGAGCGCGAGCGCGCGCTTCGATGACGCGGTCACCCTCTATCGCCACGTATGCATCAGCCATTACGAGATGCGTATACTATAGTCGGTCATAAGGATTGCTTTCGAAGACGAGTTTCGAATTTCGTAATCCTCAAGTCACGACCGGTGATACTGTCACATCTCGATGGACGACCTCGACAGAGAGATACTCTCGATACTCCGACGGGACGCTCGGACCCCGTACACGGAAATCGCGGACCGAGTCGGAACGTCGGAAGGGACCGTTCGGAACCGCGTCGACCGACTGGTCGACGACGGCGTCATCGAACGCTTCACCGTCGCCACGCGGACCGGCAACGTGAAAGCGATGGTCGAGGTCAGCGTCGACGTGAACGTCGACACGGCCGAGGTCTCGGACCGCATCGCCGAGTGGCAGGAGGTCGACTTCGTCTGGCAGGTCTCCGGGGAGGAGGACATCGTCGTCGTCGTCGACGCCGCCGACACGGACGCGGTCAACGAACTCATCACGCAGGCGCGTGAGCTGGAGGAGGTCGTGGGCACGAAGACGCGGTTGATCCTGGACGAACGCGTCGGCTGAGCGACAGCGAAGCGACGCACAAAACCGAGAGTCTCCGAATGAGGGTAATTCTGAACGAGCGAGTTGGGTGGACCGGCTTCGGCGCGTCACGTGACCGCCGTGTGCATATCGTCGTCGCAATCGGTCCGCGTGGCTGACATTCATGGTCGTCGCCCTGGAACGGAGGGGTATGCAGGTCACGGACCCGTTTTCGGGGGACTTCGCCTCGACGTACGCGCAACTCGCGGAGGACGGCGCGGAGTTCCTTGTCGTCGGAGCGCTCCTCTATTTCTTGGGCCGGTTGCTCGTCGTCCCGGCTATCCGCTGGGGGCTGGAGCGGTCCAGAGTCGATAAGACGCTGGAAAGCGCGCTCGGAAGCGCCAGTCACCTTCTCGTCGTCATCCTCGCGGTGGTCGTCGCGGCGAGCGTCGCCGGGTTCCGGGGGACACTCGCGGGGTCGACGCTCGTTGCGGCCGGCGTGACGATCGCCGTCGGACTGGCCGCCCAGGACGTGCTCGGCAACTTCGTCTCCGGCGTGTTCATCGTCACCGACCCGGACCTGAACGTCGGCGACACGATAGAGTGGAACGGTAAGCGCGGCGTCGTCGTCGACATCGACCTCCGGGTGACACGCGTCCGGACGCCCGACAACGAGCGGGTCATCGTGCCGAACACCGACCTGGCGACGAGCGCGGTGACCAACCGGACCTCGACGGGCCCGATCGGCGTCTCGTATGACTTCGGCGTCGGCTACGACGCCGACCTCGACCAGGTGGAGGCCATCATCAGGAACGTCGCCCGCGACATCGACCACGTCGCCGAGAAGCCGGAACCTGTGGTCGGGGTCGACGCACTCGCCGACACCGCCGTCGTGGTGACCGGGCGGATATGGATTCCGAACAACCGCCGGAACAGATTACCCAGCGTCCACTCGGCGTTCGTCCGCGGCGTCCACGAGGCCTGTCGCGCCGAGGGCATCGACCTCAGCGAGACGACCCACCACGAACTCTCGGGCGACATCGGAGTCCACGACGGCCTCGGGGCGGCCGACGAGCGACCCGGGTGACCACCGCCCTACGGCGTCTGACTCCGTCTCGTCTGTGAGGCCGGCAGCGCCCGTACGTTTATATTCACACACAAGATGGTACGTACATGGACGAGAAACGGTTCGTTGTCGCCCTCTTCGGTCTCGTCGTCGCTGTCGTCGTCGGCGTCCTCGCGTATCAGTTCATCGCGGCCCTGACCGTCTCTGTGTTCCTCTATTACTCGACGCGCCGGTACTACCGTTCGCTGCGTCGCTTGCGCCTCCCAGCCCGGGTCCGTGCGGTCGTGGTCATGGCTTCGCTGGCGATTCCCCTCCTGTTGCTCGTCAGCTACGCGACGGTCCTCGTCATCGTCGAAGCCCGGCAGTTCGTCACCCAGTACGCGCTCATCGACGTGGCCGCGGCCCACGTCAACTGGCTGGACGGCGCGGAGTCGGTGCCGGACCTCACCGTCGAGGGGCTGTACAGCGCCTACCAGTCGGGGCAGCTCTCGCCGTTCGTCGACTTCCTCAGCGAGAACGCCATGGTGCTTACCGCGGTCGTCTCACAGTTCGCCCTCAATCTGTTCATCACGGTCATCGTCACGTACTACCTCCTGGTGGACGGGCGACGCATCCGCGGGTGGCTGCTCCGGTTCGACGACGGGGCCATCATCCGCGAGTACCTGGAGGCCGTCGACAAGGAGTTGGAGGCGGTGCTGTTCGGGAATCTCCTGAACGTGCTGGCGATCTCGCTCATCGCCATCGCCGCGTTCACCGGCTACAACGCCGTGGCACCGGCGGCTGTCGAGGTCCCGTATCCGACGCTCGCCGGCGCACTGACCGGTATCGCCAGCCTGATTCCCGTCGTCGGGATGAAAGTGGTCTACTTCCCGCTGACCGGCATCGCCTCGCTCCCGGTGATGCTCGACGGCCGGACCTCGCTGCTCGCGTACGTGCTCGGGTTCCTCCTGGTCGCGGTGGTCGTCGTCGACACGGTCCCGGACCTGCTGCTCCGGCCGCTGCTCAGCGGCGAGAGCACCCACGTGGGGCTCCTGATGCTCGCGTACACGCTCGGACCGGTCGTACTGGGGTTCTACGGGCTCTTTTTCGCCCCGATACTGCTCGTCGTCGGGCTGACGTTCGCGAACACGGCGCTGCCACGGCTGCTCGGTGCCAGCGAACCGGACGGCCTGTCGCCGGATCAGATGCGTCTCAGCGACTTTCGGTAGCGCCGCCCGGGCCCGCGTTCTCACTCCGCAGCGCCGTCCGTCAGCCCGTCCAGCAGGTGTATCGCGCCGTGTTTGTCGAGCGGGTCGTTCGCGTTCCCGCAGTGGGGCGACTGCACGCAGGCCGGACAGCCGTCGGCGCAGTCACACGCGGTCAGCATCGAGAGCGTGGTGTCCATCAGCGGCCCGATGTCGCGATAGCCGGCCCGCGTCAGGCCGATGCCGCCGGGGTAGCCGTCGTAGATGAAGACCGTCGGCTCGCCGGTGTGTGGGTGACGCGGCGTCGAGAGGCCGCCGATATCGCCGCGGTCACAGAGGTATTCGAAGGGGAACATCGAAATCATGGCGTGCTCGGCGGCGTGGATCGCGCCGGGGAAGTCGCCGTCCGTCGCTGGACCGTCGGGCCGGCTCTCGTCACCGTCTCCGGGGCCGCTCCCGGCTCTGTAGGCTCCCTTCCGTATCTCGCTTTCCAGGCCCGACGGCACCGTGTGATACAGCGCCTTCGTCTCCAGCGTCGTCTCGGGCAGGTCGAGCGCCCGCTGGCCGAGCACCTCCCCGGAGGAACCGTCGCGGCGCTCGTAGCCGGTGATCTGCTTGCGCATCGTCACCGACGCGAAGCGGACCGGCACGTCCTCGCGAGTCGGCAAGCGCCGCTCCGCCAGGTCCGCCTCGACGGTGATGGTCTTGTCGTGCAGGACGCGGGTGAAGTAGTCGGCCCACGTCCGGTCGAGCTGGGCGACGCCCGCGTCGAGGTCGAGGCCGGTCACCTCGTAGCGCCGGCCCTGATGGTGGTAGATCGCGCCGGGATGGGCGTCCCGGAGTGCGTCTTCGAGGGAGAGTCTGGCGATGACATCACCCTTCGCGACGAGTTTCACCTCGCCGTCGTCGACGGTCCGCAGATTCATGTCGTGGTGGGGGCTGCCGGTGCCGAGCCAGCGCATCCCTTCGTCGGTCTGTCGGCGGTCGAGTTTCCCGGCCGATTCGAGGTCGGCGACCACGTCCGGGAACGTCTCGCCGAAGTGGCGGTCGTCGCCGGGGGAGAGCCAGTTCTCGCAGGCGGCCGCGTGGACGTGGTCGGGAAGCAACTGCTCGTTCTCGGGGTTCGTCACGGCCTGCTCGGCCCCCGTCTCGAACAGCGCGTCGGGGTTGCGCAGGACGTACTGGTCCAGCTGGTCCTCGCCGCCGACGAGCGCGACCAGCGCGGGGTCGATGCCGCGACCGGCCCGCCCGGCCTGCTGGAACGCCCGCATCCGCGTGCCGGGGTAGCCGTCGAGCAGGACGGCGTCGAGGCCGCCCACGTCGACGCCCAGTTCGAGCGCGCTGGTCGACCAGACGCCCCGCAGGTCCCCCGACTGCAGGCCCTGCTCCAGTTCGCGGCGGCGCTCGTCGGTCAGCGCGGCCTGGTACGCGCCGACGCCGTCGGCGAGGTCGTGTTCGCCCCGGTCGCGGAGTTCGTCGGCGCTGTCGCTTGCGTACCGTTCGGCCGTCTGGCGCGACCCGGCGAAGACGACCGTCTGGAGGCCTCGCTCGACGAGGTCCACGAACAGCTGTTTCGTCTCGACGTGGTTTGACTTCCGACGGCCGCTCCCCCACCCGTCGCCCTCGTACTCCGGGGGGTTCCACAGCAGCCAGTGTCGCGGCCCGCTGGCGCTGGCGTCCTCGTCGACCAGCGCGAACGACGACTCCGCCTGCCCGGTGACGGCCGCGGCGTGTTCGACGGGGTTACCGATAGTCGCCGAGCAACAGACCCACTCCGGGCCGCCCGCAGTGCCGTTATCATCCCCTCCGTTGCCGGCGTCGAACCGCTCGGCGACCCGCCGGAGGCGGCGCATCACCAGTGAGACATGACTGCCGAACACGCCGCGGTAGCCGTGGACCTCGTCGACGACGACGGTTTCGAGCCGCCCGAAGAACCAGTCCCACAGCCGGTGGGCGTGGGGGAGGATACCGTAGTGGAGCATGTCCGGCGTCGTCAGCAACACGGTCGGCTGGCGTTCCCGGATGGCCTCCTTCTCGGATTTGGACTGCCGGCCGGTGTACTGGGCGACGGAGACGCCGGTGGCGAAGCCGAGTCCCCGCGCCAGCTCTGACAGCGTCTCGGTCTGGTCGTTGATGAGCGCGACCTGCGGTGCGACGTACAGCGTCGTCGCCCGGCGGTCGAGCGCCCGTTCGAACGCCGGCACGGTGTAGGCGAGGCTCTTGCCGCTTGCCGTCTCGGTCGCGAGGACGACGTTGTCACCGCCACGGACCGCCTCGATAGCGTCGACCTGGTGTGCGTAGAGGTCCGTGATGCCCCGGTCTTCGAGGACGTCGGCGAGCCGGTCCGCCACGGCACAGTCCGCGGTCCGCGCATTCCGACCGGGGACCGTCCGCTGATCGACGATCTGGCCCTCGTAGTACGGACGGTTCCGGAGCCACGCGATGGTGTCGTCCACATGCGGGGTACGTGAACGGGAACTATCGGTGTTGCTGTTCTCGGGCGATACACAGTCCGTAGTAGACTCAGTCGGTGACGGACTGATTGAGCGGCCGTGTCACGTCGCGCTCCGCGGCCGGCGGCAGGGACGAGACCGCCGCCGTGAGCCCGGCCAGCGGGACGGTGTCGCGAACGCGCCCCGCGTGGTCCCTCTCGGCCCTCCCGACGGCGATGCGGGTGCCGTCCGCGTCGATAACCGGGCTGTTGCCCTCTCCGGTCTCGCCCGCTATCACGACGGCATCGGCGGCCCGAGCGAGGTCGACGGCGCGTTCGCGGGCCGCGTCGTCGATGCCGGCGAAGGCCGGGACCGTGACCGCCTCGCAGTCGAGGTCTGTGGCCCGCTCGGCGGCCGTGTCGCCGGCGGGCACGACGCCGATGCTGACCCGGCAGCCGGCACCGACGAGCGTCGAGACGGCGGCGGCCGCCGGCTTGCCGGTCCCGACGACGTGGACGCGACGGGCGACCGACTCCCGGTCTGCAAGCGGCGTCACGAGCGGCGCGTCGGTGCCGGGCTGGGTCGTCACCAGCGTCTCCGCGTCGAAGGCGTCACGGAGCGTGTCGCTCCTGAGAACGTCGTCGGGGCGGCCCGCGGCGCGGATTTCGCCCCCGGCGAGCAACACCAGTTCGTCGCAGTACCGGGCGGCCAGATTGAGGTCGTGTATCGCGGCGACTGCGGTCTTCCCCCCGTCGACGAGGCCCGCGACCAGTTCGAGCGTGCGGACGGCGTGGTTGACGTCGAGGCTCGCGGTCGGTTCATCGAGCAGGAGCACTGGCGTCTCCTGTGCCAGCGCCCGGGCCAGCAGGACCCGCTGGCGCTCGCCGCCGGACAGCGAGGTGAACGTTCTGTCGGCAAACTGGGCGACGCTCGTTCGCTCCATCGCCCGCTCGACGGCGCGCCGGTCGGTCTCGTCCATCCGGTCGAACCGGCCGAGATGCGGCGTCCGCCCCATCTCTACGGTCTGTCTGACGCTGAAATCGAACGACAGCGAAGTCCCCTGCGGCGTGCTCGCGACGAGGCGGCTCACCGCCTTCGCGGATTTGTCCTGGATGGGGTCGCCGTCGACGCGGACTGTGCCGGCGTCCGGGTCGAGCGTCCCCTTTATTGTCCGCAGGACAGTCGTCTTGCCCGCGCCGTTGGGGCCGACGAGGCCGACGAGCGACCCCCGGTCGACGCTGAAATCGATACCCGAGACGACCGACTGGCCGCCGAAGGCCACCGCGAGGTCGGCCACCTCGAGCGTCGGCCCGGCGCGGTCCTGCTCGGAGTCCGTGCCGTCGGACCGACTCGGACCGCTCACAGCTCGTGCACCTCCCGCTTCCGGAGCAGGTACAGGAAAAAGGGCGCGCCGAGGACGGCGGTGACGATACCGACCGGGACCTCGGCGCTGCCCGAGCGCGCCAGCGTGTCCGTCGCCACGAGGAACGACGCCCCGGCGAGTGCCGCTGTCGGGAGGAGTATCCGGTGGTCCGGTCCGACGAGCAGCCGCATCACGTGGGGCACGATGAGGCCGACGAAGCCGACGATGCCGGCGACGGCGACGCCCGCTGCGGTGATGACTGCAGACAGCGCGAGCAGGACTCGCTTGGTCCGTTCGACCTCGATACCGAGGCTCTGTGCGTCCTCCTCGCCAAGGAGCATGACGTTCAGGTCGCGTGCGTAGGCGAGCAACGCGACGAACGGGACGGCGACGAGCACGACGCTCGTTGTCACCTCGGGCCAGGAGGCGCCCTTGAGATGGCCCATCAGCCAGAACAGCGCCCGTCGGATGCTCTCGCCGCTGTGGAGCAACAGGAACGAGACCACCGCGCCCAGAAACGTCTGTATCGCCACGCCGGCCAGCAACAGCGTCGCGACCGGCGTCCGGCCGTTCCGCGTCGCGATGAGATAGACGCCGAAGGCGGCGAGCAACGCCCCCACGAAGGCCGCGCCGCGGAGGCCGAGTCCGAACGGGATCACGACCGGCGCGACGATGAAGCCGACCGCGCCGACCGCCGCGCCCGAGGAGACGCCGATGATAGAGGGGTCGGCCATCGGGTTCCGGAAGATGCCCTGCATGATTGTCCCCGCGGCTGCCAGCGAGAAGCCGACGACCGCGCCGAGCAGTATCCGCGGCAGTCGGACCTGCATCACGATCTGTGTCTGGAGGTCGCTCACGGCGTAGGAGAACACGTGGGCCGTGGTCACGTCGACGGCGGGGCCGGAGACCGTGACGCTCGTCGGGACGACGATGCCGTTGAGCAGGACTTTCCCGACGGCTGCGGGCGGAATCCACACCGGGCCGATACCGGCGCTCGTCGTCACCACGGCACAGAGGACGGCGACGAGCCCCGCCGACCACCCGATGGTCCGACCCGCGAAACGCATGTATGAAAGCCCAGTTGCAGTAGATAAGTATTTATTGCTCCTGGCACCCGCCTATAGCATGCGACGACTTTCTCTCGCGTGCGTCTTTGTCTTGCTCGTGGGCTCACTTGCGGCTCCGGCCGCGGCGACGACCGCCACACAGGGGGCCGACTGCTCGTTTCCGGTGACGATGACCGACGCGACCGGCACCGAGGTCACGCTCGAAGCGCCCCCGGAGCGAATCACGACGACCAACCCCTCGGCCGCCCAGACGATGTGGGAAATCGGCGGCCGTTCCCAGGTGGTCGGGCTGACGCAGTACGCGGGCTATCTGGACGGCGCTGCGAGCCGGACGAACGTCTCGGCGAGTTTCGGCGTCAGCGTCGAGCGAGTCGTCGGAACGAACCCGGACCTGGTGCTCGCGCCGAACGCAAGCGCCGGTGACGTGGCGCCGCTCCGACAGGCCGGGCTCACCGTGTATCACTTCCCCGCCGCGAGGACCGTCGCGGACATCCGGGCCAAGACGGCGACCGTCGGTCGCCTGACCGGCAACTGCGGGGGCGCGGCCGAGGCAAACGCCTGGATGGACGCGAACGTCGACGCCGTACGGCAGGTCACCGCGGACGCCGAGGACCGACCGGCGGCGCTGTACCCGCTTGGCGGGGGCTACGTGGCGGCCGGCGACACCTTCGTCACGTCCCTCATCGAACTCGCGGGCGCGGAGAACGTCGCCGCCCGCGAGCACACGGGGTACCCACAGCTCAGCGACGAGGTCATCCTCCGGCTCGACCCGGCGGTGCTTTTCGTTACCGAGAACACGGCGAACATCGAGACGACCGAGCCCTACGCCAGTACCACCGCGGGGCGGACGAACGCGACGATTGCCGTTCAGGTCCGGAACCTCAATCAGCCCGCCCCGCGGAGCGTGGTCTCGTTCTCACACAACGCCACTGCACAGCTCTATCCGGACCGCTATGACCCCGATAGCTACGTTCCCCGGTCGGCCGTGACCGTGACGCCTTCCGAAACCGCGACGACCCAGACCGAGCTATCGACAGCCACGGACACGGTGGCGACACAGGAACGGACCACGACCGACGCCAGCGGCCCCGGATTCACCGTTGTCGCGGCGCTCGTCGCACTGCTTGCGTTGACTGGGGCACACCTGCTCGTCCGTCGGGAGTTCTAGCACCGTGGACAAACAAGCTATCCGCGACCGGGTCTGGGACGCGCTGGAGGAGCGGGGCGTCGCCCGCTTCCCGTTCCCGCCCCACGACCGGATTCCGAACTTCGAGAACGCGACGCGGGCCGCCGGGCGCCTGACCGAGACGGCGGTCTGGGACGCCGCCGAGACGGTCAAGGCGAACCCGGACTCGCCACAGCTCCCGGTCCGACGGGCGGCGCTGCGGGCCGGCAAGACGGTGTACATGGCCGTCCCGCGGCTCCGGGACGAGCGCTGCTTCTACGAGCTCGACCCCGCCGAACTCGACGACGTCGAGGCCGCGCCGGCAATCTCGAACGTCGCCGACCACGCCCGGCAGGTCGGCCCCGAGGCCGTCGGGAGCGTCGACCTCGTGGTGTCGGGGTCGGTCGCGGTCACCGAGGACGGTGCGCGCATCGGGAAAGGCGAAGGATACAGCGACCTCGAGTACGCCGTGCTCCGGGAACTGGGGCTGGTCGAGGAGACGACGCCGGTCGCGACGACGGTCCACGAACTCCAGGTCGTCGGCGGGCCCGAGGGCGTCGTCGATACCACCGTGCCCGTCGACGACCACGACGTGCCGATGGACTGGGTCGTGACGCCCGAGCGCACTGTCGAGACTGAGACGACGCACACGACTCCGGCAGGGGTCGATTGGGACGCGCTTCCGGCGGACCGCGTCGACGAGATCCCGGTGCTTTCGACGCGTCGGCCCGACTGAGTTCGTCCGCACCTCGCGGCACGTTCACAGATGCGGGATCGCCGCGGCGACGGGGAGATGTTGGCGGTACAACTTTATTATCACACGCTCTGGGTCACGTATGGATACGCCCGTGACCACGTCGAACCGTCACGGGGACGGCGGGACCGACGGACGGCTACGCATCCTCTACGTCGACAGGGATAGTGACGATGTCTCGACGGTCAGGGAGGGACTGCGCGGTGATGCCGACGAGTTCACTGTAACGGTGTGCGAGACGGCGTCGGCGGCACTCGCCGCCTTGGACAGCGCGTCGTATGACTGCGTCGTCAGCGAGTACCGACTGCCGGACAGAGACGGGGTCGAACTGTTACGGGCTGTCCGCGACCAGTCGCTGGACCTCCCGTTTCTGCTCTTCACCGACGACGGCGACGAGGGCGTGGCCAGAAACGCTATCTCGGCCGGCGTGACGGACTACGTGGCGAAGACCCCACTGTCAGAACAGACGGAACTGCTCCGTCAGCGTATCACGTCGGCCGTCGCCCGCTACCGGGAGGAGGCGGACATCCTCGACCGGATGACGGACGCCTTCTTCGCGCTGGACGAGAACTGGGAGTTCACGTACGCCAACGAACGCGGCAGGCGTGTCATCGGTCGTGCCATGGAGGTGGACGGTGACACCACTGACCTGCTGGGATGCAACATCTGGGAGGCCATTCCGTCCCTGAGGGGAACGGAGTTCAGCAAGCAGTACCGGCAGGCGATGGCCCAACAGGAGCCGACATCGTTCGAAGCGCGCTACGACCCTCTGTCGACCTGGTTCGAAGTGTCTGTCTACCCGTCGTCGACGGGGATTTCGGTGTACTTCCGTGACATCACCGAGCGTCGGAAACACGAGGAAGAGATCAGGGGCAGAGAGCGGACGCTCAGAGAGATATACCGGGTCATCTCCCGAAAAGACCTGGAGTTAGAAGGGAAGGTCGACCGCCTGCTCGAAATCGGGCAGGACGTACTCGGGACCGAGATGGCCGCCCTCTCACACATCGATGGCGACGTGTACGTCTTCGAAATCGTGCGCGACCGGACGGGAACCATCGAGGCGGGCGATACGGCCCCGCTGGACGCGACAAACTGCGAGCGGGCCGTCGTCGAGGAGCAGACGCTGGTGCTCGCTGACATCGCCGAGGACCGGCCGGAACTGACCGATAGAGCGGGCTACACGGAGATGGGCGTCTCCTGTTACCTCGGCACACCCGTCGTCGTCGACGGGTCGGTGTATGGCACGTTCTGCTTCTACGACACGGAGCCCCGCGACTCCTTTTCGGAGTGGGAGGTCACGCTCGTCGAGCTGATGGGGAACTGGGTCAGCTACGAACAAGAGCGCGAGCGCCGCGAGCAGGAACTCACCCGCGAGCGGAACCGTCTGGAGGAGTTCGCCAGCGTCGTCAGTCACGACCTCCGGAACCCGCTCAACGTCGCGTTCGGTCGGCTCACACTCATCGACGAGGCCTACGACGGGGACCCGGAGCACGTCGAGGCGCTCCGGCGGTCGCTCGAACGGATGGACGAGCTCATCGACGACGTGCTCGCGCTCGCCCGCGGCGGCCACAAGGTAATCGACGCGTCCGACGCGTCACTGGACGACATCATCACGGCCGCCTGGGACACCGTCGAGAGTTCGGACGCGACGCTCGAACGGGTCGACACGGACACGCAAGTCACGGGCGACCAGACCCGCCTCCAGCAGCTGTTCGAGAACCTCTTCCGGAACAGCGTGGAGCACAGCGCCGACCCCGTGACCGTCCGCGTCGGGACCCTCTCGGACGGGCGGGGGTTCTACGTCGCGGACGACGGCCCCGGCATTCCCGAGGACGAGCGCGACGGCGTGTTCGAACGCGGCTACACCACGAGCGACAACGGGACCGGGTTCGGGCTGGCAATCGTCTCGGAGATCGTCGAGGCACACGGTGCCCGGATTACCGTCTCAGAGAGCGAGGACGGCGGCACACGCTTCGACGTGATCGGCATTCAGGTCGACTGAAGCTGGTCGACGCAGTCCTTGATGAGACCGTCGACGTTCTCCGGTAGCGTTGGGTGGTAGGCCCGGTCAGGGAGGTCACGGACGTCGAGTCCCAGCTCGACGATTATCTGGAACGTCTTTGCGAAGCTGTCCGCGTGATAGTGCATGCCCTGCCAGCCGAGCACCGTCCCGTCGTCGGCGTCGACGACAAGCTTCGCCAGCCCCTCCGGCACGTCCTTGGATTTGAACACGCCGTCGTCGCTGGCCTGTCGCGTCGCCGTAACGATGTCGTGGCCCGCCTCTGTCGCGGTCTCCTCGTTGTGGCCGACGCGGGCGAACGGGTAGACGCCTAGCCCGGAGAAGATGACGTGGTGGTGGACGTTCCGGTATTCTTCGAGGCTCCCGCCGGCCTCCTGCCGGAGGATGTTCCCGGCCGCGGTGAATCCCTGCTCCTTGGCGACGTGGAGAATCGGCTCCTTGCCGTTGACGTCGCCGACGGCGTAGATGTGGTCGGCGTCGCGGGTCTGCATCGTGTCCCTCGCCCAGTCCCCCTCGGCCGAGACGGGCGTGTTCTCAAGCCCGAGCCCCTCGACGGTCGGACGGCGGCCGGTAAAGAGGAACAGCTGGTCGGCCTCGAACGTCTCCTCGCCGCCGTCGTCGTACTTGACGGTGAGGCGGACGCCGCCGTCATCGGTCGGTTCGAGTTCCTTCTCGTAGCAGTTCGTCGGGATGGTCACGTCCCAGTTGTCCTCGTAGATGGCAAGCGCCTCGTCGCCGAACTCCGGGTCGCCTTCGTCGATTGGCCGGTCGTCGTGCTCGATGACCGTGAGCTCCATCCCGCCGGCTTCGGCGAGGTACGGCACCATCTCCATCCCGATGTAGCCAAAGCCCATCACGATGCCGGAGTCGGGGAACTCCGTGGCGTCGAGCACCTGGTCGCTGGTCATGAAATCGACCTGGTCGATGCCGGGCGTGTCCGGGACGTTCACGCTGGAGCCGGTCGCGATGACGACGTAGTCGGCCTCGTGCTCCTCGCCGCCCGCCCGGACCGTGTGCTCGTCGACGAACGTGGCGGTGTCGTGGATGAACGTCACGTCGTTGCGCTCGGCCATCTCGTGGACCGAGTCCCGGCGGTGACCGGCCCAGCCGAGCACGTGGTCGTCCTTGCGCTCGACGACGGCCTCCAGGTCGACCTCGGGCACGTCGCCGACGAGGCGCTCGTCGTGGCGCGCCTGGAAGCGGTGGGCGCCCGCGGAGAGCACCTCTTTGGACGGCATACAGCCACGGAGGATACAGAGGCCGCCGCCTGGCTCGCCGTTGTCGATGAGCGTGAGCTCGATGTCCTCTTGGTCGACGAGGTCGCCGGCGGCCGCGGCCCCGGCACTCCCGTACGCGCCGATGATAACGACGTGAGTCATACCAGTGCTATGACTATGCCATCAAATAAAGCCTTCAGTGGCGTGTTTCGCCCGGACACGACCGGCGGTGGGATACCGGGTCCGTGGGCTCAGTCGTCGCCGTCAACGGGGGCGGGCCGGCGCGAGCTACCGAGCGACAGCAGACCCCGGACCGACCAGTCGGCGTTGAACAGCCTGTCCCAGACGACGAGGACCGACGGAAGCACCAGCAGGGACGCGAGGAAGGCGTACGCGATGGACAGCGCTGTCAGGACACCGAACTGGCCGATGGCCGGGAACACCGCCAGCGCGAGGACGCCGATGCCGAACACGGTGGTCAGCATGCTCCCGAACAGCGCGCCGCCGGTCCCGCGGACGGTGCGGTCGAGCGCCGTCTGGAGGTCGGTCTCGCCGAACTCATCGGCGAACCGGTGGGTGATGTGGACGGAGTAGTCCACGCCGAGGCCGATAGTAATCGCCAGCAGCGTCGCCGTGAGCGCGTTGAACGGTATCCCCAGCAGCCGCATCGTGCCAGCGAGCCAGGCCACCGTGACGACGACGGGGACGGTGTTCGCCAGCCCGAGCGAGGGCCGCCCTTCGAGGACGCCATATATCATGACGAGAAACACCGAGGCCCCTGCCAGCGCGATTGCCAGCGACTGTATCGCCGATTCGAGGATGAGGTCGGACACCGCCTGGAACACGACGATGGAACCGGTGGCCGTGGCCTCGTACCGGAAGTCCTCGGCGACGGCCTGCGTGTCATCGGTCACCGCCGAGTCACTCGCATCGGATTCGACAGTGTAGACGACGCGGGCGCTCCGATAGTCCTCGGCGATGTAGTTCAGCGCCTGCCCGCGGGCCGACGAATCGAGCAGGTACTCGTATATCTCCCCGAGGTTGTCGTCCGGGACCCCGTTGTCGTTCCGGTCGTTGCGCTCGACCATCCGGCGGAACTCGGGGTCGCGCTCGGCGCGGTCCTGAATGACCGTCACGATCGAGGTGGAGTCGGCCCGGCCGTCCTCGCGGACGAACGTCTCCGGCGGGTCCTCGCCCGCCCGATACATCTGCTCGAGGGCGGAGTCTTCCCGCATCGGCCCCTCGACGTACACTGTCGCCTGACTCGACTGAGTCGAGTCGAAGTTCTCTTCGAGGAAGTTCGTCACCGCCGTCACGGTGTAGTCGCTGGGGGCGAACGGCTCCGGCAGGGCCTCGACGAAGTCCGGGTTCTCCTCGGGGGGGAGGAAGTCGTCCTGGCTGAACGACGTCGAGACGCCGGTGGCGTAGTAGCTCGCGCCGGCGGTCGACACCAGGATGAGCACGAGGAAGACGACCGGCGCGCGGTTGGCGATGACGACGCCGCCGCGCAACACGGCCCCCAGCGCCGACCCCTCGGAACCCAGCGGCGACTCACTGAACGTCGGGATGGGGTAGCGCTGTCTGAGTCGGTCCAGTTCCACCTTCGCCGCGGGGAGGAACACGCCGAAGATGAGGAACGTGAAGATGATGCCGATAGACGCGACGTAGCCGAAATCCTGAATCGGTGGCAGCGCGCTCGTGAGGTTCGCGGCGAAGCCGATGACCGTCGTCATAGTGACGATGAAGAAGGCCACCAGCAACTGGTCGGTGGTAGTCCGCATCGAGGTATCGATCCCTTCCCCGTCCGCGCGCTCCTCGCGGTAGCGGTTGACGGCGTGGATACCGAAGTCGATACCCACCGCCAGCAACAGCGGCGGCACCGCGATGAGCAACTGCGAGAAGGGGATGCCGGCCAGCCCCATGAACCCGAACGTCCAGACGACGGCCATAAACAGCGCAAGCAGGCCAAGCGCCATGTCCGCGAGGTCCCGGTACGCGATGGTCAGGAAAAACAGGATGAAAAGCACCGCTGCCGGGACGGTGAGGATGAGCGAGTCGCTGACGACGTTGGAGAACTCGTCGGCGACGATACCGCTCCCGAAGACGGTCGTCGTTCCCTGGCCCGCGGAGGAGACAGTGAACTCCGCCTGGCGCTGGATGCTCGTCAGCGGGCTGGAGCCACCCTGTCCCGACCCTCCGGAGATACCAGCCGGTATCTCGTGGGTCACGGTACCGATGGTCGCCGACGCCGAGGCGGACCTGCGGTTGAAGTCCGTACTCAACAGCGACTCGAACCGCGGGTTCTCCTCGGCCGCGCGCTCGACCGCGGCGTCGATTTCGCTCGGCGTCGCCCGTTCGACGGCGTATATCTGCTCCTCAGTCGTCGTCGCGCTGGGGTTCAGTTGCCCGGCGACGATGCTCGCCGCGCTTGCAGTGTCGGTGACGCGGAGGCCGCTGTGCTCCTTTAGCCGGTGCTGGGACCGGAGCATCCGCAACAGCGCGGGCTTCGAGAGGACGTTGTTCTCCCGCTGGATGAGCTGTGTGCTTCCCGTGTCCGGACTGAACGTCGGGGAGAACTCCTCGTTGACCCGCTCGAAGGCCTCCTCGGCCGGAAGCCCGGTCGTGAACTGCGACGTCCCGGAGTTGGTCGAGACGCTCCCGAGCCCGGCGCTGAAAACCACCGTCACGAGCAGGAAGGCGACCACCACCTTCCGGGAGTCGTGGACGATGCGGTCGTCCGCCCAGTCGATGTATCGCTGGTAGTCCATGCGTTACCGGAACCTGAAGTAGCCGCCGATGGCCAGGAGGGCCACCAGCGCGACGCCGACAATGACGGCCAGCGGCGAGCCGCTACCGCCGGAGTTGGTCACGGAGACGGGCACGCTGTAGGTGTCTGAAACAGGGGTGTCACCGTCCGGCTCCTCGTACTGGAAGTCCATCGAGACGGGGTAGTTCTTTGTCATCGCCGCCCCGCTGGCGCTGATGCCGAACTCGATGGTCGTCGACTCGCCGGGTTCGAGGCTCTCGACGTAGGCCTGGTCGTCGGACACCGAGATCGGGTCCTCGGAGAATAGCTTGGCCTCGATGTTCGTCAGCGTCTCGCCGGCGTCGTTGGTAATCGTCACCGCGAGCGTACTGGACCCGCCGACGTTCACCGACGCGTTCCTCGTCTCCACGATGAACTCGTCGGCGCGCCCGTCGACGTTCTGCCGGATCTCCAGCGTGTCGCTCTCGCGTTTGTCGCCTTCGGTGTTGCGGTAGCTGGCGACGAAATCGAACTGCCGCGGGCCGGCGTTGGCGTTGTCCGAGACGTCGGCGTCGAAGGAGACGGTCGCCGACTCGCCGGGGTCGAGGTCACCGACTGCGTACTGGGTCTCCTTGGGCGAGATGTTGTCGTGGTCGCTCTCCCAGTTCAGGACGACGTTGCGGACCGTCTGGTCGCCGGTGTTTGTCAGCGAGGCTTCGAGGGTGCCGTCGTCGCCGGCCTGCAGCGTCGACTCCACGTCACCCATTTCGAAGGACTGCTCGGGCTCGGGTCGGATGCCGAGGGCGATGCCGTCGTCAACGCCGGAATCGCCTTCGGGGTCGATGTAGCCCACAGTGGCCGACAGCGCGTATCCCCTGACGGACGCGTTCTTCCCGACCGAGGCTTCGACGCTGACGGTGCGGGTCTCACCGGGCTCCCACGTCCCGATGTACTGCTCGGCGGACTCTGACCCGCCGAACGCGATCTGGCTGCTCTGTGAGCGCAGGGAGACCGTGGCGTCTCTGACGGCCACCGGCCCGTCGTTGTGAAGCGTGACGTTGTACGTCCCAGAATCGCCGACTGCGACGTCACTGTCGACGCCCCGGACGCTGAACGACTGTTCCGGGTCGGGCGTGATACCGAGCGAGGATGCGGACGTGCTCTTTCGCACCCCGTCCGTGTCGTCGAAGTCGACCCGGAGGTCGAACTGATACGGTTCGGCCCTGGCGTCCCCGCTCGCACCGACGCGGTACCGGAGGGTACGCTGTTCGCCGGCCTCCCAGGTGTCGATGAACCGGGAGCTGCTGGTGTCGCTACCGACCGTGAGTTCTGGGTTCGTCGATTCCAGCGTCACCGAGGCTTCCCGAGCCGGTTCGTCGCCGGTGTTCTCGACGGTGACTGCGACCGTTCCGGTCGAGCCGACGCGGGCGCCGGAGTCGACGCCCACCACGTCGAAGGCCGCGTCGTCGTCGATCTCGAGGTCGAGTTCGATCCGTTCGGTAGCGGTCTCCTCGTCCCGTGTACCGTCGCCCTCGGAAATGTAGCTCGTGTACTCGTACTCGACGATGACGGGGACCGTGTAGTCCCCGGGGCTCGCGTCGTCATCGACGCTGATCTCGAACGATATCGGTTCCGTCTTCCCTTCGGGGACGGACCCGACGGCCTGTTTGTTCGTCGTCACGGTAATCGGGGCGTCGCCGTCGTTGACTTTGACCGTGGTTCCGCGGGCGGTCGTCACCTCGCTGGTCCGAACAGTCTGGGACGATGGTCCGGAGTCCACCGTCCCGCTGTTGACGAGAACGACGTCGAGCGTCGTCTCCTCACCGGGCGTAACCGTGTTGTCGACGAACGTCGCGTCGAAGTCGGGGCTCCCGGTCACGGCGGCAATCGCCGTTCCGGACGCCATGAGCAATGCGACAACGGTCAGTACAAGTAGCGTACGTGATTTCATGGATGGGGACAGTTCGGGCGTTCCATAGGTTGGTCCTGTTCGGAACGGATACCGCGTCAGAGACATCGGGGTACCTCCTACATACCTCTGCGCGGACTCCCGTCCGAACCGTGTATATCGAACGAACGTTCGGTCGCCTATCAACGTTGTGGTTCGGTGACAGAGGGAAGGTATTTACAGCCCGAACGAATATTCGGTCGGGATGAGTGATGGAATTCCGTTCGCCGGGGAGCCAGCGGACTCCCACGAGGCGATAATGCGAGCCACGTTCCGTGCACTCCGGGAATACGGGTACGCCGGACTTTCGATACAGCGAATCGCGGACGAGGCCGACCTCAGCAAGTCGACGTTCTATCATCACTTCGACGGCAAGGAGGACCTGCTGCTGTCGTTTCAGGAGTTCATTCTCGCGGAGTTCAACCGCATCTTCCAGCTGGAGTCGACCGGCGACCCCGAGCAGGACATCAAGACCTTCGTCAGCCTGATTCTCGACGACTTCCCCGACTGCGTCGATACCCCGGACAAGAACGCAGTGCTCGGGTCCTACGTCGAGATGCGCGCACAGGCGGTCCAGAACCCCGATTTCCGCGAGAAGTTCACCGAGACGGACAAGCTGTTCGCACGGCAGTTCGCGGGGATAATCGAGGACGGCATCGAACAGGGCGTCTTCGCCGACGTCGACCCCGAAACGGTTTCGCAGTTCATGATCACGATACTCGACGGCGTGATTCTTCAAAACGCAACGCGCAACGACGACCCTATCTCCGGGGTGCGAGACACCATCGACGAGTACATCGAAGAGACGCTCATCCTCGACACCTAGCTCCGGCTGATAGACTGGTGGGTCTCCTTTAGCTCCTCGAAATCGTCGTTCTCGGCCTGTAGTACCCACTCCAGTTCGATGGCCCGTTCCTTCAGCTCGGTGTACTCCGCGTTCGATTCCAGTTGTGACGCGGACTTCTCGCGTTCCAGTACGGCGAGCTTCGAGGAGATCCGGAAGTACTCGTCGAGCCTGTCGTCCCCGTCGGCGCGGTCGAGGTGCTGGTCGAGCGTCGACAGGAGCGTCGACTGGTCGACCGGCTTCTGGAGGTAGTCGTCGAAGGGCATCTCCAGGATGTTCAGGTCGGCGTCCACGGCGGTCAGCATGATGACGACGCCGCCGTACCCGCGTTCACGCAGTCGCGTGAGCACGTCGTCGCCGTGCACGTCGGGCATCCGCCGGTCGAGCAACACGGCGTCGAACTCCGGCCCGGCAGTGTCGAGTGCCGCCTGCCCGCTGTACGCCACCGCGGTCTCGTAGCGCTCGTCGAGTTTCAGGGCCTGGGTGTCGGCGACGTCCTGTTCGTCGTCGACGACGAGCACACGCGGCGGACCGGCAGTAGTTCTGGACACGCTAGTAGCCCTCTCTAAGACTGGCGACTGTATATGTTTTATCAGCGGTCGGGGCGGACACACCGGGGCGATTCACCGGCGGCGCGCTCTCGAAAAGCGTTAACCCGTGGCCCATAGAGTATATACCGATGAGAAAGTCGTCGACCGACGCGGGGGGCCGACACCGCCTCGGGAGCCTCGCGGCCGTGGTCGGTTGGATCGGGGTAGGCGCGGTCGTGCTCGCGACCGTCGCGCTGGTGGTGCAGTCGGTGTTCTCGCTGGGGCTCTCCCAACAGGTCACCGTCGGGCTCGGCCTGGCGCTCGGTGGTGGGGTGGGCGGCGTCTCCTATCTCCTGTTGACTGATTCGCCCGGCGAGACCGCCGACGAGACGATGACCGTGTCCGCAGACGCCGAGGGGACGGCGGACCCACAGCCGATTGACCTCTTCGACGGGCACCCGGACCCGGTGCTGTACTTCGTCGACGAGGGCCACGGCCCGATCGTGCGTGCGGCAAACGAGGCGTTCGGGGCCACCTTCGACGTGCCCGCCGACCGGCTCAACGGGACGGCGCTCTCCGAGGCCCTGCTCGTGGCCGGCATCGATGAAGTCGACGCCGAGACGGTCAGCACGACCGACCTCGATGTCGTGGCCCTCTCGACGGCACACGAGGAACCGCGGCAGTTCCGGTTGCGGACGGCCGGCGTCCCGTCGACCGGCTATCTCCTGCTCACACCGCAGGGAAAGGCGACCGACTGAGCGGTCGGCGGCGTAACGGAACTTTAAAGATTCCATCACGGCGAAATTCTGGATAGGAATGCTCGCGTCACCGCTGCAACTCATCGATAGTTTCCTGCTGAACTACACCATCGGTGATGTCCTGCTATTCGGCTTTGTGGGTGGGCTCGTCGCGATTCTCCCGCAACGCTCGCTCCGAATGCTGGGGCTGCACACGATTGCGCTGGGCGCGTTGCTCGTGATCACGCCGGCGTCGGCGATGGAACCAAACAGCGGGAGCATCCTCGCCTCGTCGTTCCAGTACAAACTGTTCGGCCTCGTTTTGCTCGTCCTCGCACCGGTGCTGTACGCCGTCGGCCGGCGTTAGGCCAGCTTGTCCAGTGCGGTAAAGAAGTCAAGCGGCGGCCCGGCGAGCCGGACCGGTTCGCTCGCACGCGAGAGGGTCACCCGCTCCGGCGGGACCACGTCTTTTCGGACCCGACCGTCACTGACGACGACGCCGCTGTCGGCGTCCGTGAGTTCGACGACGATTTCGCTGTCAACGTCCACGACCAGCGGCGGCGTCCCTGTTTCGCCCGCCATCCCCGTGATGATGAGGCCCGCAACGTCGGGGTGGACCAGCGGACCGCGTTCGCTGAGATTGTACGCCGTCGATCCGGTGGGCGTCGCCACGAGCACGCCGTCGGCGTGGCCGGACGTGTACAGCGAGCCGTCGACGTACACGTCGAGTGTCGCCCCGCCGCCGTGACCGCGGCGCTCGCTCTGGACGACGACTTCGTTCAGCGCCGGCGAGAGCTCCCAGTCGTCGCCCCTGGCCTGGAGCCGCGGCTTGGCCCGCGTCCTGGCGCTGCCGGTCTTCTGGATGTGCTCGACCTCCGCGACGACCGTCTCGACGGCTTCCTCGGGCGCGATGGCGTTCAGGAAGCCGACCTCGCCGAGATTGACCCCCAGTATCGGCGTCGACCCCGCGCCCCGGGCCGCGTACAGAAAGGTTCCGTCGCCGCCGATGCTCACGACAAGGTCACATTCAGACATCTCATCGACCGGGGCCGAATCGGGCACGGCGGCCTCCCACGCGTCGTGGCTACCCAGCGCCCCGGCGGTCGTTTCGTCGACGACGACGGCCGCCGACGTGGCACGCAGTCGGTCACACAGTGTACTCGCAAGCGACATGGCCCGGTCGTTATCCCGCTGCGCGACGATCCCGACAGTCATTGCCCGGAGGTTCCGGCCGACCGTACATAAACCCTCTACGACGGCAATTATATCAGTCCCGACGCGTATCCCCTTCCATGAGCCGTTCGTGTGGCTGGTGGTCGTGCGTATGAGTGGGGACGACGAGTCCGGCGACGACTGGTTCGAAAGCGCGCTGGACGACGAGGGCGGCGACGGCGAATCGAGAGATGCGCCGCCGACATCGGAAAGCGACGCCGAGGAGTCGGCGTCCGCCGACACCGGGCTCTTCGGGGACGACGGGCAATCCGAGCGCAGTGGTGGCGAAAGTCCCTTCGACGACGACGGCAGCTCTGCCTTCGGGGAGGAGAGTACCAGCAGTCCGTTCGACGACGGCGGCGATTCCTCCAGTAGCGGCGGCGGTGGACCCGCCGGTACAGCCGCTGGGACTGCCGGCGACGATGACGGCGGCGGGCTCTTCGACGACGACTTCGCCACCGCGTTCGAGTCCGCCGGCAGCGGTGACGGTGACAGCGATAGCGGCTTCGAGGAGGAGTTCGAGTCCGACATCCCGCGGGTCGACATCGGCATCGAGGGCCTCGACCAGATGATACAGGGCGGGATTCCACAGCGACATCTCGTCGTCACCATCGGCTCGGCCGGCACCGGGAAGACGACGTTCGGCCTGCAGTTCCTCCACCACGGCCTGCAAAACGGCGAGAACGCCGTGTTTCTGACCCTGGAACAGTCCCACGATGCGATACTGAACACCGCCGATGACCGCGGCTGGGGGTTCGAAGCCTACGAAGAGCAGGGCCAGCTAGCGATTGTCGACCTCGACCCGGTCGAGATGGCGAACAGCCTCGACAACATCCGGGGCGAACTCCCGGACCTCATCGAGAAGTTCGGCGCCGACCGGCTGGTGCTCGACTCCGTCTCGCTGCTTGAGATGATGTACGACGACCAGTCCCGGAGACGCACAGAGGTGTTCGATTTCACCCGGTCGCTGAAACGGGCCGGCGTGACGACGATGCTCGTCTCCGAGGCCAGCGAGACTAACCCCTTCGCGTCCAGACACGGCATCATCGAGTACCTGACCGACGCCGTGTTCATCCTCCAGTACGTCCGGTCGGAGGCCAGCGAGACGCGGCTCGCCGTCGAGATACAGAAGATACGGAACGCGAACCACTCGCGGGAGACGAAACCCTACGAGATAACGAACGACGGCATCTCGGTCTACCAGCAGGCCAACATCTTCTAAACTGTCGCCGTCCCGACCGACTCCGATTCTTCCTGCTCGTCGAGTGCGGCGTTGTAGCCGCCGGCCCAGAGGTCAGTCGCCACGACCGCCACGTAGAAGGTGGCGAACGGGCTGAGAATCACGGCGACGAGCGAGCCGACGAACGGGATGACGTTGAGCAAGTTCACCGCGACGTTGACGGCGATGAACAGGGCAACCGAGACCAGCCACGGCGTCGCGTACTCCGCCGACAGGACCAGCGTCCGTAGCGTTCCGAAATCGAACCCGGCACCGAACTCGCCGGTACAGGCGAAGTGGATGATGGCCGCCGTCGCAACGTAGCCAAACAGCAGCGACAGGACGAACGACACCACCAACCCGCCGAACAGGCCGGCCAGGCCGGCACCCGCCCCGGCGCGGGTACCGGTCCCCATCGCGAGCAGGCTGCCCCCGACAGTCACCCCGAACACCACGAGCGGGACGAGCATGTACACGATGCCGATGACCCAGGCCTTGAGGCCGTCGACGAACAGCTCGCCCCAGTTCTCGAACGCCGGCGGCCGTGTCGCCCCCTCGGCCCGCTCGCGAACCGCCCGAACGAGATAGCCGTACACCAGGATGCCGGGTACGACGAGAACCGAGAGGAGGCTGAGGACGCCACCGACGAGGGCGGTCACGATCCAGTCGTCGTCTTCCATGGGGTATCTGAGTGCGTCGTCTATCGAATCCATGTTTATTGGTCACATCCCTCTCAGTTAGTTACAGGCACCTTGCCGGGCTATTCGCTCGGCTTACCGACCTGCGACGGGGGAGCCCGTGCTCTAGCGCGGGACGAATCCGACACTACCTTTCAGGGCTTGCGGAACCAATAAATCATAACCGGGCGACACGTCGGATATGGTACTACTCGTGCCCTTTGACGGCTCGGACCTGTCGAAAGCCGCGCTAAAGCGGGCGACGGAGTTCGCGGACTACCGCGAGGAGGACATCACTGCGCTGTCAGTCATCCCGGACGATGCGGAGTACGCGCGGGAACGTGGCTGGCTCGACGCGGACGAGGCGTTCGACGTCGCGGCCATCGCCGACCGGATGCGGGAGCAGGCCGAGACGATAGCCCCGAGGGCATCGTTCCGCTACGAGGTCCCGGAGGACGTGAGCTCGATTGCCTCGACGACGACGGATATCACCCGGACCATCAGAGAAGTCGCTCACGAGGAGGGTGCCTCAATCGTGTTCATCGGCAGCGAGAACGCCGGGCGGGTGTCGACGCCGGTCTGTAGCGTCGGCTCACCGGTGTCGAACGACCCCCACTACGACGTCCACATCGTCCGGCACCCGAAGGCTACCTGACGACCGTCACGGGAACGGATGCCCGTCTGACGACGATCTCGGCGACGCTGCCCAGCAGGATACGGGACACTCCCGAGCGGCCGTGGCTCCCCATGACGACCTGGCTGATGTCGTGGTCGTCCGCGTACTCCACGATGACCTTCGTCGGTCGACCGACCTCGATGACGCGTTCGACTGACTCGACACCGGCTTCGGTCACCGTCGCTTCGAGTTCGTCGAGCAGCTCATCCGCTGTGGCTTCCTGTTTCTCATACCACTCCTCGGAGAAGGACGGAATCGACGCCTCCGCGCTGTACCCGGCCTCTGCGGGGTTGATGACGTGCAACAGAACGACCGTCGCGTCCGGATACTCCTCGGCTACGAACTCACAGGCTGCCGCCGCTTGATCGGAACTGTCGACCGGGACGAGTATTCGCTTTGCCATACGCTCCTTTCCCCCGGAGTCGGTTTGAATCTTCGGCCCGCTGCAATCAACGAGCCGGCCTGCGATTTGTCAGTCTCGGCCGTGGCGGGTCACACACGTCGACAGGCCAATGAGTTCGACTGGCTCGGAGTTGTCGGGCGAGTAGACGACCCGCTGGCCCTTCTCCATGTAGGGGACCTTCGACTCCAGGTTACTGGGGATGTTGACGGCGGAGATGGCGTCCTCGTCGCCGAGATTGAGCACCATCGTCGTGTTGATCTGCTTGAACACCGGGCCGGCGATGTCCTGGGGGTCCTGCGTGATGAGATACAGGCCCAGACGCTCCTTGCGGCCCTGCTTGGCGGCCTCGGTGAACTTCCCGATGACCTTGCGGGCCTGGACGCTGTCGGCGTCGGTGAGGAAGTTGTGGGCCTCGTCCATCCCGAGGACGAGGGGCGTCTCCTTGATGCGGTCGTAGGTCGGGTCGTTGGAGAGCTTCTGGTCGATGAGCAGGCTGGAGACGGCCAGCACGATAGTCGAGGCGGTCCGGGAGTCCGTGATGTGGTACGTCGGGATGACCGTCAGCCCGCCGTCGCGGACGAACTGCGATATCTGGTCGGTGATGGGGCGGGCGTCCTGATCGAAGACGGCGCCGAACCCCTGGACGCGCCGCTTGACGGCGTCGAACGTGGCCTCGTGTACGTCGCCCGCCTCGTCCAGTTCCTCCTTGAGCGCGGGGTCTCCGAGGAAGGTCCGGAAGTCGCTGTACGTGCCGCCCTCGCCGTATTCGCGCTCGAACCGCGGGAGCAGCGTGTTCACCAGCGCGCCGTACTGGTTGTCGTTCAGGCTCGACCCCGCGATGAGCCAGGGGTTGTCGTGGACCAGCGAGAACGGGATGGTGAACTCCACCTGTTCGGCGCGGTGGTGGCTGGCGTTGTAGTCGGCCCCGGCCACCTTCGGGACGAAGGCGATGGTGTCGTCGTGGCCGCCGTAGGCGACCCCCTCCCGCTCGCAGCGCCGTTCGAACTCGTCGGTCATCGCGGGGTTGTCGTCGTGCATCTGGGCGTACTCGTCCTGGGGGTCGAACTGCACGACCGCGAGTTCGGGCGTCCGGCCGTCGCCCATCTCGTAGGTCCGGCCGAGATACTGCCGCAGGACGTTCTTCGAACTGTGGGTCTTCCCGGACCCGGTCCCGCCGGCGACGAGCGTGTGCCGGAACACGAGCGGGTCGCCGGCGTCGTAGTCGTCTTTCAGTCGGTAGTCGATGGTCGGCGGCTCGGCGGCGGTGCGGACCTTCTCGCCGCCGACGGCGAGATGGCCCAGGAAGACGCCGTCCTCGGGTATCTTTAGGCCGGTCTTTATCTCGGATTTGTCGGTGGCCTCCCGGACGACGGTCTCGGGTTTGGGCACCCGGTCGGTCATCCGCCGCTTGAGTTCGCCGCCGTCGCTGTACAGCACCGCGACCGGCTCCAGTTCCGCGATGAACTTGAAGTCCCGCTCGTCGATGCCCCGCTCGCGCATCGCCCGCCGGGCGTGGATCTCGGTCGCGTCGTCGGCGTGGAACTCCTGGGCGTACTCCAGGGCCTTGATGCGACAGAACAGGCGCTCGCCGCCTGCGGGCCTCTCGGCCCGCTTCTGGTCTGGCGGCGAACCCGCCCCGCCCGGATAGGGGGCGAGCAGATACGTCCCGATACGCAGGCGCGAGCGGTTCCGCGCGGTCACGTACGCCCGCAGGACCGTCTCGTCCGCTTCCTCGCTGATTCGGAGGCCCTTTGCCGCCGAGAGGACTCCGAGACCGGTGTCCGCGCCCGCCGGCGCGACCTCCATCTCCTCGAAGTCGTCGTCAGTCGCGTCAGTATTATCCGTCGCGTCAACAGCCCGGCCGCCGTCGTCGGTCGCGTCGGCGGCCTCGTCGTCGTGGGTCTCGTCGTCGGCTGCCGCGTCGTCGCCGTCGAAATCAGTGAAATCCCCGAGGTCGGACATACCCCAGTCGAGGGTAGCCGGGGATTAACACCTTTCCCAAGCAGCGTGAAAGTGAAACCTTACCCGGGTGGCTGTCAACGGAGGCGTATGAAGCCGACGCGGGTGATGTCTTTCAATGTGCGGTACGACACCGCCGGGGATGGGCTGGACGGGTGGCCCCACAGGCGGCGGCTGGTGGCTGGAATCATCCGGTATCACAGCCCGGACATAATCGGGGTGCAGGAGGCGATGGCCCACCAGCTCCGGGAGCTAGAGGTGTTGCTAGACGGCTACGAGTGGGTCGGTGACCCGCGGGAATCCGTGGCCGTCGGCGGGGAGCACACGGCCATCGGCTACCGGACCGACCGCTTCGACTGCACGGCCACGAACACGTTCTGGCTCTCCGAACAGCCCGCCGAGCCCAGCAGCATCGGCTGGGACGCTGCGTATCCCCGCGTGGCGACCTGGGCCCGCCTCCGGGACCGCGACGCCGAGGCTGACCTGCTGTGTCTGAACACGCATCTGGACCACGAGGGCGCTGACGCACGGCTTTCGGGCATCGAACTGGTGCTCGACCATCTCGACTCCGTCGCCCGGGACACTCCCGCAGTGGTGATGGGCGATTTCAACTGCGTCGTCGGCGAGCCGGCCTACGAGCGGACCGAGGGCCACGAACTCCCGGACGGCCGCAGGCTCGTCGATGCCCGCGACATAGCGACGGTCACCCACGGCCCGACGACGAGTCGGACCGACTTCCACGACCTGCTCCCGGGGATGGGTATCGACCACGTGTTCGTCAGCGAGGACGTGACCGTCGACACTAGGGCGGTCGTCGCCGACCGCGACGACGACCACTACGGCTCCGACCACCTGCCCGTCGTTGTCGACTGCGAGCCCTGAGCGAGGGAGAATCTTTTGCCGCTGGGGCCCCTATATCGAACTATGTTGCTTATTCGGGGGACAGCAGGTGGGACGACGCTGACCGGGACGCTGTACGAACCGGGCGAGGACCCGCCCGAGTTCAACGGCGCGCCGGACGAGGGGACACCCTACGTCTGGGTCTGTGACGCCTTCTACCAGGTCGAAAGCGGCGGTCAGGTCCAGTCCATCGGCGACCGCGAGATACGAATCGCGTTCGAATCCCCGATGCCCCGCGGCTTCGAGACGCGGGACGCGGCCATCGACGCGGCCAAGGAACACGTCAGAACGCAGTTCGCCCGGCTCGGCGTGGCCGGCGAGACAGTCGACGTGACGGTGCAGCAGGCCGAGACGGCGTAGCTTTTCAGATCTGGTGAACCGCGGTCCGTTTTCTGGGTCAGCGAACGACCGTTGACTTATACCACGGCGGCGGGTGAACCTACCGCGTGTGGCCGAGGATCCGTCCCCGACCGAGGTGTTTGCCCTCCTCGATGACGACTACGCTCGCGCGCTCCTTGCAGCCACGAGTCACAGACCGATGACTGCAACTGAACTCAGCAACGACTGCGACATGTCACTCTCGACCGTGTACCGCCGCCTGGATGCACTCGAAGACTGCGGCCTCGTCACTGCCCGAACGCGCCTCGCTGACGACGGCCATCACGTCGACGTCTACGAGGCACAGATGGACGAGCTCACCGTGTGTCTCACCGACGGGGCCTTCGACGTCAGCCTCTCCGTCGAGTCGACGACACACGAGTTCGCCGACGCCCTAGTCGACCTCTGGGAGGGGCTCTAATGGAGTTTGCCGGCCTCTCCGACGAAATGTGGGTCTCCGTGAAAATCACTGTCCACCTCGCACAGACGGGGCTGGGGCTGTTCATCGCCACACTGGCGCTCGTCGGCTACCGTCGACAGCGGACCCGTTCCATGCTCGCGCTGGCTGTCGGAATCAGCCTCCTCACCTTCGTCTCGTACCTCGTCACGCTCGCGGCGGTCCGCGTCGTCCCACCGGTCGCGCTACCGATTCCGAGTACCCTGACCGAGAGCGTCGGACTGCTGTCTATCCTGTACGCTATCGTCCTGGCCCGTCGCGGATAGCCCGCTTCAGAACGATTCCTCGACGGCGCCCCACCGGATGTCGTTGAACTCCCGCTCGCGGTCGGTCTCGAACGTCCGCTCGATGCGGCGGGTGAGCTCCTCGCTGCCCTGCCGGTCGATTTTGGCGAGCTCGTCGGCCTTCCCGATGGCCAGTGGCGGCCCCTGTTCCCGGGCCACGTCGTGGAGAATCTGTCGCGTGAGCTTGGCCCGACACTCCGGGTCTCTGGTGAACGCGTAGGGGGCCTCGACGCGGAACACGAGGTCGGAGCGCGGGTCGTAGAGGACGAAGAAGGTCACCTCGTAGGACTCGGGGTCGAGCGACCGCTCGATGCCCAGCGCGTCGCCAGTGGCGGCCATGATGCCGTCGGTGCCGGCCCGCGAGCGGAACCAGTTCGTCGCAGTGAGACAGTCGGTCCGTCGCTCACCCTCGTCGTCGCGGCGCTCCAGGATCCGGCGGAAGAAGGCGGTGTCGTTCACCCACGGGGCGTTGGTCTTGCGCCGCAGCGCTCGCGTGAGGGCCTTCGTCGAGGAGTTCTTGATGAACCCGACCAGGGGCACGTCCCGCTCGACGAACCGCTCGACGAGGTCGACGTAGTTGTTCACCACCGTCTTCGGGCGGTCGTCCTCCGCGAGCAGGTCGGCCAGTTCGGTGTCGCGGTCGGCCCAGCGGAGCACGCCGGTGGGGTAGATGGGCCCGTCGAGGATGAACAGGTCCTCGACCACGTCGGCGTTGGTCAGCGCGTGCTGGCTCTCCGCCAGGTACAGCGCCAGCGCGTGCACGACCCGCTGTTCGTAGCGGTCGACCTGTGGCACGTCGAGGACGCGCCGCTTGGCGTAGCCGCGGTCCCCGCCCTGCCAGTCGCCGTCGAACCCCAGCGTCGCGTCGTTCGAGTGGACCGCCATGATAATCGTTCGGCCGCGGTGGAGTTCGACGTCCGAGGGCACGCTACCCATCGCCGCCTGCGCCACGTCCAGCACCAGCCCGTTCTTGAACGTCGTGGGGTTGATGGTACCCGAGTCCAGCCCGTGCTGGGTCGGAAACGGCGGGTCCGCCAGCGCGATGTCCTCGACAGGGACCTTCCGGCGGCGCTGCTCGTCCAGTGGCTCCAGAATCTCCGTCCCGTCCTTCCACAGCGGGTCGAGAAAGTTGTCCCACACCTCCTCGGCGGCTGCCTCCTGGTCGCTCGTCTCGACGGTCTCGCGCACCTGCCCGGCGAGTTTGGCGATGCCGTCGACGTGGACCGGGTCCAGCGTCATGCCCGTGCGTTCGCGGGAACGGGCATAACCCTTTGGTCGCCCGCCGATTCGGCGCTTACTCCTTGCCGGTGGTCGCCCGCCGATTCGGCGCTTACTCCTTGCCGGATTCTTCCCGGAGCAGGCGCTCGATGGCCTCTGCGATCTCCTCGTAGGACTGCATCGTCAGGCCGTCCGTGGTGATGAGCACGCCCTGTCGTTCGGTCGTCGCCCGGAGGAGGTAGCCGTTGGAGAACGCACGCACGGTAAAGCGGTAGTCGCCCAGTTCGGACTCCTGGTATGCGTTCTTGGTCTGTTTGTACCCCTGCCACTCGTGGCCGACGAAGTCATTCAGGTCGGCGTCCTGTTCGAGGTCCCCCCGCAGGTAGAGTTGCTCGAAGTTCGCACGTGTGAAATACGTCACTGACCGGAGCGAGTCGCCCGTCGCCGTCCGGGCTGTCGTGACGATTGCGTCGGCCAGATCGTCCGAGAGAATGTTCCGAGTCATGCCCGACCGAATGCGGGCCACCCTCTTAATTTCGGGGTTCTGAATATCCGCACCGATAGCGTGGCGTAGCACCACCAGAACAGCCGGATTCGGCACTATCGACCGTCACGCTCGGGCCTGACCGACAGTGTATTAGGTTGGTCGTGTGACCCTTTGGTATGGACGTCGGACTCATCATCCTGGACGGTTGGGGACTGAACCCGGACGACGGTGTCCGGGACGCCGTCGCCGCCGCCGACACGCCGAACTTCGACCGGTATCGCGACACGGGTGCAGCCTCGACGCTCGAGACCCACGGCCGCCGGGTCGGCCTCCCGGAGGGCCAGATGGGCAACTCCGAGGTCGGCCACCTCAACATCGGGGCCGGCCGCGTCGTCAAGCAGGCCTCCGCCCGTGTCAGCGACAGCATCGCTCGCTCGCGGGGGCAGTCGCCGCCCGACGACGCCGCACAGGACCCGCCGCTCTTCGAGAACGAGACGGTCCTGTCGGCCTTCGAGTACGCCGAGGAGCACGGTGGCCGGGTCCACTTCATGGGGCTGGTCTCCGACGGCGGCGTCCACTCCTATCAGGACCACCTTCACGCGCTCATCGAACTCGCCGGCGAGCGCGGCACCGACGCCGTCTCCCACGCCTTCACCGACGGCCGGGACACCTCGCCGACCGGCGGCGAGCACTATCTCGTCGACCTGCAGGCCCACGCCGAGGAGCACGGGACCGGCCACGTCGCCACCGTCTGTGGCCGGTACTACGCGATGGACCGCGACGAGAACTGGGAGCGGACCCGCCGGGCCTACGACGCCATCGTCCGCCGCGAGGGCGACCACCACGCCGACGACGCCGTCACGGCGGCCACCGAATCCTACGCCCGCGACACCACCGACGAGTTCATCGAACCAACGACCGTCGGCGACCACGCCGGCCTCGAAGACGGCGACGCGGTCGTCTTCTTCAACTTCCGGTCGGACCGCGCCCGGCAACTGACTCGTATGCTCGGCGACATCCGCCCGGAGGACTGGGGCGCCGACACCGAGCCGCCTGACATCCGGCTGGTGACGATGACCCAGTACGACGAGACGTTCGACCTGCCGGTCGCCTTCCCGCCGAACCAGCCCGAGGACGTGCTCGGCGAAGTAATCTCGGCAGCCGGGAGGACCCAGATTCGCCTGGCCGAGACCGAGAAGTACCCCCACGTCACCTACTTCCTCAACGGCGGTCGGGAGGTCGCGTTCGACGGCGAGAGCCGCGAGATCGTCGACAGCCCCGACGTGGCGACCTACGACATGCAACCGGAGATGAGCGCGCCGGAACTGGCCGGCACCGCTATCGAGTTCATCGAGGCCGAGGACCCCGACGCGATGGTCCTGAACTTCGCCAACCCCGATATGGTCGGCCACACCGGCGACTTCGACGCGGCGGTGACCGCCGTCGAAGCCGTCGACGAGCAGCTCGGCCGGCTGGTCGAGGCGATTCAGGCCGCCGGCGGCCACGTCCTCATCTGTGCCGACCACGGCAACGCCGACGACATGGGGACCGTCGAGGACCCCCACACGGCCCACACGACCAACCCCGTCCCGTTCATCTACCTCGCCCCCGACGGGACCGCCGGCGGACGGACCGCCCGCGACGGCGGGACGCTGGCCGACCTCGCGCCGACGATACTCATGCTCATGGGCGTCGACCAGCCGGAGGCGATGACCGGTACGCCGCTGGTCGAGTAGCGGGCGACGCGACCGCGCTATCCTTCCAGCACCGAGAGATACTGCGGCGGCACGCAGTCAGTCGTGTACGTCTCGGTCCCGCGCTTGACGACCCGGCGGTCGTCGGCCCGCATCGCCGCGGCGTCGACGACGAACACGACGGGGTCGGCGGCGTGGCGACGCCCCACCTCGCGGGCCGTTGTGACGGACTCCGAGAGGTGGACGGTCTGGCGACCCATCGGCCTCAGCCCCGCTTCACGTATCGACTCGGCGTTCTCCGGGGCGGTCCCGTGATACAGCGTCGCCGGGACTGGGTCGTCGGTCGCGTCGAGTGTCACTCCGACGGAGTGCCCGTAGGCCGCCCGGACCAGACCGTCGGCGGCCGCTGCACCCGTCTCGTCGTCGCCGCCCGTCCGCTCGAACCGCCCTTTCGGGTCCGTGGCGATGACACCCGAAAGCGCCTCGCCGTCTGCCCAGTCGTACTTCCGCTCGACTGCGGCGCGGAGGGAACCGAACGGCGTCCACCCTGCCTCGTCTACGTCGATGCCCGCGTCTCCGGGGAAGTGCCTGAGCGCCCCGGAGACGAACTTCGAGAGCTGTCGCCGCCGTCTGCCGTCGAGAACGTGCGCGCCCGCCCTGTCACAGACCGGGCAGGTGTCGCCCTCGAAGAAGCCGTCCTCGGGACACCGACGGACCGCGTCTGGCATGGTCGGGGATGGGCCGCGACCACACAAAAGCGTCACGCGGCTGCGAGCGACGCCCCGGCGACGTCTCCCGGATGCCCTCGTCGGCGGCTCCACGGTCGCTGCTGTGGCCACTGGCCTGAATGCTCCAGCGGCCGCGCCGGGCATTTTCAAGTGGATACAGTCACCAGTGGCCGGTAGCGAGATGCCGTCACCAACAGATCTCGAACTCGGAGGTGACCGGGCCGACGTGTATCGGTTCGTGGAACGGAACGGCCCCGTCGCGCCCGCCGAGGTGGCCGAAGCCATCAGCGTCGACCCCGAGCGGTTCCAGCACCACGTCTCCATTCTGAAACGCGACAACCTCATCGAGACCACCGGGGACGGGAGGCTCACCGTCGCGCTTCATCACGGTGAGACGGCCGAATACCACGAGGCCGGCGTCAGCTACGAGATACGGCCCTCCCGGCCGTCGGACCTCTCCGGCGTCGTCGGCACGATACGGGACGTCACTGGCGAGGCCCCGTATCTCACTGCGGCCGGCGTCGCGGAGCAACTGGCCTACGAGGACACGCTCGTCCGCTGGAGCCCAACCCGGTGTCGCGTCGTGTTCGTCGCCACGGTCGACGACGACGTCGTCGGCTGGGTCCACGTCGCGATGTCCGAAGTCGACGAGCTCGCGTCTACGGCCGAACTCACGCTCGGCGTGATGGAGACGTACCGCCGCCACGGTATCGGCAGTCACCTGCTCCACCGCGGGGTCGAATGGGCCGCCAGCCGCGGCTGCCGGAAGGTGTACAACAGCCTCCCGGCCGCGAACGAACGGGCAATAGACTTCCTGCAGGATGCCGGCTGGACGGTCGAGGCCGTCCGCGCGGACCACTACGAGATACGTGGGGAACTGGTCGACGAAGTGATGCTGGCCCGCCGGCTTTACTGAGACGGTCCGCCGGCGACCCCATCGCGTGACGAACAGCGAACACAGGGAGGGCGCCCGTGGCTTTATGATTATCTGCAGACAAGTGACCGCATGACAGTTACCGAACTGGAAGACTACGGGATGCTCCAGATGGACCGCGAGGACATCGAGAAGACCCTCGAACGGAAGAGCATCGGCGTGCTCGGCGTCCCGACCGACTCCGCGCCGCTACTGCGTCCACTCAGTTTCTGGTACGACGGCGAGTCCGCGCTCTACTTCGTGTACGTACTCGGCGCCGACAGCCGGAAAGTGACGGCGAGCGACCACGCGGACGCTGCCCGGTTTCTCGTCTACGACATCGAGACGACGTTCAACTGGCGCAGCGTCCTGCTGACGGGGACCATCGAGCGGGTCCCCGACGACGAACGCAGGGCGATAGAAGAACAGATAGACACCTCCTGGAAGCCAGACGTGTTCGAACGAGCGGCCGAGACGGAGGCCACGGCGCTGTACCGGTTCCGAATCGAGGACCGGACCGGTATCAAGCAACTCGAACTCCCGCCGGAACTCAGGACCGAATCCTCGACGAGCGGGCCGGAGTGACCGGGGCTCAACCCGTTCGGAAGGAGAGATCAAGCGTCGGCGCGGAGTGGGTCAGCGCCCCCATCGAGATGACGTCCACACCCGTTTCGGCGTAGGCCGGCACGTCCTCGACGGCGATGCCGCCGCTGGCCTCCGTGAGCGCATCGGCGTCTGCCGCCGCCACGAGGTCGACGGCCCGCTCGGTCTCGGCGGGGGACATGTTGTCCAGCAGGACGATGTCCGCGCCGGCCTCGGCGGCCCGCGGGGCGTCCTCCGGGGTTTCGACCTCCACGTCGAGGTTCGTCGCGAAGGAGGCCCGCTCGCGGAAGTGCTCGATGGCGTCGACAAGTCCCATCTCGGCGATGTGGTTGTCCTTGACCATCACCATGTGCGAGAGGTCCAGCCGGTGGGTGTCACCGCCGCCGGCCGCCACCGCACGCTTCTCGACGCCACGCAGGCCCGGCGTCGTCTTCCGTGTCCCGGCGATTCGCGGCTCCGCGGCGGCGTCGGCCGCCGCCGCGTCGACGGCGGCCCGCGTCTTCGTCGCCACGCCCGAGGCGTGGCCGGTGACGTTCACGGCGACGCGTTCGCCGCGGAGCACCGACTCGGCAGGGCCGTCGACGCGAAGCACCACGTCGCCGGGGTCGATGGCGTCCCCGGAATCGACCGGTGTCTCCACCGAACAGTCCAGATACTCGAACACCGCGCTGGCGGCGGCGAGGCCTGCGGCGACGCCGGAGTCTTTCGCTACCAGTCGCCCCGTAGTCTCGCCGGGCACGTCGTTGGTCACGTCGTGGTGGCCCACGTCCTCGCGGAGCCACCGCTCGACGTCAGCGTCGGTGAGCATCAGTCCGCGGTCTGCTCCCGGCGCTCGTCGCGCTCGCCGGGGACGAGGTTGTGCGTGCCGACGCTCTCCTCGTTCTCGGCGGCGTGGCGCGCGACCAGCAGAGCGGTGACGCTGGCGTGGCGGAGTTCGTACAGCGAGCGGCTGGTCCGCGTGCGGACGTAGGCGTCCACTTCGCCCTTGAGCCGCCGGAGGACGGCCATCGCGCGCCCGAGGTCCGCGGGGTCGCGCTCGACGCCGACGTTCTCGGCCATCACGCGGGTCAGCCGACGGAACTTGTCGCGGGCGAACCGCTCGGGCAGGTCCGGGTCCCGTTCGAGTAACTCCGGCGCTTCGATGGGGTCGGGCTCGGCCCCGGCGGCGTCTTCGCCGGCCCGCAGGCCCCAGACCAGCCCCTCGAGCAGGGACGTGCTGGCGAGGCGGTTCGCGCCGTGGACGCCGGTCCGGGCGCACTCGCCGACGGCGTACAGCCGGTCCAGCGTCGTTCGGCCGCGGTCGTCGACGCTGATGCCGCCACAGAGGAAGTGCTCGGCGGGCGCGACCGGGATGCCTCCGGCCCAGTCGATGCCGTACTCCTCGCAGCGCTGTGCGAGGTTCGGGAACTCCTCGGCGAAGTCAAGCGGCGACACGTCCAGCCTCACTTCCCCGGTCGCCTCCCGTTCGGCTTTGACCGCCCGGGCCACCACGTCCCGGGGGGCGAGTTCGGCGTCCGCGTGGTAGTCGGGCATGAACCGCTCGCCCTCGCCGTTGCGCAGCAGGCCGCCTTCGCCACGGACCGCTTCGCTGACGAGGAACGCCACGTCGCCCGCTTCGGCGGTTCCACCGCCTCCGTCCGGGCCACGGGGTGGCTCGCTCTCTTCCAGCACACACGCTGTCGGGTGGAACTGGACGTACTCCATGTCCGTGACCTCGGCTCCGGCGAGTGCCGCCATCCCGATGCCGTCGCCGGTCGTGTTCTCGGGGTTGGTCGTCCGCGGGTAGAGGTCACCGATGCCGCCGGTCGCCAGCACGACGCTCCCGGCGAAGCAGGGCGTTACCTCGCCGTCGGATTCGAGCATCGCGCCGTGGACGCGGCCCTCGTGGCGGACGAGTTCGAGCGCGGCGGTGTCATCAAGCACCGCCACGCCGTCGCGGTCGTCGACGTAGTTCAGGAACGGGACGTGGATGTGCCTGCCCGTCGAGGCGTCGACGTGGAGGATGCGGTCCTCGCTGTGGGCGGCCTCGCGGGTGAAGTCGTGACCGGAGCCGTTCCGGTCGAAGTCGACTTCGAGCGTGTCGAGCAGCACGTCCTCGACGGCCTCGTTGGCGTTCTCGACCAGCACGTCGACGGCGTCTGGGTCGGCGGTGCCGTCGGAGGCGGCCATGATATCCTCTTTGAACTCTTCGGGGGTGTCCCGGGAGATTGCGATGCCGCCCTGTGCCCACCAGGATGAGGCCCCTTCCGGGCGAGTCGCTTTCGTGGCGAGGGTTACGTCGTCGCCCTCGCGAGCAGCAGCGAGCGCTGCGGTCAGCCCGGCGATGCCAGAGCCGATGACCAGCACGTCGGTCGTAATCGGGTCGTCCGTCATGGTCAGATCTCCAGCATTCGGTCCATCGCGACCTGTGCCAGTTCCTTCTCCTCGGGCGCGACTTCGACGACGTTGCGCTCGCGGCCCTCGACCAGTTCCTCGAGCACCCACGCGAGGTAGTTCGGGTCGATCTGGCGCATGGCGTTGCAGTCCATGCAGGCGTCGCCACACAGCGGCACGACGTCCACCTCGGGGTGCCACCGCTGGAGGTGGTGGGTGAGGTGAATCTCGGTGCCGATAGCCCACGTCTCGCCGGGGTCGGCCTCGGCGACGGACTCACAGATTGTCGAGGTGGAGCCGGCCACGTCGGCGGCCTCGACGACCTCGCGGCGACACTCGGGGTGGACGATGACGTTCGCGTCGGGGTAGTCCTCGCGGATGGACTCGATGTGGTGCTCGCGGAACCGCTCGTGGACCTGACAGTACCCCTCCCAGAGGATGACGTCGTTCTCGACGGCGTCGGCGGCGTCGGTGCCCTCGGCGTCCCACGGGTCCCACTCGACGGTCTCCTCGGCCATGCCGAGCCGGTGGGCCGTGTTCTCGCCGAGGTGCTTGTCGGGCAGGAACAGCACCTTGTCGCCCGTCTCGAAGGCGTACTCGAAGGCCCTGTGGGCGTTCGAGGAGGTACAGACCAGGCCGCCCTGTTCGGCGCAGAAGGCCTTCAGGTCGGCGTAGCTGTTCATGTACGTGATTGGGATGATTTCCTCGTCGTCGTCGAGCGCCGCGGTCAGTTCCGCCCACGCGGCGTCGACCTGTAGCGCCTCGGCCATGCCGGCCATCGGGCAGGAGGCCTCCATCGACGGGAGAATCACGGACTGGTCGTCGTCCGTGATGATGTCCGCCGACTCGGCCATGAACGTCACACCGCCGAAGATTACGTAGTCGGCGTCGGACTGCGCGGCTTCCTTCGAGAGCTGGTAGGAGTCGCCGATGAAGTCGGCGTGTTCGACGATCTCCCGGCGCTGGTAGTTGTGGCCGAGGATGACCACGTCGTCGCCGAGGGCTTCGAGCGCGCGCTCGATGCGGTCGGTCCGCTCGTCCGCATCGAGGTCCCGGTACGCCGGCGGGAGCTGCTCGAGATTGTCGTACTTGAAGAGGCTGAGGTCCGTCTCGAACGCGGCAGTTTCCATTTCGGGCACGATGTAACCACCTGTCGGTACTCACGCTTCAGAACTACTACATGAAAAGATTTTATCTTCAACACTGGCTGTTGGTGGGCGATAAACTATTGAGTCGCAGAATGGTGGCCTATCGATTTTTATATCTACTTTTGGTGACTAACCCACTTCCAAATCTGATATTGGTGGGTGTGTGACTGTGAAACCGGACTTCAAGAAGCCCATCCATTCGGTACGGCCGTCCGTTAGATTCAGGCTCTGGAATCGAACACCACGTCGCCGTCACTGGCGGTCAGCGTGACGGCAATGTCCGAAATATCGCCGTCCGGCACCTCCCACGGCGAGGCTGCCAGCACGGCGAAATCCGCGACCATTCCCGGCGCGACTGTCCCCATACGGTCCTCGTCGAAGCCCGCGTACGCGGCTTCGGTGGTGTATGCCCGGAGCGCCTCGCCGACTGTCAGTCGCTGGCTCGGCTCCGGCCCGGTGACGGCCTGCTGGACGCCGTACAGCGGGGAGAGTGGCATGCAGTCGCTCCCGAAGGCCAGCCGCGCACTGGCGTCCGCGAGGTCGCGGAACCGGTTCGTCAGTCGGCGGCGCTCGCCGAGTCGCTCGTCGTACAGGCCGCCCGGCGCTGCCCAGCGGTGGAAGTTCGGCTGCGCCGAGACGACCAGCGGCGACGCTGCCAGCCGGGCCACCAGGTCGCCGGTGAGGACCTCGGCGTGTTCGACGCGATGGCGCTGGTCCGCGGCGTCGACGGACTCGATGGCCGCGAGCAGCGCATCGATGGCCGCGTCGCCGATAGCGTGGGCGGCGAACTGGAGGCCCGCGTCGTCGACTGCGGCCACCAGCTCTCGGAGGGCGTCGGGGTCTGTCCGCCACTCACCGACGCTGTCGCTGTCGGCGTAGGGCTCCCGAAGCCGCGCAGTCCCGGCCCCGAGGGAGCCGTCGACGTACGTCTTGATTGCCCCCATTTCGACCCGGTCGCTACCGTGGTTCGTCGCCAGCCCGACCTCCCGGACCGCATCGAGGTGGTCCGCCCAGTAGTTGAGCCGCACCCGCAGTGAGAGCACGCCCTCACTATCCAGGTCGCGGTACACTCGTGGGGCGTGGGACTGGCGCACCATATCGTGGACGGCCGTGATACCCTCCGAGAGCGCCACCTCCTGTGCGGCCAGCAGGTACTCCCGGGTCTGCGTGTCGTCGGGCGCGACAGCGTCGAAGACGGCTTCGGCGGCTTCCTCGACGAGCACGCCTGTCGGCGCGCCGTCCTCGATGCGGACGCCGCTGTCGGGCAGGTCCAGGGCGTCCAGCGCGGCGTGGTTCACCGACACCGTGTGGAGGTCCTCGCGTGCGGCCGCCACGGGACGCTCAGTGCTCACCCGGTCCAGCGTCGCCGCCCGGAGTCGGTGACCGCCCCAGTCACTCTCGTCGTAACCAAAGCCCAGTATCCAGCCCTCGCCGTCGTCGGCCGCCAGCAGCCGGTCGATGCAGTCCTCCGGGCTGTCCGCCCTGGCGAGGTCCGCTTCGACTGCGCGCCGGCCGACGACCTCCAGGTGCGTGTGGGCGTCGACGAAGCCGGGCAACAGGACGCCGCCCCGGCAGTCGACGGTTTCGGCGTCCGCGGTCGACAGTTCCGCCGGGTCGCCGACGGCCGCGACAGTCCCGTTCGTCACCGCGACCGCTGCTGCCGGGTCCTCGCCGGACAGCGGCCGCACCTCGCAGTTCGTGAACACGCGGTCGACCATACGGAGTTCCCGAGCGGCGACTGCAAAACCGTTGGCCCGCCAAGAGCAACTGTTAGGGGTCCCGAAGCCACACCGGTCAGTATGACCGACTCCGACGTAATCGCGCTCGCAGAGCGCGTCCGCGAGGGCGAGTTGCGGCTCTACGAACTGGAAGCCCACGCCGACCCCGACACCGCGGCGGCGGCCCGCAGACACCTGCTGGCCGAGGAGACCGACGCGGACCTCTCTGCGGTCGGCGACTACACCTTCGACGCCGCCGACGCCGAGAGCAACATCGAGAACATGATCGGCGCGGCCCAGGTCCCGATGGGCGTCGTCGGCCCGCTGCCCGTCGACGGCGGGGCCGCCGAGGGCGACCATCACCTCCCGCTGGCGACCAGCGAGGGCGCGCTGCTGGCCTCGGTCAACCGCGGTGTCTCGACGATCCGGAACGCCGGCGGCGCGACCGCCCGCGTCCTCAAATCCGGGATGACGCGCGCGCCGGTGTTCCGCGTCGCGGACGTGGCCGAGGCGGGCGAGGTGTCGGCCTGGGTCCGCGAGCACGTCGACGCTCTCGCCGACGCCGCCGAATCGACGACCAGCCACGGCGAGCTACAGGGCGTGACGCCCTACGTCGTCGGCGACAGCGTCTTCCTGCGATTCTCCTATGACACCAAGGACGCGATGGGGATGAACATGGCCACCATCGCGACTGAAGCGGCCTGCGACGTCGTCGAGTCCGAGACGCCCGCCGACCTCGTCGCGCTGTCGGGCAACCTCTGCTCGGACAAGAAGCCCGCCGCAATCAACGCTATCGAGGGCCGGGGCCGGACCGTCGCCGCGGACGTGCTCATCCCACACGAGCAGGTCGAGGACCGACTCGATACGACCTCCGACGCTATCGTCGAGGCCAACACACGCAAGAACCTCGTCGGGTCGGCGAAAGCCGGCGCGCTGGGGTTCAACGCCCACGCCGCCAACGTCGTCGCCGCGGCCTTCCTCGCGCTCGGGCAGGACATCGCGCAGGTGGTCGAGGGGAGCAACGCCATCACGACGGTCGACGCCCGCGAGGACGGCCTGTACGCCTCGGTCACCATCGCGTCGCTGGAGGTCGGTACCGTCGGCGGCGGGACGGGGCTTCCCACGCAGTCCGAGGCCCTGGACGTGCTGGGCTACGGCGGCGGCGGCGACCCCGCCGGGAGCAACGCCGACGCGCTCGCGGAGGTCATCGCCGCCGGTGCGCTGGCAGGGGAACTGTCCCTGCTTGCCGCGCTCTCTTCTCGGCATCTCTCCTCGGCACACGCCGACCTCGGGCGGTAGCGCCGCCTCGGTGCGTCGTCACTGCCGGCGCTGGCTCACAAGAAAGCCGGCGCCCGCAACCAGCACGACGACGCCGGCCAGCAGGAGCGCTTCCCGCCCCAGCAGCGGGCCGAGCACCAGCAGCGCCCACGCGACGGCGAAGACGCCGTGGGCGATGGCGAACAGCCGCCGGCCGCGCCGGGCGAACACGACCGTTCCCAGCGCGAACCCGAGCGTCAGGACGACCGCCGAGAGCGCGACCGTGCTCACCCGCAGCGAACCGACGGCGACGGGTTCGACGACCGGCGTGACCAGAAACAGCAGGCCGGCGAGGCCGACGAGCGTGCCGACCGCGACGGGGCCGGGCTCTAGATCCAGCGTCGCGGTCATAGCAGCCGGTACTGCCCCCGGCTCTTGGACACGTCGCCGGCGCGAACGAGTTTGTCCAGCGCACGCCGGGTGTACGACGCGGGGACGCCGCGCTCTTCGGCGTAGGCCACGACATCGTCCTCGGTCGGCTCGTCCAGTTCCCGCAGCGCGTTCGTGACCGTCTCCTTGCGGCTTGCCCCGCCCGTCGCCCCCTGTTCGGCGCGGTCGGCGGCCGCCGACACGGCCTCGGTGTCGACTCCCGAATCCCCGAGGTACGTCTCGTCGTCCACGCCCGCGTCGTCGACCTGCCGCTCCATCTCGGCGTAGGAGGCAAGCTCCGCGAAGGCGTCGCCCTCCCCCTGGCGGTTGGCCAGCATCGACGCCCGCACCTCCCGTGCGTGGGCCTCGTCGTCCGTCTCGACGAACTTCCGGCGCTTTTCGTGCTTGCGGCGCGTGCCACACCGCGGACACTGGGTCGTCTCCGGTCGCCCCTCGGTGACCCACAGCGCGCTGCAATCACTACACCCGACGACCGCGTACATACCTCCCCGTCAGGGCCGGACGGTACTGAATCCACCGACAGCGAACGCGACGACAGTGTGCAGATCGGTGTTCGGACGGACGACCAGCCAGAACGGCCCACCCAGTAGCCGGTTCGATAGCGCGGGGGCTTTCTGGCTGATATCAGTCCGAATCAAGACAGAAACGAACGTTGCTAGCGGACGAACGCTTAGGTGGGCCGGGCGCGACACCACGGCGCATGGAGGAAGTACCACAGGCGGCCTGTGAGACAGTCGAGGCAGTCGACGGCGTTCACCTGACACAGATGGCCGTCGGCGAGCGGATGAGCGTCCAGGGGTTCCACATCGAACCCGGCGCGGCCGTCCCGGAACACAGCCACCGCCACGAGCAGGTCGGCTACGTCGCGGCGGGGACGTTCACCTTCCACGTCGACGGCGAGGAGTACGTCATCGGCCCCGGCGACTCCTACGTCATCCCGGGCGGGGAGCCACACGAGGCGCGCAACGACGGTGAGGAGCCGGTCCGCGGAATCGACGTGTTCAGTCCGCCCAGACCGAACCCGGACTGGCAGGACTAGTACTGTCGGCTGTCCGTCTGTGACGAATTTCGCCTCCGGGGTGGCGAATCTCTTGCAATAGGTACAGCCGACAGTATAACCACAACTGTTTGTGGCCTGCGACCGAATGGCAACCGATGACGCGGGCAGTGGCTGTCGTCGTGACGCTCGCGCTGGTACTCGCCGGCTGTTCGGGATTCGTCCAGCAGGATAGCACCGGGACGGTCACGCCGGCGGCGGTGCCGACCGACGGGGCCGGCTATCCGCCGGGCGTGAGCGAGGACGCAGTGGTCCCGTCGGCGCTTGCCAGCGCCCACGCGCGGACGCTCGCGACGAGCAATTACACGCTCGTCACCCGCCAGCGGGTCACCGACCGCAACGGGACGGTACTCCGGGAGTCAAACCACTCTCGAAACGTCGCAGCGAACGGGACGGTGTACGCCGGGCACTTCCGCCAGAGCGGCACGGAACTGAACACCTACACGAGCCGCATCGACTACTGGACGAACGGCAGTATCGTCGCTGCCCGGTACGACGAGCGCGTGAACCGGCCCAGTCGGGTCCGGTGGACCGTCCGCGATGACGGCCCGGTCTCGGATCTCCCGGAGCGCCGGACGATACTCGGGGTCGGGGAGTCCGTCGACCTCTCCGTCGCCGACAGGACCGACGGTGGCGTCGTCCTCGTCGGCACCCGGTTCAGGAACCCCGACCGGCTCGCGACGCCGCTGTTCGTCGGTGACCCCGGTAACGTCTCTGTCAGACTCCGCGTCAGCCAGGACGGCATCGTCGAGGCGCTTCGGCTGTCGTACCACGCCGAGCGGAACGGACAGCGGGTCCGTGTCCTACGAGACCTTCGGGTGACAGATATTGGGTCCACGACAGTCGTCCGGCCGGAGTGGGTCACAAACACCACCCGGCGGTCGCTTCAGGAATAACCGCCTTCGCGCACGAACGGGCTCACGCGCCGCCGAGGGCAGGCAGGACTCGCTGTGTGCCGAGGGTGTAGCCGGCGTACAGGAGGACCAGTCCGATGTAGACCTCCCAGAGAGCGAGCGCCGAGATGCCGCCGGACAGGTCGGCCAGAGCGGCCTGTTCGGTGAGTGCTCCCCCTACGGTCAGTCCGGCCGCGAGAAGCGTCGAGAGGAGGAGTTCGAGTAGCCCCGGAATCGATTCTGAGCCAACCATGTGTGGACAGATATCAGTGTGAACCCGCTTGTAGCTTTTTCGATTCGAGAGAGCTTAGTAGGCCCGCGAAAACGCACCGTTATGAGCCAGAACTGGAACGCGGACTACGCGACACTCGCAAAGCGCGGGTTCATGCTCGGGGCAGGGCTGTTCCTCCTCGGCATCGCGGGGGAACTCGTCGGGAGCGCCGTTCTCGGAACGCTACCCGCCTGGGGGGACACGCTGCTGGTCGACATGGAGGTGCTCGGCATTCTCGTCGGGCTCCTCTCGCCGCTCGTGTTCGGCGTGGTCCTTCCACTGACCGAGTAACGGCTCCTACCCAGAGATACCGCGGTACGAGGAACGCCGACCACGTTTCACCGTCGCCACGGCAGCGCCCGACAGCGTGGCCGCTCGCCTCGCCAGTCCCGGTCTCCTATCGATACAAAATAGCGGTCAGCGCGAGCCCGAGGCGTCGGCTTCAGGCCAGTTTCTCGACGTTCTGGCGGCTTTGTCGCCAGAGCCCAGAAGCTCTCTACGAGAGCTTCTCGATGTTCTCACGGTTGCACCGTGAGAGGACGAGAAATCGGCTTACGCCAATTTCTCGATGTTCTCGACGACCTTCTCGGCGAACTCGCTGGTAGCGAGCTTCGTGCCGCCTTCGATCTGGCGCTCGAGGTCGTAGGTGACGTTGCCCGAGGAGATGGTCTCCTCGACGGCGTCACGAACGAGCTGGCCGGCGTCCTTCCAGCCCATGTATTCGAGCATCAGACGACCGGAGAGGATCATCGCGGTCGGGTTGACCTTGTCCTCGCCGGCGTACTTCGGCGCCGAGCCGTGGACCGGCTCTGCGAGACAGCGGGCCGTCCCGAAGTTCGCACCGGGTGCGATGCCGAGGCCACCGATCTGTGCGCCGGCGGCGTCGGACATGTAGTCCCCGTTGAGGTTCATGGTCGCGATGACGTCGTACTCGCCGGTACGGGTCAGGAGCTGCTGGAGCATGTTGTCGGCGATGCGGTCGTTGACGACCAGCGTGCCCTCGGGTGCCTCGCCGTCGTACTCGTCCCAGAGCTCGTCCTCGGTGATGACGTCCTCGCCGTACTCCTCTTCGGCGACCTCGTAGCCCCAGTCACGGAACGCGCCCTCGGTGAACTTCATGATGTTGCCCTTGTGGACGAGGGTGACGGTGTCCTTGTCCTCTTCGATGGCGTAGTCGATGGCCTCACGGACGAGGCGCTTGGTCCCGAACTCGGTGATCGGTTTGACACCGATGCCGACCGGGCCGTCGTGGATGGTCTCGTCGAAGTTCATCTCGTCTTCGACGAACTCCTTGACCTCCTGCACTTCGTCGGTGCCGGCCTCCCACTCGATGCCGGCGTAGACGTCCTCGGTGTTCTCCCGGAAGGTGATCATGTCCATCTTCTCGGGTTCCTTGACGGGGGAGGGGACGCCGTCGATGTGATACGTCGGGCGGACGTTGGCGTACATGTCGAGCGTCTTGCGGAGTGCCACGTTCAGCGAGCGGAAGCCGGCGCCGACCGGCGTCGTCAGCGGCCCCTTGATAGCGACGTTGAACTCCTTGATGGCCTCGACGGTGTCGTCGGGGAGGTTCTCGTCGTACTTGTCCCGGGCGGACTGGCCGGCGTAGACGCGCATCCAGGAGATGTCTCGACCGGTGGCGTTCGCGGCGGCTTCGAGCACCTTCTGTGCGGCCGGACCGACGTCCCTTCCGATTCCGTCCCCGTGGATGATGGGGATGATCGGGTTCTCCGGAACGTCGAGTTCGTCGTCCTCCGTGACCTGAATCTGCTGTCCCTCGTCGGGAACTTCCACCTTGTCGTAATCGTAGCCCATATTCCGCAAATTGACAGTCGCCCCTAAAGGCGTGCCGCTTTGCCTCAGACGTGGTAACACTGCGCGCAAAGGGCGGACAGCGACCGCACGCCGACACATCATTATCGCCACAGTCGGAGGTGATATGACGCTCGTGTGTCAACTGTTTCGCATGCACGTCATCGTCCACGGCGGCGCGGGCAGTCCACCGGCGTCGCCGGCCGACCGGCGGGAGACGCTCACCGATGCCGCCGAACAGGCGACGGAAACGGAGCGTCCGATGGAGGCGGTGTTGACCGCGCTTCGGCCGCTCGAAGCCGACCCGGCGTTCAACGCCGGTATCGGTGGGGCCGTACAGAGCGACGGCACGGTGCGGACCGACGCCGGGCTGATGACCGACGAGGGGCAGGTCGGCGCGGTGTGTGCAATGTCCGGCGTCGTACACGCCGCGGACGTGGCCCGAGCCGTGGGAACAGAGACACCCCACGTTCTCCTCGCCGGCGACGAGGCTGCCGACTTCGCGGCCGGCGTGGGCGTCGACACGGGTCGCGACCTCACGACTGCGGAGACGCGACAGCGATACGAGGCCGCCGATCCGCCCGACGGCGGGCCCGCCGCCCACCTCGAATGGGTCCGTGAGCATTTCAGGGGCACTGACACCGTCGGCGCGGTTGCGACCGATGGCGAGCGGCTTGCAGCGGCAACCTCGACCGCCGGGCGCTGGTTCGCGCTGGCCGGTCGGGTCGGCGACGTGCCACAGATCGGCGCCGGCTTCTACGCGGACGAGCGCGGCGGTGCAAGCGCGACCGGCGAGGGGGAGGCCATCGCCCGGTTCGGGCTGGCCCGCCGCGCCGTCGAACGCCTGGACACGTACGGCCCGCGACAGGCCGCGGAAGAGGCGATCGCGTCGTTCGAGGACGCCACCGGCGGGCGTGCCGGCGTTATCGTGCTCGACCACGCCGGCCACACCGGGGCCGAGCGCAACACTGCCGCGATGCAGACCGCGACGAGATAGCCAGAGGGAAACCCCTTTGCCCGCCACCGACTAACCGCCGTGCATGACTGACGTGGACTTCGATTCCGAGCAGTACGAGAAATGCCGCGAAGCGGGCGAGATTCTGGCACAGGTGCGCGACGAGGCGGCCGAGCGCGTCGAGGTGGGCGTCTCCCATCTCGAAATCGCCCAGTGGGCCGAGCAGGAGATACGGGAGTTGGGCGGCAAGCCGGCGTTCCCGGTGAACATCTCCATCGACGAGGAGGCGGCCCACGCCACCCCCGAGCGCGACGACGACGCGACCTTCGGCGAGGAGATGATCAACCTCGACATCGGCGTCCACGTCGACGGGTGGCTCGCCGACACCGCCGTCACGGTCGACCTCTCCGGGCAGGACGAACTCGCCGAAGCCCCCGCAGAGGCCCTGGACGCCGCGCTGGAGGTCGCCGGTCCCGGTGTCGACGTGGGCCGGATCGGCGCGGCCGTCGAGGAGGTCATCGAGGGGTACGGCTACAACCCCGTCGTGAACCTCACCGGCCACGGCCTCGGCCACTGGGAACAGCACACGTCGCCGAACATCCCGAACCGCGAGGTGGCACAGGGCGCGACGCTCGACGTGGGCGACGTGGTCGCCATCGAGCCGTTCGCCACCGACGGCCGCGGCAAGGTGCAGGAAGGGGCCGACGAGGAGATCTTCGCCCTCGAACGGGAGGGGTCAGTCCGGAACCGGCAGGCCCGACAGGTCCTCGAACAGATCACCGAGGAGTACCGGACGCTGCCGTTTGCCGCCCGCTGGCTCGACTCGCCGCGAGCGGAGATGGCGCTTCGCCGCCTGAAACAGCAGGACATCGTCCACGGCTACCCGGTACTCAAAGAACAGGACGACGCGTACGTCAGCCAGAAGGAACACACCGTCATCATCACCGAGGACGGCTGTGAAGTGACGACGCGCTCGCGGTAGGGACGGACTGACACCGGAGTACTGTTTTCGAGCCCCCCACTCCAGAGCTGGTCTGAACGGGTGCGATGGGCGCGTCTGTCACACTGTCAGTAACTGTGCGGGGTATGGAAACGATGGGTGGGGGGTGTGTGGCCACGCAGTCAGAGACCGCGTGGCGTACGGAAAAGTCGGGGCGGGATGGTCAGGCGTTGTTCATCCGGGTGGACGTGGTCGCCCCACAGACCTGACACTCGCTGACCCGGTACGGTTCGCGGGAAAACGCCGCGTTTTCGTGCTTCTCGGACTCCGTCTGTATCTGGACGCGTACGGCGTGGGGCGTCTCACGGTCACACGTCGTGCAGTGCTCGGCCATGTCAACGCCGTCGTTTGTCGCTGCCATCCCGTCCGACACAAGCCGGGTAGACAGTATAAAAACCCCCTTCCGTTCTGGTCCGTTCAGCACTGTTTATCGCCGGACGGGGCCCGATTCGTACGGAAAACGCTCTCAGAGCTGTGGAGAACGTTTAATAGGGATTCTCTGGTCGTAGAATCCGATACGCGACCGTGAACGGCCAACACTTTTATATATCGCTTCGACACCGCCAGTCACGTCGTTTTTGCTGGTGGGTCGACAAGTGGCGGTATGGACAAGGTGTTCGCGCCGTGGCGTATCGAGTGGGTCGAACGCGAGGAGACGAACCCCGACATCGACTGCGTGTTCTGTGCGTTTCAGGAGGGGGACGACGACCGGGCGAACAACCTCGTGGCGCGAAGCGACCACGCCTTCGTCCTCCTGAACAACTACCCGTACAACCCCGGTCACGTGATGGTCATCCCGCACACTCACACCGGCGAGTACGGCGATCTCGACGACGACACCCTGCTCGACCACGCCCGACTGAAACAGCGCACGTTCGACGCGCTGGAGACGGCGCTGTCCCCGGACGCGTTTAACACCGGCCTAAACCTCGGCGGCTCCGCGGCCGGCGGCTCGATCGACGACCATCTCCACACCCACGTCGTCCCGCGGTGGAACGGCGACACGAACTTCATGCCGGTCATCAGCGACACGAAGGTCATCGTCGAGGCCGTCGAAGACACCTACGACCGGCTCTACGCCGCGTTCGCGTCACAGGACGGGACGACCGCTCCCGAGGACGGGGCCGTCCGCATCAGCTGAGGTGGCCGGAACCCCCGCCGGGGACTGCGCCGGTGTCGAAGCGGCTTTGACGGCGGCCCGACAACGGGCGAGCAATGTCACGCCGCGCGACGCTCAGGCGGGTCGGCCTGCTCGTTCTCGGTGTCAATCTCCTCCTCGTTCTGCTGAAAACCGGCGTCTGGCTTACCACCGGGAGCTTCGCCGTCCAGTCCGAGGCGGTCAACAGCGCCGCCGACACCGCCTACTCGCTGGTGGTCGTCGCCGGGCTGTACCTGACGACGCGCCCGCCGGACTTCGAGCACCCCCACGGTCACGAACGCATCGAACCGTTCGTCTCGCTGTTCGTCGCCGCCGGCATCTTCGCCGCCGGGGGCCTGGTCCTCTGGAACGCCGGTACCGCGCTGCTGACCGGGAACGTCTCGGTGACACAGGGTCCGGCCGCCGTGCTCGTGCTCGCGTTCTCGGCCGTAACGAAGTACGGCCTCTACCGCTACTGTCTCCGCGCGGGCACGGACCGCAACTCCCCGGCGCTCGTCGCGACGGCGAAGGACAACCGCAACGACATCCTCACCGCGGGGGCGGCGCTGGTCGGCGTCGCCGGCGCGATGGTCGGCTACCCCATCGCCGACCCGCTGGCCGCACTCGTCGTCGCCATGGGTATCATCTACACCGGTATCGAGGTCGTCCAGGACAACGTCACCTATCTCGTCGGCGGCGCACCGCCGGAGGACCTCCGGCGCGAAATCCTCCGCCGGGCGCTCGACCACCCGCAGGTCCGGGGCGCACACGACGTCATCGCCCACTACGTCGGCCCCGAGATCGACGTGAGCCTCCACATCGAGGTGGAGGGCGACCTGACGCTGTTCGAGGCCCACGACATCGAGACGGCGGTCATCAAGTCCATCGAGGAACTCCCCGAGGTCGACGACGCGTTCATCCACGTCGACCCGAAGGAACTCGGCGAGTGGAAACCCGACGAGGAGGTCGAGCGACTCGCTGACCTGGAGTGACGTTTTAGTAGCCCCCGTGTCATGTACTGGCGTATGGCCGACGACTCATCACGTAGCTGGGTTGCGCTCGGACGACTGTTGTTCGGCCTCGGTGTGGCCCTCCAGGCCGCCGAGGATTTCCGCGACATGGAGGATGCCGTCGAGTACGCCGAGTCGGCGGGGGTCCCCGCACCGGACCTGCTGGCCCCGCTGGCCTCGGGGATGATGCTGGTCGGCGGGCTGGGAACGGCGTTCTGGCGGCTCCCCCGCGTCTCTACTGGTGCTGTCGCCACGTTCCTCGCCGTCGTGACCCCGACGATGCACGACTTCTGGAACGCCGACCCGGACAGCCAGAGCGGCGAGCGCCTGGCCTTCTTCGGCAACCTCGCGATGTTCGGCGCCGCGATAACGTTCCTTCGCGAGGCCTACGGCGGCGACTGACGGGCCGGTCCCGACAAGAAGGCCCAGCTATACGATGGCACTGTGAGCCGACGGCGAGTTCAGTCCGCGACCTGTGCCCGCTCGACCGGCTCGCCGAAGGCGTAGACGGTGTTGTGGCTCGTAATCTCCACGGCGACCGTGTCGCCGATTTCGAGGCCGCGCTCCTGTGCGTCGGCGATGACGACCTGCCGGTAGGCCTCGTCGTAGCCCACCAGCGACTCGTCTGTGCCGTCCTCGACGAGCAACACCGAGGACGTGCGGCCGACCATCTCCTCGTAGGCCTCGGCCATCAGCTCCATCTTCGCCTCGCTCATCTCCTTCGAGCGGTCCTTCTTCGTCTGGCCGCCCAGGCCCTTCATATCGGCGGCGTCGGTGCCGGGCCGCTTTGAAAAGCGCGTGACGTTGATTTTCTCGGGGCGGGTCTCGCGCAGCAGCGCCATCGACTGCTCGTGGTCGGCTGGCTCCTCCGTCGGGAAGCCGACGATGAAGTCCGTCGACAGCGTCCAGTAGTCCAGACGGTCGTCCAGCGTCTCGACGACCTCCAGGTACTCCGAGACGGCGTGCTGGCGTCGCATGTCGGCCAGCACGTCGTCGCTACCGGACTGGACCGGCGCGTGGATGAAGTTGTACAGCTCGTCGTGTTCGGCGAACACCGCCGCGAGCTCCTCGCGGACGCCGTGGAGTCCCTTGGGGTTCGCCATGCCGACACGCACCCGGAAGTCGCCGTCGATGTCGGAGCAGATGCGGTCGAGTAGCTCCGGCAGCAGGCTCGTCCCCTGGTTCGTGTCCCAGCCGTAGACGCCGGTGTCCTGGCCCGTGATGCGGACCTCCTTCGCGCCGGCGTGGACCAGCGCGCGGGCCTTCTCGACGTTCTCATCGACCGAGGGCGACTCGATCCGCCCGGTCGCCTGCTTGGTGATACAATAGGAGCAGTCGGACATACAGCCCCGGGCGATGGGGAGGATGCCGACGACGCCGTTCAGTACCGTCTCGGTGTCCGGGGTCACCGTCGGACACTCGCCGTTGAGGACGTACTGGGGGACGTCGTCCCAGTGAAGCACCTCGGCGTCGACGTCGGCGTTCCGGAACTGCTCGCCCTGGGCGAGTGCCATACAGCCAGTGATAACGAGGTCCGCCGGCGTCTCTTTCTCGAGTTCTTTGGCCCGTGCGAGCATGTTGCGTTCGGTCTTCTCGAGCACCGTGCAGGTGTTGAGAATCGCCACGTCGGCGGCCTCCGGGCCGTCGGCGGGGTGGTGTCCGCCCTCCCGGAGCGCCTGCTCTATCTGCTGGGTCTCACCTCTGTTCGAGGTGCACCCGTACGTCTCGATGTGATACCGGGCCATTCATCCAGACACTGTCGCCAGGACGGCAAAAGGGCGACGGATTGGACCGGTCAGTAGCCGTCGTCCGTGTCCGCGTCGTCCCGGTCCGGCTCTGATTCGGGCGCTGCAGCACCCTCCGCCTCGGCCTGCCACTCCCGGACGATGGTGTCGCCGCTGGAGGCGCCGATACGCTCGGCTCCGGCCTCGAACATCGCCTCGGCGTCGGCCCAGGACCCGACGCCGCCGCTGGCTTTCACCGGGAGGTACTTGCTGAGAATCGCCACGTCGTGGACCGTCGCGCCCCCCTCGCTGAACCCCGTCGCGGTCTTGAGATACGCGGCGTCGGCGTCGGCGGCGAGTTGCCCGACCCGTTCGAGTTCGTCGTCGGAGAGCAGCGGCGCTTCGACGATGACCTTCACCGGGACCGGGACGCTGGCGACGACTTCGGTGATGTGGTCCGCCACCGCGTCGTCCTCGCCGGCCTTGAGCAGTCCAACGTTACACACCATATCCAGTTCCTCCGCCCCGGAGTTCCAGGCCAGTTTGGCCGCCTGGCAGACGCTGTCGGTCTGGCCCTGCCCGTGCGGGAAGTCGATGACGGCCGTGAGCGGGACGTTCGCGTACTCCGTCGCCAGCGGGAGCGCCCACGGCGGGATGCACGCCCGCATGCCGTACTGCAGCGCCTCGTCGAGGCAGGTCCGTACGTCGTCCGGCGTCGTCGTCGGTCCGAGGACCGTGTGCTCGATACGGTCTGGTACGTCGTCCATACCGCGGAGTGAGGCGTGGTGTCTACGTAAAGACGGCGGGCGACAGCCGTGGCGCGCTCCCGTTTCGGTTCCGTTGACTCTGCAATCCCGGCGGGACGGCCCCCACCATCGCCGATACTGCCACCGCCGGTCGCGTTCGGAAGGTTTTCCGTCGTCGGGGTCGGCGTGGGGGACATGGTACTGCCTTCGGGGTTAGCGCTCCCGCCGCTCGAGTACACTGTGGCGCTGCTTGCGGGCACACTCGTGGTGACAGCGCTGTTGTACGCCCTCGAACCACCGGTCGACCAGCGGACCGTGGTCGCCCTGACGCCGTGGATGGCGCTCGGTGGCGCGCTCCACGCGTTCCACCAGCCCCCTATCGAGGCGTACAGGCCCGTGGTCGCCCCGCTTTTCGGCGCGCCGGCGGTGTATCTCACGACGTTCGTCACGCTGGGTGTCGTCTGGATCGCGCTGACGCTTTTCAGCGTCCGACGCGGCCACAGCGAGACGATATCGCGTAATCTGGGGTACATCGGCATCGGACTCCTGACGGTGTTGCTCGTCATCGGCGTCGTGATGGCACTGGAGTCCGGCCTGCTGGGGCTCATCTGGCCGACCGTCGCCGTCGTCGTCGCGGCAGTCGTCACCGCTGTGACGGTCCTCGCGGTCGCGCTGTTGCGGACGCCGGTGGTCGTCCGGATGCGCTACGCGGCCCCGACGGTCGTGTTCGCGCACATGCTCGACGGCGTCTCGACGGCAGTCGGCGCTGACGTCATCGGCATCACGGAGCGGACGCCCATCCCGGCCCGCATCATGGAGTTCGCCGGCACGCTCCCGACGGCCCCGTATCTCGGCACGGGCTGGCTGTTCGTGTTCGTCAAACTGCTCGTCGCGATTGCGGTCGTCTTCCTGCTGGACGACTACCTGGCAGAGGAACCCGTCGAGGCCAGTCTCCTGCTTTCGTTCGTGACCGCCGTCGGCATCGGTCCGGCCACAAACAACATCGTCCTGTTCCTGTTCATCCCGGTCTGACCCGGAACTGTTGGCTCGGTGAGTGTTTGCTTGCACGACGCAACGCTCATTGGCACCGAGAGGATGGAGAGAACTGTGCTCGAGTACCCCCTCTCGCAGTGGGCGTTCGTCTGTGTCGTCGCCGGCGCGGTCGTCGGTCTGTTGTTGAACATCCCGATGGTGACACAGGACGAGGGGTACCTGCCGGCGTACGTCGCCGCGGCCGGACTCACTCGCACCGACCCGACCGCGGTGAGCCGTCGCCTCGCCGTCGTCGTCCATCACGGTACCGCCGTCGTCGCGGCGCTGCTGTACGGCGCGGTCGTCGCTGTTCTCTCACCCGTGCTTCCGACGGCAGTCTCGCTCAACGGCGTCCCGTTGCTCCCACACGTCGTCGGGGCTGCGGGCGTCACCGCGTTCATCTACGTCTTTTTCGCCCGCGTCGCCATGCTCCGCTTCGGCGGGAGCCTCCGGGACAGGGCCGAGGAGACCGTCCGACAGTGGGCACTGACAGCGTTCATCTTCGGCACGGCGCTGGCCCTGTTCGTGCCGGTGCTCGTCACGCAGGTGTGAGCTACTCGTTCCCGACCCGCTTCGAGAGGTTCCTGTAGGCGCCGAGATACAGGAACACGGTCGCAAGCGCTGCGAACGGGACGACGAGGGTCCAGGAGGGGCCCTCCGGCGTTCCGGCGTCGATGGTGTAGCCGGTCAGCAGTCCGAGGGCGACCCCGGCAGCGACGGCGATACCCGCCGGCCCCCGCATCCGCCTGTCGAACAGCGAGATGTCGTCTGCCATACCTCCCCTCTCTCGGGCGTCCTACCTCACTGTTGTGACTGGCGAGAATCCACCGACTACTAAACCGTTCCGTCCGACGGGCCGGTATGGCGAAACAGCCGCATCTACTCGTCGAGCCGGGTGACCTGACAGACATCGCGCTCGTGCCGGGCGACCCCGGCCGCGTCGACCGCATCGCGGGCCTCTGTGACGACCACGAGGTCGTCGCCCAGAACCGCGAGTACAAGCTCGTCAACGCGACCTACGAGGGCCGCGAGCTGACGATCTGTTCGACCGGTATCGGGTCGCCGTCGACGGCCATCGCCGTCGAGGAACTGGAGGCGGTCGGCGTCGAGACGCTCATCCGCGTCGGAACGACCGGCGCGCTCCAGGAAGGCATCGAGATCGGCGACATGGTCGTCGCCAGCGGCGCCGCCAAGGACGAAGGCACGACCGGGCGCTACGAATCCGACACCGTCCCGGCCGTCCCGGACTACGACGTGCTCTCGTCGCTCGTCGACGCCGCCGAGGCCAACGACGAGGACGTTCACGTCGGCCCCATCGCCACGGACGACGCCTTCTACGCGGAGACGGACGAGTACATCAACGACTGGGAGGCCGCCGGCCTGCTCGCCGTCGAGATGGAGGCCGCCGCGCTGTTCTCGCTGTGTCGCCGCAAGGGCCTGCGCTCGGGGGCTATCTGCACCGTCGACGGGAACCTCGTCGAGGGGACACAGAAGGGCGAAACCGAGGACGACGAACTCCCCGAGAAGGCCAGGAACAACGTCGAGCGCGCCATCGATATCAGTCTGACGGCGACCACGTCGCTGTAGGCATCGCCGCTGCCGGACCTGTATGTGGGGCCGGCCACGCCTACTCCGGCGGAGGGCTTAACAGACCGTCTCCCGTGGAAACCTGTATGCTCGACCGGTTCCGGAAGCGACTCCGCAGGGCGGGCAGACGGCTCCGGCGGGTCGAGCGCCGCGAACTCCGGGACTTCAGACGGTGGGCCGAGGTGACCGAAAACCTCGTCCACCTCTCCATGCTGGTGTTCGTGCCGCTGGCTATCGTGCTGGTGACGACGCTGGCCAACGCCGTTCCGCAACTGAGTTTCCTGCTGTTTCCCCCGCTTGCGGCGGGGTCGTACACGCTGTTCGTCGACCCGACGAGCAAGTACTCCGACCCGAAGCGGTTCGTCGCGGGACTCACCATCGGCGCGGTCTGTGGGTTGGCCGCGCTCGCTGTCTCGAACAGCTATCTCACGGCCCCGGGCGGCCAGTTCACCGTCAGCGCGCTCGGTGCCGGTCTCGCCGTCTTCGCCACCGGCGTGGTCACCTGGCCGCTCGACATAGAGGAGCCGTCGTCGTACTCCACCGCCCTGCTGGCGCTGCTGGTCGAACCGAACCAGCGGGCGGTGTTCGTCGCCAGCATCTTCGTCGCCAGTTCGCTCGTGGCGGCCCTGTTCGTCGTCTGGCGCGAGGAGTTCTACGAGCAGCGGGCGACGTACCTGTACGAGTCGATGTCCGGCGACGACCACGTTCTCGTCCCGATGCGCGGCGAGTCGGCGGGCCAGACGGCGATGCTGGGCGCGCGGCTCGCGGCCGCCCACGAGGCCGGCAAAGTCGTCCTGCTGGATATGGTTTCGGACAGCGACGCCGCCACGACCCAGCAATCGCTCATGCGGGATACGATACAGCTCGACATCCGGTCGGAGAACGGGTCGGAGCCGCCGTCGGCCCGGACCCGCCTCGTCGGCGACGGCGGCGACCCGGCCGACGCGTCGGTGGTGCCCGACCGGACTGACCTCGAAGCGGAAGTAGACTGGCTGGAGACCCACGCCGACCGGATCGAGACGCGAACGGGCGTCTCCTGCCAGGTCGTCGTCGCGAGCGACGACGGGTCGCCTGCGAAGACGACGCTGCAGACCGCGGCCGAGACCAACTGCGACCTCATCGTCGCGCCCTACGAGAGCCGACACGGGGCGCTGACGCCGTACTTACAGCGGCTGTTCCGGAGCAAGAGCGATATCGTCGTCCACCGTTCGCGGAGCGACCGGACCCGCTGGAAGCAGATCCTCGTCCCCGTGCGGTCTGTCAGCGACGTGGCCCACAACATGGTCGATTTCGCCACGCGACTGGCGGGCCGGAGCGGGCGGGTCGCCGTCGCGACCTGTATCGGCTCCCGCGGGGACCGCCGCCGGGCCGAGGAGATGCTCGCGGACCTCATCGAACCGTACGAGGGCGCGTTCGAGACGCGGGTCCCGCGGATGGACATCCATACGTTCCTCTCCGAAACCGGGCCGCAGTACGACCTGGTCATGATCGGGGCGAGCCGCGACCGGAGCAAGGCCTCGCGGTTCATCTCCCCGCCGACGTTCGAACGGCTGGAAGAAGTGGAGACGGACGTCGCTATCGTCGACCGCGGCCGCGCCTAGATGTCTGCGTCGTCTTCGTCACGCACGTCGAGCAGGTGGTCGGCGATGTTCTCCATCCCCTCCCGACCCAGCGCGGACTGGACGATGAGATGGCCACCCAGCACCGCCGGGCTGATGACCGTGTTCGCGCCAGCACGGCGGAGCTTCTCGATGTTCTCGCGGTCGGTCGCCGCGGCGACGATGTTGACCTCGGGGTTGAGCGTCTTCGCCGTCAGTATCGCCAGTGCGTCCTGTGCGTCGTTGTTCGTCGCCGCGACGACCGCCACTGCGTCCTCGATACCGGCCCGCTGGAGCGGGTCCTCGTCGCTCGGGTCGGCGGTCAGGACAGCGATGTCCCGCTGCTGGAGCTGTGTGGCCGTCTCCGTGTCCGACGTGATGACCACGAACTCTATCGCGCCGGTCAGTTCCTCGATAATCGGTTCCGTCAGGTCGCCGTGGCCGAGCACCAGCACGTGGTTCTCGAGCAGGTCAAGTTGTGCGTCAGTCATGTTTCCGAGTGCCTCCGAAAGCCGCTTCTCGATTGCCGGTCCCAGCAGCGACCCCAGCGCGATGGCGAAACTGGCCGTCCCGAGGACGACCACCGACATGCCGAACAGCTTCGCCTGCTGGCTCTGTGGGGTCACGTCGCCGTACCCGACGGTACTGGCCGTGACAAGCGTGTAGTAGAACGCGTCGGTCGCCGTCGACAGGTTGGTGAACTCGTCCCGGAGCGCGTACGAACCCGCCGTCCCGTACATGAGCGAGCCGAGGAGTGCAGCGCCCGCGGCCAGTTGCGCCGTCGAGAGGTCGATCGGCCGGTCGAACCGGCGCCGGTTCAGCAACATCGTCGGGAGCGAGACCAGCGAGAGAACGACGAGCGGGAGCGACACCGCCGAACTCTGGACGAGGCCCTGGACCGCTGCGACGGGAAGCAAGACGACTGTCATGTACCAGGCGATACGGAGTCGGCGTCGGAGACCGACGACGCTGACCAGCAGCGTGAACCCGGTGAGCGCGCCGGTGAAGCCGGCCGTGCGCTGGATGCTCCGGGGAACGAACTCGGCGAGCGGGCCGCCGATAGTCACGGCGCTGATGTTGACGACGCCGGTGACAAACGACAGCACCGCCACCAGCACCGGCAACAGGATGGTTGCGCGTGCCCCGAGCCAGTCCCGCGGTCTGTCCATACCCATCCAGATTACAGCGGTCGGTGTAAATGTACTGTCCGCGGGCCGGAAGCGATTTACTACCGGCCACGCTGGATGTGGACATGGCATCGCTCCCGATTGAGGTGTTGATGGGCATCTATCTGGGGCTGTTGGTGGGAGTGATACCGGCGCTCGTGTCGTGGGCGCTGGGGTTCAGTTTCAAGTACTTTACCGGCATTACCGTGCCGGGGTTCGGTGTCGTCGTGCTGGCGATCGCACTCGCCGGCGTCAGCGGCGGGCTCATGGCGCTGGCCGATAAGTCGATCACGCAGGCCCCTAACGCCGAGCGAATCATTACTGCGATCATCCTCGTCGGGATGGTGTCGCTGTACGCTCACAGCAAGGGCGACAAGCTCGGGGCGGAGTTCCCGAAGCGCCTCTCGCTGAAGGGGTTGCGCGAGAAGAAACTCTCCGCGGACGTGGTCGAGTTCGTCGGCGGCCGCGGCGAGGTCCGCATCCGCGTTCTCGGCGACGTGGCCGACATGGAGGGGTATCCCCCGCTGTCGGAGCCGCTCCGGGCCGAAATCCGCACCGAGGAGTGGCGGTTCCCGGCCGACCTCCGCATCGGCGAGCTCGAACGCCGGATGGAGGAGCGGCTGAAATCGGAGTTCGACCTCGGCGACGCCGCCGTCTCGATCGACGAGCAGGGGCGAGCGACAGTCGTCGCCGCGCCCCCGTTTTCCGGCCTGTCGAAGCGCGTGGGCGACAACCGCCACGCCGTCTCGGTGGACGCCCTGTTACCGACCGGCCTGGCCCGCAACGACGAGGTGACGGTGCTGACCGAGGACGCACAGGTCCGGGGGACCGTCGTCAGCGCTCGGTCGACTCCGTCGGCCGACGAGACGGCCGCCGAGACGCCGACAGAACCGGACGTCGCCGACGCCGAGCCGTCCCCGGTTCCGGTCCAGGCACCGACGACCGATGGCGGCGAGGGACGGCTCACGGTCGCTGTGACCCGGACGGACGTGCAACCGCTGCTCCGGTCAGCCAAGCCAAAAGTCGTGGTCGAACCCCGCGGCACACACCGTGAGTACGAACTCGTCTCCCTGCTCCGGCGGGCCGGGAGCCGGTTCCGCCGGCTCACCGTCCGGGCCGACGGCCCGCTTGACGGGACGACGCTCAGGGACGCCCACGTCCGAGAGGCCCACGACGTTGCCATCGTCGCCATCCGGACGCCGGACGGCTGGCAGGTCGCACCGCGGGGCGGCGCGGCCGTCGGGGCCGGCGACGAACTGTACGCGATTGGCCGCCGCACCGACCTCGACGCCTTCGCGGAGGCGGTCGCATGACGCCGCTCGGACCGACACTGCTCACACAGGTCGGTGCGAACCTGCAGTTGGGGCCGCTGTCGCAGGCGCTGGTCGAGGGCGTGGTGTGGCTGCTCGCGATTGCGCTTCTCGCTGCGACGCCGGCGGGCGCTATCGCTGTCCTCTATCGCTGGTACGTCCGTGAGCGGATTCAGACCGGGCTGGCGCTCCTGTTCGGACTGACTGCGGTCGTCCTCGTCATCGGCGCGACGACCGCGCTCAGCGAGGTCATCCTCGGCGATGAGGACGTGCTGGCGGCCGGTGCGGTCCTGTTGAACCTCGCCGCGTTCCTCGCCGGCGGCGTCGGGGCCTACGGCGGACTGCGAATCGGGGACCGGCTGGGCGTCGATCTCTTCGCCGCGACCGGCGGCCGGAACATCGACGCCGACGTGAGCGAGATCGTCCAGACCGTCGGCCGGGTCACGTCCGTCCGCCTCCCCGAGGAGATCGACGACATCATCGGCTACGACCCGATGCCCGAGGAGACCAAAGAGACGCTCGCCGACCGGCGGTTCCTCTTCCCGCGCCGGCTGACGAAAGACGAACTCCGCGACCGGCTGGTCGCCCGGCTCAAGACCGACTACGGCGTCGGCCACGTGGACGTCGAACTGGCCGACGACGGCAGCGTCGACTACCTCGCGGTCGGCTCGCGGGCGGCCGGTATCGGCCCGACGCTGCCGCCCTCCACGAACGCCGTCGCCATCCGGGCCGACCCCGCCCACGCCGCCAGCGCCGGCGACCTCGTCCAGGTCTGGGAGCGAGCGCCGGCGAGACGCGTGCTCACCGGCGAACTCCGGGGCGTTGCCGACGACGTGGTAACGGTCGCCATTGACGCCTCCGATACGCCGAAACTCGACCCGCAGACGCAGTACAAGCTCGTCACGCTCCCGGTCCAGGACCGCTCGGACCGGGAGTTCGCCTCGCTGCTCCGGGCGGCCGACGAGACGATGGGCACGGCCACCGTCGAACCGGGGAGCCCGCTCGACGGCGCGCCGGTCGGCAGTCTGGCGGTCTCGGTGGTCGCGATCACCCGCGACGACAGAGCGCCGGAGACAATCCCGTCCCGAAGGCACGTGCTCGCGGCCGGCGACACTATCTACGCGATCGCCACGCCGGACGCGCTCCGGCGGATGGAGCAAGCGGCGGAGGGACCCGGTGAAGCGGCTACGACAGCGGCTCCGGCGGGCGAGTCCGAAGGCGACCCGAGCGAGGAAGATGATGCGGACGAAAAAAACGATGCAGACGCCGAAGACGCACCGTCCGGTGTGTCTGCTCCCGCTGCCGGAGACGAGCGGGACGGGACACGGGCGGAACCAGCGGTCGAGACGGCCGACGACACCGACGACGATGTCGACGCGGCCGAGACCGCTGCTGATGGCACGACCGACACCGTCGACGAACCGACTGACAGCGCCGCTGATGACGGGACAGCTGTCAGCGATGCCGACGACAGGCCGACCGTGCCCGGCGTATCACCGGACGACGACCCGCTGGAGGCACTTCGGAACGATGAGGTAGAGGACGCGGTCGACGACCTGACTGCGGACGACGACCTGACTGCGGACGACGACACCGTCGAGGTGTGGGACCCGGAGGAGCGAATCGACGAGGTGGACAGCGAGCCCGCTGCCGACGGAGTCGAAGACCGCGACTCGGCGGACTCCGAAGCGCCGGCAGCGGGCGAAGATGACACAGACGACGCGTCGACCGCCGGCGAGGACTCGGAGAGACCGGACCGAGACGGCGGGTAGCACCGTCGGCGGAACCACGCCGTCGCAGGCTCCCCTCGTCGGCTGTTGTAGCGGACCGGGCACACCGCGGTCCGGAACCCTCTTTTGCCGGACGCCCGGAGTAGGGACATGGAGTGGAAACTGTTCGCACACCTCCGGGACGCGGCCGACGGCCAGTCGGTCAGCGTCGATGTCGAGGGAGACGCCACGGTCGAGACGGCGCTCGATGCGCTGCTCGCGGCGCGACCGGCACTCGCCGAGGAGGTACTCGACGAGAACGGGGAGTTGGCCGACCACATCCGGCTCCTCGTCGACGGCGAAGACCCGTTCGCCGCCGGCGAGGGGCTGACGACGGCAGTCGACGAGGGGACGGAACTCGCGTTGTTCCCACCGGTCAGCGGCGGCTGACACGGGCTGTCGGACGAGTCAGTTTTCCAGCGGTCCCGCCAGGGTCACGTTCGAGATGACGATTCGGACGCCGTCCTGGTACTCGGTATCGAGTGTCACGCCCCAGCCGTGGGTCCGTGCGAGCATCCGCAGGTTCGGGAGCGTCATCCCGGCCGCGGCGCCCGGCATCGCGCCGCCGTACTCGAAGAAGGCCTCCGGCGCTGTCTCGCCCGCCGGGTCCCCGTCGTCGGTGATGACGATCTCGTCGGCCTCCCGCTCGACGGTGACCGTCGACGCGCCGTTGTGTGCCGCGAACCTGAACCCGCTCTCGAAGAGGTCCCGCAAGCGGGTCGGGTCGGCGATGACCCGCCCCTCCACGTCGGCCGCCATGGTGAGCCCGTCGGTGTCGGCACGGTCCCAGGCCCCTTCGACGGCCGTCCGGAGGTCGACGGCCATCGTCTCGTCGACTGTCTGCCCGTGTCGGGCCAGCGTCGCGAGTCCGTCGACGATCTCGGACATCCGGGCGGCCGTCTCGGACGTCGACTGGAGGGAGTCTTTGGCCAGGTCGACCTCGCCGCGGTCCAGGGCGTCACCGGCGACAGAGACGCGGCCGGTGATTATCTGGAGCGTGTTCAGAAGCTCGTGCCTGATTGCGGTGGCAAAGCCCTCCAGTTGCTCGTTCTGGCGGTCCAGTTCCCGGCGACGTCGCTCGCTCTCGGTGACATCGGTGAACACGAGCATCCGGCCGATGTCGACCTGTCCCAGCGAGAACGAGGTGTCGCTGATGAGATAGTACTCCGCCCCGCCGTTCCGGTTCCGTTCGAGGATCTGCTCGTCCGTTTCCAGTATCTCAGTCACTGCCGGCAGTACTGTATCGAGTGTCTCCCCTCGGCTGCCGTCGAGTGTCGGGAAGAGCCGCTGTGCCTTGCCGTTGGACTCCTTGATGTGGCCGTCGTCGTCGAGATACACCACGGCGTCGTCGACGCCGTCGGTCAGCTGCACGGCGAGAAACGCCTCGTCGAAGACGTAGAGGACCCCGACCGCAAACAGCGCGACGCCCAGCGGCTCGTGGTTGATGTCGAGCAGGACGTCACTGGCGTACCCGACGATATCGAGCACCGCCGGCAGCGCCGTGACGCCGACGAGGACGCCGAGTGGCCGGGTGTCGTAGTCGGCTTCCAGGAACAGCTCGAGCAGCATGAAGAAGCCGACGCTGACGAGCGCATAGGAGAGGCCCGTCACCACCCAGTGAAACACGCTGTGTGAGATTGCCAGGTGGGGGAACGGGTCGGTGACGAACTGCGTGGCGAAGTAGAGGCCGTGGAACGGATTGGTCAGTTTCACCCCGACGATACCCAGATAGAGGCCCACGGCAACTACGCGATACCGCCGGTCCCGGTGGAAGGACCGCCCCGTGTACGCCGAACAGAAGTACAGCCACGCGCCCACCGTGGCGAGGCCGACGACGAGGCTGCCGAGGTAGAACGCGTATCCCAGCGTCCCCAGCGTCAACAGGTAGCCCAGTTCCAGCGCCGCCCAGCCACCGCTACACAGGAGCAATCCGACCATCCCGCGGCGCGTATCGGCGTCCTCGATGCGGGTCGCCTTATAGAGCCCGACACCGCACCCGATTGCCGCGAGGGCATACACTGCGACGTACGCGAGGAATGCCGGTGAACTCCCGACCAGATTCATCTACAAGGGGTATGGCGGATATTTCAATGAGTGTTATGTCCGCGTTATCGCCTATGATAACGCTTCGAGGCCGTCGATCTCGAACACGAAGTCCGGGCACTCGTCGACGCTCCCGCCGGCGTACGCGGCCTGGGCCACGTGACGTGGCGTCTCCGGGATGAGGACCCGCGTCGCGGCAACGCCCAGGGTGGCTGCGTCGGCGGCTATCGCAGCGAACAACGCCCGTGCGGCGTCGACGTCGCTCCACACCCCGACCGCGTACTCCGCGAGCCGCTCGCCGTCGGCTTCGGTCGTCCGGACACGAGGGGCCATCCCCCGTGGGTCGTCGTCGCCGACGGTCAGGACCGCCTCGGCAGTCGCCAGGCTGTCGAGCGTCTCCCGCGTCAGCGTCGAGAGCGCCCAGCGCTCACCGCTGTCGAGCGCGAGGCCGGACAGCACGTCCCGACCGTCGCTTTCCCGCCAGTAGTCCCACGCGGCCCCGGGGTCGTTCCCGACGCTCATCTCGGGCGTCTCGCCCCGTGGCTCGGGGTATGCAAAGCGGAACGACGTGACCGGTTCGAAGCCGGCAGCCAGCGACTGTCCGAGCCCGGCCTCGTTCCAGGAAAACACCATGTTCCGGCCGACCTCCGCGCCGGCGTCGGCCGCCCATTCGACGAGGCGCTCGGTCAGCAGCGACCCGAACCCCTTCCCCCGGTAGGCCGGGTCGACGCGCATGCCCTGGAACCACGCCTCGGTCTCAGTGAGCATGACGGCCTGACAGAGGCCGACGGCCTGGCCGTCGACGTCGACGACGAGGGTCTTCCGGTCCGGGCCGTCGGCGTCGACCCAGTCGCGGAACACGTCCGGGATGTAGTCGGACATCGCTCTGTCGGGCCAGACGTCGCTTGTCAGTTCGACCACGTCGTCGTAGTCGTCGTGACGGGCCGTCCGAACAGTCGGCGACATGCGGAGAGACACTCCCGCGACGGTGAAAAAGGGTCGCGTCGGTGCCCCAGTCCGGACTCGCCTCCACTCGGGCTACTCTACCGGGCTCGGCGCTACAGCCACGGCGTCGAGCGCTGCTGAATCTCGCCGGCCAGGGGTTCCCCCATCGTGTCGGCCACGTCGTCGCTGTTTGCCAGGGCCCACATGAGTTTGACCTTCGCCGTCCCGGGGAGCATGTCCTCGCCCTCGATGACGCCGGCGTCGAGCAGGTCCCGGCCGGTGTCGTAGACACGGTCACAGACCCGCCCTTCGAGACACTGGCTGGTCATGACGACCGGGAGGTCCAGTTCCTCGATGCTCCCGATCCAGTCGGTGTTGACGTGGCCCAGCCCCGTTCCCTCGATGACGATGCCCGCGCTGTTCTCGGCGGCGGCCGCAAGCAGCGAGGGGTCCATCCCCGGCGAGAACTTGAGCAGTTCCACGTCCGTCTCGATATCGTCGTGCAGCGCCAGGTCGGCGCCGTCCCGTTCGGCGTACTCGCGGCGGAACGTGACCGTGCTCTCGCCGTCGATGTCGTAGTCGACCTCGCCGAGGGGCTTCGCGCCGACCGTCTCGAAGGCGTCCCGGCGCGAGGTATGGTTCTTCCGGACGCGAGTCCCGCGGTGGAGCGCACAGCGGTCGTCGGACTCGTCGGCGTGCATACAGACCAGCACCTCCGCGCAGTCGCTCGTGGCGGCCTCGACGGCAGAGACGGCGTTCATCACGTTGTCCGAGGACGGGCGGTCGGCCGACCGCTGGCTCCCCGTAAAGACGATGGGGACCGGGGTATCGAGCATGAACGACATCGCCGACGCGGAGTACTGCATCGTGTCGGTGCCGTGCATGACGACGATGCCGTCCGCGCCGGCCTCGATCTCCTCGTGGATTGCCTGTGCGAGGTCCTGCCAGACCGCCGGGGTCATGTTCTCAGAGAGGATGTTGGCGACGACGCGGCCGCGGTAGTTCGCCATCCCCGCCAGGTCCGGCACCGCTCGCAGGACGTCCTCGGCGTCGAACTGGGCCGTCACCGCGCCGGTGCGGTAGTCGACCGTCGAGGCGATGGTTCCGCCGGTGGAGATGAGCGAGACCGTCGGCAGGTCGTCGTCGAACTCGATTTCGGAGGTCCCCTGTTCGTCCTGTGCGCTCTCGACGTCGTACACGTCCGACTCCAGTACGTCGACGGACGCGTCCTCGCGGTCGATGCCGACGTTGTACCCGCCGTCGAGTTTGACGACGAGGTGGTCGGGCGTACTCGACGGGAGCAACACGCCCTCGTAGCTCTGGGCCGCGCGTTCGACGCGGACCCGGTCGCCTGCGTTCATGCGCGGCACTTTCCGCCGGTGGGACTTGAACCCACTCGTTTCGGCGAGCGCTCTCGGTCACGCGCCGAACCTGCCGACGGGCCGGGGCTGAGACGGACAGCGGTCCCGGTCGGAGAGTCACACGGTCGGTACCGCAGGTCCCGAACGCTACCAGACCACAGGATTATCTGACTCGACATTCTCCTAACAAGTATGGCAGACAACAAGAACGGCCGCGAAAATCAGGCCCAGAACGAGCAACGCCGCCAGCGCGAGCGCGCCATCGCGGAGGAGCTTGAGCGCGCGGACGAACCCGAGCCGCCCGTCGACCCAACGGCGCTCGCGTACTTCGAGACGGAAGTCGAATCGCTCGAATTTCCGGCGACGGCGGCTGACGTGGTCGCTGCGGTCGGCGACCACGAAATCGAGTCCACAGAGGGAACGTTCGCCGTTGCGGACCTCCTTCCGGCCGCGGACATCGAGTCCTTCGAATCGCCAGCCGAGGTCCGAACTCGAGTCCAGCAGCCGACGGTGGCCAGTGCGATGAAGCGCATCGTGGAGGCCGCTGACGAATACCAGAGCGCGTCCTTCGGCGCCTCACAGCGCGACGGCTACGAGCAGACCTTCCGGGAACTGAAAGCCATCGACGCGGACGACGAGGACGAGGGTATCCGGGTCATCGCCGACTGGATTATCGAGCGCATCCACGACAAAGAGAAGCTGCCGGGGTCCCGCGACGTCCGCCGACAGGCGGCGAAGTTCTGTCGGTCGAACGGCTACTCGGTCAGCAACGACGACTGGCTCGGTATCTGAGCCGCCCCATCCCCTCGACCACGACTGCTGGCAGACCCCACAAGGACCATACTGCTCGCGGTCCCAGACTCTGTATGGCTGAACGAACCGAGGAGCGGACCCGCGACGCGGACGCGTCGGGCAGTGACCTCGGCGTCGATGTCGGCGCGACAGAGTCGACAGACGGGGACGTTGCTGTCGGGAAATCGCGCACAGCGGAGGCCTCCACCACCGACGACGGCGGGAGCTACTTCTCACTGCGGGCGCTGCTGTTCGCCTTCGGCGCGGTCGGCGGCGGGATGGTGCTTGGCGGGCTGATACCACTGGTTCCCGCGACCGAACTTGTCGGCGTGTTGCTCGGCGGGTTCGTCTACGGACTGCTCGCCAGCGAGCGCCGCTATCTTGAAGTCGGTCTCGCCGGCGGCGTCAGCGGCGGGGTCGTAGCTGTGCTGTCGCTCCTCCCACAGCTCGCCGCGGGGTTGAACGGGCCACGGCTGTTCGCTATCGCCGGCGGTATCGGCCTCGTGCTCGCGCTCGTCGGGCACTACTTCGGCCGTGACCTGCGAAGCGGGCTGACGCGGGAGCTGTGACGCGACAGGGCCGGGTCGGCATCCAGCGGCAAGACCATCGCGACGTTGCCGGGAGAACCTCTCCCTCGTTGCCCGTGATACACCGGTTAGACGGTGAGCGTTTTCGTGCTGCTGGTCACGTTTCCGGCCGCATCGGTGACGGTGAGGGTCACGTTGTAGTCGCCCGAATCGCGCTTATCCGTGACCGACTCGGTCCCCGATGCACTGCTACCGCTCACGTCCCTCGCGGTCGAGAACGTCTCTGTTTCGTCGACGTCGTCGACGATGACCGTCACGGTATCGAGGTCGCCGTCGGCATCGCCCACTGACCAGTCGACGGTGATCTCGGCATGCGGGTTCTTCCGGTTCCCGTTAGACACGCTGAACGTCTCGATGCTCGGCGCGGAGTCGGTGGACTCGGTTTCGCTCACGGTCGTGGAGTCCGAGGCTGTCTGTCCGGCGCTATCGGTCACGACGAGGTCGACAGTGTAGCTGTGGCCAGCGGCGTCGTCGCCGGCGGCCACGAGACGGGTGGTGTCGGTCACAGTATCACCGCCGACAGAGACGCTCGCGGAGTCCTCGGAGCCGTCGGTGGTGTCGTCGGTCAGCGAGAGGTCCACGGTAGCGAGGTCGCCGTCGTCGTCGCTGACCTGCCAGTCGACGTCGAACTCGGCGGCGTCGGTGCTCGTCTCGACCTCTCCCGCGGACAGGCTATCCACTGTCGGCGCGCGCTCGGTGGTGACGGTGACGGTCGCGGTGGTCGTGTTGCCAGCCGAGTCCGTCGCGCTCGCTTCCAGCGAGTGGTCCCCGTCGGCGACGGCGGTGGTGTCCCAGGCGTCCTCGTAGTAGCCGGTGGTAGCGTTGTACGCTGCAGACCGCGACGACCCACCGTCGACGGTGTAGGTGACGTCTAACGCGTCCTCACCGTCCTCACTGTCCGACGCGTCGAGTTGGACAGTGACGGTGCCACTGACGGTTTCGCCGCTGCTCGGCGCGACCCACGACACGCTCGGCGCGGTGTCGGTCGAGCCGCCCACTGCCGCCTCGACGTCGAGCAGTCCGCTGCCCTGCTCGCTGCTCGACAGGCCGAGGTCTTCCGCTGTGTCCGTCAGTCGCTTGCGGGCGTCGGTGTGGCTGTCACCGTCTGCCATCAGTTGCCCGCTCGCACCGCTGACGTGCGGGCAGGCCATCGAGGTTCCCGAGAACGTCTCGTACCCGCCGCCGGGGTACGTAGAGACAATGTCCACGCCAGGCGCGGCGAGTTCGACGTCGCTCCCGTAGTTCGAGAAACTCGCAAGGGAGTCGGTCTCGTCGGTCGCGGTGACAGCCATCACCGTCGAGTAGGTGGCCGGGGCCGTCTCCTCGACGTCGTTTCCGTCGTTCCCCGCGGCCGCTACGAGAAGCACTCCCTTGTCGTAGGCGTACTGGCACGCGTCCTCTATCGTACTCGACTTCGGGCCGCCGAGACTCAGGCTGCCGACGTCATGTCTCTGGTCGGCGACCCATTCGAGACCGGCGGCGACATCGGAGTACGTGCCGCTCCCGTCCCCGTCGAGGACTTTGACTGCATGGAGTGTCGCCGACGTACTCACACCGACGACACCCTCGCTGTTGTCCACCGCGTCAGCGATTCCGGCGCAGTGTGTCCCGTGTCCGTTGTCGTCGTCCCAGGGCTCCGCGGCCGACCCGCTCGCCTCCGCGACCGCCTTGCCGGTCCCGAGGTTGTCCCGGAGGTCCGGGTGGTCGGAATCGATTCCGGTGTCGATTACCGCCACGTCAGCACCGCTTCCGGTTGCCCCGTCGGCGTGTGCCTTCTCCGCGTCGACCCGGTCGATGCCCCACGGCACCTCGGAGTCGTCAGAATCGATACTGATAGCTCGCATCTCGTCGTCGCGCTCGATGTATCGCACATTCGGGTTCCGTTCGAGGTTGTCGAGCGCCTCGTCGGCGAACCGACCGGCGACGGCCTGTCCGATATCGTCGAAATCCAGCACTCGATGGACCGAGTCGGCCTGCCGCCTTGCGGCGTCTGTCGCTGCCCGAGTCCGTGTTCCGACGATGTGACGGTCTGGTTGGCCGGCGCGTGCTCTGCCCGACCCGACGGTGAGCGTGCCGACCCCCGCCGCCCCGAGCCCGAACAGGAGAGTCCGTCTGTGCATCTCTCTATTTACCATACTATGTTCTCATACTTGAGAATCATAAGTGTACCACAAAACAACCTCTTTGTGTCATGTTTGCTCCCCGAATATATTCGACGCCACAGCGGACCGCACAGCGCAGTTTGGTATTCCTCCCCGAGATTCGTACCGAGTGCGGCTCTTGTCGGTCGCACCGGCGCGGTAGTGACCGCTCTCTCAGACGATCTCCCAGCCGTCGTCGGTCCGTTCGACCACGTCGTCGTCCGCCAGTCGGGTGAGTGCTTCCTCGACTATTTCCGGCGGGGCCTCGATCTCCCGGGCCAGCGCCGGGACGGTGTCGAACCCGTTCGCGAGTCCGCTGACCAGTTCTGCGTACAGTCGGCCGTCGCCGTTCTCGAAGCCGGAGTCGATGCGGTCCCGCACGTCGGTCATGCGGGCCTGGACCCATCGCTGGGCCAGCGATAGCTCGTTTTCCAGCTGCTGGAGATGCTCCAGTTCCCGCGCCAGGTCGTGAAAGTCACCGTCGGAGGCGGCGCCCACGTCGATCGAGAGATGGCGGCAGGACGGCATCTCGAACTCGGGATTTGCCGGATAGGCGCTCTTGGTGCCGAACTCGTAGGGGGAGACGCGGACCTCGAGGCGGAGATTACGGGCGATAGAGAAGTACTTCCGGCGCTGGTCGTCGGTCCGGGACTCGATGAGCCCGGCGTCTTCGAGCTTCTGGAGGTGGTCGATGACCGCTTTCGGACTGACGCCGATGTACTCGCTTATCTCCGTGACGTAGCAGGGTTTGTGTGCGAGTAGTTTGAGTATCCGCCGGCGGTTGGCGTTTCCAAGGAGATTGAGTAACTCGGCGGAGTCCATCGATACGTTGGTAGCGGGTCACGGTTCAAAAGGATGACTCTCGTCGGGCGGTTTGCTGTCTGGTCTTCCGGTCACGCTAGCAGGGAGGCCCACAGTGGGCTCTATGAGTCGCTGTTCCCGTTCCCCTGGCCGCTTCCGCCATCGCCGGGTTGTCCGCCGTCACTTCCCTGCCCGTCGTCATTTCCCTGGTTCTCTCCGTCGTTTCTAGCATCGCTGTCACCGTCTGAACCGTCGTCAGAATCAGTCGTGTCGGCCGCATCGTCGGCGTCGGAACTGTCATCTGAATCGGCACCATCTCTGGCGGTATCGCTGTCGTTCCCGTTCCCCTTGTCACCGGATTCAGTCCCGGACGCACCGCGGTCCCCGCTATCGTTGCCCTGTCCCGCACCCTGCTCACGTCCGTTTCCCTCGCCCCCGGCAGCGTCGTCGGATTCTTCGGTTCCGTTTTCGCTGTCGTCGGGCACATCACCAGGCGGCCCCTGCTCGCTTTCGTTTCCCTGTTGCCCGGGCCCATCATCCGGCGGCCCCTGCTCGCCCTCGTTTCCCTGTTGCCCGGACCCATCATCCGGCGGTCCCCGTTCACTTTCGTTTGCACCCTGCCCGGACGTACCGGCCGGTGGCTCTCGGTCGCTCTGATTGACTGCACCGTCGTCGGGCGGTCCCTGCTCACTTCGCTCGTTCCCGGCGTCGTCCGGTGGTCCCTGGCCCGGGGTAACTGGCGGTCCGGCGATGCCGCGGGCGGCCGACGCTGCCTGCTGGGCGGAGAGTTTGCTGGCGCTCTGTTTCAGCCGCTCCAGTGCGCTGTCGTTCACGCCTGCCTGTTCGGCGGCCGCGTCGGTGTCGTTAACCGCGGTCTGCAGGCCCGCAATCTCCGCAGTGAGCCGGCTCCGCTGGGCCACGTAGGCCTGCTCCGAGAGCGAGCCGTTCTCGTATCGCCGTTCGATGGTGGCGTTGCGCTCCTGCAGCCGTTCGAGACGCCGTTCGAGCGAGCCGGCCCGGTTCGTGACCAGCTCGGCTCGCTGGGTTCCGTTCGATCGGTCGTACGCCGACTGCCACATCCCGTTTTCGACGGTGTCGTTCGCGGCGGCAGAGTTCGACTGGAGAAAAGCCGTGAGCTGCGCCCCCATCCCACTAGCGGAGTCGTTCTGCGTGGCCACTGTCTCCGTCGCGGTCTCCTGTGCCGTCACGGCCGGGAGGCCGACAGCGACAGTCCCGACGATGACCAGCACCGTGAGGAGCGTGGCCTGGCGTGGACTCATTCGTACCATCACCTCTGCCCTCCCGCATGAAAAAGAAACGCCTTCGTTCGTGTCGTTCACAGTCGCCTGAAACAACTGCAGATAGTCCAAGAGCGTTTAAGCTGTTATCTGAGTAGTCTTTTCGGACGGGAGGAGCCGCCACGCAATCACTACCGATAGCACCGAGAGTGCGACAGTGGCAACAGGTAGCACGAGGCCCGGGTCGTACCGCAACGGCGGGTGATATCCGAAGCCGTAATCGAGCACGTCGTTGCCGAGTGCCAGCACCAGCGCGGTCACGAGCGCGCCCTTCGTCGTCCGGGCGTAGTGAGGGACTAACAGCCCCTCGGCGACGAAGCCGAGGTGGGTGACGATGATGCCGAAATACGCCCACGGGGCCGGGAAGTAGGCGTCGAAGCCGATGTTTAACGCCACGACGGTCCACAGCCCCATCTTGACCAGCCAGACCAGCGCAATCGTATGGAGGTACGCGAGCGGCACCGTCAGCGGGACCTCCTCGAGCGGCTTGCCGAGGAACGGCAGGAGGGTGGCCACCGACAGCGTCATCAGGAACAGTGCCGCCGGCGAGTCGGCGTACAGCGGCCAGAGAAACGTCGACACCTCGGGCATCGTCTCGACGTAGTACCGGATACCGACGAGCATCGCGACGGCGTTGACGACCAGCAACCACACGAGGCTCGGCGTCTGTTCCAGGTAGTACCGTGCGTACCGACGTGGCAACGGCCCCCGCTGCTCGCTCATGCGTCGACTCGGGGCCGCTCGCGGCATAGCCCTGTCGGACGGGAGCCGACACCCCGTCACCGACCCGCTGCATCCGCGCTGTTTGCACGACGGCAAAAGCGTGCCGGCGAACACTTATGTGTGTCAATGGCACACATTCGAACGCACCGATGTTCGAACAGTTTTCGCGAGGATACTACCTCGGCCGCCTCTACGTCGAACCGAGAGACGATACGGCGGCCGCGATGTGTCGCGAGCAGCACGAACGAGTGAACGAACAGTTGTACGCCTCCGGCGAGGGGGTAGAGCGCACAGACTATCCGCTCGTCATGAAACTCGGGTCCCAGCACTTCGCCGTCCACGGGGACGAGCAGGTCCCGGCGGACACACTCGTGGTTCCCGAAACGATGCTCGAGGAGGCCAACGTCCGGAACCCGCCCAGCCTCGAAGAAGTGTTCCTGGCGAAGGCGGACCACGCCGCGCAACTGCTCTCACTCTCTGAGGGGACGCCGACACTGCCCGATACAGCGGTCTGACGGCGTCGCATCGCCGCTCTGGTGAAGTCCACCGCTTCCACCGAGCGGGCAGGAGTGCATGGCATCTTCGAACCGGGTTATAAGCAGGTTATACGGTTAAGCTACAGACCAATGCGGACTGGGGGCTTCTATTGACCTGTATGTCACAGCGGAACCACGCCGACGATTGGGACAGAGCTACCGAATCCAAATTCTATCTCCCTGCCGGAACCACCCCGTCGTCCGAAAGCAGTTGGGTCGGACGTATCTGGGCCTCCCTGTTCAACCATCAGGTCTGAACCCGCGACATCGCTGCGCGGGAACGTGCCGAACCAGTGGGGTGATCTCCGAGTGACCCTCCCCGAGTGATTGGCGCAGATGGGACATGAAGAATCGGACAGCGTCCTCGCGTTCAGACACCACGACCAACCGACCCAGTTAAGCTACCGCACAGCCATCGTTACATCCCCGGTACCGAGAACCGTGATATAAATTACGACCGGGCGTCTCAAACAAACGCTTACTTGTCCGTCTTGGCACACTCAAACTACTACCCTACAGAACAATGAGCGATATCAAGGCCGTCGTCCGGGCCGAGCATCCCGACATAGTGCTCACAGAGACCGTTACCCACGACCGGAGTTCGAAGGTCAGGTCGGTGTCGGAGGCGGGAACAGACCCGACGTCGGGGAAGTTCTTCTATCACATCGAATCGTCCGACTTCCAGCAGTTCGAAGACGGATTACGGAACGACAGCACCGTCGGCGAATTCGAACGCGTCATCGACACCAGAGACAATGAGGCCATATACAGCTTCGAGTACACGGACGAAGCGAAGATTCTCTCGCCTGTAATCTCCTCCGCGAACGGCGTCATCCTCGACATGGAGAACGACGGCAGCGCCTGGATTCTAACAGTCTGGATGCCCGACCGGACGGACCTGGTTGACCTCTGGGACTATGCCCAGCAGCACGACATCGATATCGATTTGGTGCGCGTGAACGAATACGCCAGCTTAGGCAATACGGACGCCGGGTTGACCGACAGCCAGCGAGAGGCGCTCCTCGTCGCATTCGAAACAGGGTATTTCGAAGAACCACGGAACGCAACCCTCAGCGAGGTCGCCGCCGATCTGGACATCTCTCAACCTGCTGCCAGCGGTCTCCTCAGACGTGGCATCAAGCGGCTCATCATGTCGTCTCTGATGGATGACGGCGAGACGCCAGATTGACCGACGGCTCCTCGATGCAGCGGCGACGATGACAGCCTGAAGGCGCGACTCTATCGAGAGGTAGCAACGCGATGTGTTCGGTGGCATGTGGCGTCCTGCAGACTGATTACTGCATCTATCATCTGCCTGGAAATTAATCGGATAATTGACACCTAAAACAGGTATCGGACACTCGGATTCGGATGGGTCACCTCTCCAGGAACGGTCCACTCAACAGTCGAACCAGCGCCGCGAGGTCCTACGGGGCTCTGTGGGTCCGTGACAACGAGCGTCTCAGTGTTCTGTCGCTTCCCCCTGCGGTTGCTCACCGGACGCTCTCGGCAGGTGTGGTTGTCGATGTCTCGAGCGTCCAACCGAACAACTTCGCACAGAGGTATCCCAGCATGACCGCCACAAACAGGAGAAGTGGATAGATCGCGACCAGTTCCACCCACGTAATGTCGAGAGAGCGAATCAGAACGAAGCGTCCCGTTACGATTCCCATGGCTGCGGCGTACAAGAAGTACGACACTGACAGCGCGACACCGCTCGCGACAAAACTCCACGTGGACTTCTCGAACTCGCTCATCTCTGGCTCGAGGTCGGTGGCGTAGGTCACTGTTTTGACGGTAACGAATCCTGGCACCAGGCAGAGGATGGTGTAAATAGCGTTGACGGCGAGGTCTGGGAATGCCATAGTCTCAGGAGTTACCGGCTTTCTATCTCTGGTGACTGGGTGATTTCATTTGGACTCTCTTCGACACTCGAACGGGCTGTGGTGTCGTAACCGTACTCCACGCAGTACCATGTCTATTGTTACCAAATAACTTGATATTCGGTACGACATTGATTCCAACCCGTCCTGACCCGGTAGAGTGTGCCTCGTTTACCTTGCCGAGAGAAGGCCTCCGTTGAAACTCTCGATACGTGAGAACTCAGCAACCGTGCTGGATACAGCGCGCGTATCGGCCAGCGACCTCCCGGTGAGAACAAAATTGTGGATTGCTCTATACAGGGTATCACTGCGGATTGCAATCTGTGAACCCGTCTCGAGAACTGTGACCGTAAACAGTTGTTCAGTTAATCAAAAATCGGCTTTGCGTGAAATTGTTAGCATTTTATTATGTTCTCGACTGTATTCCTATGTGCCATGCCACTGTATATGGACGTCCACAGAGATGTCGATGCAACTGTCGAAGATGTTGTAGAGGCACACCAGAAAGACGTCGAAGCCCAAGAGAAACACGGTGTGAAATACCTGAACTACTGGGTCGACGAGGACGAAGGTGCCGTCTTCTGTCTGTTCGAAGGCCCAAGCAAAGAAGCGGGTGAGAAAGTTCACGAAGAAGCCCACGGACTCACTGCAGACGAGATATTTGAGGTTGAACAGGGCGAGGCGAACTGAAACCTGATAATAACAAGTAAAACGGGCGAGTCGCATCTGTAGTGGTCGGTTTCCCCACTGACGCTCGAACGCTGCTGGCCGATACGCACCCTTCATTCAGTAGAGAGCTCGTGTCACTATCACACTGTGATCACATCTACTATAATCAATAGGCAAGTCTACTGAGCAGTGGACTCATCCACCCTAACCTGAAATGAAGCAGCCGTTTTGAATGCCGACCTGGTGATTAACTCACGACACGGCCCGTCTATTCATCGGCAAATCTAACGCCAGTGATTTCGAACCGAGCCCCGCCGGTCTCACTATCGGTGACGCTGATTTTCCACCCTTGTCCAGCGATGTTTTCTTGCACGATATGGAGTCCAAGACCGGTTCCGTCGCTCGAATATTCTTTGTCGAACACTCGCTCACGTCTACTTTCAGGAATGCCCGGTCCACTATCGGCGACATAGAATCCATCGTCAAGTTCACCAACGGTTACAGTCACTCCATCTGGCCCGTATTTGACCGCATTAGCGAAGAGATTACTGAGTATTTGTTCCAGTCTGATTGGATCGGCAGTAACCGTCTGGTCAGTGTCAACGACGAGCGTCTCGGTGGCTGTGTCAACAGTCTGCCAGCATCGGGTGGCGATTTGTGCGAGGTTGATCTCGTCAACCTCACCAGCTCGGTCTCTGTCACGTGCTCTCGTTAGCAGGTCGTCCACTAGCGTGAGACCGCGTTCGACGGCATCGGCCGCAACATCGAGATGGCGGCTGTCACATTCCTCACCGGCAAGTTTCAGTCGACCTTGTGCGACTCCGAGCGGATTCTTGAGGTCGTGGCTCGCCTGACTGGCAAACTCTGCTAACTGCTCGTTCTGTCGTTCCAGCTGTTGTTCGTAGTGTCGCTGAGCAGTCGTATCCTGCAGGACTTTCGCAAACCCGGAGAGCTCCCCCGACGCGTCAAAGAGAGCAGTGAGTGTGAAATCCGCCCAGAACCGACTGCCATCTTTGTGGATACGCCACCCTCGACCTGTTACTGACCCCTGGGTTTCAGCGCGGTCGAGCAACCGCTGCGGAGTTCTATTTTCGACTGCTTCATCCGGAAAGAAGGTCTTGTAGTGCGTTCCCCTGATTTCGTCTCTGGAATAGCCCTTGATCTGTTCGGCTCCAGCATTCCACGTGCGGACATATCCCTCTGAATCCAGCCTGAAGATTGCGTAGCGCTCAATTTTGTCGACAAAACCAGAGGGCATAGCCCCGATTTCGAGAGGAGTATATAAATCGCTTTCTTCGACTCGATGAGTCCGGCGCGGTAGGTGAACACGTTTGTCAGCACCATCCTACTGAGTCATCCTCTGCATTCAGCACCCCGTTTCTATCACCTCCTGAGGATTTCGACAGGGCCAGACCCATCAGCCTTGGAACAGTCACTCCGGATATCGAGGAGCGGCTCGCCGTTGTCGCTCCCAGTTCCGCCTTCGGTCCGGGGAAGTCACTTTTAAGCCCGTCCCCGTCTGGCATCCAGTCGATGCTTGACCGGTTGCTGGGACGAGCGTCGCTGAAAGAGCGGGTGGCCGAACTCGAAGAGGAGAACCACCACCTCGAACGACAGCTCGACGCCGAAACGGAGCGCCGCGCCGACGCAGCGACCGAGCGCCAGCGGGCCGAGGCCGAGGTCAATCGGCTGGAGGACCGCGTGGCCGAACTGCAGGATCGCGTCGAGCGCCTCCAGAACGAGGAGGGCGAATCGACGTTCCGGGCCGAGGAGACGCTCAGCCGGGCGCGGCTGAGTGCGGTTCTCGACCGGCTGGAGTCCTTCGGGACGGAGCCGGAGGGCGTGTTCACCGCCTACGTCGAGGCCGAGCGCTCCCTGCCCGGCCCGGTCCGGGACGCCTTCGGCGACCGCGCGTCGCTGGTCGCCAGCGCCGCGCCGTGTCTCGCGGTCACCGACGATGCCGGCCTCCTGTCGGCGTGTCTGTCCGTCCCCGCGCCGCCGTCGCCGTTCACCGAGTGGGCCGACGCCGTTCGGCTGGAGCGGTCGTGGTTCGAGCCGACCGGCGAACACGTCGTCGCGCTGGTCCGCTCGGACCTGTTCGCTATGGGCGAATACGACGGCCGCGAGCGGACCGCGTTCCACGGGTTCGACTCGGAGCTGAAAAGCCAGCACTCGAAGGGCGGCTTCTCGCAGGGCCGGTTCGAGCGGCTCCGGGACCAGCAGATAGACTCACACCTCGACCGCTGTCGGGCCGCTATCGAGGAGGTCTCGCCCGACCGGCTGTACGTCGTCGGCGAGGGGTCGGTCATCCACGAGTTCGAGGACCTCGCGACGGCGACGAAGCCGGTCGACGCGACCGGGAAGCCTGGCGAGGCACTGGACGACGCCGTCCGGTCGCTGTGGACGGTCCGGTTGCGCGTGCCGTAGTTCGGGACCCGTTCGCCCCGACTCCGTCGGTGCCGGTTCCGTAGCTTTTTCGCGGGGCGGCGATTCTGTCCGGCTATGGCCGTAGCCATTCTGACACACGACGCCTTCCCCGACCGAGCCAAGACGGCCGTCGGGCTGTTGCGGTACGGTGACCGAGCGGTGCGAGCACTCGTCGACCGCGGACGGGCCGGACAGCGCGTCCACGACACGCTCCCGGACGTGCAGGACGCCCCGATCGTCGCGTCGATGGCCGACGTGCCCGACGTCGACGCGCTCGTCATCGGCATCTCGCCCATCGGCGGCGAGTTCGACGAGTCCTGGCGCGCCGACGTGCGAACGGCGCTCGAACGCGGCTGTGACGTGTACTCTGGACTCCACTACTTCCTGACCGACGACGAGGAGTTCGCCCGCCTCGCCGAGGAACACGACGCCGAGCTGCACGACCTCCGAAAACCGCCCGAAGACCTGACCGTGGCAGCGGGCACGGCCGGTGACGTCGACGCGACGGTCGTCACGACCGTCGGCACCGACTGCTCGACGGGGAAGATGACCGCGTCGTTCGAAATTCGCGACGCCGCGCGGGAGCGTGGCCTCGACGCCGCCGTTGTCCCGACCGGCCAGACCGGCATCGCCATCACCGGCCGGGGCATCGTCATCGACCGCGTCATCGCAGATTACGCCGCCGGCGCGGTGGAACGGCTGGTCGAAGAAGCGGGGGCGGCGGACCTCCTCGTCGTCGAGGGGCAGGGCGCACTGGCCCACCCGGCCTATTCGGGCGTGACGACGAGCATCCTCCACGGGTCGGCCCCCGACGCGCTCGTCATGTGCCACGAAGCCGGCCGTGAGGCGATTCACGGCTACGAGTCGTTCGACATTCCGCCGCTCCCCGAGTACGTCGACATCTACGAGCGCCTCGCCGCGCCCGTCTCGGACGCGTCAGTCGCCGCGGGGATGCTGAACACGCGCCATCTCGACGACGGCGCGGCCGCGGATGCCGTCGCGGGGTATAGGGAGACCCTCGACGCACCGGCGACCGACCCCGTCCGCCACGGCGTCCCCGACGAGGTACTGGACGCTATCGTATGAACTGGACCGTCGACCGCCACGACCTGCCGCTGTCGGACCCCTTCGGAATCTCTCGGGAGACCAGCGAGACCAGCGAGACCGTCGTGGTCGAACTCTCCCACGAAGGCACCACCGGAATCGGGGCCGTCACGCCGTCGGCGTACTACGGCGAGAGCGCTCAGTCGGTGGCCGAGACGCTCCCCTCGCTCTGTGAGGCCGTCGACCGCATCGGCGACCCACATGCTCAGCAGCGCATCGAGCGGGCACTCGGCGACCGCGCGCCGGACCAGCCCGCCGCCAGGATGGCCCTCTCCATCGCCGTCCACGACCTGGCCGCTCGGTGCCTGGCCCTGCCGCTGTACCGCCAGTGGGGGCTCGACCCCGACGCAGTCCCGCCGACCACGTACACGGTCGGCATCGACTCGCCCGAGCGGATGGCCGAGAAAGCCGGGAAGGCGACCGGCAACGGCTTCGCCCATCTGAAAGTCAAACTCGGGACCGACGACGACCGGGCGCGACTGGACGCGGTCCGGACGGCGGCCCCCGACGCGGAACTCCGGGTCGACGCCAACGCCGCCTGGACGGCCGCGGAGGCCATCGACAGGGCGGGCTGGCTCGCCGACGCCGGCGCGACGATGCTCGAACAGCCCGTCGAGGCCGACGACGTCGACGGCCTCCGCCGCGTGACTGACGCGACCGATATCCCGGTGGCTGCAGACGAGTCCTGTGTCACTGCGTCGGACGTGCCGCGAGTCGCCGACGCCTGCGACATCGTCAACGCCAAACTCGTCAAGTGCGGCGGGCTCAGGCCCGCGACGCGGCTGCTCAACACCGCCACGGCTCACGGCCTCGATACGATGCTCGGGTGCATGGTCGAGTCCAACGCCAGCATCGCCGCGGCGGTCCACCTCGCGCCGCTCGTCGACTACGTCGACCTCGACGGGGCGCTCCTGCTGGAGTCAGACCCCTACACCGGCGTCCCGCTCGACGCTGACGTGTTCGACCTGACCGGGGTGTCGGCCGGCACCGGCGCTCACCGGACGTGAGACGCGTAGCTGCGAGGGAGTGCCGATAAAACCCGGGTTCAGAGGGACCCGCTTACGCCGACTGGACGGCGTCCAGCAGTTCCTCGTAGTCCGGCTCGGTGGTCGGGTCGTCGGCGACCCAGCTGTAGGTGACCTCGCCGCCGTCGTCGACGACGAACACGGCGCGGTTCGCGACGCCGAGCAGCCCGAGGTCCTCGATGTCGATTTCGAGGCCGTAGCCCTGAATCGCCGACCGGCCCATGTCGCTGACCAGGTCGAACTCCAGGCCGTTTTCCTCACGGAAGGCGTTCAGCGAGAGCGCCGAGTCGGCGCTGACTCCGAGCACCGTCGCGCCGGCGTCCTGGAAGTCCCCGAGGTGCTCCTGCAGGGCCACCATCTCGCTGGAGCACGGCGCCGTGAACGCGCCCGGGAAGAAGGCGAGCACGACCGGTCCGTCCCCAAGGTGGTCGCTCAGTTCGAAGGCCTCTACCTCACCGTTCGCGATTGTCGCCGAGATGTCCGGCGCTGTGTCGCCTGTGGATACCATCACCCGACCCTAAAGGTGTCAAACGAATAAAACCCGCCCTCCGGCAGTGCAACCTGTGGCTCCGAAGCCGCTCCGCCGCGGGACAGGCCGCTTACAGCCACTCGTCGAAGGAGTGGTGCTCGCGGCTCGCCTCGATGTAGTCCCGCTGCATCGACTGGATCGCCGTCGAGAGGTCCTCACCGTCGTCGAGGGACTGCCGAACCCGGTCGACCTTCCAGTCGCTCGGGGTCGTCCCGGCGTCGTATCGGGCCTCGATCGGTCCGAGGTACTCGTCGATGCGGGCCTCCGGGACGTCCTGCTCGGCCAGTCCCAGGCGGGCGTACTGGAAAACCTCGTCGTATATTTCGTCGTGGTCGGCCGTCCGCTCGCCCTCGGCCGTCACCCAGGACAGGTCGGCGTCGATGCCGTCCTCTGCGGCGCTGTAGAAACTCTGCCTGGCCTCCTGCCAGGGCAGTTCCGCGGCAGGGTGGTCGGCCACGACCAGACCGCGGATGAGGCCGACCGTCAGCGCCTGCAGCCCGATCATGTCCTTGACGTGGGGCTGGGTCGGGAGCGGGCGGTACTCGATGCGCAGCGACCGCTCGGTGCTGGCTCCCTCGACCGCCGTCCCGCCGACGACACACCTGAGCCAGCGCCAGTAGGTCCCGCGCTTGTGGTCGAACTCCCAGAACTCGTCTTCGAACGCCGCCCGGTCGTCGTCGTGCAGGAACTCCCGGAGGAACGGCGCAAACAGGTCGTCGTCGACGACGCGGCCGACCACGTCCGTCGTGTCGTCGAGGTCCCGCGGGACCCGGACCTTCGGGTTCTCGCTGGTGTTGACCGACTGCTCGAAGGCCGCGATACGGAGTTCGTGGTGGGTGTTCGCACAGAGCCACTCGCCGTCGGTGTCGTCGTACATATCGGCGGGGAGGAACGGCGAGTTCACCGACAGCGCGAGCAGCGGCCCGAGCGTCCGTATCGCGGCGTTGTAGTACTCGGGGAACGCCCCGGCGTCGGGAATCTGGAGGTGTGGCTGGATCGACGTGGCCAGCGACTCGAACAGAATCGTCGGGAACGAGCCGCTGTATCCCGGCACGTCGAAGTCGATGCTGCCGTCGGCGTTGTCAAGCGCCTCGTTGTCAAGCGCCACGTATCTGGGCGCCTGCCGCATGTTGTCGGCCAGGACGACCCCGTCGCGGGTCTCGTGGGCCGAGAGGTACTGCTCGCTGCCCTCCTCTGGGGGGATGGTCCACATCGCGTCGAGGACGAGTTCGCAGTTGTGCTCGCTCGCCTGCTGGCGGGCCTGTTTCGTCTGCATCTCCACCGCCGTCGTCTGGACCTCCATCCCCGTCTCGTCGAAGCTGTTGGGCTCGGTGTTGACCTCGGCGTTGTGCAGGCCCAGTTCCTTGTTGGCCTCGCCCTCGAACACCACGTCAGGCAGGCGTGTCAGCCGCCCGCGCCAGTCCTCGGGGTCCATGTATGGCTCGTCGTCCGTCCCGTCCGCGACCGACGACTCGACGGCCGGCTCGGGCTCGTCCTCGGGCGTCTCCGGTTCGTCGTCGGCCAGCGGACTGTCCGGGTCGATGTCGAGCGACGGCCCCTCGCCGGGACCGAAAGCGTCGCCGGCATCTTCGATAGCTTCGTCGGTGTCCCGGTCCGGTGACTCACCCTCGGTGGGTTCCAGCGACCCGTCCGACTCCAGCGACCCCCCGGCGTCCGGGTCGAGCGAGGCGCCGCTGCCGCCGTCCTGCTCCGCCGGCGCGTCCAGCGAGCCGCTCCAGGCGGCCGCTCCCGACCCGCTCAGGTCGTCGTCGAGGTCTTCCTCGGAGACTGCCTCGCTGTCTTCCCCCTCGTCTGGTTCGGGCGGGTCCGGCTCCGCGTTGATGGCGTACAGTTCGATCTCCAGGCCGACGGAGAACGCTTCGTTGTCGAACTCCCCGGCCTCGATGGCTCTCCGGAGTTGCATCGCCTGTTCGTCGACCCGCTCGGTGAACTCCGCGGCAGTCTCGTCAGCGAGCGACCGGGTCACCAGGTCGACGATTTCGTCCATGCTCGGTACTGTGTGGGTTCTTCCACTATAAGTGACCCGTCGTTCGTCCACGGCGTTACTCGAACAGGTCCTCGTGGCGGGCCGCGAGGTTGGCGTAATCGCCGGAGCTGAACGCCTCGAACACCTCGCTGGGGTCGATGGTCGTCTCGGACAGCGGCGTCACCATTGCTGGGCTCCCGCGGACGAAAGACTCCGCGGGCACCTCATAGCCCGGTGGGACGACCGTCCCCATCGCGACAATCGACCCCTCACCGATGGTGGCGTCGCTGACCGTCGAGTTGAAGCCCACGAGCGCCCCGTCGTTGACCGCTGCGTCGTTGAGGACGGCCCCGTGGCCGACCATCACCTTTTCGCCGACGGTCGAGGCGTGGACTATGGCCCCGTCACCGATGGCCGATTCGCGACCCACCTCGACTGGCGACACGTCGCCGCGCAACACGACGCCGGGCCAGACGTTCGCGTTCGGGCCGACAGTGACGTCCCCGACCAGCGTCGCCTCGCGACTGACGTGAGCGTATCCGTGGATGTCCGGTGTGGCACCTTCGAACGCGTACTCTCGGCTGTCCATACTGGCCATGTAGTGTCGGCGGGTCGAAAAGATACCGGTCAGAACGGGGTGCTACTGGGGGTGTGCCCCGCTGTCGTGCCTGCCTTCCCCGGGCACGACCCTCACCGCTGGCACTACTCGATGTGGACTATGAGGACGGGAACGGGCGCGCTCTGGACGACGCGCTCGGTGACGCTCCCGAGGTTGGCGACCCGGTCCCGCCCGGTTCGGCCGTGGGTCCCCATCACGATGAGGTCGATGTCCTCCTGTTCGGCGTAGTCGGTGATCGTCTTGTGGGGAATCCCCTCTTCCATGGTCGTGACGACCTCGACCCCGGACTCCTCGCCGCCGACGGCGATGTCGTCGAGCGCGACCTCGCCCTCTTCCTCCAGCGACTGTCGCACTTCGTCCTGGTTGGACTTGTCGGCCGCGAGGTAGAGCCGCCTGTCCACGACGTACAGGCCGTGGAGCGTCGCGTCGTTGTCGCGCGCAATCGAGGTCGCATGTGCGAGCGTCTCCGTCGTTCCCGAACTGCCGTCCGTGGCTACGAGCACCGAATCGTACATGTGCGGCTTCCCATGCGAACTGTGCCCACATAGTACTCCCTATCACATTGAGACAGCCTGTGGCTGTCCAACCGACGACGAAACCGTTCGATTCGGCATCCGTTGTTCAGCGTATCCTCGCTCTGCCCATTACTTGTCAACGGGAATGCTTTTCCCCGTCGCTATCCATTGATTCCCATACGATGCAGGGGAGCACGCAGCCAGACGACACACGGGCAGAACTGTACGTTCGTTCACTCCTGCCCGACGGGCACACGCAGCAACAGGCTGCGGTAATCGATCGGCTTCAGGGGCTGTCGGATGCCGACACGCTGTCAGATATCTCCGTTCGGGTTATTGGTCGACAGATTCCGTCCACGCCGGCGGAGGCGCGGACCGAACTGGGGCTGTTCGCCCTCAACCGGGTCAGCGTCTTTCAGGAATGGGCGAAACGCAACAACTGTTCACTCGAACCCGCATTCGAGGTCCGGTCGGTGGACTCGGAAATCTCGGGGGAGCAGTACCGGGCGCTCGTGTTTCCGGTCCAGCTCCTGGCGGAGTACGAGGGGTCGGACCTCAGGTGCGTGACGCCGCACACGACCGACGGGGAGACGGTCACTGTCATGGACCGGCTCGCCATGCTCGAAGGGGCGGAGGAATCGACGTTCACACCGCTGGAACGGGCGAGCGCGGCACGGCCGCCGACACAGCCTGACCCGCCGGCCGTCGACGCCATCGACGAGGACTCGGACCCGCTGTTGCCAGAGTAACGCCAGCGTCGCCCGCGTCTCAATACACTTATCCCCGGCCGCCGTCGTATCCTCGGATATGAGTACGGTCACGGTCACGCTGCCCGACGGGACCCCACTAGAGGTCGAGCGCGGCAGCACGGTCGAGGATGTCGCCTACGAAATCGGGCCAGGGCTGGGTGACGACACGGTCGCCGGCGTCGTCGACGGCGAACTTGTCGACAAGCACGCGCCGCTGACGGCCGACGTCGAGCTCGAAATCGTCACCGAGAGCAGTGACGAGTACCTCGACGTGCTGCGTCACTCCGCCGCTCACGTCTTCGCGCAGGCCCTGCAGCGGCTCTACCCCGACGCGAAGCTCACAATCGGGCCGTGGACCGACAACGGGTTCTACTACGACGTCACCGGCGTCGACCTGGACGAGGACGACCTCGAAGCCATCGAGGCCGAGGCCGAGGACATCATCGACGAGGACTACGACATCGAACGCGAACTCGTCGACCGCGAGGCGGCCTTCGAGCGCTACGAGGACAACCCGTTCAAACAGGACATCCTCGAAACCGAGGCCGCGGACGACGAGGAGGTCTCCTTCTACACCCAGGGCGAGTTCGAGGACCTCTGTCAGGGCCCCCACGTCGAATCGACCGGCGAGATCGGCGGCTTCGCCCTGCTCGAAATCTCGGCGGCGTTCTGGCGTGGCGAGGAGGACAACGAGACGCTGACCCGCGTCTACGGGACCGCCTTCCCCACGCAGGACGCCCTCGACGAGTTCCTCGAACAGCGCCGCAAGGCCGAGGAGCGCGACCACCGCAAGATCGGTCAGGAGATGGACCTGTTCTCCATCGACGAGACGACGGGGCCGGGCCTGCCGCTGTATGAACCCAACGGCAAGAAGATCCTCAACGAGCTCTCGGACTACGTCGCCGGCCTCAACCGCGACGCCGGCTACGACGAGGTCGAGACGCCCCACGTCTTCCGCACCGAACTGTGGAAGAAGTCGGGCCACTACGAGAACTACGTCGACGACATGTTCCTGCTGGACGTCAACGACGAGGAGTACGGCCTGAAGCCGATGAACTGCCCGGGCCACGCGACCATCTTCGAGCAGAACTCCTGGAGCTACCGGGACCTGCCGGTGCGGTACTTCGAGGACGGGAAGGTGTACCGGAAAGAGCAGCGCGGCGAGCTCTCCGGACTTTCCCGGACCTGGGCCTTTACCATCGACGACGGCCACCTGTTCGTCCGCCCGGACCAGATCGAGGAGGAGGTGCTGGCGACGGTCGACATCATCCTCGATACGCTCGATACGTTCAAACTCGACTACACCGTCCAGTTCGCCACCCGGCCCGAGAAGTCCGTCGGCGGCGACGAGATCTGGGAGAAAGCCGAGTCCCAGCTGGAAGCCGTCCTCGACGAGCAGGACATCGACTACGTCGTCGAGGAGGGCGACGGGGCCTTCTATGGCCCGAAGATCGACTTCGCCTTCGAGGACGCACTGGGCCGGCACTGGGACGGCCCGACGGTCCAGCTGGATTTCAACATGCCCGAGCGTTTCGACCTGACCTACACGGGCGAGGACAACGAGGAGCACCGCCCGGTGATGATCCACCGCGCGCTGTATGGCTCCTACGAGCGCTTTTTCATGGTGCTGACCGAGCACTACAACGGGAAGTTCCCGCCGTGGCTCGCCCCCGAGCAGATCCGGCTGCTGCCGGTCAGCGACGACAACATCGGCTACTGCGAGGAGATCCGGGAGGCGCTCGGCGACTTCCGGGTCACCATCGAGGACCGCTCCTGGACCGTCGGCAAGAAGATCCAGCAGGCCCACGACGACCGCGTGCCGTACATGTGTGTCATCGGCGACAACGAGGAGGAGGCTGGCACCATCTCGGTCCGGGACCGCAAGGAACGCGAGGAGAAAGACATCGACATCGCCGAGTTCCGTGACCACCTCGAAACGGAGGTCGAGCAACAGCGGACCGCCGTGACGTTCCTCGCCGGGCGGTAGTCACTGGCGGCCCGACTGGTCGACTGCTTCTCGACGTCGGTACACCGACGCCCCGGCGAGTGCCGGGCGCGCGCTTTTATGTCCGGCGGGCGAGCAGACCTGTATGACCGCCGACAGCGGGGAGTCGAGCGACACCATGCGGGAGCGCGCCGCCGGTGACACGCGACTCCTCTGGCTCCTCCTCGATGCGGACCGCTGGCTCGTCACCGCCCTCCTCTCGGCTGTCCTGTTCTGTGGCATTCTCGCGGTCGGGCTCTTTCACCCCACGCCGGCTCTGACGCTGCTGACCCGCGGCGACCCGGTCGAAACGCTGTTCCAGGCGCTGATTACGGGGACCATAACCGCCGTGACGCTGGTCCTGACACTGAGTCAGCTCGTCCTGTCACAGGAACTCGGTGCGGCCGGCGACCAGCGCGAGCGGATGGACGGGTCGATGCAGTTCCGCGCCGACGTGGCCGACGCCGTCGACACGCCGGTCAGTCCGGCAGAGCCCTCGGCGTTCCTCCGGTCGCTGGTCCGCGGGACGGCCGAACGGGCCGAGAACATCCAGGACGCCGTCGACGCGACCACGCTCGATGATGACCTGGCGGCGTTGCTCTCGAACTATCTTGAGGACGTACGGAGCAACGCCGACGGGGTCACCGACCAGCTCGAAGGCGGGACCTTCGGGGAGTTCGACGTCGTCAAGGCCGCACTGAACTACAACTACTCCTGGAAGCTGTATGCCGGTCGGCGTATCCGCGAATCCTACGCCGAGGACCTCACCGACGAGATCGACGACTCGCTCGCGGAACTCGTCGAGACGCTCGAACTGTTCGGCCCGGCCCGGGAACACTTCAAGACGCTGTACTTCCAGTGGGAGCTGTCGAACCTCTCCCGGACGCTGCTGTACGTCGCAATTCCGGCGCTTACCGTCGCAGTCACCTCGTTGCTGTTCCTCGATGCGCAGGACCTCGTCGGCGTCACTGCCGGCGTGCCCGACGTGCTGTGGCTGCTTGCGGTGACGACGACAGCATCGATACTCCCGTTTACTGTCCTGCTGTCGTACATCCTCCGTATCGTCACGATAACGAAGCGAACGCTCGCTATCGGCCCCTTCATCCTCCGCGAGACTGACCGGACCGTCGACGTCAACTGGGAGTGATGCCGCCCGACATCACCACGGTATAAGTACCGGTCCGGACTCGCTAGTACTATGCAGATTGGCTCGCGCCGGTGTATCCTCAACCCCGTCAGCGGCGACGGCGAACACGCGGACTACGTGCCGCGGCTGATGGAAGCCCGCGGGTTCGAGGTGTACAAAACGGCGGCCGCGGGCGACGCGGTCGAGTTCGGCCGCGAAGCGGGCCGGGCCGAGGCGTCGGAGGTCGCCGTCTGTGGCGGCGACGGGACGGTGAACGAGGTCGTCCGCGGGCTCGACGATGCCGGCCACCTGGACTCGGTGACACTGAGTGTCGTTCCGGCCGGGACGGCGAACCTCCTTGCGGGGAACATCGGGGTCAGGGACATCGAACACGGCGTCGAGGTCGCCGATACGGGCGAGACCCGGACCGTCGACGTGGGCGTCGCCGACGACGAGCCGTTCCTCGTCTCCTGTATCGCCGGACTCCCGGCTGACGCCAGCGTCTCGACCCCGGGCGACCTCAAAGAGCGGTTCGGCACGCTGGCGTTCCTTCTCACCGGGGCACAGGAGGCGCTCCGCTTCGAGGGGCTCGACATCACCATCTCGGTTGTCGGCGAGGACGGGCCGTTCACCTGGTCCGGCGAGGCCACGTGCCTGCTTGTGGGCAACGCCCGCAAGTTCGTCGCCGAAGGCGGGCAAGCAAACATGGAAGACGGCCTGCTCGACGTGGCTATCGTCGAACAGATGCCCACGGGGAACCTCGTCGCGGAGGCCATCGGTCACCGCCTGCTGGCGCTCGATACCGACGGCGTGACCCACGTCCGGGCGGACGAGATTACTGTCGACGGCCACGACGAAGCGCTCACGTTCAGCCGGGACGGCGAACTCAGCACGCACGAGACGCTGTCGCTATCGGTGCGTGAAACCGTACTGACCCTCCGGGTCGGTCCGGACTACGACCCGGACCCGGACTAGCCGTCCGCTGTCTCTCGCTCCGGCGAAAAAATTCGGGGACCAGCCGACTGTCTACTTGTCGTCCTCTTTCAGTTCGTCCAGCTCCGACTCGACCTCGCTCTCGGAGACGTCGACCTGTGTGCTCTCGTCGGCGAGTTCCTGTTCCAGTTCGGCCTCGGAGACGTCGGCGTCGGCCGACCCGCTGTCGCCGTCCTCGGCTTTCCCCATCTCGGCTTTCAGCGTGTCGAGTTCGGCGTCGACCGACCCTTTCTGCTGGACCTCTTCGAGTTCGCGCTCCAGCGTGCTCTTATCTGAGAGCTGGTCTTCGAGCACCCCGTCCTCGCGGAGTTCGTCCATCGCCTGCGAGCGGGCCTCCATGTCCTCGGTGCGCTCCTCCGCACGCTCGATGGCCTGGCTGATGTCCTGCATCTCGTCGCCCGCGCCGGTCATCGCCTCGTTGACGCGCGCCGAGGCCTTCGCGGCCTCGTGGCGGGCCTTCATCGTCTCCTTCTTTGTGCGGAACTGCTCGATCTGCTTCTGGAGCTCGTCTTTCTGCTCGACCAGCCGGTCCTGCTGGCCCTGGAGGTCCTGAATCTGGCCCTCCAGCTCCTCTATCTGGCTCATCTTCTGTTTTTTCTTCTCTAAGGCCTGGCGGGCGAGGTCCTCGCGGTCCTGCTCGACGGCCTGACGGGCCTGTTCGTTGTGCTTCTCGACGTTCTCCTCGAGGCGGCGCTTCTGTATCTCCAGTCGCTTCTTCTGGGTCGTCAGGTCCGCGATGCCCTGCTTGACGTCCTGCAGTTCGTCACGGAGCTGCTCGTAGCTGTAGTCGAGGGTCTCTGTCGGGTCCTCCGCTCGGTTCAGGACGGCGTTGAGCTTCGAGCGGATGACGTACGACGCACGCGAGAGGATTCCCATACATGCGCATTGGTCCCTCCAACCTTAAATTTCTTACAGCAGTGCGGTGAGTGAACACGCATGGGCGACACCGTCGGGATGCCAGGTGGCCGGCGTGTCACCGCGTCGCTCGACCGGCCGGCGTCGGACACCATCGTCGTCGCGTGCCCGCCACATCCCCAGTACGGCGGCACCCGGTCCGACAGCCGCCTGAAGGCGGTCAGCGACGCACTTGCCCCCGATATCGGCTGTCTACGCTTCGACTACGGCCCGTGGGACGAGGGCCGCGGCGAGCGGGCCGACGCCGAGAACGCCCTGGCGTGGGCGAGCGAGCGCGCCGACGCCGTCGGCCTGTTTGGCTACAGCTTCGGCGCGGCCGTGGCGCTGTGTGCGGCCGCCGACCGCGACGCTGTGACCGAGCCGGCGGTCCTGTCAGTGCTTGCACCGCCGGCCCGACTGACCGAGCACCTCGACGCCGTCGCTGCACTCGGCGCCGTCGACTGCCCGGTGCAGGTCGTGGTCGGCGAGCGTGACGACACCGTCGACTGGGAGCCGGTCGCCGACCGCGCCGCCGACCTGGGACACGCGGTCGAGCGACTGCCGGCCGACCACCACTTCGTCGGGCAGGCCGACCGTGTCGGTGAGACTGTCGGTCCGTTTCTCCGGGACCATCTGTAACTGGCGGCCGTTCCGAGGGGCGATACCCACGGCTGCCGGGCGGTATCGAAAGACGGAGGCGCTATCAGCCCCAATCTCGGGGCATGAACCGTCCGCTCGCGTTCGCCGTCGTCTCGTTTGTCGCCACGCTGGTGGCACTCCTGGTCCTGATGCAGACTGCGCTGGTCGCGGGCGGGCCGTCGCGGGCGCTCGTTCTCGCCTCGGTGGGAGGTATCGGGACGTACGTCGCCATCAGGTCGGGCGTACTCAGGTCCTGACGGCCGGTCCAAGGTACATTTATACTATATACTGATAAATAATGAACTATGTCGACACATACCTGGAAATCGGTGTCTCACTCGACGCGACACGGCGCGGTATCGCTTCTGGGTGGGTTCGTCGCCGGGTACGTGCTGTTCATCGCCATCGGGTCCAGCCCAAGTGACGCGCTGTTCTCGGCCCTTTCTCTCGCCGCTCTCGTGGCTGCGTGGCGCGTCCTCATCCAGCCGTCACTGTAGCCGCGTTGACACTGCGACGGGGTGGCGAACAGTGCGCGCTCCGAAACCGTTTAGCCTACGCGGGGTTCACCGTCGGTATGCCGACCGAACCCGAGACGGACTACGACCCCGAGCTGGGTCGGAAGTTCATCTTCGTCACCGGTGGTGTGATGTCTGGCCTGGGGAAGGGCATCACTGCCGCCAGCACAGGCAGATTACTCAAAAACGCCGGGTTCGACGTTACAGCGGTCAAGATAGACCCGTATCTGAACGTCGACGCAGGCACGATGAACCCCTTCCAGCACGGCGAGGTGTACGTGCTCAAGGACGGCGGTGAGGTCGACCTCGACCTGGGGAACTACGAGCGGTTCCTCGACATCGACATGACCTTCGACCACAACGTCACCACGGGAAAGACCTACCAGCACGTCATCGAGAAGGAGCGCGCCGGCGACTACCTCGGTCGCACGGTCCAGATTATCCCGCACATCACCGACGACATCAAGCGGCGCATCCGCGAGGCCGCCGAGGGCAACGACGTCTGTATCATCGAGGTCGGCGGCACCGTCGGCGACATCGAGGGGATGCCCTATCTCGAAGCTCTGCGCCAGTTCGCCCACGAGGAGGACGAGGACGATATTCTGTTCACCCACGTCACGCTCGTCCCCTACTCGAAAAACGGCGAGCAAAAGACCAAGCCGACCCAACACTCCGTGAAGGAACTGCGCTCTATCGGGCTCCAGCCCGACATTCTCGTCGGCCGCTGTTCCGACAAGCTCGACATCGACACGAAAGAGAAGATCGCGCTGTTCTGTGACGTGCCGACGGAAGCCGTCTTCTCGAACCCGGACGTCGACGACATCTACCACGTCCCGCTGATGGTCGAGGAGGAAGGCCTCGACGAGTACGTGATGGAGGAACTCGACATCGCCTCGGAGGCCCTGCCCGAGGACGAGCGGGAGAACCGCTGGCGCGACCTCGTCACCCAGAACACCGAGGGCGAGGTCGAGGTGGCCCTCGTCGGCAAGTACGACCTCGAGGACGCCTACATGTCCGTCCACGAGGCGCTGAAACACGCCGGGCTGGAGAAGAACGTCGACGTGAACGTCCGGTGGGTCAACTCCGAGAAGATGGGCGACCACCACGCCGACCGCATGCGCGAGGCCGACGCCATCGTCGTGCCGGGCGGCTTCGGTGCCCGGGGCACGGAGGGCAAGATCGACGCCATCCGGTACGCCCGCGAGAACGACGTCCCGTTCCTCGGGCTGTGTCTCGGCTTCCAGATGGCCGTCGTCGAGTACGCCCGCAACGTGCTGGACCTCGACGACGCCCACTCCGCCGAACTCGACGAGGACACCCCGTACCCCGTCATCGACATCCTCCCCGAACAGTACGAGATAGAGGACATGGGCGGGACGATGCGACTCGGGGCCCACGAGACCGAAATCGACCCGAGCACGCTCGCCGCGACGCTGTACGGCGGCGACTCCTGTACCGAACGGCACCGCCACCGCTACGAGGTCAACCCCGAGTACATCGACGACCTCGAAGCCGCCGGGCTGAAGTTCTCCGGCCGCGCCGGGAACCGTATGGAGATACTCGAACTCGCGCCCGAGGACCACCCCTACTTCATCGGGACGCAGTTCCATCCGGAGTTCCGCTCCCGACCGACCCGCGCCAGCCCGCCCTTCGTCGGCCTGCTCGAAGCCGTGCTCGGCGACGACCCACATACCGTGGCGACCGAGGAGGTGAGCCACTGATGGTGGACGTCGACGAGTTCATCGCCGACGCGAAAGCCGAGATCGCAGACGAGATCGGCGAGAAGAACGCCGTCATCGCACTGTCGGGCGGCGTCGACTCCTCGACGGCCGCCGCCCTGGCCTACGAGGCCATCGGCGACCAGCTCACCCCCGTCTACGTCGACACCGGGTTGATGCGGAAAGGCGAGACCGACCAGATACGGGAGACGTTCAGCTACATGGACTCGCTGCGTATCGTCGACGCACAGGACCGGTTCCTCGACGCGCTCGGCGACGAGACCGACCCCGAGGAGAAGCGCCACATCATCGGCGAGCAGTTCATCCGGGAGTTCGAGACGGTCGCCAGGGACGTCGACGCCGACTACCTCGTCCAGGGGACTATCTACCCCGACCGCATCGAGAGCGAGGGGACCATCAAGTCCCACCACAACGTCGGCGGCCTCCCCGAGGTAGTGGACTTCGAGGGCATCGTCGAGCCGATGCGGGACCTCTACAAGGACGAGGTCCGCGAGGTGGCCCGCGCGCTCGACCTCGAAGAGATAATCTCCGAGCGGATGCCGTTCCCCGGCCCTGGCCTCGCCGTCCGTATCATCGGCGCGGTCACCGAGGAGAAACTGGAGGTCGCTCGTGAGGCCAACCACGTCGTCGAGGAGGAACTGGAGGAGTACGAGCCGTGGCAGGCCCTGGCCGCCGTCATCGGCAAGGCCACCGGCGTCAAGGGCGACAACCGCGTCCACGGCTGGGTCGTCGCCGTCCGCTCCGTCGAGAGCCGTGACGGGATGACCGCCCGCGCACAGGAACTCGACTGGGACACGCTCCAGCGCATCCAGTCGCGCATCACCGGGGCCCACGAGAACGTCGCCCGCGTCGTCTACGACGTGACCCACAAACCGCCGGCGACTATCGAGTACGAATGAACGTGGTTCTCGTCGGCACGGACCCGAACGGATTCACGGACGCGCTAGAGGCCGAGGGCCACACGGTCACAGTCGCCGACATCGGTAACCGACCTGGGCTGGAAGAAGCCGGCATCCACGAGGCCGAGGTGTACCTGCTGACCGAGATGTCCCAGGCGACCTCTATCGCCGTCGCGAAGGACCTCAACCCCGAACTGCGGGTCGTCGTCTACGCGGAGGGGTCGCTGCCGGACTTCGCGAGCCGGCAGGCCGACCTCGTCGTCGATCCGGACCTGCTTGACCCCGATGCGGTCGCCGAGGAACTGTAGGCTCCCACCTTCTCAGGTTTTTCCTCACAGCGTCGCCGCAAGCCGGTCCAGCCGCTTCGTGCCGTTTTTCTGAAACGGGACTCCGTGGCCCGGGACCGCGATGTCGAAGCCCGGTGCGCGCTCGGCGAAGTCACTGATGCTCCGGGCGACAGCGTCGGTATCGTAGCTCAGTAGCCACGGCGAAGGCTCGAAGCGGCCGCCCGCCTCCCGGACGAGGTCGCCCAGCAGTCCCAGCGACAGCGCTTCGCTGACGTAGCAGACGTGACCCGGCGTGTGGCCGGGGGTGTGATAGGCGGTGAAACTGCCGACGGTGTCGCCGTCGGCCAGGGGGACGACGTCGTTGTCCGGCGGGTCCAGAAAGGACGAGAGGAGCCGCTGGAACGCGCCCTTGTGATTTCCCAGCGGCGGCGCCCGCTCGCCGGTGACCAGCGGCGCGTCCCGCTCGCCGACGTAGACGGTCACGTCGACGCCGTCGAAGGCCGGCAGTCCGCCGACGTGGTCGAAATCGAAGTGCGTCAGCAGGATCCGGTCCAGGTCCCGGAGTTCGTAGCCGGCGTCGCGTAGGCCGGCGACGAGTGTGTTCCCGTGCCAGGGCAGCCCCGCGTCCACGAGCGTGAGCGCTCCGTCGTCGTCGACGAGCGTCGCGTTGACGCCCCGGAGGTCGTACCACCAGATATCGTCAGTGAGCGCCGTTACCATAGCCCGGGGTAGGAGCGGCGATTTCTAAACCCTTGGTCACCGCTCCACTTCGGCGAGCCGGCTCCGGTTTCAGTCGAGTGCGACCGGCGCCGCCTGTCGCACGTCGTCCTGGAGGCGGTCGGCGTGTTCTAGCCGGATTTCCCGGGCCGCGCGAGCCGTGACCGGCTCCGGCCTGTCGAAGGTCGGTGCGACCGGCTCGTACGCGTCCACGTCGAACCCCATCCTATCGAGATACGACTGAACACTGTCAGCGGTGACCCCGTCCCGGATGGCGTCGTTCGCGTACTCGAGTACGGCGTCGAACTCGGGGAGCACGATCTCGTCGTCGGTGACGCGACCCGTCTCCCCCTCGATACGCACCTCGGTTTCCCTGAGGTGGTCCATGAGAGACGCCACGGCGTCGGCGAGTCGCAGGACCTGGCTCGGGAGCGCGGCGTCCGGCGACCGCCACTCGACGGTGCCGAACTCGGCCCGGAGCTGGACCGGCGTCCAGACGGCGCTCTCGGGCTCGAAGTTCGCCGCGACGGTTCGGCGGTCGATACCGGCGTCGATAGCCGCGGTCACGAACTCGTCGTAGCGCCGTTCGAGCCGGCGGTCCCATTCGTCGGTGTCTCCGAGATACGACCACAGCCAGCCCTGATGTGGCACCGAGTTGTACGCCATCCAGCGGTACAGCTTCGAGCGCGCGCCGTCGACCAGCCGCCGGCCACGGAAGTACGGCGAGGACGAGACGAGCGCCAGCGCGGGGTCGATAGCGATGAGCGCGTTCAACTGGTCTATCGCCCGCCCCGGCTGCTGTTCGACGTGGATGTGCGTGCCGGCGCAGTGGCGCACGTACTCGAAGTCGTCGCCGACGACGCGGTTCTGAATCCGGGTCCTGTCGCACGGAATCTCCGGTATCTCCTCGGCGTTGACCGGGGTCGAAAGCGGCACGAGGCGTTTCCCGAGGTCGTCGCCCCGTCGCAACACGGCCTCGAGCCGTTCGAGGAGTTCCTCGCGCAGTGCTGTCGCTGTCTCACACGGCGTCGTCTTGACCTCCAGCAGTGGCTCGACGAACTCCCGCTCCGCTCCCGGGGTTGCGTCGACGAGCGCGCCCGGTTCGACCAGCCGGCCCGCGTCGTCGATGACCCAGTACTCCACTTCGATGCTCCGCCGTATCGGTTCGGATTCGTGTACTGACACAGTGGCCTCGCTGTGGATGCGGCGGTGTGTTCCCGTACTGGACTCTAGTGGTAACACACCACACATAACCGTTGACCAGACGGCTTATGATAGTTGTGCGTTCCGTAATATTTGCTGCAATCGAGACAACGTACATGGCAGTTATGGTGCAGAAATGAACGAAAGTAGTAGAAATATCCGTGATTATTTAGACAAACATACAGGAACACGGGTCGGGGGAAACGGCAGTGACCCCGTTCAGAACGGCAGCTGCGAGCGGACGAACTGCACGCCGGTCTTGACCTTCGACGGGTCCCGGATCCGCTCCATCTCCGCGTCGGTGAGTTCGAAATCGAAGACGGCGAGGTTCGCTTCGAGGTGCTCGCGGCTGGACGCCTTCGGAATCGCGGCCACGCCGTCCTGCTGGACCAGCCACCGGAGCGCGACCTGTGCCGGCGATTTCCCGTAGTGGTTACCGACCTGAACGAGCGCGGGGTCGTCGAGGACGCCGCCGCGGGCCAGCGGGCTGTAGGCGGTCAGGAGCACGTCGTGGATACGGCAGTAATCCAGCAGTTTGCGCTGGTCCCAGTAGGGGTGGTACTGCACCTGGTCGGTGAGGATAGGTGCCGCGGAGATGTCCCGCGCCCTGTCAAGCAGCGACGGCGAGAAGTTGCTGACGCCGATGTGGCGGACCAGGCCCTCCTCGACGAGGTCGTTCATCGCCCCGAGCGTCTCCGACAGCGACGCCACCCACGGGGTGTTGGGCCAGTGGATGAGCAGCAGATCCAGGTAGTCCGTTCCCAGTCTGTTCAGGCTCTCCCGCGTCGACCGCCGGACGCTCCGCTCGTCGCGGTTGGATCCGTCGAGCTTCGTCGTCAGAAACACGTCCTCGCGGTCGACGGCGGCGGCCTCCATCCCCAGGCCCACCTGCCGCTCGTTGCCGTAGGCCTGTGCGGTGTCGATGTGGCGGTAGCCCATCTCCAGGGCCCCCTCGACGGTCTCGGTACAAGACGGGCCGGTGAGCTGCCACGTTCCGAGGCCGATTGCGGGGACCGACGTTCCCTGGACCTGAATTTCATCCATGGTGGACGTAGTGGTCCCGCCGGTGAAAAGCCAGTGGCTACGACGTCCCGCCGCCTCGAACCGGACAGCGCTACCGCGTCGTCGTCACTGTTCGAGGATGGTCCCGCCCGAGCCGACCGCGATGTCGGTGCCGCCGCGGAGGACGGATTTCAGGTTCTCGCCGGCGGGGGTCTCCTCCTGGGTCCAGTCGCCACCGTCGAGGGCGTACACCTTGCCGCCGCCACCGACGGTGTAGCCGGCACTGTCGTCGTCGGTGACCTCGATGTCGCGCAGGCCGGCGTCGCCCGTGTCGGTCGGCGTCCACTCGGAGCCGTTCCAGTGGAACACCATGCCGCCACCGCCGGAGACCCACACGTCGTCCGGGCCGTCGGAGTCGACGCCGTAGAAGTTGACGTTCGCGTCAGCGAGGCCGACCTTGTTCCATGTCGAGCCGTCGTCGGTGGCGAAGACACTCTTGTTCCCGTCGACGATGTGGCCCGAGCGGACGCCGTGGAAGTCGACAGCGTTGATGGCCGACCCCGAGCCGGGCGTGGTGTAGTCCCACGTCCCGCTCGCGCCGTTCTCGAAGCTGTAGTACATCTTCCCGGAGTCGCCGGCGACGTAGACGTTCGCCTCGCCGGCGGTGCCGGTCACGGACACGTCGTTGAAGTTGTTGGTGACGTCCATCGGGGCGCTGCGGTCGGTGAGCACGCCCGACTCCACGTCGTATTCGCCGATAGCACCGGACGAGCCGACGAACCACAGGGCCTTGCCGTCGTCGGTCACGTCGGCGCCGTAGAGGCTGTTGCCGTTGCCGGTCGGGCCGCCGCCGATGACCTTCCGCCAGCCCTTGCTTGTCCGCTCGAGGACGATGCCGCCACCCGCGACCGCGTACGCACCGGTGGCCGTGTACTCGACGTCGTGGAGGGTGTTCCCGGTCGGGGACTCGACGGACTCCCAGGGACCGGCCGCCGCAACCGTACCGGAGACGGCCGCACCGCCCAGCGCAGTCGCAACTGTCGCGCCGATACCCGTGAGCACGCCGCGTCGCGTCGCGTTGCGATCGGACATGACACCCGAGTCTGTGGGCTGTCCCCACTTCAATGGGTGACGCAGTTAACGACCTTTCACGGCGGTTTAAACGTTTAGACGGTGGATATCCGGGAGAACAGCCCGCTGGAGTCGAAAAAATCGGCGACCCGGCCCAGACCGGCAAACATCAGATTAAGCCGGCTAAACGGACACAAGACTGATACCGACCCGACTCAGGACAGTTCAGCGACGAGAGACGGGGCTTCCGCCGCGATGATCTCGTCGATGGCGAGACGGGCCGCCGAAGGGTCCGCGGGCAGGCAGAACACCGGCGTCCGCTCGGCGATTCCGGCCGTGGCACGGACGGCGATGACACCGGTCCCCAGTTGTTCGAAGAGGAGGCTCCGGTACACCTCCTCGAACCCCGGCAGGGCCTTCTCGAAGAGGGGGTGGACCGCTTCGAGGGTGTGCTCCGACTGGGCGACACTGAGGCCGCCCGCGGTGACGACCACCTCCACGTCGTCGCGCCCGACCAGCCTGTCGACGGTCCCCTGGATGCCGTCGTAGTCCCCCCGCAGACGTTCGCGGGCCGTGACCGTCTGGCCGGTCGCTTCGAGCGCCGCCTCTACCGCCTCGCCCGTCGGGTCGCCCTCCTCTGTTGCCGTCCCGATCGTGACGACGGCGACGGTCACCCGCCGGTTGCGGGACGCCTCGGCCGAGGTGGCGGTCTGTGCTGGCGGCTCGTCCGCTGCCGGCGGTGTCCCGTCCCCTGGCGTGTCCGCCGGGCGACCGGCCGACTGCGTCTCGGGGCGGGGGTCCTCGTCGTCTCCCTGTGTCGGCCGCTCTGTGTCCTGTGTTTCGACTGCTGACCGGCTGTCCGTGCTTCGGTCCGCCGCTTCGTCGATTCTCGCCGTCACAGAGGTCTCGCTTTCGGCCGCCGACGCTACGGACCCGTCGCTGGCTCCCGCAGTGTCGTCCGCCGCGGTCGTCGCGTCGCTGTCGTCGTCACTCGCGGCCATCTCGTCGTCGCTCGCCTCAGCGTCCGCCGTCTCGTTCGGTTCGGCAGTGGTGGCCTCGGCGTCAGTGTCGGCCGCCGCGGATTCCCCGTCGTCCCCCGTCTCACCCTCCTCCGTCTCGCCCTCGTCCGTCTCGTCGTCTTCCCCGTCAGTCGGACCCCGGCGCGTATCACGGGACTGGAAATCCACCATACGCCCACATCGGTCGCGGTGGATAAATACCCTGACGACCGCTCCCGGGGCCACGGTGCACGGAGTCTCCGGAGAGGGCGGGAGTGAAATACGCTCTCAGACCGCAGTATGTACGACCGGAACCACCACGTCGCCTGCCATGCGCGTGCCTCCGGGGGCTGTACGAAGGCCCGTCAGTCGCGGCGGGTCAGCGGGACTACACGCTTCCCGCAGCGGGCATCGGACGAGCCTGGGTGACATCTCGAACCGGGCCGCCCCAGGCCTGTCGCAGTAGCGGGACCGTTAGCGTTTTGCGCGCGCTTGCCTGACTCCGAGACATGCAGCCACGCTGTTCTGTCGGCATTACCGGGGGCGGTCCCATCGTGACACACCGGTCGAGCGGACGCGACGGGGTGTGTGCCGATGGCTGACGACGAGTCCGGCTACGTCCACCGTCCCGACACACAGTCCGCAGACGCCCCCGTCGCGGACAGTGACGCGGGCACGGAATCCGACGACGGTCCCGAGTTCGGGACGAGCGGCTGGATTCTCGTCGGGATGATCGGCGTGGCGTTCCTGCTCGTCCCCGGCGCAATCTTGCTCTTGCCGGCCGCCCAGGGCGTCATCAGTAGCTTCGGGCTCACGCTCCGGGACGCCTATCTCACGCTCCCGCTCGTTCCGGCGTTCGCGCTCGGTGCCCTCGCCGTGTGGTCCGCGATTCGCTCGCGGTCGGAGTGACCGAGAATAGTTATATCTGGAACCCAATTGGTACGCTACTGAATGGTCCTGTCGCCGCTTGCTGTCGTCTTACTGTCAGGCGTTGTCGGGATGGGCGTCGCCTTTCTGGTGTGGCTCCACCGGGACCGGCCGGGCGCAGGACCGCTGGCGGTGTTCGTCGTTGCGGCGAGTCTCTGGGCCGTCACGTATGGCATCCAGCTCGCAGTGCCGGGACTGTCCACTATGGAGCGACTCCTCCAGTTCCAGGTGACGCTCTCGGTTATCATCCCCGTCGCGTGGCTCGTGACCGTCATCGAGTACACGGGGCATCCACGCTGGCTCACCCGGCGCCGGACAGCGCTGTTGCTCGTCGAACCGGCGGTGTTTGTCACGCTCGTGTGGTCGAACCGTGCCCACGGACTCATCTGGTCCGGGAGTAGCACGCGGCACGTCTCGGCGTCGTCGGTGACGCTCGTGCCGACGTATGAACTCGTGTACTGGGGCCACCTTTCCTACATACTGCTGTTGATTCTGGCCGGCGGCGTCCTCCTGTTGCGGATGCTGTTCCGGTCGAACCAGGTGTTCCGGGGGCAGGGGCTCGCACTGCTGTTCGCCATCGCCGTCCCGACGGTCGTCCAGACGCTGTTCGTGCTGGGCGTGATTCCGACCGCCTTCGACCCGACGAGCCTCGGGTACGTCGCGTCGGGGGTCGTCCTCTCGGTCGCCATCCTCCGCGGGCAGTTGCTCGACGTGGCACCGGTGACCCGAGAACTGGGTCGGGAGGCCATCTTCACCGAGCTGGACGACAAGGTCATCATCATCGACGACGAGCGCCGCATCGTCGACGTCAACGAGGCCGCCGCGGCGCTGTTCGACGGTGACGAGGACGCGTTGCTGGGCCGGTCACTGCCCCAGGCGCTGCCGGCACTCGCCGAGACGGTTCCCGGCCCCGGCGAGCGAACCCAGACCGAGACGGCACTCGAACACGACGGCGGCGTCCGGTACTACGACGTGCGCGTGATACCGCTGTACCGCGCGTACGGCGTCGTCTCAGGCCACCTCATCAGCCTCCGGGACGTCACGGACCGCCGACAGCGCGAGCAGCGACTGGACGTGCTCAACCGCCTGCTCCGTCACGACATCAGAAACGAGATGAACGTCGTCAAGGGGAACGCGGACCTGCTCCGGGACACGGCCGATGCCGACGAACGCGAGCGGCTCGGCCGTATCATCAGCACGGTCGACGACATCGTCGACCGGAGCAACAAGATCGGACGGGTCACAGAGGCCTTAGAGACCGAACAGCACAGGCCGACACCGCTTCACGAACTGCTTGAATCGGTCGTCCGCGATGCCCGGGAGCGCAACCCCGACGCGGCGATTACGCTCACCTGCGAGCCGGCAATCTGGATACAGGGCGGCCCGTCGGTCCGCATCGCGCTCGCGGAACTGGTCGAGAACGCGGTCGAGCATCGGCCGACCGCCGGTGACCCTGTCGAGGTCGAGGTCACTGCGACACGGACCGACGAAACGCCGGGCGTCCGCGTGGCCGTTCACGACAACGGCCCCGGTATCGCCGACCACGAACGCGAGGTCATCCGCTCGGGAACCGAAACCCCGCTCAAACACGGCTCCGGCGTCGGCCTCTGGCTCGTCAACTGGATCGTCCGGAACCTCGGCGGCCGGATGTCGTTTCCCGACCCGGACAGGCCGGGAACGACCGTGGAGCTGCAACTGCCGGCGGCCGACCCCACCCACGTCGGGGACGAGCCAGCGGCGGCCCGCAACGACAATGCCGATTGAACGCGGCCGCTACCACCCGATTTCGGCCTTGTCGCGCCAGAACCGCCCGCTCGGCCCATCGGGCCGGAAGCGAGCGAGCCATATCGGGGTCTCGGCCCCTTTCTCGGGCGTCCGCGGGGCGCTCCCGTCGGTCATGTCCGTCTGGACGTAGCCGGGACAGGCCGAGTTGGCGACGAGGCCCTCGGCCGCGTACTCGCCGTCGAGGTACCTCGTCAGCCCGTTGACGCCTGTCTTCGAGATGCGGTAGGCCGGCGTCCCGCCCGACTGGCGCTCGGTGATCGCTCCCAGTCCCGAGGACATGGTGACGACGCGGCCGCCCCCATCGCCCAGCAACAGCGGGAGGGCGTACTTCGTCATGAGGACCGCCCCCCGGAGGTTCGTGTCGAGTGTGTGGTCGATAACGTCGGTCGGCATCTCGTCGAGCGGCTCCCGCGAGTCCATCACGCCGGCGTTGTTGACCAGCACGTCGAGCCGCCCCTGCTCGCGCTCGATGCGGTCGACCGCGGCGACCATCTCCGCGTCGTCGGTCACGTCGAGTTCGACTGCATGACGGTCTGTGGCGTCGATGTCGTCGGTATCGCGAGCGCCGGCGTACACCGTCGCGTCGAGGTCGACCAGCCCGTCGGCGATTGCCTTCCCGATGCCGCGCGTGGCTCCGGTGACGAGCACGACCTGTCCGTCGAGAGAGTCGTACAGTGGGACGTCCATACGCGGGGTTAGGCGGCGGGGCCGAAAAGAAGGGGGGTCGGGGTGTCGGTACTGCGGTGCCTGAAACCCACGCTGACAGCCGCCGACGTTACCGCTCCTCGTCCCGGCGCATCGCGATCTCGAACCAGGGACAGAGGCGGAGCTGGCGGTAGTACTCGGGGTGTTCGCGCAGTCGCTCGTAGGGGACCCACATGAGGCCGTCGACCTCCTCGGGGTTGGGTTCCAGCGAAGTGTCGTGGAGTGTGGCCTGCAGGACCGCACACACTTCCCACTCGAGGCCGGCGTTCTCGTAGTAGCGCTTGTACTCGAACCGGTCGGTCACGCGGAGGTTCCGGTACTGCGAGGGGTCGACGCCCAGTTCCTCTTCGAGTCGCTCCTCGGTGGCTTCGACCTGTGTCTGGCCCTGGACGGGGTGAGAGGCGACGGTGCCGTCCCAGTGTGTATCCCAGAGGCGTTTGTTCGATGCGCGCTGTGCGAGCAGGATTCGGCCGTTCTCGTCGAACAGCAAGGCGGTGAACGCGCGGTGGCGGACTCCCTCGCCGGTGTGGGCGTCGAGCCGATTGACCAGGCCCTCCTCGTTGTCGTCGGCATCCACCCTGATGACCTCCTGTCTGGCGTTCTCGTGCGTCTCGTCGACCGCGTCGGAACTCATATGTCGTACGTCTCACAGAGGCGCGTATTACGCGCTTCGACTTCCCGTCACCGCGCGGGGTGGTCCGAAACGAACTGCTTGAGGATCTGCTCCTCTGCGCGGTGGAGGGTTTCACTGCAGGTCGATTTCGCGATACCGACGCGGTCCGCCAGTTCCGTGAGCGAGCACTCCCGCGGCGTGTCGTAGTAGCCCGCGTCGATAGCTTCTTCGACCAGTTCGAACTGGCTCTCGGTCAGTACCTGCTCGGTTTCGAGGTGTTGCCGGACGCGGTCGACGCTGAAGGAGATGCCGAACTCCTCCAGTTGCTCGCCGAGCTCGGAGAGTCGCTCCTGTGGCGCTGATATCTCCCAGACCGCCTCGCCGCCGGATAGCGTGAACGGCATCTCGAGCGGGACGCCCGAGCCCTGGACCGGAAAGAGCAGGAGCGGCATCGACGTCTCGAACTGGACCAGCGCGCGGTCGTCGCGGTGGGAAAGTATCTCCAGCGTGGTGACCGACTCCCGGGTCTCGATGTCACGGAGCACCGCCGGGAGGTGCTCCGACGTGACCTCCGCAAGCCCGACGCCGGAGTCCTCGCCGGGCAGTGCAGACAGGATGCGAAACGTCGCGTCGTCGTACGTCCGCGAAACGTCGCCGATCCAGATCTCCTCCGGAATCGTGAGCGTGAGTTCAGCGTGTGGCATTGGTGTATCCGAATATATTCGCCCGACCCCCGCGACCATATTCCCGAACATGTTCGGCTACAAGGGCTGGAACAAAGAAGCTTGGGGAGTAGTGACACACGCTGTCACCGCGAGACGGGTTCGTGCAAAACCAGATAGCCGAACATCTCCGGGTATGGCGAACGCTTATTCCGCCGGCCACGCGCCGTCCGATATGGAGCGCGTTTCACTGACCCGGACGGTCCCGGCTGACCCGGAGACAGTCCGGGCCCTGATAACGGACGTGGCGCCGTTCATGCGTGCGGCGGGATTCGACGAGGTGACGGTCGAGGGGAACGACCTCGGCATCACGAACCGCGTCGGACTGTTCGAGATCGAACTCGACCTCGAAATCGTCGAGACCGACGCAGTGCTGCGATACGAGCAGCGCCAGGGCATCTTCGAGTCGATGATGACGGAATACTCCGTCGAGGCCGTCGACGGCGGGACCGACGTGACAGCGACGACGGAGTACAGCGCACTCGACCTCCCTGTCCTCGGCGAGATGCTCGATTCGACCGTCATCTCGCGACAGCGAACCAAGGAACTGAACAACCAGTTCGACTGGCTCGTCGACCAGGTGACCTAGCGCTGCGTGTGACGAGGCTCGAACGGCCAGTTCTCCCCTGTCGAGTTATGTATGGCACGAACATGTTCGGGAGAGAACCGAGGGACACGCGCGACGAACCGGCATACATGAGCCAGTCCCACGAGGACCTGCCGCCGGTAACGACCGAGGTTCACGACAACTCCTGGTCGGCGAACCTGGAGACGCCCGCCCACGCAGCGGACCCCGACGCGGTCGTCGAACAGGCCATCGACGCCGTCGAGATGACGACAGTGGGGAACCACGTCAATCTGGTGAGCCACGCCGACCACGGCCACCCCGAGACGTACCTGTTCGACGCGCTGGCGGACGCCTTCGGCGAGACGATCTCGACGGAGTACGTCCAGCAGTGTGGCTGTGGGGGCCACGTCACCCGCGTCCACCGGGAGGCATAGATGCGCGGGGAACTCGACCTCGACCGGCAGCCGCTGGTGCTGATCTGGGAGGTGACCCAGGCCTGCGAACTGGCGTGCAAACACTGCCGGGCCGACGCCCAGCCCCGCCGTCATCCCAACGAACTCTCGACAGCGGCGGGGAAGGCGCTGCTGGACCAGGCCCGCGAGTTCGGCGACGGCCAGCTGGTCGTCCTCTCGGGCGGGGACCCGCTCGCCCGCGAGGACCTCCCCGAACTCATCGACTACGGGACCGGGCAGGGCCTCCGGATGACGCTGACGCCCAGCGGGACGAACTCGCTCACGCGGGACCGGCTGGCCGAACTCGACGACGCCGGACTCCGCCGACTGGCGCTCTCCGTCGACGGCGGCGACAGCGACGCCCACGACAGCTTCCGGGGTGAGTCCGGGAGCTTCGAGGCGACGATGCGGGCGGCGAAGGCGGCCCGTGACCTCGATATCCCGCTGCAGATCAACACCACCGTCTGCGCGGAGACGGTCGAGCAACTGCCGGCGATACGGGACCTCGTCGCGGACCTCGATGCGGTGCTGTGGTCGGTGTTCTTCCTCGTCCCGGTCGGCCGCGGGCGGGTACTGACGCCGATCACCCCCGAGCGAGCCGAGCGCGTGCTGGAGTGGCTCCACGAGGTCAGCGACGAGGCGTCGTTCGGTCTCAAGACGACCGAGGCGCCCCACTACCGCCGTGTCGCGATACAGAGCCAGCAGGACGGTGCCGGCGGGCTCAAACGCCGAACCGGTATCCGTGCCGGCAAGGGGTTCGCCTTCGTGAGCCACACCGGCGAGGTGTACCCCTCCGGATTCCTGCCGAAGTCGGCGGGCAGCGTTCGGGAGGAGAGCGTCGTGGACATCTACCGGGAGTCGTCGCTGTTCCAGCGACTCAGGGACGACGACGCGCTGACGGGCAAATGCGGGGCCTGCCGATACCGAACGGTCTGCGGTGGCAGTCGGTCGCGGGCGTACGCGACGACGGGGGACCCGCTGGCGGCGGACCCCCTCTGTGACTACCAGCCTGACGGGTTCGAAGGGTCCGTTCCCGACCAGCACCCGGCAGATTGAGGGCGTTTTTCACTCCGTGGGAACGCCCCTCACCCGTTTTGTAAGGTGGTGTCAGAGTATCTCGTATGAGCGACTCCGGCATCAGAGTTGAGCTGTCGGTCGACACCCCCGGGGCCTGTCCGGCGGCGAGCGTCTCGGACGAGGCGGGCGCGGCTGTGACCGACATCGCCCGAAGCAGCCCTGATTCGGACGGCCAGGTCATCGAAGAGTTCACCGCAACGGGCACCGACGAGGACGCAATCGAGGCGCGGGGCGATATGGACAAAGTGTTCGCCACTGGCAACGGAGGCCGGTATCAGTTCACGCGGTCGCGGACCGACTGCGTCTGTGAGACCGTCGAGACGTTCAACTGCCCGGTCGCGGACATGCGTGCCGAGGGCGGGCAGCTCCACCTGACGTTTCACGCCCCCGACGTCGACCGGGTGCGGGCCATCGTGACGCGCCTGAAGGAACTGTACGACGGCGTCTCGCTCCGGTCGATGCGGCGCAACGGCGACGTCGACCCGGTGGACTCGATACTGGTCGACCGGAGTAAACTCACCGACCGGCAACAGGAAGTGCTCGAAACGGCCGTCGAAATGGGGTATTTCAAGTACCCGAAAGGGGCCAATGCCGGCGACGTGGCGGCGGCGCTGGACATCTCCGTCTCGACGTTCGCGGAACACCTCGCCGCCGCACAGACGAAGCTGCTCGAAAGCATCGTCGCGGAGTAGGCCCGCGACCTACTGATTCCACCGGCGGGCAAACGCCGCTACCAGGACATACGTATAGAGGAGCGCACCGAGAACGCCAGCCGCCGTGCCGACAGATAGTACCCAGCCGAACTGTCCGACCAGGCCGACTATCTGGCTGCCGAGTCCGCCGCCGAGTAGTCCAATCGAGAGTAGCGCCGCCCGGTCATCCCCAGCGGGCCAGACGCCGACCGCCGGCGGGTAGAACTGGAACGCCGCACCGACAACGGTGAGCCCGAGAAAGCCCGCCAGCATCGCCCGATAGTGTGCGCTGACCAGCGCCGGACTCCGCCCGGTAACGGCGATGGCCAGTCCGAGCCCGATGCCGACGATACCAGCGACGACTGCCAAAAGCACCGCGTAGAAGCCGACTCGCCGGCGTTCCGAACGCAAAAACAAACACAGGTACGACAGCGCAAAGCCCACGACCGCGATCGCTTCGACGACGCCGCCGACGAGGAGGAGTCCGCGGTCGAACAGCCCGAAGCCCAGCAGCGCGGGACCGACAGCGCCGGTGGCGACGACGACCGTGACGACCGGTCGCGGCGCTTCAGCGACCAGGAACCGGGGGAACAGCCTGAAGCCGACGCCGAAGACGAACAAGGCGGCCGTCCCCGCGGCGAGCAGGTGCGACAGCTGCTGGGGGCGAACCGACACGATACCGACGGTCGTGGCGAGCGCGCCGCCTGCGGCGAGTGCGAGGTACCCGAGCGCGATCGGGACCGCGACGTTGGCGGTTCGGTCGACCGGCGCCCTGTGTGCGTTCGCGCCCCCGGTTCCCGTCGCCGCACCGGTGACGTTGCCGCGAATCGTCCACCCCAGCGTGCCGAGAAACACCCCGACGCCACCGGCCCAGAGCGTGGTTCCGACGGGCCGGAGCCACGGCGGACCGAGCGGTGCGAGCGCCAGCGCCGCCGTCCCAGCGGCGGACAGCGGGAACTGCACGGCCGGCCCCGGCTTCCACGCGAGGGTCCGCTCGAAGTACGACGGCACGAGCGCGTAGGCCTTCCCGAACAGGACGTGCAGGACGAACCCGTAGAGGCCGAGCGTGACGACGACGCGGCGGGGGGCGGCGACCGCCAGTGCGACGTGGAAGGCGACGAAAAACAGCGCGCTAGCGGTGACGAACCACCGCGAGGCACGCTCGGGCCGCATCTCACTCCGGCCGGATTGTGACGTGCCATTCCTCGTCGGCCACCTGGTCCGCGTCGTACTCGTACCCGTTTTCGGTGAGGACGCCGTACAGCGGCACCGGTTCGAAGCTGTTTACCAGCCGTAGCGCCTCGCTCTCGCCGATATCGTCCAGGGCGTCCATGATGTGCCCGAACGGTTCGCCGTCGACGTCTCGGACGTCGAGTTCTTGGATACTGTCTTGCTGATCCGTGCGCATACGTCCGATGACGGCCCCCGCCAGTCAGGCGCTTGTCCCGAACGTGTTCGTCTGACAGCGCGGCTCAGTCCGGACCGACCCCAAACCACGCCGCCACTGCCATCCGCGGGTCACCGGAGCGTCGTATAGCTCAATCCGGCAATGGCGACGAACTGCAGCGAGCGCAGGACCAGCACGGCCTGCTGGACGTGCGGGTCACCGGCGTAGAAGCTCTGCATCGTGAAAAAGAAGTAGACGGCGATGGCGTTCTCGGCGAGCATCGCGACGGCGAAGGCGATGAGCCCGGCGACCAGGCCCGTTCGGAACGTCGCGTAGTTGCGGACCCAGACCCCAAGCAGCGGGAGCAGCAACAGGACGTTGAGTCCGCCGAGGACGGCCGCAGCGGTGATGAGCGGTCCCATCGCCATCAGCGCCGCCCCTCCCGACGGTCGGTCCCAGCCCGGGTGCTGATTGCCCCCGTCATTCGTCCATCTTCTCCACTATCTCCTCGAAGGTGTCGCGGTAGCTGTCGAACCGGTCGGTCAGGAAGTACAGTTTGGCGTACTCCTCGTCGCCGGACTCGACCACGTCGTGGTCCTCTAGCTGTTCCATGTGATGTCTGATGGTCTTGTAGCCCACGTCGAGTTCGTCGGCGAGTTCGTTGGCGTTCATCGGTCGGTCCGAGAGAGCGTCGATGATACGCGCCCGGTTGGCGCCGCCGCGCGTCGCCGTTAGCAGATACCAGAGCGCTTTCTCCATCCCACTGTCCTCCCGGGAACTGCGTCTGCCCGCCGTATAATGCTGTCTCTCCCCGTCGAACAGTGTACTGGACTCGGGTGCATGTGCCACGATGGGATATCGGAGTCCAGACGGCCTGCGGATAAAGCGTTTCTTCGCACTCCCTTCCGAGTCTGTTCCAATTTCGGGACGACTGTCCGTCCCCCTGCGAGCGCTCAGCGGACCGCCGCCGTCGCGTCGGCCATGATGTCGATGGCCTCGGAAAGCGTCTCCATGTCCGTCGCGTAGGAGATACGGGCATAGCCCGCGCCGTGTTCGCCGAAGGCGTCGCCGGGCACGACCACGACGCCACGGTCGATGACTTCGTCCACCCAGCCGTCGGGGACCTTCGGCATCGCGTAGAACGCGCCCTTGGGCGTCGGGCAGTCAAGCCCCATCTCCTCGAGTCCGTCGAGCAGCACGTCTCGACGCTCCTGGAAGGCCTCGCGCATCTCCGACACCTGGTCCTGTGGGCCGGAAAGCGCCGCCTCGGCTGCGTACTGGGCCGGCGCGGACGCACAGGCCTGGGCGTACTGGTGGACCCGCAGCATCCGCTCGATGCGGTCGGTCGCCCCGGTGACCCAGCCCAGGCGCCAGCCGGTCATCGAGTACGCCTTCGAGCAGGCGTTGACGACGACGACGTTGCCCGTGTCGCTGAACTCCGCCGGCGAGCGGTGAACGCCCTCGAACACCTGGTGTTCGTACACCTCGTCGGAGATGCACAGCACGTCGTGTTCGTCGGCGATGCGGGCGAACGCCCGCATGTCCTCGGGGGACTGGACCGCACCTGTGGGGTTCGCGGGCGAGTTCACGACGAAGGCCGCCGTGTCGTCGGTGATGGCCTCCTCGACCGTCTCGGGGGCCATCGTGAGGTCCTCACGCAGCGGGACCGGCCGCGGCGTCCCGCCGGCGAGGTGGGTCAGCGCGTCGTAGGAGACGAACCCCGGGTCCGGGAAGACGACCTCCTGGCCCTCGTCGACGTGGGCCTCCAGCGCGATGTGCAGCGCTTCGCTCCCGCCCGACGTGGCGATGATGTCACCGGGGTCGACGTCGAGGTCATTGTCCCGCTCGTGCTTGTCGGCGATGGCCTCCCGGAGTTCCTCGGTCCCCTTGTTCGACGTGTAGGCGTCGACCTTTCCGGCCTGAATCGCATCGATAGCCGCCTGGCGGGCGTGGGCCGGCGTCGGGAAGTCCGGCTGGCCCAGTCCGAGGTTGATGGCGTCCTCGCCCGCGGCCTCGAACACTTCGCGGATGCCCGAAATCGATACCTGCTCTACCCGTCGGGAGAACCCAGTCATACTCTCTCTGGAGGGGGCCGGCCCGATAATTCTTCCCGATTCCGCGAGCCGCGGTCGCCGCTGGCGAAGGTTGCCGTTATCCACCGGCCGACCACCCGGGAATTTGCCACAGATTTGGTAGTGTTTCGACCGACAGTTGGAAATATTGATATGTTGCTCTGCTACGACTTTCCGGCGTCCCACCCGGGACAGAGACGACATGTCTTCCGACGAATCCACAGACGCCGACGCCCGCTGGAGTCGCCGAGGGTTCCTGACCGCGGGGACCGCGGTCGGTCTCGGTGCCATCGGCATCGGCGCGACGGCGGCACAGAACGACGCACAGTCCACGAGCAGGTCCTTCACGGTCCGCATCGAGAACGTCTCCGACGGGTCGACGCTCGACACCACGGACGGGACGAAACCGATTCCGCTTTCGCCCGGCGCGTACGCGGTCCACACGCGCGACGAACCGATGTTCTCCTCGGGGCACCCCGAGCGCGACAACGGCCTCGAAGAGATCGCCGAGGACGGGATGCCCGGCCGCCTCGCGGAGTCGCTGCAGGCCCGCGACACCGTCCTCGAAAGCGGTGCGTTCACGACGCCGGTCGGTGCCGACGGCCCTGCGCCCATCGGTCCCGGCGACGCCTACGAGTTCACTGTCGCGGCCGAGAGCGGCCGCCCGACGCAGTACCTCTCGCTGGTGACGATGTTCATCCAGTCCAACGACCTGTTCTACTCGCTCGGCGGTGCCTCCGGGATGGCGCTGTTCACCGGCGACGGGAACGCGCCGGTGGCCGGCGACGTGACCGACCGGGTCGGTCTCTGGGACGCCGGCACCGAGGTCAACGAGGAGCCCGGGGTCGGGGGCGACCAGGCACCGCGCCAGCGCGGCGCGAACGTCGGCCTCGTCGAGCGCGGCACCGTCGCGCCCATCGCTGACGTCAACGGCTACGACTACCCCGCGACCGAGGACGTCGTCAGAGTACGGGTCACACCGAACGGGAGCGAGTGAACACGGGTCGAGAGCGACCGCAACCGGGGACTCGCGGCCCGCCAGTGTCCCCGCTGGCGCATTTTATCGAACGACAGGCATCGCTATCGGACCACGGACATCGCAATCGCGCCGCCGCCACCGACGCTCATCGCCACCACGCCGCGGTGATGGTCCGCCCGCTCCATCGCGTACAGCAGCGTCGTCGTGAGGATACCGCCGCTGGCCCCGATAGGGTGGCCGAGCGCGACTGCCCCGCCCAGCGGGTTGTGCTTCTCGGCGGGGATGTCGAGTTCGTCGGCGACGTACACCATCTGCGCGGCGAAGGCCTCGTTGAGTTCGAAGTGGTCCACGTCGGCGACGGCGAGGTCGTTTCGCGCAAGCAGTTTCGAAACGACGTCGCGGACAGCGATGGCGAACTCCGCCGGGTCGCGGTAGGAGACGGCGTAGTCCTCGACGTGGGCCATCGGGCCCAGGCCCTCGCTGTCGACCGTCTCGGCGTCGGCGAGCACCACCGCCCCCGCGCCGTCCGAGAGCTTCGAGGCGTTGCCGGCCGTGATAGTGCCGCCGTCCGCGAAGGCCGGCGGGAGCGTCGCCAGTTGCTCCAAGGTCGTGTCCGGGCGCGGCCCCTCGTCCTCGGTCACGAGCCCGTCGGCCGTCTCCACGGGGACGAGTTCATCGGTGAACGTCCCGGACTGGATGGCCTCGCCGGCCCGGTGGTTGCTCCGGCGAGCGTACTCGTCCTGGGCCTCGCGGCCGATGTCGTTCTCGGCGGCAATCTCCTCCGTCAGTGTGCCCATGTGGGCGTCGTACTGTTTGTCCCACAGCGAGTCCCAGATCATCGCGTCGACGAGTTCGCTGTTGCCGTGCCGGCGGCCGCCGCGCATGTCCGGGACGAGATACGGCGCGTTCGACATCGACTCCATGCCGCCGGCGAGACACAGCGACGCCCGCCCGGCCTCGATGCGGTCGGCGGCGGTCGTAATCGCCCGCAGTCCCGACCCCGAAGCCTCGTTCAGCGTCGTCGCGGCGACGTCGTCCGGCAGCGGCGACTCGACGACGACCTGTCTGGCCGGGACCTGGCCGACGCCCGCCTGCACCGCGTTTCCGAGCCCGACCCAGTCGACGCTGTCCTCGTCGACGCTGGTCCGGTCGAGCAGTCCCTCGACGGCCGCCACGCCCAGTTCGACGGCGCTTCGCCCCGAGAGCCCTCCGAGCAGTTCGCCGTGTGCGGTGCGTGCGCCGTCGACCAGAACCACATCGGTCATACGGACTACATGAACCTGGGCCTACAATACTGTTCGCCCGACGACGGACGAGTGCTAGTCGTCTGTGGCGGCCCGCAGTTCCTCGATGGCCGTCTCCAGTCGCCGGAGGGTCGCGTCAGCGTCGGTGTACCCCTGCTCGTACTCGCCGTAGGCGTCGTCGGCTTCGCTCAGAAACGCTTCGACGGCGTCGTGAACGTCGTGGTCGCTCATGGCTGTACCGACGGCAGCGGCCCGGAAAAGTCCCGCCACTCGCGGTCACTGCGTCACGTCGTAGTCGACGCTCGCGTCCCGGAGCGCGTCGGTCACGCGTCCGACGGTGTCCTGTGTCGCGACGACGACGGCGTCAAGTCCGCGGGACGCGGCGGCGGCGGCCACCTCGCCCGCCGCGAAGTGCGTCGTCGGTTCGACGTCGGCGTCCCGGAGAGCGACGACGGCCTCGACGCCCGCGGCGGTGACGATGGGGACGTCAGCACAGGCCGCGGCGATGTCGTCGATGCTCTCGACCGGCCCCGACCGGACCGGCGGGACCTGTATCACGCTGACGTGGCCGGGGTCGAGGTCGATGACGCCCTCGAAGCCGGTGACGCCGACGACCTCGCCCGCCGCGGCGCTCGTCGTTGTAACACCTGTCGCATCGCCGCCGCCGGGGTTCGCGTGCAACAGGCCGTCCGACAGCGAGAGCGTCACCGTCTCGCCCTCCGCTACGTCCGCCGTGGCGATGGCGGCGTCCTCCTGGACGCTGCCGAGCACGTCGTCGGTGACGTGGTCGACGAACCGGCGGACGTCGCTGGCGGACTGGAACACCCAGTCGACGCCCTCCTTGGTGACCCGATAGCGCGACCGGCCTTCCTTCTCGACGAGCCCGTCGTCGACGAGTTCGCGGATGTACTCGCTTACGGCCTGGCTCGTCACGCCGACGGCGTCGGCGATTTCGCCCTGACTCACTGCGGGCTGGCGCTCGGCGATTTCTACGAGGACCCGAAACCGCGTCGCGGCCCGCTTGTTCTCCAGGACGTCGACCATACAGGAGTCACGGGATTCGCAGGTAAAAATACCACCGACACCGTCAGGCCTGGATATTCGGCCCTGGCCCGGGTACTGTTGGGTCGAGTCCGCGTGACCGACAATATAAGCGTCACCAGCGCCGACCCCACGGCGATGACAGCCAGCTACGACGACCGGGCGCTCATGCTCGAGGACACGCTCGTCGTCGCGGACCTCCACGTCGGCCGGGGCACCGGCGGGAATCTCGAACTCCCGGTCGGCTCCGGCTCGGACATGGTCCAGCGGTTCCAGTCGCTCGTAGCGCGCCACGACCCCGACGAGGTTGTCGTCGCCGGCGACCTGCTGCACTCGTTCCGGACCGTTCCCCGGTCGGTCGAGAGCACCGTTGCGGGGCTCAAAAGCGCCTGTCAGGGGGCCGGTGCCCGTCTGCTCGTGACGCCGGGCAACCACGACACGATGCTCGACAGCGTGTGGGACGGCCCGACCGAGACGGCGTACCGCGTCGGCGAGACGGTCGTCTGCCACGGCCACGAGGCTCCCGAAGCCGACGCCGACCGCTACATTGTCGGGCACGACCACCCGACCATCTCCATCGAGGGCCAGCGCCGGCCCTGCTATCTCGTCGGGAGCGGCCAGTACCGCGGCAGCGACGTGGTGATGCTCCCGTCGTTCAACAGGCTGAACGCCGGCGTCGAGGTCAACGAGATGCGCGCCGGCGACTTCCAGTCCCCGCTGGTCACCGACGCCGACCGACTGGAGCCGGTCGTCTGGGACGAGAGCGGGCGCGAGACGCTGTCGTTCCCGCCGCTGGGTGAGTTCCGTCGCATGCTATAGCGGTAAGTATTTGACCCACGACGGTGGACGCTGGAATATGGTTCAGACAGAAATCGCGCTGGGTCTCATCGCGATTACGCTGCTCTCGCTACTGCTGGTGTACTTCGCGACGATAAAGTACGTCTCGGAAGTCCTCGAAGGGGAGGGCCACGACCACGAGGGAAACACGAATAGCGGCGGTCCGGCCGCATAGACCGTCGCAGTCCGGCAACGGCGCTCGGCTTTTTTATCGAAGCAGGTCGGCAGCCACCTTGCCGCTTTCCAGTGCGCCCTGTATCGACGACCAGCGGGTGTAGTCACCGGCCAGGACGGCGTTCCCGTCCGGCGCTGTCGGGTCCGGGAGCGCGTCCCGGTACCCCGGCGGCTGGGCGAACTGCGCGAACGGGACGCGGTCGGTCCGGAGGTGTTCAAGCGCCTCGAAACTCGCGTTCGGATACCACGACTGCAGCGCGTCCCGGACCTCCCCGGCCAGGTCCGCGTCGCTCGCTTCGGGCGTCCCGAGGAACGTGGCGCTGTACAGCTCCATGCCGGCGGGCGCGTACTCGCTGGCGACGGCCGACAGCGGCGCGACGGTGTTGGGCCGGTCGTCGGCCGCGTTGAGGACGATACGCTGTCCGGTCGTCGGCGCGCGGTTCGTCGGGAGCGCGAAGTACTGGGTGACACAGCCGACGGGCTCGGTCGGAATGGCGTCGATGCCTGTTAACTCCGCCGCCGTCCGTGGGTCTGTCGCCACGACGGCGCTCTCTGCGGTCACCGTCTCCGTGCCCACCTCGGCGGTGACCTCGCCGTCGTGGACCGCCAGGTCAGTCACGGCGGCGTCGGTTTCGATGGTCGCGCCCGCCGAGCGTGCGCGGTCGGCGAGCTGTCGCGGCATCGCCTGCATCCCGTCGGCGGGGACGAATATCTCCCCCTCGCTCAGCATCTTGTAGGTGTACTCGAAGATGCTGCTGTCCGTCCCCAGCGAGCGGTCGAGCGTGATACCGCCGTAGAACGGCGCGGCGAACCGTTCGACAAATCTCTGTGAGAACCCGTAGTCGGCGAGGTACTCCTGGATGGTTCTCCCGCCCCGGGAGAGCAGTTCGACGGGCTCGACGCCGGCCAGTTCGCGCTGGAGGCGGAACAGCCTGAGCTTGTCAGCCGTTCGCACGTCGGTGTTGAGCAGCGTCTGTGGCGCGGCTGTGGGGTTCCGGAGCGGGTCCGACAGCACCGAGCGGTGGTTCGGGCTGGCGATTGTCGCCCCCGGCGTGAACGCCCGCGGGGCAAGCGCCTCAATGTCGAGTTCGCGCTTGGCCGCGGGGTAGGCGGTGAACATGACCTGGAACCCGCGGTCGAACGTGTAGCCGTCCTCGTGGGCCGTTCGGACGCGGCCCCCGACCTCGGACGCCTGCTCGAAGACTGTCACGTCACGGCCAGATTCGGCCAGGTGCCGGGCGGCGACCAGCCCGGCGAGCCCGCCCCCGGCGACGACGACGTCTGTCATGTCCCCCAGTTCGACCGCACGGGACAAGAGCGTGCTGAAGCGGGACCGGACCACACTTGGTCGTCCCGTCCCCAGAGGGAGACATGGAGACGACTGCGGCGTTTCGCGGCCTCATCTGCACGGCGTGTGGCGCGGAAACCGACAGCACGGCCGACCGCTGCCCCGACTGCGGCGGTATCCTCGTCGGCGACTACGACGTTCCCGACCTGACAGCGGCGGCGCTCCCGGACGCGACGGGACCGGGCCGGTACGAGCCCCTCCGGCCCTTCCCGCAAGACGCCACGGTGACGCTCGGCGAGGGGGCGACCCCGCTGGTTCCGGTCCCGAATCTGGCCGACGAACTCGGCGTCGACTCCGTGTACATCAAAGACGAGGGGCGCAACCCGACGGCCTCGCTGGGCGACCGCAAGCTCTCGCTGTCGGTCACCGCCGCCGCCCAACGTGGGGCCGAGCGCGTCGTGACCCCCTCGACGGGCAACGGCGCACAGGCCAGCGCCGCCTACGCGGCCCGGGCCGGCGTCAAGTCGAAGGGCTTTGTCCCCTCGCGGTGTCCGTTCCTCAACAAGGCGATGGTGAACGTCCACGGCGGCGACATGCGCGTCGTCGAGGGGCGGTACGACGACGCCGTCTCGGTGTTCGAAGCGGAACTAGCCGAGGAATCAGACGGCTGGGTCCCGGTCGCGCCCGGCCATCCGTTCCGCATCGAGGGGGCCAAGTCCGTCGCGTTCGAGACGGTTGACGGGCTCGACTGGACGGCCCCCGACGCGGTGGTCCACCCCACCGGCCACGGCGAGACACTCGTCGGCCTCGAACGCGGTTTCCGGGCCGCAGCCGACAGCGGCCTCGCGGACTCGGTGCCGCGAATCTACGCCGCACAGCCGGACTCGACGGCCGCCATCGCCGACGCGGCGAACGCGGGCGACGCCGAACCGGCCACCATCGAGTACCCCGACACCATCGTCGGCCCGCTGGAGGTCACCGACCCGGCCGCCGGCGCTGCGGCACTCGATTCGCTCGACCGCTCGGGCGGCGACGGTGTCGCCGTCTCCGACAAGGACATCCTGGCCGGTGCCGTCGACGGCTGTGAGATGGGGCCAGAAACCGGTGCGACCGGCGGAACGGCCATCGCCGGTGCGCGGGCACTGGCCGACGACGGCGTCTTCGACGGTGACGATACCGTGGTCCTCGTGAACCCCGTCGCCGGGAGCAAGGAGGCGGACCTGCTGCGCAGTCACCTCATGAGCCAGGGTATCTGAGCGGACGATACATAGCGGGCAACACACACCGGGACGGGTCAACCTGGAGCCGGCCTGTTCGCGCTTCGGTGTTGTTTATACTATTCTGGGACGACAACTGACATGATGCGTGTCGCAGCGTTCAGCGATCTCACTGGCCCCGACGGCGTCTCGGTTATCAATCACCCAGCCCCTGAACCCGGCCCCGGAGAGGCGGTGGTCTCCGTCGAGGCGTGCGCGATCAACCGCCACGACCTCTGGATCCTCGAAGGTGACTCCGCGATGGTCGACACGGACGATCTGCCGTTCGTCAGCGGCCTCGACGTCGCCGGGACCGTCGACGCCGTGGGCGAGGGCGTCACTGGCGTCGACCCCGGGGACCGTGTGGTACTCTGCCCGAACGAGACCTGCGGGACGTGTCGCTACTGTCGGGAGGGCCCGGAGAATCTCTGTGAGAACTTCTCGCTCTACCACGGCGGCCTCGCCGAGGCGGCCCGCGTCCAGGCCGACCGCCTCGTCGGCCTCCCCGACGGCGTGGAGACGGTCGAAGCGGCCGCGCTCCCGACGGCCTATATGACCGCCTGGCACATGCTCCGCCGGGTCGAAATCGGACCGGGCGACCTGGTGTTCGTCCCCGGCGTGACCGGGGGCGTCGGCGTCGCGGGCGTGCAACTCGCGTCAGTTCTCGGCGCTCACAGCGTCGGGACCTCCTCCTCACAAACGAAGCTAAATCGCGTCGAATCGCTCGGCTTAGACCACGCCATCGAGAGCACCGACCCGGACGAGATTCGAGCGGCGGTCACGGATCTCGGGACGGTCGACGGCGTACTCAATCACCTCGGCGGTGCGTACACGCAAGTCGGGCTGGACGTTCTCCGACGCGGCGGCCGGATGGCGGTGTGTGGACGGACGGCCGGCGGCACATCCGAGATCGATATTCCCGACCTGTTTCTCGGCCACAAACGTGTCATCGGGAGCACGATGGGGACCCAGGGGGACTTAGAGCGGCTCGTCGGTCTCGTCGCCGACGGCGAACTCACCCCGGAAATCGACGAGACGTACCCGCTAGAGGCGACCGGTACGGCGTTTGCGGCGATGCAGGACCGGGACAGCGTCGGGAAGCTCGTCGTGACGCCCTATAGTAACAATTGAAACGATTTACACACCGACCGCACTGCAGTCGTGCGGTCGGGTGTGCATTGATTTTCAATGGCTACTATAGTCATTCCACGACCGCTGGAGTACAAGGCGAGTCTGAGCGCCGTTGTGGGATATCTTACGACGCTCGCTGTCTCGACGCGCCGGACGCGTGCTGTTTCGCAGTCGTGTACGCCTCTCGAACGCGTTTGAACTCGTCCTCGTTGCCGCCGTGGTCCGGGTGGACCTCCTTGACGCGCTTGCGGTAGGCCGACTTCACGTCGTCCAGTGACGCGCTCTGTGCGAGTCCCAGTTCGCTGAACGCCTGCACTGTCGGGTGTGGTTCCTCCTCGGGGTCCGGGCCGAGGTTGACCTCTGGAGTCTCGAAGGGGAGGCGCGCGCCGAGATGGATGCCCGGCATCTCGTGTTCGACCAGTACCGGGACGGTCGGCGACCGCTCGATGCGGTAGTACGCCCGGGCGTCGAAGGTGATCGCCACGTCCCGTTTCGGCAGGTAGAAGGCGACGTGTTGCCCCTCGACGAAGTGGTTCTCGGCGAACTGCTCGTCGATGGCAGTGAGGTACTCGCGGAGCTCCGCCCGGCGTCGCATCTCACCGCCGTCGGTCGCCTGTCGGTTGGGCCGCTTGGCCGGGAACACGCGGTTCGCGAGGACGAACAGCCCCGCGACGACGAGAGTCCCGGCAACACCCAAGGCGAGGCCGAGAACCAGCCACTCCGGCGGTGCGCCCAGTTGTGTCTGCACGACCCTCTGTTGGGGGTCAGTGGTAAAGAAATTCCCGCTCTCTGGCGAGCGATAGCCGCTTCAGCCGATGTATCTGAGGTCCTCGTCGGCGGGCGACGGGGAGTTCTGCTGTTCCATCTCCTGGATCTTCCGGACGACCTCTTCCATCTCGTCGGCGCGGTCCTCAAGCGAGCTGTAGTCGACCTCGAACCCGATGACGTCCTGGAGGATTTCGAGGACGGCCTGCGCGCTCTTGGGGTCGACCAGGTAGCCCGACGTCTCGCCCATGAGGCAGCTGGCCGGCACGCCGCGGCGCTTGCTCAGGCCGAGCAGCAGCCCGGAGACGCCGACGATGCCGCCCGCGGGTTCGTCCTCGCGGAAGGCCACGCCGGCGTCTTCCAGCGTCTCCCTGAACTCCTCGGTCGTTGTCGCACCGAGCACGTCGTACTCCTCGATGAGTTCGCCGGTCGGGACGCCGCCGAGGGCGAACACCCGCTGGACGCCGAAGTCGTCGGCGATGTCGAGAAACGTGTCGGTCAGGCCGTAGTGGCCCTGGTTGTCCTGGGCCTGGTGGTCCCCGGAGAGCACGAGCAGGTCCTGGCCCTCGTCAGGCGTGACGGCGTGGAACTCGGCGCAGGCGAGCTGTGCCTGACCCTCGTCGATGCTGACCTGTGGCGGGAAATGCGTCGAGTAGACGCGGCGGACGAGCTCGCTCTCGAGCTCCTCCAGCAGGTGCTCTGCGGCGAGTTTGCCGACGTGGCCGACGCCGGGCAACCCCTCGACCAGTACCGGCTCGTCGAGGTCGGGGTCCGCTACGCGCTCGATGTCGAATTCGTCCATACGGCTTATTCGCGGCTGCGGCGCTTAAGAGAACGTCGATACTCGCCGTAGCTGTCCTCGGGAGAGAACGGCGCGGGTGCGCTGTTTACCGCTTCGTTCCCACAGTCCGGACAGGTGTCACCCAGCGTGTACACCGGCCGGTCGTGTTCGGACGCCCAGGCGGCACAGACGCGGATATCCGATTTCATCGGTGGTGAAACACCCGGTCAACGACCGGTTACTCGTCGTCTTCGCTTCGCTCGCGATGGAACTGCCCTGCTCCGCCGTGTTGCTCGACGACCGTTGCGGCGCGGTCCGCGCTCTCTTCGAGCGCGTCCTCGGCGGTCTTGTAATCGGGCGCTTGCACCTGGATCCGGTACTCGGGCGAACCGACGTAGGTCACTTCGAGTTCGATCTCCTCGGGGACCTCGCCGTTGCCCTCCGCGGCCTGGAGCGCTTCCTTGATGACGTCGACGCCGTCGCTTTCGGGACAGGACAGGTCGACGTAGCCGGTGACCTGCACGTACGGCACGGAGACGTTGTTCCGGGCCGTCTGGACGATGGCGTCGATCTCCTCCTCGGAGAGGTCGACGTCTTCGAGGGCGTCCATGCCGTGGATCGCCGCCGACTCGAACCCGTCGTACATCGAGCCGAACTCCGCCAGCAGTTCGTTGGCGATGGCGGCGTAGGTCTCGTCGTCCAGGTCCTCGCCGAAGGCCAGTTCCATCCAGTTGTCGGCCTTCTGCTCGTTTTTCCACTCCTGGATCTTCTCCTTTCGCTGGTGGTCGTTGACGTCCTTGATAGAGAGGTCGATCTGCTGGGCGCTCTCGTCGACGTCGAGCACCTTGGCAACGACTGTCTGCCCTTCGTTGACGTGGTCGCGGACGTTCTTGATCCACCCGCTTGCGACCTCGGAGATGTGACAGAGGCCGCGCTTGCCCTCGTACTCGTCTAGGTCGACGAACACGCCGAAGTCCTCGATCTCGTCGATCTTGCCGACGACGAGCTCGCCCGGTTCGGGCCAGCCGCTGTATTTCATCCTATCGGGCCTCGACGACGGCGGTCACTTCGCCTTCGATGTCGGCCTTCCCGCCGGTGGGGCGGGCGATCGTGTGGCCACAGACGGCACACGAGACCTCGCTCGCGGCCTTCTCGAAGAGGGTCTGTTCGTTCTCGCAGTCGGGGCATTCGACGGTGATGAAGCTTCCTGCCATCGTTACTCCTGGAACTCCAGTCGGCCGGCGCGCCATCCCTCGCGGAGGTGGGCCTTCCCACACTCGCCACAGCGGTACTTGAGGTCCGTCTTCTTGGTGGGCTTGTCGCCACCCGGGACCTTCGAGAACTTGCCGTCGTTCCCGATACCGGAGTTGCGCTCGCGCTGGCGGTCGATCCACTTCATGCCGGTCTGACGGCCGCTACGGACCTTTTCGACCTCGTGTTCCTGGTGCTCGTTACAGTGCGGACAGTACGTATTGAATCGTCGTGGCATCTGCATAGATATCGGCCTTACCGAGCGATTTGACGTGCCCGCTTAAAACCCGTTTGGTTCGGACCCACCGTGTGCCGCACAATCACGTCCCTCTCGGGCGACCTGCCCCACATCTGGCTCGGACGCTCCCCGCCGCAGCGCCGGCTACTGGAACCGGGCCGACGGCCCGCTGGACTCGATCCGGACCGCGCCGAACACACCCGAATCCGAGCCCGCCAGCAGTTCGAGATTCACCGCTTCGCCCTTCGAGAGCGACCCCAGCTTCGCCGCCAGTTCGTCGTCGATGTAGTCCACGACTTCGTAGGTCCTGTCGCCCTCGACATCCCGGAGTTCCATCCGACCGTTCTCGTCCATGGGACTGACCACGACTGAGGCCCGCTCGCACGACCGCTGCTGTTGTTTCAACATACACGACTGTCTCCATTCCGGATATATAAATCTCCGCTATCATGATGTTAATCGTCCAGACACTGTCGGCAAGAATATAAGGTCATTCTAGTTACAGGCGGTCGACTCGGTCCCGCTGTCGACCGCCGCCCGATATCGCAGTCGCCTTCGAAGTCACTAAGTACGCTGTTGGCAAAGGAGCGGGCATGAAGAAGCTCATTATCCTCGGCGACCCGGGGCTGCGAAAGGGCGGCCGCATCGAGTACGATGGCGAGGAATACGAAGTGTTCTCAGTCTCTCGGCAGGGCGACTGGCACGGCCCGGACCGGCCCCAGCTCTGGTGTACCATCGGCTCGAAGGACGAGGAGGAGACGTTCAAAACCCAGGAGTACATCCCGATGCACCTGGATACGGACAACGTCGAGGCCGAGGCCGTCACCGTCCTCCGCGAGCGCGCGCCGCCGAACGCCGAGTCCTGACTCGGCCCGCAACGCTCCCCGAGCAATCCCGTTCTCAGAACTGCGCCGGCCGCACCCGGTATATCGTGACGCCATCCGTCCGCTTTGCCACGGTCACGCCCTGTAACTGGTCGACAGTCACTTCGTCGTAGCGGGCCCGCTCGGCGGGGCCGACGTAGACGTAGCGCACGTCGTACGCTTCGAGGAGGCGGCGCTGCTCGGCCGCGTCCCCGGTGTAGATCGTCTCTACGTCGTCGACGCGGCGGTCGTACACCGTGTCGTTGCGGTACTGGGCCTCGTGGGTCCAGCCCGCGACGGTCGGCAGTCCGGTCAGGCTCGACGGCGCGCTCGCGCCCTCCCCGTCGCCGGCGTCCCACTGGTAGCCCGCGGGCGCGGCCGTGACAATGGTCGGCCGCCCCTCCGTCGTCGTATCCAGCCACCGAATCGCCTCGGCTTCATCGGGATGGTCGTCGTCGAGATACGCCAGCCCGTCCAGCGTGGGGTCGCCCGCGGCGTCGACGTGGTTCGAGAGCGCGAACGCGCCGTACAGCGACGCCGAACAGACCAGCAAGGCGACGAACGCACGGACGCCGGTGGAGACCCAGGCCCGCGAGCGGTCGTCGGCCGGCCGCCAGCGGGTGAGCAGCCACGCCAGCACGGGCCCGGCGGCGACGCCCCAGAGCACCCACACCTGCATGTACGTCTTGAAGACGGTGTTCATCCGGCCGATGTTCTCCCTGACGAAGACGAACTCGACGAGCAGGACCAGGCCCGCACCGGCGAGAACAAGCACGGCCTCGAAGCCGACGGGCCGGTCGCCGCCGTCGGCGAGCGCCGGGACCGCGTCGACGGTTCGGTCAAGCGTCGGCGAGCGCGCGAACAGCCACGCGCCGACCAGCAGGGGGGCGAGCAGGCCGACCGCCGCGATGTCCAGCGTAGCTGCAAGCGCCGCCGTTCCGACGGCCACGAGGCCGACGACGCGGGCCGTGCTCCGCCCGACGGCGCGCCCGGTCTGGGCGTACAGGTACAGCCAGAACGGGGCGACGAACAGCCCGTGGACGGCCAGCAGTTCCAGCAGCGAGGTCCGGTCGGGCAGGACCGCTATCTCGCGCCCGCTCGCCGGGCCGAGCCAGAACGGGAGCGACCAGAGCAGTCCCAGCGCGAGGACGCCACAGGCGACGGCCAGCCCCATCCCGACCCTGACGCCCTCCTGGCCCGGCCCACTCAGCCGGAGCCGCTGTCCGAGGGTCTCCGGGAGGAGCGTCGTCGGGTCGGCCGGCGCGACGGTGACTGTCAGCAGAGCCAGCCCGCCCATCGACGGGAACGACCACGTGTTCGTCACGGCCATGACGCCGGCGACGGCCGGGAGCGCGCCGAAAAGCAGCGCGAGCCGGCGCCGGCGTTCAGCGGCCGGCGTCTGGCAGTAGCTGAAACAGAGCGCGGCGGCCAGCAACAGAAAGCCCGTGCTCATCATGTGGGCGTGCATGTCGCCGTTGAGCCAGGCGAACAGCGGGAACTCGTCGATGACCAGCGCGGCGCCGGGCTCGTACGTTCCGAAATCGGCCGCGCTGTCCTCGATGACGCGGCTCGCGTCCCAGTAGCTGAACGAGTCCGGCCCCGCTGCGAGCCCCTCCAGTTCGTAGCCGGCCCGCTGGGCAACCGTCCGGCTCAGCCCGTCGGGCAGGAGCCAGATGAGGAACTTCGCCGGCGTCGACAGATTGCTCGCGATGCCGACACAGAACGCCGTGATGCTGGCGGCCAGTCGTCGCGGGAGGCCGCGCTCGCTCGCGACAGCCCCGGCCAGTCCGTACGCCGCCGTGACTAGCGTCGCGTAAAAGCCCGCCAGCGCGAGGTTGTACGCGAACTGGCCGGCCGTTCCCGTGATTCTGGTGAGAATCGCCGCAACGAGGTGCCCGCCGTAGTAGTACGCGACCGGTTCGCCGGCGAACCACATGTCCTCTAACGGGAGACTGTCAGCCCGGACCAGCGACTGCAACAGGCCGAAATCGAGGAACTTCTCGCCGCCGATGGGGACGATCGCGGGGTCAAGCGCCCGGACCCCGACGAGAAACAGGAACGCGACCGTGAACACGCCGGCCGTCTCGGCGTAAGTCCGGGCGTTCGGTCCGCCGTCGGCCCGTCGGACAGCCAGCGTACTCGCTGCGAGAACAGCGACGCCGAGCCAGACACCAAGCGCCAGCGAGAGGCGACCGACGACGTACGTGACGAGCCACAGTATCGAGACGGCGACCGGGACGCCGAAGGCGAGTCCGCGGTCGGCGAAGCGAGGGAACAACAATCCGGCGACGGTCCCGCCAGCGTACAGTAACAGGAGGTAGAGGGCGAGCCAGGTGGCGAGGAGCCCGTATTCCATCAGTGAAGGGACCGGTTCGCTGGCCTATACGCTTTTTCGTTGCTCCCGGGCTTATCAACTGATTAGAGACCGGTAGCTTCGAACTGTTTTTACTTCCGCCGGCCCCATTTCTCAGCAATGTCGCGTTCCGTCGGGGTTGTCCTCCCAGCCTATCGTCCCGACATAGACCAGCTCGGGACCTACATCGCCGCTATCGACGATGCCCTCGCTCCCCGGACCATCGTCGTCGAACTCGATTCGCCCCGGGACGGCGTTCCCGCACAGCTCCATTCGATATCGGCCGCGGTACACACTGTGCCCTACCGTCGCGGAAAAGGTGCGGCGATCACCGCCGGGTTCGAGCGGCTGGAGACCGACGTGCTGGCGTTCGTCGATGCTGACGGGTCGACACCGGTCGCCTCGCTCGAACAGATACTGGCCCCGGTCGTCGACGCCCGAACGGACCTCGCCGTGGGTTCCCGCCGTCACCCGGACGCCTCGGTCGCCACCCACCAGACGTTCGCCCGTCGGTTCCTCGGCGACGGGTTCGCGTGGCTCGCCGGCCAGTTGCTCGATGCCAGGCTGTACGACTACCAGTGCGGTGCGAAAGCCATCGACGCGGCCGCCTGGGAGCGCGTCCGCAACCACCTGTATGAACCCGGCTTCGCGTGGGACGTAGAACTGATTGCCATGGCGGCGGCGCTGGACCTGCGCATCGAAGAGGTCCCGATAGCGTGGGAAGACAAGCCCGGCTCGACGGTGTCGCCGATACGAACGTCGATAGACCTGCTCGAGGCGCTGCTGACGGCTCGCCACCGCTCGAAGCAGTTACGCGACGACGGGTTCCACACGGCCCTGGCCGAACACCTCGACGAGCCGACCGCCCTCGTCGAGAAGGACCGATGATGGACATCGAACAGCGCGTTCGGCGCGTCGTCCCCGACCGATTCGAGTCGCTGGTCTCCGGCGTCCGCTTCGGACAGTTCGCCTCCGTTGGCGTCGTCGGCGCGATCAGCGACAACACCGTCCTCGCCGTGCTCGGCCTGGCGTTCGGCGTCAGCGACATGTGGGCCAAAGCCGCCGGCGTCGAAACGGCGATTCTCGTGATGTTTCTGGTCAACGAACACTGGACGTTCGCAGGCCAAGGTGACACCGGCCGCCGTTCGTTCGCGAGGCGGCTCGGGAAATCCCATCTGGTCCGGTCCGGCGGCGTCGCGGTACAGCTCACCATCTACTGGTTGCTCACGCAGTGGCTGACGGTCGAACTCGTCGTTGCTGGAACGGACCTGTGGTTCATTGCCGCGAGCCCGCTCGCGATTGGGGTCGCGATGCTGGTCAATTACGTCGCCGAGAGCCTCTTCACGTGGCAGGTCCACACGGACGGGTGAGCACAGCGCGTTACTAACTCACGGACGGCACTCGAATCACAACCCTTAATGAGGGGACCGGACAACCAGAAAGTAGCGGGATGGGATAGCCAGGAGATTCCGGCGGGCTCATAACCCGCAGATCGGTAGTTCAAATCTACCTCCCGCTATCATTTTGCCGAACTCACTTCTCCGGCGAAGCGTTTTATGGCCGAGCGACGCTGCGTCCGGCGATTATACCTGAGGAGATCTGAACGAGACAGGTCCCGCGCAGCGAAGCGCGCACGTCTTGAGGTGGTTCAAATCGCCGTTCCGAAGTAAAAAACCGCCCTAGTCGTCGCCGTGCTCGTCGACGATGGTGACCTCGCCGTCGATGACCTGGACGTTGATCAGCGTCTTGGCGTCGTACCCTGCCTCGTCGAGCTTGTTCGTCCCGTCGGCCTTCTTGATGACACAGACGATGTCCCGGATATCTGCGCCGATGTCTTCGAGCGCGCCCGTGAGTCCGGCCAGCGTCCCGCCGGTCGAGAGCACGTCGTCGAGCACGAGCACCTGATCGCCCTCGTACACGTCGTTGACGTACATCTCGCTCTCGGAGTAGCCGGTCACCTGGGAAAGCGACACCTCCCCCTCAAGTCCGTACTGGCGCTTGCGGACGACGACCAGCGGGATGTCGGTCATCAGCGAGACGGCCGTGGAAATGTGGATGCCCATCGCCGCCGGCGTGACGATCTTGTCGACGTCGTCAAGTTCCGCCTTCCGAATGATCTTGATGACGATCTCGCGCAGAAGTTCCGGTCGAAGCATCGGGACCCCGTCGCTGATGGGGTGGACGAAATAGTGATAGCCTTCCTTCTCGATAATCGGCGCCTCGAGCAGGGACTGCTTGAGTCGGTCCATGCTGGCGGTACTACAAGCCCGTACTAAAATTCACCGTCACCGACTCAGTAGAGCGCCAGCAGCTCGCCGAGCGCTCGCATCATCGGCAGGAGGTGCGTATCGCCCAGCGCGTAGTACTCGACGCTCGTCAGGAAGAGGAACACAGTCGTCACGCCTGTCGCCGCACCGAGGAGCACAGCTCCGGCCTGCCCAGCCAGTCCGTCGGAGCGACCACCCAGCGCCCAGACTCCGAGTGGGACAGCGATTCCAAGCGCCAGCAGTGCGTGTAGCTGGAACGCCTCACCGATGCCGCTCACCGTCAGTGCAACGAAAACAACGGTCACCTGCCCGCCAAGCAACACCATGCCTGCGGCTGTCCAGAGGAACGTCTGCCAATGCTCGATGAGGCTCTCGCGTACCGCCGGGAGCCGCATGAACAGGTAAACGCCGAGCGGGTAGAGCGGGAACAGATACCGGGCGGTCACCTGCGCGTGGAGGGGTAAGCGGCTGGTGTACAGCAGGACGACGCCGACGAACGCGGTTATCGCGAACGCGTCCACGACGCGGTCGTCGCTGAGCTCTCGGGCAGCCATCGACGATGGCACACGCAGCCGTCGGACGACCGGGAGCGCACCGACCATGGCGACGAGAATCGGCGCGGATTCGAGCAGCGAGAGGTTGACGGATTCCTCGCCGGCGTTATCGAGCGCACCGGTCGCGCTTCCCGACCGGACGAACGCGTGATACACGTCGGTCGGCCGCCGCTGGAGTGTTTCGAACCCCGAAACGAGCTCGCCGCTCAGCAGCAACAGCGGCCGCATCGCGCTTCCGAGGATATCGAACAGCGGTGCAAGCGGTGTGAGCAATCCACCGGACCCACTGCCACCGCCGTTTCCCCCAGCGCTTGTGCTGCTCGCCGCATCACCGCCGAGGGAGCCGCCACGGGAAAGCAATCTCGGGGGTTTGATCGGGGAGCCGGAGATGGCGATATTAGTGATGATGAACGGCAGCAGGGAGAGCGCGAACACAGCGCCGATACGAACGAGCGTCCCGGGACTGTTGTCCGGGGCTGTCGGGATATCGACCAGCGCCAGGGCGACACAGAGCAGTAGGGCTTCCGGAGCGTGTACCCAGGCGTACAGACCCACCAGTGCGTAGGCCAGCGCGCGGAAGGTCCGCGGCTGCGTTATAACTGTCCCGTCCGCTGGCTCGCGGCTCCGGTAGAGGCAGTACGCCATGCAGACGACCACCGTTCCGGTGACGACGTGGCGCTTCGGCACCGACGCCCAGAACGCCAGCGGCGTCCCGGCTGTGAGCACGACAGCGCTCAGGAACCCCAGCCGACGCGTCTGCATCCGGCTGAGGAGTCGATAAAGAACCACCGGCGTGAACGCCGCGATGAGCAGATGTGTCAACTGCAGCGCGTACAGGTGGGTTCGACCGGCGTCGAGTGGCTGTGCCAGCGCGACGTTCAGCCCGAACAGCCCCAGGACGGCGACGGTACCGCCATAGAAGACCCGGTCACTGTCGGTGTAGCGACCGCACTGGACCACCAGCGCCAGCAGCGCGAGCGACCAGAGCGCGACCAGCGCGATGCGGAGTTCGACGACGGCGGTGAGCAGGTCGAGCGCGAACACGACCGGCAACGAGAGCACGATAACACCGTAGTTGCGCGCGAACCGCTGGCCGCCGTCTGTGTTCGCGCCCGGCGTGTCTAACCCCGGTCCGTAAGCAGCCTCTGTCAGCGCCAAATTTCCGTTCGAGAGGCTGTACAACCCGTTTGCCAGTGTATAGGAATCGGTAATGAGAAACGCCGTCCGCCACAGCAGCCCGAACAGCACGACCGTCCCGAGAAATACGGTCAGGCCGAGCCGGTCGCCGAATAGCACCGAGTACACCGTCCCGCGGGTGTTCGAAAGCACCGTGGTGCGCTGTCGGAGACGCCCGACGAACCCCGTCGCTGTCATTCGACCACCGATATTGTGACGTTGCGCGTCGCCACCACGCCGTGGCCCGCGCCGTCGCGCTTGCTCACGGTCACTGTGCCGTTGTACCGCGCACGCTCGATCTCTTCGTCGGTGAACGTGTCCGACGCCAGCGTCAGGTCGTACGTGTCACCGGTCGACTCGTCCAGGAAGTGATTCGTCGTCCGCGTGTAGCCCAGGTCCTCGATTGTGAGTTCGTAGACGAGTGTCGGCTGACCGCGAAGATTCGTGAAGTGTACCCGGGCCGGCGGCGCGTCGAGGTAGTAGCTCGCTGCACCGTAGGACCCCGCTTCGAGCGTCACCCGTTCCGGCATTTCAATCACAGATACCGTGACGTTGCCCGTCTGGAGCGCGACCGGTTCCGGTTCCGATGCCAGTGTCACGCCAGGCACGAGGGGGCCGGAAAGCAGTGTGACGCCGAGTATAATGGCTATCGCACTGGTGCTCACAGCCCGCGTTCGTTCCATCGTTACCAGTCACTGGGTAAGTGGAAATAAAAGTGTCGTGGCGGGTTCTCAGACGTGATTCTGCCACGATAGGTTCTACCCACCTAGCAGCCTCATTCGAAGCTAATCGATCAATCCACGGTGGGTGGGACTTGAAAGACCCACATTCTCAACGGCCCCCGAAGACGTAACCCGGGAAGAAACGGAGTGTGTGAAGTCCGTTAAAAGACGCTCTGTGCCCTTTATCATGACGAGTGAGTTTTGCTCTCTTGAACCAAGGGTAATGAGTCGCGTGAATTAAGAGAAAAGGCGCTTTCTAACAGTTGAATTCGGTATTTTCAAGGGGCAGCACAGTGCTGCCGCTCACAGGGCAAAAACAAAAAATAGGAACCGGATTATGCGTCCGGACCGGAGTCCTCAGCAAGCGTTGCTGAAGTGTCGCCCTCAACAGGCTCGTAGACAATCCGCATTTCATACGAGCTCTCGACAGCTACATTGATTGAACTCCCAGCGGTAATCTCGCTACCCGACCCGAACTTTTCATCCCAACTGTTGCCAGTCCCAGTCCCGATATCTCGATCTGAGCTGTAATCGCTATCAGTTTCATCTGTGAACCCACTCCCTCGGACGTAGAGTTCTTGAGCCTCTATCGAGTCACCGCCATCATGAGTTACCCTCAGGTCACCGATATCGTTACCAGATCCGTCAGTCCCGACCTCACTGTAGTCAAACGAGAAGCTAGCCTGTGGCGTTGCCTGCTGTGCCTGGTCACCGAGACCAAGCACGAAGGATGCGATTACTGCGGCCAGGATGACCGTAATCGCGACCATCAGGATGACCCCGATGACCGGCGAAACCGCGTCGTCGTCGTGGATGAGTTGTTTGATGTCCATGGTTTGTTCGGTGCACACCGCGAGTGTTGACCGAGTAATTCCACCCTATACGTCGAAGGATGTCCTTACTGGCTCGCGGAGGTGTGCTGACTCAACCACATGGGCCGTGTTCACTTATACTCACAACACGTTTTAGAGGTTCAACGTTGCCTTGAAACCAGTCAAGGCTGGCTATACTGCCGGATTTCGATGTAGCGGTATTCGTATGATTCGATGGCAAGCAGAACAGGCGAAATCAACGCAGTGGGTGAAAAGAATAGACCTTCCTCAGTCTTCGGACTCGGTTTCCTGCTTCGCGAACTCGGTGAGCGTCATCTCGCGACCGGCGTAGGTATGGTAGCCCGCGGAGAGACAAAGGACGACCGCGATCAGCGTTGTCCAGACCAGTGGCGGAATTACCGTGAACGGATAGAGACCGACCCAGAGAATCGTCACGATGGCTAGACTGACCGCGCCGAGTGAGAGGTAGTACTCCCGCCAGGGGAACTCGCTTCCAGGCACGATTTCGAGATACACGGTGAGCTCTTCGGTATGTTCGGTTCGGGAGACCGTTCCGTTTTCGTCGTCGTAGTTGATGATACCCGTCTCGTGCATCCGCGGGAGATGCGACTGCTGGAGCGTGGTGTATACGCGTTTTCGCTGCGCGCTCGTGACTTCGGTGTTCGGACAGTCGTACTCCTGGGCAGCGACGTGTGACGCGAGGTCACCGAGCTGTACCGGCCCATCGTGTTCCCGGAGATACTGGAGCACGTACCGACGCCGTTCGTTCTGCAGGACGTCGAAGATTTCGCCTTTTGAAAGGTCTTCGTTTGTATCGGAGTCCAACTGTTCTACCTGCTCACTCATGTAAAACTCTCCAATTTCCACAACCCATAGCCGGGAATACAGCGAAAGCCAGGGTATTCAACGATCATAAACTCGCAGATTTAATCTTGTAAAAACGATATATGGACGAGTTTATGCGTCGGGTCCGGATGCCGTCGCGAGTGTCGCGGAGTTGTCGCCGTTTGCCGACTGGTAGACGACATTGATTTCGAAACTATCACTCGCAACGCCAACAGTCACCCTGTCGCCTGCTACGACTTTACTATTACTTCCACTCGCTTGACCGTTTCCAAGCCAGACCGTATTACTGCTAGTGATCTCTGAACTGCTCCCGCCAATTTCTGTCCCTCGAATGTAGAGATTACTTGCTTTGATTGAGTCGCCTCCATCGTGAGTGATTTTCACCTGACCATTGGTGTCCACAGTGGCATCGTAATCCGTACTAAAGCTAGCCTGTGGTGCCGTATTACTGACCTGGTCACCGAGACCGAGAACAAATGTTGCAATAACGGCTGCAAGAATGACCGTGATTGCGACCATCAGGATGACCCCGATGACCGGCGACACAGCGTCGTCGTCGTTGAAGAATCGTTTGAGTTCCATTGTTGTGTCCGCACGCAGCAACAGGTCGCCCTGTTATGCCGTGCTTACCGGAGAGTAGTCGCGGAGACGTATAAGCCTGCACCTGTATTATCAGAGCCTGAAATAACTACATTCGCTGACACTATCTCTGAAGGTGTTTCGCTCCAGATATTGCCCAGTAGTTCTGTAATCCTCACAGAATGTGTTTTACAGCGTCACGAAAGCGCCAGCAGCGCCACCGTCACGAACACCGCGAGGATGAGGATGCTGAGCCCGATGCCGGCCCGCATCGGATGCACGAGACCGTCGTCGTCGCTGAGTCGCTCGATTACGTCGTTCGGTGCCGTCACCGTCCGCGTGACGACGGCCGTGGCGCCAACCACTGCGCGGTCCACAGCGGCGTACAGTTCGGTCACGCCGACGACGAGTCCGCGGGAGCCATAGAAGACGGCGGGGTTGTACAGCGAATCGACGTCCGGGACGCGGCCGAGTTTCGAGAGGGGCTTTTTCGTCACCGCGAAGCCGACCAGTCCGGCGACGGCGAGGACAACTCCCTCGACGATGTGGTCGACAGTGTAGGTCGTATAGACGTGGTCGACGGCGGCGTCACTCGTCACGTCGAAGGGGAGCAGCGCGAACAGCGACCCATCAGACAGTCCGTAGAAGACACACAGCGCGGCTACTGACACCATCGCGACGGTCTGGCCGCGGTTCGCGTCCGGGACGCTCCCCTCGTAGGTGCCGTGGAAGAACGCGTAGTAGCCGAACTTGATGAACGACATGAACGTGCCGACGCCACCGACGAGCAGCATCCACTCGAGCGTCGTGAACTCGCCGACAGGGAGCGGTCCCTTGCCGAAGGTGTAGTGACTCCCGGAGATGATGATACCCTTGCTCACGAACCCGTTGAAGCCGGGGAAGCCGGCGATGGAGAGGGCGGCGACGGTGAAGGCGATCGCGGTGACCGGCATCTCGCGGGCCAGGCCGCCGAGCTTTTTCAGGCTCTCCTCGCCGGTCCGGTAAACGACGGCGCCGGCGGTCATGAACAGCAGGCCCTTGTAGAGGATGTGGTTGAACACGTGTGCGAACGCGCCGGCCTGGGCGAGCGAGGTTCCGATACCGACGCCGGCGACCATGTACCCGACCTGGGACTGGATGTGATAGGAGAGGAGCCGCCGCATGTCGTTCTGAAACAGCGCGAACAGCGCGCCGAAGATGGCCATCCCGCCGCCCATGTACGCGATGGCCTCGTGGCCGTTGGGGAACGCCCGGTACATCCCGTAGACGCCGGTCTTGGTCGTGAACACGCAGAGGAAGACGCTGGCGGCGATGTGCGGTCGCGGGTAGGTGTCGGGCAGCCACGCGTGCAGGCCGATGAAGCCGACGTTGACGCCGATACCGATGGCGGCCAGCGCGGCGGCCAGCCCGGTCGTGATACCGGCCGTCTCCGGACCGCCCGGCACCGACGCGAACAGGAACGTCTCTACCTCGACGTAGTGCCGGAGGATGGCGGCCATCAACAGCGTGCCGCCAAGGCCGTGCAACAGGGCGTACCGGAAGCCGGCCCGGACCGCCTTGCCGCCGTAGTGCCACACAAGCAGCGTGCTGGTGACGGCCATCAGCTCCCAGAAGAAGATGAGTGTCAGCCAGTCGCCGGCGAACACGGCCCCGAAGCTGGTCGCGACGTACGAGAGGGCAAAGCCGGTCTGTGTCGTGTCGGCCTCGCTGGCGTAGGAGTAGAGCACGGCGGCGGCGGCGATGAGCCCGAAGATGACCCCCATCAGCCGGGAGAACGGGTCGACGTTCAGCAACACGGCGTCGAACCCGAGGAACTGGGTCCGGAGGTGTGCCCCCGCTGGGACCGCGAGTGCCCACGGAACCGCCAGTGCGGGCACGAGCGCTCCGACCGCGTGTCCGGCGCGTCGCGGGAGCCTGGAGACGACGATTGCCAGCGCGAGCAGTACGACGACCGGCGGCACCATCGTCAGCGTCGACATCAGGCCATCACCCCAGGGAGATTCCCGACGATAGCGTCGACGATCCGCAGGAAGACGGCCGTGTACGGCACCGTCCCCAACAGGAGCGACAGCGTGGCCGCGGTGAGTATCGGCCCGAGCATGAACCACGTGCTCTCGCCGCCGCGCCAGCCGCGGTCGTCCCACCCGCCCACAGGTGGGCCGCCGTGGTGTTCGTGGTCCTCGCGGTGCTTCCCGAGGTGGTCGACGTGTTCGGGTCTCGGGGTATCGCCTTCGTCGGCGGAATCGTCCGCGTCGTCACCACCGTCGGCCCGCAGTTCGCTCCGACCACCGAGTGGTCCCTCGAGGAGGGGTTTCTCGTCGTGGCCCTCAGGCGACTCGAAGTACGCCTGGTAGACGATGGGCCAGAAGTACGCGATGTTGAGCACGCCGGAGACCAGCAGCGCGGTGGCGAAGACGAGGCCGCCGTCGAGGCTCAACGCGCCGATGACGAGATACCACTTGCTGACGAACCCGGCGACCAGCGGGATTCCGGCCATCCCGGCCGCGGCGACGGCGAATGCGGCCATCGTCAGCGGCATCCGCCTCCCGATGCCGGCCATGTCGCTGATGTCGTCGGTGTGGGTCTCGACGTGGATCGCGCCGGCACAGAAGAACAGCGTGAGCTTCATGAAGGCGTGTGCGGGGATATGCAGCAAGCCGCCGGTCAGCGCTTGCCCGTGGAGCAGGCCCAGTCCGAGCACGATGTAAGAGAGCTGGCTGATCGTCGAGTACGCCAGCCGCCGCTTGAGGTTGTCCTGTCTGAGCGCGATGACGCTCGCGGTCAGGAGGGTGAAGGCCGCAATCGCGGCGAGCGGGAGGCCGACGCCGAGTTCCGCCATCGTCTCGGTACCGAACACGTCGAGGACGACTCTGGCGATACCGAACACGCCGCTTTTGACGACCGCGACGGCGTGCAACAGGCCCGACACCGGCGTCGGCGCGACCATCGCGTCAGGGAGCCAGGAGTGTACCGGCATGAGCGCGGCCTTGACGCCGAAACCGGCCGCCAGCAAGGCGAAGGCCGCCCGTGCCAGCGCCGGGTCGGCCGTCGCGAGCCCTTCGAGGCCCCCCGGTGTGAATGCCGTCGTTCCGGCGAGGACGAACACCAGCACCGTTCCGCCCAGCACGGCGACGCCGCCGCCGAAGGTGTACGCGAGGTACTTCCGGCCGGCGGCGCGGGCCTCGTCGGTCTCGTCGTGGGTGACCAGCGGGTACGTCGACACCGTCAGCAGTTCGTAGCAGACGAACAGCGTCAGCAGGTTCGACGCGAACGCGACGCCGACCGCCGACGCGAGGCTGGCGGCGAAAGACGCGAAATAGCGCGTCTGGGCGTGTTCGTCCAGCCCGCGCATGTAGCCGATGCTGTAGAAACTCGTGACGATCCACAGCAGGCTCGCCAGCAGGCCAAAGAGGAGCCCCAGTGGGTCGACGTGGAACGCCAGTTCGATGCCGGTGGCGAACTGCCCGACGACGAACTCGTACTCTGTCCCGCTCAGGACGCCGGGGACCATGCTCGCGATGATACCGAACTTCGCGAACGCGACGGTCAGGGTTACCCCCTCTCGTAGATTCGGCCGGCCTTTGAGCGAGAGAATTACGGGGATAGCCGCCGCCGAAACCAGGATTGCCAGGATGGGTCGTAACTCATTCATTGGTTTAGAAGGGGTGGAAGCGTTTCTTCGAGCACTCTTTGTAACTCCGGTACGGCTGCAGTCAGCGCCACCGCGAGGGCGGCCGCGACGACGACGACGGCGACCATCCCGACCGAGACCGCCTGTCCGCTCCCGTCCGTGACGGGGGCCTCGTCGGGTTCCGCGTGGATGGTCGGCTCGGCGAAGTAGAGCCGCTCGACGAGACGGGCGAAGTACGCCAGCGTCAGCAGGGTACTCGCGAGCAACACGGCCACGACAGGCCAGTTCTCGGCGTTGACCGCGCCGAGGACGATGTACCACTTGCCGACGAAGCCGACCGCCGGCGGAACGCCGACCATCGCCAGCGAGAGCACGGCGAAGGAAAAGGCAGAGAGCGGGACGCGGCTTCCCATCCCGGCGTAGCCGTTGACCGTCGTCGCGCCCGTCTTCCGCTCGATGATTCCCGTCGCGGCGAACAGCCCGCCTTTCATCACTGCGTGGCCGAGCAGGTGGACGGTCGCGCCGACGACGGCCAGCGGGGTCGCGATGGCAAAGCCGGCGACGACGAGGCCGAACTGTGACACCGAGGAGTACGCGAGCATCCGCTGGACGCTGTCCTGTGAGACGGCGAGTACGCTCCCCGCGAATATGCTCACGCAGGCCAGGCCGACCAGCGCCCAGCGAGCGACGGGCACCGCCGTCAGGAACTCCACGGTGAACACGGAAAACAGCAGGCGGGCGAGTGCGTACGCCGAGACCGTCGAGACGAGCGCCGAGATGAACGCGCTCACCGTGTCCGGGGCGTTCGCGTAGGCGTCGGGCTGCCAGGTGTGCAGGGGGAACAGGGCGACTTTCACCGTCAGCCCGCCGACCATCAGACCGAAGGCGGTCAGGACGAGCGTCGAATCGTAGGCCGCCATCTCACCGAGTTTTGCCGCCAGGTCGGCCATGTTGAGCGTCCCCGTCGCCGCGAGCAGGTACCCGACGCCGAGCAGGTACAGCGAGGCCCCGACGGTCCCGATGATGAGGTACTTCAGCGCCGCGACGGCGGCGCTCGCGTCCCGACCACTCGCCACGAGGCCGTACGCCGCAAGCCCCGTGATCTCGAGGAACACGTAGAGGTTGAACACGTCGCCGGTGACCGTCATCCCGGTCAGGCCGGCGACCAGCAGGAGGTAGAGACCGTAGAAGGAGTTCGAGTGCGGGCCGGCCTGCCGGGCGTATGCGAGCACGCCCAGGGACACGACGGCCACGAGCAGGGCGACGGCTCCCGAAAGCCCGTCGACGACGAGTTCGATGCCGTACGGGGCGGCGAAACCACCGACCGCGTAGGAAACGGTCCCGCTCGTGCTGACGGTCCACGCGAGCAGTCCGGCCAGGCCGGCCTGGCCGACGAGCGTCAGCGTCGCGATGGGCCACCCGGCCCGGTCGCTCACGAGGCTGGCGACCAGCGGCACCGCGCCGCCGATGATGGGCAGGACCACCAGCAACACAGGGATCTGTTCAATCATAGTAGAGCTGTTTGAGTTTGTCTTCGTCCAGCGTCCCGTACTCCGCGTAGATGCGGATGATGAGCGCCAGCGCCACGGCGGTCAGGCTCACCCCGACGACGATAGCGGTCAGGATGAGGACGTGTGGCAGCGGGCTGACGTAGGGACCGCCTCCCTCCTCGATTATCGGCGGATTGCCGCCGGCCCGGAACGCGAGCGTGATGAAAAACAGGAAGATGCCCGTCTGGAAGATGTTCATCCCGATGACCTTCTTGAGGAGGTTCCGGGACTCGATGAGCATGTAGAGGCCGATACCCAGCAGGAGCATCACCGCGAAGTAGTTGTAATGTGAGTCAAGCAGTTCGAGCATCAGCTCTCATCCTCCGGGGAGTCGACGGCGTGGCCGAACCCGGCCGCGAGCAGGAAAAAGAGGCCGATAGCGACGCTGGCGACGACGGCACCGATACCCAGTTCGACGAGTTCGATGCCGTAGGCCACCGCGTGCGAGATGAACTGCTCGTACAGGTGGTACTCGAGGAAGTTCCCGCCCAGGAGCATCGTTCCCAGGCCGATTGCCGCGAACGTGAGCACGCCGCCGGAGGCCAGTGCGGCGACGACGCGGGCGTCGAGCCACTCCCGGGCCGCATCGATGCCGTAGGCGAAGGCGAGCATCATCACGACCGACCCGGCGACGACCCCGCCCTGGAAGCCGCCACCGGGGGAGTTCGCCCCGTGGAACATCACGAACAGGGCGAAGGTGAGGACGAACGGCGAGACGATACGGACCGTCGTCATGATGATGGTGCTCTCGACGTACAGCCCGGTTCGCTCGTCGGCGCTCATGCGAACACCTCCTGTCTGAGGACAGTCAGTGCAGCGATACCGGCCGAGAAGACCACGACCGCTTCACCCAGCGTGTCGAACCCGCGGTAGGCTGCGAGCACGGCCGTCACTGCGTTCTGGACCTCCGTGTCCGCGTACGCGTTATCGAGGTAGTACTGCGTCACCTCGCCGCTGACGACTGGGTTTGCCGCGCCCTCGGCCCCGACGGCTGGCAGCGACGGCACCGTCGCGACCATGACGACGACGAACGCGCCGACCAGGGCGACGGTCCGGACACTGATCGACTCGAACAGCTCGTCTTCCTGTGGCCGAACGGTGTTTGCCAGCGCCAGGATGAACAGGATCGTCATGATGCCGGCCCCGACAGCCGCCTCGGTCAGCCCCACGTCAGGGGCCTCGAGTATCACCCAGATGATGGAGATGCCGAGGCTGTAGGCGGCAAACGCCATCAGGGACGCCAGCACGTCACGGAGCACGGCCGCGCCGATAGCACAGCCCAGCACGAACACCAGCAACACCGCCTCGATGAGCGACAGCGTCACGACTCGCCCTCCTCGTCGCCAGTAGTCCACGGCTCTATACCCTGGTCCTGTGCCGCCCGGGCGATGGCGTGGGCGGCGGTCGGGTTCGTCAGGAACATAAACACCAGCAGGAAGACGGCTTTGATCGTCGCGAGGTCGGTCTGAATCGCGAACGCGGCGGCAGCGATGGCGAGGACGGCCCCCAGCGTGTCGCTTTTCGATGCCGCGTGTGTTCGAGTGTATACGTCAGGGAGCCGCACGATGCCGATAGCGGCGACGCCGCCGAAGAACGCCCCGACCACTGCGAGCGCGACAATCGCCCACTCTGTCGGCGTCATAGCACACCCCCGTGTTCGACGTTGAACTTCGAGAACGCTATCGATAGCAGGAAGTTCAGCAGGGCGTACACGAGCGCGATATCGAGGAACAGCGGCTTATCGAGCGCGCCCGACACGAGCGCGATAGCGATGACGGTGTTCGTCCCCATCACGTTGACCGCGATGACTCTGTCGTGGTCCGTCGGCCCTGCGAACACGCGGTAGAGAGCCACGATAGCGAACAGCACGAACGCGCCGGCGATCGCCAGCAGCGCCGCCTCGAACTCAACCATCGTCGCCCACTCCCGGGTCCTCGATGTCGCTCTCGATTGGGTTGTCGTCGTTCCCCTGCCCGCGTTCGCGTGGCGAGGGAATCGCTGCCGCCTCCCGACCGTAGAAGACGAACCGGACGGCCCGTTCGAGGCCGCCGTCGAACAGGGCTTCACGCGCACTGCCGGTGAGCGAGTGGATGTCGAACGCCTGCTCGGAGACGCTAACGGTGAGTGTCCCGGGCGTCAACGTGATGCTGTTTGCCAGCGTCGTCACCGCCCCGTCGCCCCAGATGGCCGCTTCCAGTTCGACCATCTCCGGGTCGATGGGCAACGATGGGTGCAGGACGACGTAGGCGATTTCGAGGTTCGCGACGGCGATCTCCTTGAGGAGGTACGGGACGTAAATCGCCAGCCGGGCGAGCTGTCCCGGAATCCGTGTCAGCGACGGCTGGCGACTGAACGCGATGGGCGCAAGCAGTGCGGTGACGATAGTCGCCGTTATCGCGCCGGTGAGGAAGTCAAGCGGCTTGTACGAACTCAACAGCATATAGAACAGGTACGAGGCGCCGAAAATAGTGAGATACTTCGGGAGCGTCGCGGCGCGAGCGAGCGCGGTCGACCGCGCCGGCCGCTCGACGGGGGCGGTCTCGACCTCGATATCGCCCCGGACGAGTTCGACTTCGAGCGGCCGGAGCATCGGTGTCGTACCGCCCGGATTGAACTCCGGATCGAGGACGACCCGTTCGATACTGTGTTCGTCGGCGTAGGCCAGTATCGCGTCGGCGTAGTCCCCGGGACTGAACAGGTAGCGGTCGGCACCGATGACGCCCAGTTCGACGTCGAGATTCGACGGTGGGTCAGTACCCAGGTCCTCGTCGAGCCAGACCTCGATACGGTCGAGCAGGTCCTTTGCCTCCCCGAGTTCCGTCTGGGCGTCGGGGTCGACGGCGCGCGTGCTTGCGACGGCGACGAGGTGCAGCGACACACGCTTTTGTCCCTCTCTGGCCGCCGATTCGGCCTGTTCAACGGCGTAGGCGACGGTGTTACGGACCGTCACCGAATCGGCTACTGGCACGAGCAGGCGACGGGGTGGTGGTACAGTCACAGTGTCTGTTTAGAAACTCCACTAGACGGTTCGTCGGGCAGTGCTGTCGTTATGGGACCGGAGCAACGGAACACGCAAAACTATTTCGTAATCAGTTACGCGCTTACTCACGACTGGACAGATGGTCACCGAGTTCGTCGGCGACACGAGCGCCGAGTCCCTGCTTGTCCCCGGTGTACTCAGTGGCCGTGTCTCCGTCCACGAGCAGGGCGCGGGTATCCTCCGCCCCCATCACGCCCGCGTCGTTGGCGACCACGAAGGCCAGCCCGGTCCGCTCGCGTATCTCGCGGGCGCGCTCGGCCAGGATTTCGTCGTCACCCGCGGTTTCGAGTTTGAAGCCGACGATCGGCAGGTCCGGGTGGTCGGCCCGGACGGTGTCGATGAGCTTCGGCGTCGGCTGTAAGGTCAGCGTCAGTTCCGACTGCCCGCTCTTGATCTTCTCGGGCGCCTGCTCGACGGTGTAATCCGATATCGCGGCTGCCGACACCAGCGCGTCGGCCGAGTCGGCGACCCGCCGCGTGGCCGCCGTCATCTCCGCTGCGGATTCGACCTGCTCGACGGCCGCGTAGGGAACGTCCGGTCCGTCGTGGACCAGCGTCACGTCGGCCCCGCGGGCGTAACAGGCCCGCGCGACTGCCCGGCCGGTCTGACCGGAGGAACGGTTCGAGAGCGTCCGGACTGGGTCGACCGACTCCGTGGTCGCGCCCGCGGTCACCACGACGTGTTCGCCCGAAAGCGGCCGGTCGCCTGCGGCCCGTGCGGTCGCCGTGACGATGGCCTCCTCGGTCGCGATTTTGGCCTTCTCCTCTTCGATTCGCGGGTCGACGAAGTCGACGCCCCAGGACTCGACGCGGTCGATCGCGTCGAGCACGCCGGGGTGGTCGTACATCGGTTCGTGCATCGCCGGCGCGACGACGACCGGCACGTCCGCGCCGAGAGCGGTGGTCGCACACGTCGTCACGGGCGTGTCGTCGACCGCTGCGGCGACTTTCCCGACAGTGTTTGCCGTCGCCGGCGCGAGCAAAAGTACGTCCCCCCAGCCCGAGCGCCCGCAGAGCTCGACGTGTTCGACGCGGCCCGTTATCTCCGTGACGACGTCGTTGTCCGTCGCGAACGAGAGCGCCCACGGATGGATGATCCCCGTCGCGCTGTCGGTCATCACCGCCCGGACGGACGCGCCCTGTCGTCGGAGCTCGTGTGCGAGCTCCACCGTCTTGACGGCCGCGATAGAGCCCGACACCCCCAGGACGACGTTGACTCCGGTCAGCATACCCGCCGGTTCGCGGTGCGGGGGTAAAAGCCCCTGTCTCTCGGCGGGGCTAGTCGCCGTCGCCGGCGGGCTGGTCGCTGCGCCGGGGCTCCCCGTCGTGTGCGTTCAGCGCGAGGGTGAATGCGGCTATCGCCAGCAGCACCAGCCCGAGTGCGACCACCGAGCTGAGGGAGAGCCCGGCCGACGTGGCCGGGACCGCGAGCGGGATGAACACGTATCTGACGACCATGACGAGGAGGACGGCCCCGGCGAGGACAGCCGCGGTCCCGGTGACGTGGACGAACTCGCTGTCTGTCGTTTCGGCGTCCCGGCCAAGCTGGTGGCCAATACTGCTGGCGTGAGCGCCGGCGTCCCAGACCAGTAGCGCCGCCGCGCTCCCGACGAGCACGAGCACCGGTGCGAGTCCGCGCTCGGCCGCGAGCAGCGTCGTGCCGAACAGGAGTCCGGCCCCGGCCGCGAATCCCGTCACACGTCGGGACAGCACCTCCGCGCTGGCCAGCCCAGTCAACAGTGCGACGAGCCCCCGAAGGACGGCGACCGAAACCAGCACGCCGAGGAGGAGCACGGTAACCGAGCCGTAGTGGCCGGCCCTGCCGAACGTGGGCGCTACCCGCCGGGTCACGCCAGCGGCCGTGAGGACGAGCGCGCTCAGTAGCAGTACCACAGGGACCGCGATACCGCCGGCCTGTCGCGCGAGCGACCGCCCGGGGTCGTCCCCGAGCCACTGCAGCAGCCACTGCCGGAACCGTTCGGCAACGACGATACCGAGCAGTGCCAGGAGCGCGGCCGCAAGCGGGAGATGGAGCGGGCCACTGAGCGCGAGCCGCAGGGCCGGCCCGAGCACTGGGAGGCTACCGAGGAAACGGTCGAACAGCCGCTGGGTCGTCGGTAAGAACGCCACGAGCAACTGCAGACCGACGGCAGCTTTGACGTACGGGTCGATATCCCACCAGCCCCGCCCCAGCAGGCCGAGCCCGTCGAGGGTCCGGTCGGTCGTCGGCGTCGGGGCCGGAAGCCACGACTCCAGAATCCCCGTGGCCCGGTCCAGGACCAACAGGCCGAGGAGCGCCCCCGCCTGTAACGTCACGAAGCCCGCAAGCGGGTGGAGCGAGAAACCGGCTGCGACACGGGCGAGCACCCGCGGCAGCCCCACGGCAGCAGCGACGGAACTCCCGATTGCGACACCGATGCCGACGAGCAAAATCACGAAACTCTCCTCGAGCATCTGCGAGAGCTCGTCCGTTTCGTCGGGCGGTGCCACCAGTCCGCTACTCGCGTCGATGACGACGAGCGTCGCGGAAAGCGGGAAGCCGAGGGACACCGCGAGCGCCAGGTAATCGGACGCCAGCAGCGCGGCCCCGCAGAACACGCCCGCGCCGACGACGACGGCGACGCTGCCGCCGGCGATGCGGGTGTGCGTGTCGCTGCGGAGCGCCCAGGCCCCGGCCGCGATACAGAGGCCCCCGACGAAGCCGGTCAGTACCGCTCTGGGGTCGCCGACGGCGACGCCGAGGACGAGCGAGACGACCACCGCGACCGCGCCGGCCAGCGCCGCGCTGGACGCCGCCGGTCGGCTGTCGACCCCCGTCATGCCCACCGCTCCGTTGCGCGGATGAGGGCTTTGGCGAGCGGTTCAGCCGGCGTCCAGTCGACGACTCGAACCGTCCCTCGAAGGTCGTCGAGACGGGTCGTCCGGTCGATTCGCTCGACGGTGGTGCCCGGGCTGTCCCCGGTCGTCACGTCCGGGCTGACGACCGTGACCGCGTGCCCGTACGCGGAGAGCCGTTTGGCCGCGTCGGCCGCCCGGTCGTCGAGCAGCGGGGTGCAGAACACGACCTGTGATTCGCTTGGTATCGAGCGGTCGAGTGTCGCCACCGCGTCGCCGCCGTCGGCGATGCCGTACCGGTCTGCCGCCTCGGTCGACGACTGCATCCGGGGAGCGCGGGTGTCGGTGTCGAACAGGCGCGAACTCCGGGTCCCGGAGGAGCCGCTCGCAATCTCGCTCAGGAACCCGTCCAGCCGCTGTTCCTGTGCCCGATTGGCCGACGGGTGAAGCGTCTCGCAGCTGTCGTAAACGGCGGCCCCGACGCGGTTGTCCATCCCCAGGAGCGCCGAGCCGACCTGCTGTGCCGCGTACGCACAGAACTCGACCGCTGTCGGTGCGTTCGTTTCGCCAGCGACGGGGTGTCGCGAATCGACGAGCGTGACGACGGTGGCCGCTCGTGTCTGCCTGAACTCGACGGTCGCCAGCTCGTTCGTCTTCGCGAGCCGGTTCCAGTCGACCCGGCTCATCGGGTCCGAGGACTGGTGTTCGCGGATGGCGTAGAAGGCGAGCCCGTTCCCGCCGGCGTCGGTCGGCACCCGCCCTGACTGTGCGAGCGTCTGGCCGGAGAGCGGGACGGCGTCCACGTCCGCACTGCAGGACAGCACCGTCTCGACGGCGACCTGTTCGGTGAACTCGACGGTCCCGGTCAGGTTCCGGCAGACGACTGCCACGTCGGTGAAGGCGTGGTCGCCGCGCCGGGCCTCGACAGTGTAGCGCACCGACTCCGACGCCCCAGCTTCGAGGTGGGTGCCAAACCGCGGGGAGCCGTCGACGACCTCCAGCCGCTCCGGAACGCCGTCGAGGACGCGAACGTCGGGCAGGGTCGCGTCCCCGTCGTTCGTGAGCGTCACCGTGACGGTCACCTCCGACCCGGGGAGCGGCTCGGCCGGTTCGATGTGCCGCTCTATCGTGAGCGTCGGCTCGGGGTCACCGATGGCCGCCTGGTAGGCCGCATACACCAGCGCCACCGCTGCGACCATGAACACCGTCGGGTTCCCGGTGACAATACCGGCCCCGCCGGCGACCAGCGCGGCCGAGACGCCGACGTTGCGCTGGGTCGTCTCACGCGTGCTCATGTACCCTCACCCCGCTGAAGCCGGCGTATCTCGGCCGTCGCCGCCTCGACTTTCCGGTCGAACCCCTCGCCGCTGGCCCAGTCCCGGAGCTGCATCTGGATTGGCGGGTCGGTGGCGTCCGGGCCGCCGAGGAAGGCCGCCGCCCGGCGGTCGTCCGTCCACGAGCCAGCGCTGACTGCTCGGGCTGCCGCCTCCGGCGACATGTCTGTCGTCTCGGCGAGCACGCGCCGCGCAGTCTCGCGGAGCCTGTTTCTGACTTCGGACGCGTAGCTCGCTTCGAGTCCGTCGTAGGGGTCGACGCGCCCGTCGATTTCCGACAGGTGTTCGTCGATATCGTCGCCGACGAGGCCGCCCGATTCCGCCTGCGACGTCTCCGGTTCCAGCAGTTCATCGAGCAGGTCCGCGGACCCGCTGTCGGTGTCGCGGTCGTGACGTGGGGCCCGTGGCTGGCGCCCCCTCACTGACGGGAGAGCCGAATCGCGCGTTCGTACTACAGTGTACAGGCCGAACAGACCAATCACAGCGGCACTGACGCTTGCAACGAACCGGAGCTGCCTGGCCGCCCCGCTCCCGACGTCCGGCAGGACCGAGGGAAAGGTGACGGCGAACACTGCCCCGGCAAGCGCAGCGAGTCCCAGCAGGGTGTACTGGACGAACCTGCGCCCCGGTGTCGGGCGTTCGACGCCGACATCGATGGTTGCACTGGCAGTTTCTCCCCGCTGGGACTCCCGTTCGGGCATCAGTCCTCACCTCGGTCCAGAAGCTGTCTGAGGGCGTCCCGGGCCGATTCCGTCCGGTCACCGGCCGCTGACTTCCCGCCGTATTCGACCTCCCGAAAGAGATCCGTCAGCCGGCCCACGGGTTCGGCCGGGAGCCCACTGTCGATGGCGCGGCGGGCGTACTCGCCCGGCGTCGCCGTCTCTGGGTCCGGTACGGACACGCGGTCAGCCAGCAGCGCCCAGGCCTCTCGGACGGACAGCGTGGCGATGTCCGGGCTGTCGTCTCCCTCCGCCGTCGCGGCAGCGGTCGTCGTCCGTTCGGACTCAGAGTCCGACGAGCCAAACAGCGACGGGCTGTCGACACCACTCCGAACCGAGGCGAAGAACCCACCGGCCCCGCCGAGGCCGCTGAGGGCCCTGAGCGGCGCGACTGTGAGCGACCCGAGGGCGCTCGGCAGGCCGGCAAGACTTCGCAGTGACATCGTGCCGACCGACCCGATGCCCGTCGCCAGTCCGGTCAGGACGCCACTGGAGACGGCACTGACACCGGCCCCGACCCGTGAGAGCGCCGACGACCCCGAGAGCAACGCGGCGGTCGTCACCTGCGGAATCCGGCCGACGGCCCGACCTATCGCGCCGTCTGAAACCGCCGTGACAGCGCTGTCGAGCAGTTCACCGACGACCGGAAGCAGGTGGAGGCCGGCGTCTGTCAGCCCGTCGCCGTCCCCGTTCGACGCTACCCGGATGACACCGACTGCGACGACACCGAACCCGCCAATGAGCGCCAGCCCGACCAGTTTCACCGGAAGGGGCGAACCGCTGTCCCCGTCCTCGGGGGCGACCGGCGTCTCCGTTGGCGTCGGCGTCGCTGTCGGGGTCACCTCCGGGCTGGCGCTCGTCGCCGCCGGGGTTGTTTCCGTCCCGTCGCTCGTTGCCCGCTCCTCGATTCCGTCGGAGGCAATTCCGTCGGGCGTGGCCGGCTCGCTCGGCCGGCTGTCGAGGGGGCCGCTCGACTCGAACTCGACGCCCAGCGCGCCGGGGAACAGCGCCGTGCCGAACAGGACAGCGACCGCACAGAGGAGGGCGAGGGCGGCACGAACCAGCTTCGTTGACACTACCGGACGGTTTCCAGCGGCAGAGTAAATATTTTCTCACGCCTCGGACCGGTCTGACCAGAAAACCTTTGATTCGATGTGGGTATAGCAGAACTCACCCCATGCGGACACTGACCCGCCGTATGCTGTGGACCCTCCTGCTCCTCCTCGCCGTCGACGTCGCCGTGGTCGCCACCGCGGCGGCGCTCCTGACGCCCTGGCTCGCCCCGGTGCGAGACGCTGTCGCGGCCCGCCTCCCGCTCGGCGGCGCGTCGGCGCGGGTCGCCTGGTGGGTGGCTATTCTCGTCCCGGCTCTCGTGGCGTTCGTCTGGGCACAGCTCCGGTACACCAGCGCACAGACGATGGCCGAAGTCGATGCCCGCGTCGTCGGTCCCGAGGAGTACCCCGACCTCCACGAGCGGGTCCAGCGGCTCTCGCAACTGGCCGACCTCACACCGCCGCGAATCGCCGTCGCCGACGCTGCCGCGCCCAACAGCTTCGCCACCGGGACGCTCAGCGGGGCGACAGTCGTCGTCAGCGAGGGGCTCCTGTCGGCGCTTGACGGCGACGCGCTCGACGCGGTACTGGCCCACGAACTCATGCACGTCGCCAACCGCGACGCGACGGTGATGACACTGGCCAGCTTTCTCCCGTCCCTGACCAGCGGCCAGTACGACCCGCTCGAGGACCTGCTGCCGGGCGGGAGCCGCTACGCGCTCGGCCTGTTTGCGCTCGGCCTCGCGTACGTGTTCAGCGCCCGGGTGGTCGAGGCGCCGTTCGGCAGCCTCCCGTTTACGCTCGGCTTCCTGTTTCTCTTCGCGGTGACGGTCCTGTTCGGCGGCGTCGCGCTGGGTGTGTTCACCGCACCCGTCGTCGTCCTCGGCCGGTCGCTGTCGCGCGCCCGGGAGTTCGCTGCCGACCGGAGCGCGGCGCAGTTGACCGGGGACCCCGCCGCGCTCGTCGAGGCATTAGAGACACTCGACGGCGGTGGCGGTGACCGTCCAGAGACCGACAAGCGCTCCGCGTACGCGGGCCTCCGTGGCCTGTGTTTTCTCCCGTACGGGTTCGACACGGACGCGGCGACCGACTCGCTGTCAATCGAAACGCGGTCCCACCCGCCGACGGCCGAGCGAATAGAGCGGTTACAGTCCGTCGAACACTCGCTCGAGGCGGCCTCAGTCTGAGTCCCGGTCGACGCTCGGGTGCATCGTCGGCTCGCCCGGCATCGGCGCCTCGAAGTACCGCTGCATGACCTCCAGAGACTCCTGCTCGCGCTGTTTGCGCTCCGCCTCGTCGATCTCCTCACAGCCCGGCGGGACCGGGCGGTCGCGGCCGGTGAAATACCCATCCGGCGCGGTCCAGTCGTGATAGAAGTCGACGTCGGAATCCTCCAGCAGCGTGAGCCCGACCTGTGCGCCGTGGCCCGCGGCGACGATGGTCTGGTGGTGCTGTTCGGCCAGCCGACCGGCCGCGTACAGCCCCTCGATACCGGTCCGGCCCTGGTCGTCAGTCGAGATGAACTGCTTCGACCCGCGGTCGACGAGCGAGATTTCCAGCCCCTCGAGATACGACGGGTCCGACCAGGACGCGGCGACGAGGTACGTCGCGTCGTAGGACTCGCCGTCGGCACAGGACACCTCGAAGCCCCCGTCGGTTCGCTCGACCCGCTCGGCCTCGCCGTCGATGAACCAGGCGCCCGCTCGCCGGGCCTGTGCCCGCATCAGTTCGAGCAGGAGGCGCGGGTTGATTCCCGCCGGGAAACCGGGGTAGTTCTCCAGGTGGGCGTTGCGGTTCAGTATCGACTCGCCGGCCGAGATGATTCGGGTCGACAGGTCGGCGCGAGCGGTGTAGATTGCCGCAGAAAGCCCGGCGACGCCGCCGCCCACGATGATGACCTCCTTGCGTTCGGTTGGCATGGGCGAGTGTTCCTGTCGGGGGCCAACAAACGTGCCGGTTCGAGGCTCTGTGGTGGGAGCGGCCAGTAACGGCGCCCTCAGGGCCCGCGCCGGGCAATACACGTTCTGGGACTACCCGAAGCCTCATAACGGTACACCTACTAAAGGCGTCGTAATGACCGACACCGTCGACGAGGTCGACATGCCGTACGACGACGACGCGTCTCAGCAACAGAAGATCGAGGCGCTGCAGGAGCGGCTGGAGGTGCTCGAAGCCCAGAACGAAGAGATGCGGGACAAGCTGCTTGACGCCAACGCGGAGAACAACAAGTACCAGCAGAAACTCGAGCGGCTCACACACGAGAACAAGAAGCTCAAGCAGTCGCCGCTGTTCGTCGCGACCGTCCAGGAGCTCTCAAGCGACGGCGTGATTATCAAACAGCACGGCAACAACCAGGAGGCCCTGACGGAGGTCACCGACGAGATGCGCGAGGACCTCGAACCCGACGACCGCGTCGCCGTCAACAACTCGCTCTCTATCGTCAAACAGCTCGACGACGAGACCGACGTGCGCGCCCGCGTGATGCAGGTCGACCAGTCACCGGACGTCACCTTCGCCGACATCGGCGGCATCGAAGAGCAGATGGAAGAGGTCCGCGAGACCGTCGAGATGCCGCTGAAGAGCCCCGAGATGTTCGAGGACGTCGGCATCGACCCGCCAAGCGGCGTCCTGCTGCACGGCCCGCCCGGCACCGGGAAGACGATGCTGGCCAAGGCCGTCGCCAACGAGACCGATGCCACCTTCATCAAGATGGCCGGCTCCGAGCTGGTCCACAAGTTCATCGGCGAGGGCGCGAAGCTCGTTCGCGACCTGTTCGAACTGGCCCGCCAGGAGGAGCCCGCCGTCGTCTTCATCGACGAGATCGACGCCATCGCGGCCAAGCGAACGGAATCGAAGACCTCCGGCGACGCCGAGGTCCAGCGGACGATGATGCAGTTGCTCTCGGAGATGGACGGATTCGACGACCGCGGCGACATCCGGATCATCGCGGCGACGAACCGCTTTGACATGCTCGACCGCGCCATCCTCCGCCCCGGCCGCTTCGACCGCCTCATCGAAGTCCCGAACCCCGACGTCGAGGGTCGCAAGCAGATCTTCCAGATCCACACCCGCAACATGAACGTCTCCGACGACGTGGACTTCGAGGCGCTGGCCGAGGAGATCAAGGACGCCTCCGGTGCCGACGTGAAGGCCATCTGTACCGAGGCCGGGATGTTCGCCATCCGCGACGACCGGACCGAGGTCACGATGGCGGACTTCCATAACGCCTGGGAGAAGATCCAGCAGGAGGAGACCGACGACGAGGAAGTCTCCCGGACCTTCGCCTGATTCCGGCCACGCTTCTACCGCGATTCCTCTCTCTTTTCCGCTCTTTCCGAGTCAGCAGTCACCGCTCCGGCCGGCAATCGTGCTGTCGCGCTCGCCCGTTTCAGAACACAGTTACCACTCCGGTCCTGAACAGTTGCTATGGCCGTCGCAGATACACTCCAGTCGCGTGCCCGCGCCCGTCCGCGGCTCGTCACCGGCGTCGTCTCGGTCGTTGGCTACGCGCTCGTGTTCGGCGCGTTCGGCGACGTGTTGCCCCTGCCCGAGTTCTCGCGGGCTATCGTCATCCTGCTGGGGGACGCAATCGCCGTCGTCAACAGCATTGCGCTCCTCGCTATCGTCGCCGGCGTCTACTTCATCAAGACCGACCAGGTGCAGAAACACCGCGCGGCGATGCTCACCGCGTTCACGCTCATCATGGTGTTCCTGGCCCTGTACATCCTCAAGGTCGGCGGCGGCTTCGAGAAGGAGATCGTCGCCGAGGGGTTCGTCTGGACGGCGTACATCGTGATGCTCGCCGTGCACATCCTGCTGTCCGCGGTATCCGTGCCCGTCGTCGTTCACGCCGTCGTCCTCGGGCTGACCCACTCCCCGGCGGAGCTCAGGGAGACGATTCACGCCCGCGTGGGCCGCATCGCCGTCTCAGCCTGGGGACTGAGCCTGTTTCTCGGGCTCGTGACGTACGTAATGTTGAACCACATCTACGGCTGGGTGCCTCGGTAGGGAATCGCCAGTTGTGCACGTGTTCGGTGGCGAACGATTTTGCCGGCCGCCGCCGTAAGCCACGGCAATGACCACAATCAAGGACAGCGTCCACGACCACATCGAGGTCCAGGGCGTCGCGGCGGCGCTGCTCGATACGCCACCGGTCCAGCGGCTCCGGAACATCTCACAGCTCGGCACTGTGACGCTCGTCTACCCCTCGGCGAACCACACCAGATTCGAGCACTCGCTTGGCGTCTACCACCTCGCGGACAGGGCGCTGTCCCATCTCGGTATCGAGGGCCAGCAGGCCGAACGGGTCCGCGCCGCGGCGTTGCTCCACGACGTGGGGCACTCGCCGTACAGCCACAACGTCGAGGCGCTCATCCACCGCCGGACCGGCAAGTACCACGACGACGTGGACGGACTGCTCGGTGACGGCCCCGTCGCGCGCGTGCTCGCCGAACACGGGCTGAACCCGGACCGCGTGGCCGCCCTGGTCGCAGGCGGGGGCGAACTGGGCCAGCTCGTCTCCGGCGAACTGGACGTCGACCGGATGGACTACCTTGTCCGTGACGCCCACCACACGGGCGTTCCCTACGGGACTATCGACCACGAGCGACTGGTCAGGGAGCTGTGTTTCGTCGACGGCGAACTCGTTCTGGACGAGGGGAACGTCCAGACGGCCGAGTCGCTCCTGCTCGCGCGAGCGCTGATGAACCCCACCGTCTACCAGCACCACGTCGCCCGCATCGCCAAGTCGATGCTGCGCCGCGGGACGGAGGAACTGCTCGCCGCGACTGACACCACCGCCGAGACGCTTCGCCGGTGGGACGACAGCGACCTGCTCGTGGCGCTGCGACAGTGCGAGGCGACGGCGGCGTACGCCCAGCGGCTGAGCCAGCGGGACCTGTACAAGCGTGCCGTCTGGGCGGAGTGGCAGGCCGTGCCGGACGAGGTTCTGGCAGCCGACCACGAAGCGTTGGGTGCGATGGAACAGGCCATCGCCGACGAGGCGAACGTCGACAGCGACGCCGTCGTGCTCGATGTCCCGCCCGAACCGTCGGTGACCGAATCGAGCAGCCGCGTCCTCGTCAACGGCGAGGTCCGTCGGCTCGGCGAGCAGTCGACGCTGGTCAACGCCATCCGTGCCGCCCAGCGCGACCAGTGGCGGCTCGGCGTCTACGCACCGGAAGCCGAGAGCGAGCGAGTCGGTGCGGCGGCGATCCGCGAACTCGGACTCGACCTCGACGGGGCCAGAGTCCGTGACGTGCGAGCGGGTCTCCATGCGACCCTCGATGAGTTTAACTGAGAGAACGGGCGAACAGGGAGTATGATTCTCGAGGGGACGGTTCTGACGGGGCGCTCGTTCGAGGCCGTCGAGGGCCGCGTCGTCGTCGAAGACGGGGAGATAGCTGCCATCGAGGAGGCTGCAGTCGACAGCGACGACATCGTGGCGCCGGCCTTTGTCAACGCCCACACGCACATCGGCGACTCCATCGCCAAGGAGGCAGGCGAGGGGCTCTCGCTTTCGGAACTGGTCGCGCCGCCGGACGGCCTGAAACACCGGCTGCTCCGCGAGGCTGGCCGCGACGAACTGGTGGCTGCGATGGAGCGGACGCTGTCGTTCATGGAGGGGTCCGGGACAGGCGCGTTCATCGAGTTCCGCGAGGGCGGCGTAGAGGGTATCAGCGCGATACGGGACGCGCTGTCGGACTCGTCGCTCGAGAGCGTCGTTCTCGGGCGCGAGACGACCGACGCGATGGAACTTGCCGACGGGTTCGGCGCGAGCGGGGCCAACGACAGCGAGTTCGGGGCCGAGCGGCGTGCGACGCGACAGGCCGGCAAACTGTTCGGCATCCACGCGGGCGAGGTCGACAGCTCCGACATCAACTCCGCACTCGACCTGGACCCGGACTTCCTCGTCCACATGGTCCACGCCGAGCCGCTGCACTTCAAACGGGTCGCTGACAGCAAGATTCCGGTCGTGGTCTGTCCCCGGTCGAACATCGTCACCGACGTGGGCCGCCCGCCGGTCGAGGAACTGGCCGAACGGACGACGGTCGCGCTCGGGACGGACAACGTCATGCTCAACAGCCCCTCGATGTTCCGCGAGATGGAGTTCACCGCGAAACTGTACGACCTCTCGGCCCGCGAGGTCCTGCGGATGGCGACGGTCAACGGGGCCGAGATCGCGGGCCTCGGCGGCGGCCTGATAAAGACCGGGCAGCCGGCACGGCTGCTCGTTCTCGACGGCGATTCGGACAATCTCTCCGGAGCGCGAGACCCCCTTCGGGCGGTCGTTCGCCGGGCCGGGACGGCCGACGTTCGACGGGTCGTCCACCCCGGGGCGGAGTAGCTCCCGCGCGAATCGGGACCGGATGACACTGGCCGCACACTCACGGGTCGGACCGTCGGCAGTGTGTATATGTGTGCTACCTATTACCAAACTATATCACATCAGCCAGTCAATACTACAGCATGTACGACAGGATACTGGTGCCGACGGACGGGTCGCCGGGGACACGGGACGTACTGACACACGCCGAGGCGCTGGCGGCGACGCACGGCAGCGAGATACACGCGCTGTACGTCGTCGACACCGGCAGGTTCTCGACGCTCCCGAACGAGCCGACCTGGGAGAGCGTCACCGACTCGCTCCACCGCGAGGGCGAGATGGCTCTGGACACGGTTGAGCGTCTCGTCGGCGAGGGCGTGTCCGTCGCGCGGGCCACGGCCGAGGGGAGTCCGAGCCGGGAAATCGTCGACTACGCGAGCCAGCACGGCTGTGACCTCATCGTGATGGGGACCCACGGACGCGGCGGCATCGACCGCCTGTTGCTTGGCAGCGTCGCCGAACGAGTCGTCCGGTCGTCCCACGTCCCGGTCGTCACCGTTCCGGTGGAGACGACACCGCAGGACGTCTCCGAGGACGAGCGGCCCGCCGGCGTCCCGCAGTGACCCAATCCGCTGCCGGCGTGCTCACTCCGTGATTGGCCGGAGGTGTTCGCAATCCCCCGCTGAAACGACTTCTGTCCCAGATTCCGTCTTGATGACGAGCGCGCCCGGGAACTGGACGTCCACGGCTTCGCCCTCGATGGGTCCTCCCGGCGTCTCGACCCGTACCTGTCGTCCCAGCGTCGTCGCGTACTGCCGCCACGCCTCGACGACGCGACCTGTGTCCGTCCGTAGCGCGTCGAACTCCTCCAGCAGTCGCTGGGTGAACAGCCGCCGGTCGACCGGGTCGCCACGCTCCGCGAGCAGGCTCGTCGGGTTCGCGTCCTCGGGCAGGGCCCCCGGGTCGACGTTCGCGTTGACGCCGATACCCACGATAACCCACGAGACGCGGTCGGCCTCGCCCTCCATCTCGGTGAGAATGCCGACCAGTTTCCGCTCCTCGTCGCCGTGGCGGACGAGCACGTCGTTTGGCCACTTGATACTGGCATCGACGCCGGTTTCGCGGGCCGCCCGCGTCACCGCGACGGCCGCTGCGAGGGTGAACACCGGGGCGTGGGCCATCGGCACGTCGGGCCGGAACAGCACCGAGAGCCAGACCCCGCCGCTGGGCGAGTTCCACTCCCGGTCGAGCCGCCCCCGACCCCCCGTCTGTTCGTCGGCCAGCACCACGACGTCCGACGCGCCCTCGCCCGCCAGGTCCCGGGCGCGTGCGTTCGTACTCGGGATGCTGTCGTGGTACTCGACGGAAAACGGCGCATCGAGGCCGTATTCGACCGCGGCCCCGCCGAACTCCGGAACCGACTCCAGGACGTAGCCCGCGTCGTCGCTACGTATCTCGAACCCCTCCTCGCGGAGGGTTTCAACGTGCTTCCAGACCGCGGAGCGAGAGATGTCCAGTTCGTCGGCGAGGGTCGGCCCCGAGACGGGGCCGTCCGCCAGTGCGTCGAGCACCCGGTGGCGCGTCTCGTTCATAGACGGGGCTTCGACCGGCCGGAATAAAAGGCGTCTGCAGCGGTGCAGTGGTGCGGTCGCTAGGCGTATGGTGGCGAGATTCAAGCATACCGCTCGCCGCGGCGAGCGGTTTCACGCCGAGCGCGCTCGGAGAGCGCGACTCGGCGGTCGTTTTTGTACTACATTTTTGCGAGCCGAGCGGGACCGGTGGTCCCGCTGGCCGTGCGAACGGACGCAGTGTCCGTGAGCAGATGAGGGTGCCCGCAGGCCGCGTAGCGGCTGAGGACGCCCTCCGAAGTAAAAATTCAGGCGATCACGAACAGCAAGTCGCCCATGTCGACGGACTCGCCCTCGCTGACGGCCACCTCGTTGATTGTGCCGCCGCGTTCGGCGACGATGTCGTTCTCCATCTTCATCGCTTCCAGCACGCAGAGGACGTCGCCGGCCTCCACCTCGTCGCCCTCGCCGACGTTGACCTCCAGAATCGTCCCCTGCATCTCCGCGGCGACCTCCTGGCCCTCGGCAGTGGTGGCACTGGCGCTCCCGCCGTCGGAACTTCCGCCGCCCTGTGGCCGCTGTGGTTGATTGCCGCCGCCGGCGTCCACGTCGCCGACGTTGATGGGGGGTGCACCGCGCTCTTCGAGGTCGACCTGGAAGCGCTTGCCGTTGACCTCGACGGTAAATTCGCGTTCGACTACCTCCTCGTCCTCGTCGCCGTCGGACTCTGTGACAGTGCCCCACTTCTCCTGGGCCTCCTCGATGCGTGTGCGGTCGAGGTGCTCGTCGAGGTATTTCGTGGTGTGTGTGCCGCTGACGAACTTCTCGTCGGTGAGCATCAGGCGGTGGAACGGGATGACGGTCGGGATGCCCTCGATGTCGAAGTCCTTGAGCGCCCGTTTCCCGCGCTCGATACACTCTGCGCGGTCCCCGCCGTAGGTGACGAGCTTGGCTATCATCGAGTCGTAGTCGGTGACGAGGTCGTCGCCCTGCCGGAGCGCGTCGTCGAGGCGGACGCCGATACCGCCCGGCGGGTCGTAGGTCTCGAGGCTGCCGCCGGTGGCCGGTGCGAAGTCGTTGGCGGCGTTCTCGGCGTTGATTCGGAACTCCATCGCGTGGCCCTCGATCTCCACGTCGTCCTGCGAGAACGTGATCTCCTCGTCCATCGCCACCCGCAGCTGCCACTTGACGATGTCGATGTCGGTGATCTCCTCGGTGACGCAGTGCTCGACCTGAATACGGGTGTTGACCTCCAGGAAGTAGAAGTTCGCGTCCTCGCCGAGCAGTTCACCCTGCTCGCGGTCGGTGTCCTCTTCGACGAGGAACTCGACGGTGCCGGCGTTGTAGTACCCGGACTCGCGGACGCCGCGGCGGGCGGCGTTGCCGATCTGCTCGCGGAGGGCGTCGTTCAGGGCCGGCGAGGGACCCTCCTCGATGACCTTCTGGTGGCGGCGCTGGAGCGAGCAGTCACGCTCGCCCAGATGCCGGACGTTGCCGTGGTGGTCGGCGATGATCTGGACCTCGATGTGGCGTGGGTTCTCCAGGTAGCGTTCGAGATACACCGAATCGTTCGAGAAGTACGCCTCGCCCTCCCGCTTTGCGCTTTCGAGTTGCTCCTCGGCCTCCTCGGGGTCGTGGACGATCTTCATCCCGCGGCCCCCGCCGCCGCCCTCGGCCTTGATGGCGACCGGGAAGCCGTTCTCCTCGCCGAACTCGACGACCTCCTCGGGGTCCTCGACCGGGTCGGTCGTCCCCGGGACGATGGGCACGTCGGCCGACTGCATGATCTTGCGGGCCTTCGTCTTCTCGCCCAGTGCCTCCATCGATTCGCTCTCGGGGCCGACCCATTTGACGCCCTCCGCTTCCTGTACGCGCTCAGCGAAGTCGGCGTTCTCCGCGAGGAACCCGTACCCCGGGTGGATGGCGTCCGCGCCGGCCTGCTTGGCAGCGTCGATAATCGCCTCCTGGTCGAGATAGGAGTCGGCGGCACGGGCCGGGCCGACGTTGTACGCCTCGTCCGCGTACCGCACGTGCCCGGCGTGCTTGTCGGCGTCAGAGTAGACGGCCACTGTGCCGATGCCCAACTCCTCGCACGCGCGCATCACGCGCACCGCTATCTCCCCGCGATTAGCGACGAGCACCTTATCGAACATACGCCCTCATACTGAGAGTCGGCCCATAAAACTATGCGCAGATAGCGGTCAATCTTTCATACATAATCGTGTTAGTACGGCCCACACCCGCAGATCAGCTCAGGCCACCGGAATGTCAGAAGAACTGCATTCGGTCAGAACCGCTCGGCCCGGCCGGCGGCACTCCAGGCGTCGGTCGGCGCGTCCGAACGGACTCGAACGGTGCGCTTCTGTGTGGCTTCCACGCGCCCGGAGAAGGACCACTGCCTGCCGTTCCATGAGTCCCCGTCGTCCGCCGCCGCGGCCGCTGCGGCCGCTGCCGCCGCGCGCTGGCGGTCCGTGAGGTGTGCGCCGACAGCGACGGCGATGGCGGCCGCCTCGTCCGTCGAGGCGTCGTCGAGCTGTGTGGCTATCTCCGCGACCAGTTCGGCATCGACTGCGGGTTCTGTGTCAGTTGCCATCGTTACAGTGGGATGTTGCCGTGCTTGCGGTCGGGCTGGTCCTTGCGTTTCCCCCGGAGGAGGTCCAGGTCGTCGATGAGCCGGGGTCGGGTCTCCTGGGGTTCGATGACGTCGTCGACGAACCCGCGCTTGGCCGCAGTGTAGGGGTTCGCGAAGGCGTCGCGGTACTCGTCGATGAGCTGCTGCCGGCGGGCCTCCACGTCGTCGGCCTCGGCCAGCTCGTCGTCGTAGAGCACGTTGACCGCGCCCTTCGGTCCCATCACGGCGATTTCGGCGGTCGGCCAGGCGTAGTTCATGTCCGCGCCGATGTGTTTCGACGCCATCACGTCGTAGGCCCCGCCGTAGGCCTTCCGCGTGATGACGGTCACAAGCGGCACGGTGGCCTCGGAGTAGGCGTACAGGAGCTTCGCGCCGTGGTTGATGATGGCGTTGCGCTCCTGGTCCTTGCCGGGCATGAACCCGGGCACGTCGACGAACGTGAGAATCGGGATGTTGAACGCGTCACAGAACCGGACGAACCGCGCGCCCTTCCGCGAGGCGTCGATGTCGAGCGTCCCGGCGTTGACCCGCGGCTGGTTGCCGACGATGCCGACGCTGTGGCCGTCCATGCGGGCGAACCCGATGACGATGTTGCGCGCGAAGTCCTCGGCGACCTCGAAAAACGAGTCCTCGTCGACGATGCGCCCGACGACGTCCGTCATGTCGTAGGGCTTCTGTGGCTCGTCCGGGACGGCCGTTTTCAGTTCCTCGTCCCGGCGCTCGGGGTCATCCCAGGGCTCGACCCGCGGCGGGTCCTCGACGTTGTTCTGGGGGAGATACGAGAGGAGGTAGCGGATGTCGTCCATCGCCTCTTTCTCGTCGGCGGCCGTGAAGTGGGCTACCCCGGACTCGGACGCGTGGGTCTTGGCCCCGCCGAGCTCGTCGAAGCCGACCTCCTCGCCGGTCACCGTCTCGATGACGTCCGGCCCGGTGATGAACATGTGACTTGTCTCCTCGACCATGTAGACGAAGTCCGTGATCGAGGGTGAGTACACCGCGCCGCCGGCACACGGCCCCATGATGGCCGAAATCTGTGGGACGACGCCGCTGGCCTGCTGATTGCGGTGGAAGATGTCGGCGTAGCCCGCAAGCGAGTCGATTCCCTCCTGGATGCGCGCGCCGGCGGAGTCGTTCAGTCCGATGATTGGAGCGCCGGTCTCGATGGCTTTGTCCATCACCTTGCAGACTTTCTGTGCGAACTCCTCGCCCAGCGACCCGCCGAAGACGGTGAAATCGTGGGCGAAGACGTAGACCCGACGGCCCTCGACTTGCCCGTAGCCGACGACGACACCGTCGCCGGGGACCTTCTTGTCGGCCATGTCGAAGTTCGTCGAGCGGTGTTCACGGAGCGAGTCGATCTCGACGAACGTGCCGTCGTCGAGGAAGTAGTCGATGCGCTCACGGGCGGTGAGTTTTCCGCGGTCGTGTTGTGCTTCGATTCGTTCCTCGCCACCGCCCCGCTCGGCCTCGGCTTTTCGTTCTCGAAGGTCCTCGACACGGTCATCGTGGCTCACGCGATATCACTTCTCCCGGACCGGTGCATATCCGACCCCTGGCGGGCATCCGAGAAAAGCGTTATCAAAGTTAACCATTGTTTCCCGTATTCGATACCCGAAACCGGCGGAGTTTTGAGCGACGGCCTGCTGTTGTGGCGCGTGAAGAACGTCACGGCCCGCCAGCACAACCCCTTTGGCTTCGATGCACCGTGTGAGCCGTTCGTGCCGGGGTACGGCGACGCCAACGCCCACTTCCACGTCATCGGCGACCACCCCGGCGTCCACGGTGGCGCGGCGTCCGGCATCCCGTTTACCGACAACGCCGCGGGCGAACGCCTCCAGCGGGCGCTCGTCGAAGCCGGACTCCTGACCGAAGCCGGCACTCCGCCGACCGTCGAGAAGACGTACCTGTCGTACCTGTACATGTGCGGCGGCGACCCGCCGACAGAGGCGGACTACGCCGACCTGGAACCGCTGTTCGACACGGAGCTCCGGGCTATCACCGCCCACGTACTCCTGCCCGTCGGTGAGCGCGCCACGCGGCACGTGTTCGCGAACACGACCGCCGAACCGACCGAGTCGATAGACATGGACGCGCTGCACGCGAAAGAGGTGCTCGGCAGCGGCTGGCTCGTCTACCCCATCAAAGAGCCCGCGGCGTGGACCGACGACGACGAGGGCGCACTCGTCGACGCGCTGACGGCGCTTTTAGAGACGGACTACCGACGGGAGGCGGACCTCGGACGGTTCATGCCGGGCGAGGACCCGTATCTGGTCCGGTAGCTCCCTTTCAACCCCGCTCTACGGCGATAGCAGCGTCGGCCACTCGAAACGGTAGTGAGTCACAGCAACCGCTCGGTCGAGAGCGGGTCCGCGGACTCCCAGTAGGTGTCGAACCGCTCGATAGCCCACTCGCGGACGGCCGGCGCAGTCGTATCCAGTGACGCCTGCAGGACGCCGCTGTCGTCCCGCAACAGCAGGTGGACCACGTCGTCGGCAATCATCACGGCGAGTGGCACGCCGTCGCTCCGTACCCGGACCGACGCAGCCGGCTCGGCGAGCAGCGATTCCAGTTGGGTCCGGAGCCGGTCGTCCGCCGCGAGCGCGTCGATCGCACCGGGTGAGAACACGCCCGAGAACTGCTGGTCCCCGGCGCTGACCCGCTCCTGGACGACCCGAATCGTCTGGTCGTTGAACGCGTGTGAGAACGTCCGGACCACCTCGGCGTCCCGAAGCAGGTCGAGCAGCCGCTGGACAGGCGCGTTCGGGCGCGTCTGGCTCGGGACGGTTATCGTGGCGTCGGCCAGGTGCCGCAGGTCGAACTCCATCGCGTCGGTGGGGAGGTACTCGACGATGTCGCGCAGCTTCCGCTCGGTTTCGAGGCTGTCGAGCAGGTCGGTGAACCCGTCGGCGACGATGCGGCCCGTCGCCGTTGCGACGTACTCGCCGTCCGTTCGGCGAATCCACGACCGCTCCTCGAAGTCCGCGATGATACGCCCGAGCGTCGCCTGCGACGCGCCGGTTTCGGTCGCGAGGTCCCCGCGCGAGTGGGGTTCCGCCGCCAGGAGCCGTAACACCTCGACCCGGTTCGAGGAAAGCGCGAGGAACTCGATCTCTTCGAGCGCCGATTCCATGCCGCCGCGTTAGAGGGTCCATCCTAAAGCGCTTTCGTAGCGTGAAATTATTTCACACCGTGACTATCCGCCACGGGTGTTCGGCCGTTTCGCGTCATGTAAGAATTTCTAAACGGGCCTATAAGACTCGATACCGTACCGTAGAGTACGATGACTCAGGTTCCTCCACGTGTTCTCTCTGTCGGCTGTGCAGTCGTTTCAGAAATCAGATACGAGGTGGTGGCGTGATTTCGCGCCGCACGCTCGCCCTCGCTGCGGTCGCCAGCGTGTTGCTCGGCGGGACCTTCGTCGGCGCGAAGGCCGGCCTGTCGTATCTCCCGCCGCTCCTGTTCGTCGCCCTGCGGTTCGACATCGCCGCTGTCGTACTCTTTGGCTACGTTGTCGTGACGCGCTCGCGGGCCGATTTGCTCCCGCGAACCCGCGGCGACGTGCTGGCGATTCTCTCGACGGGCCTGTTCGCGCTCGGCCTGGCGAACGCGCTGATATTCGTTGGCCAGCAGTCCGCCACCAGCGCCGTCGCCGCTATCGTGTTCAGTCTCAACCCGATACTGACGCCCGTCTTCGCCGCCATCTTGCTCTCCGACGAGCGGCTCTCGGCCCGCGGCGGCCTCGGGATGGTCATCGGTCTGTTCGGCGTCGGTCTCGTCGTCAGCCCCGACCCGGCGATGCTCCTGGGCGGGGGTATCGGCAAGCTCGTCCTGTTCGCCGGCGCGACCAGCGCGGCCCTGGGCAGTGTCCTCATCCGGTGGTCCGACGGCGGCCTGTCGAGTACGGTCCGGACCGCGTGGGCGCTTCCCGTCGCCGCCGTGCTCTGTCACGCGCTGAGCGTCGGTACGGGCGAGTCGGTTGCCACGGCGGTGTGGTCCCCGACCGCGATAGCGGCACTGCTGTACGTCGGTATCTTCTCCGGGGCCATCGCCTACATCGCCTACTTCGGCCTGCTCGATGTCACCGGCGCGATCCAGGCCAACCTCATCTTCTACGTGGTCCCAGTCGTGTCGACGCTCGGCGGGTGGGCCGTACTCGGCGAGGCTATCACCCCGACGGCGGTCGCGGGCTTTCTGACCATCTTCGCCGGCTTCGCGGTGCTGGGCAGCGAGTCGGTCGACGTCCGCGGGCTGCTCTCGGACGGCACCGAGGAAGCCGACGCTGTGGCCGACAGTCTCGGCTTCGCGGACGAACCGCGCGGGTTCGAGTCCGACTGAGTGGGAACTGAACGCGGAGCGTCTACACCGGCGGGACGATTGCGGGGTCCTCGGCGAGGAACAGCGTCTCCAGTCCGAGCGCCAGCGTCAGGACGACGCCGAGGAGAACCACCGTCCGGACCATCCAGAGCCAGACCGGACCGAACGTCCGGAGCCCCCCTGTCCCCTGCCGGAGTTCCTCGACAGCCTCCGAGGAGAGCACCCAGCCGACGAACACCAGTATCAGCAGCACCGACAGCGGCAGGAACAGCTTGTACGCGAGCGTGTCGAACCAGCCGAACCACGCCAGGTTCCAGGCCGACGGGAGGCCGAGCACGAACAGGGCAACCCCGACTGCCGCCGACAGCGACACCCGCGAGTACGACGTGTTGTCGACGCCGTAGGAGACCACGACCTCGAGCAGGCTGATGGCGGAAGACACCGCGGCGATGAGGACGACGCCGAAGAACACCACGCCGAGGAGCCGCCCCGCCGGGAGCTGGGGGAACGCCGACGCCATGGCGACGAAGATGGCCGACGGACCGCTGGTGTCGGGACTGACGCCGATGGCGAACAGAATCGGGAACACGACCAGCCCCGCCAGCACCCCGATGAGGGTGTTCGTCACGACGATGATGCCGCCGTCGGTCGGGAGGCTCTCGTCGTCAGCGATGTACGAGGAGTAGGTTATCATGGCCGCCATCCCCAGCGAGAGGGTGAAAAACGCCTGCCCGACCGCGAACGGAATCAGGTCGCCGGCGTTCGCCGCCAGCGTCGAGAAATCCGGCGAGAGGAAGTAGCTGTAGCCGGCCCCTGCCCCCTCGAGCGTCGTGACCCAGGCCGCCATCGCGAGCATGAGAACGACGATACTGGGGACCATCAGTTTGGTCGCCTTCTCGATACCGTCCTCGATACCTAACGCGACGATACCGAGACAGACGAGCAGGAACAGCGCCTGTCCGGCGACGGCCTCCGGCCCGGTGGAGATGGCTCCGAAGTACTCCGCGGGGCTGCCGAAGTACGCGCCCGTGGCACTTCCGAGGATGTACCGCATGACCCACCCCCCGACGACGTTGTAGTACGAGAGAATCCAGAATCCCGTAACGACGCCGAGGGCGCCGACCACTCGCCACTGTCTATGCCCGAGTTCCGTGAACGCGTCGACGGCATTGTGGTTCGTTCGCCGGCCGATGATGAACTCCGCCAGCATGGCCGGGAAGCCGATGAGCAACACGGCGGCGAGATAGAACACGAGAAACACTGCACCGCCGTTCGTCGCGGTCTTGAACGGGAACTGCCAGATGTTGCCGAGCCCGACTGCGCTCCCGATAGCTGCGAGAATGAACCCGAGCCGGGAGGCCCACGTCTCTCTGTCACTCATTGTGCCGGCGGGTATTCTTCTGCCGGATAAAACTGCCGTGGTTCAGGTCCGCGGTACCAGCCGGTGGTACCGGGATGGTCCCCGTTCCGGAGGCCCAACAGTATCAACCGAGAGAACTGCACTGTTACCTTTTTGTCGACCCTTCTCCGACGAAGCGTACACGTGACTACGAAACGCGTTCTCGGATGCGGGACGCTCACGCTGACCGGCGGAGGTCTGGCGGCGGTCTCGGCACGGCAGTTGCTCGGCGGGACGAGCGGCGTCGTCGAGACGGTCATCGCCGTGTTTGGCCTCCTTATCGGCCTCGGGTTTCTGGCCGGGAGCGGCGTGCTCCTCCGCAGCGACCTCCGGACGAAACACGTCCTCAGGGTCGCCGGCTGGAACCTCCTCGGCGTCGTCGCAACGTCAGCCGTCCTGGTCCTGATACTGCTCTATCAGCGGTCGAGCGGGGGGACGCTCCTCGCGCCGCTTTTCAGCGGCACAATCGTCGTCGGCGTCAGCGCCACGGCCCACGTCCTCATCGGCGTCAACGACGTCCGGCGGATACGGGCGCGGAACCTCGCTCGCCAGCGCGAGAAGACGACCGTGATGAACCGCCTCATCCGCCACGACCTGAAACACAGCGCGCAGGTGTTGCTGGGACTCGGGGACGTACTCTCCGGCACCCCGGACCCGGACGTGGACGACATCGGCGACAGGGTGCGAACGGTCGGCTCCGACCTCGCCGAGATAGACAGTCAGGTCGGGACGGTGACCGACCTCATCGAAGCTGAGGAGGTCGACCGCGAGCCGGTGGCCCTCGACTCGCTCGTCGAGGAGAGCGTCGCGGAGCTCCGCCCCCGGTTCCCCGACGCGACAATCAGCGTCCACGCTGACGACAGCGCCCGCGCGCTGGCCGGCGACCCGCTCGAGATCGCGGTCAGTGAACTGCTGGAGAACGCGCTGGTCCACGGCGGCGACCCGGCCGCCGTGGAAATCAGGGTCGAAGCCAAGCCCCAGGCCGTCACGGTGTCGGTCAGCGACGACGGCCCCGGTATCCCGGACACCGAGCGCGAACTCGTCAGCGGCGAGCAGGCAGTGACGCAGCTGACCCACAGCAACGGGCTCGGGCTGTGGCTGTCAAAGTGGGTCGTCGAGGCGTACGGCGGGACGCTCGTGTTCGAAGCGACCGACGGCGCGACGGTCACGCTCCGTCTCGACAGGGCGGCGTAACCCGACTGTGGGTCAGACCTCGCCGTACACCGGAACCGCCGCGCCGCTGGTGACGGCCGCGGCGTCCGAACAGAGGAACAACATCACGTCCGCGATGTCCTTCGGGTCGACCCACGACTCGAAGTCGGAGTCGGGCATCATCTCGCGGTTCATCGGGGTGTCGATGACGCTGGGCATGACGGCGTTTGCTCGCACGGTCCCGAGGTTCTCTTCCGCGATGGTCTCGGTCAGTAGCCGGACGCCGGCCTTCGATGCCCGGTAGATGCCGTCGCCTTCACCGCCCTCCAGCGACGACCGCGCGGAGACGGAGACGATTGCGCCCTCGGCAGCCCGCAGGTGCGGAATCGCGTGTTTCGACGCCAGGAACATCGTCTTCAGGTTCACGTCGAACAGGAAATCGAACGTGTCCGCGTCCGTCTCGTGAATCGGTGTGCCGCCGCGCCAGGTGCCGGCGATGTTCAGCAGGTAGTCCAGCCGCCCGTGGTCGTCGACGACCGCGTCGATGACCTCGGCCACATCGTTCTCGTCGCTGAAATCCGCCTGGTAGAAATCCACTCGGTCGGGCTCAGACAAAAGGAAGTCCTCGGTGTTCGGTTCGATGATGTCGCTGCCACAGACGGTCGTTCCGGCCTCGAGGAAGGCGTCTGCGACCGCACTGCCCAGCGCTCCCCCGACGCCCGTGACCAGCGCCACCTCGCCGTCGAAATCAAGTTCGAATGACATACGTGTGTCAACAGGTGGCAAGAAAATAAAGGTCCGTCCCCGGGAATCCGAGGCTCGGTCCGTGGACTGCGGATTGCCGTTCGCGCCGACCGGGCTATAGTAGCCATTGAAAATCAATGCACACCCGACCGCACGACTGCAGTGCGGTCGGTGTGTAAATCGTTTCAATTGTTACTATAGGGCGTGACGACGAGTTTACCGAGGAAACTGTCGTTCAGGACGTCGTCGTGAGCCGACGGGACCTCGTCGAGGTCGTAGCGGCGGGCGACGACCGGGGTCAGTTCGTCGTCGGCCATGAGCGTCCCCAGCCGGGAAAGCACCGCGCCGAACTCGGGCGTGTTGAACATCGAGACGTGGTGGACACTGAGGGCCTTCGCCCGGCAGCGCGGGACGTTCTCGAAGGTCGCCGCGGGGTCGGTGTTCCCGATAGCGGCGATTCGGGCGCCCTGTGCGGCCACCTCGGCGTCGAACGCGAGGTAGTCGTCGAGCCGGTGGTCGAGAACCACGTCCGGCGCGCCGGCCTCGACCACGACGTCGCCGAGGTCGTCCCGGCTGTAATCGAACACGTCGTCGGCACCGAGGTCGGCCAGTTGGTCGTGGTAGGCCGGTGACGCCGTCGTCGTCACCCGCGCCCCGTTCGCCGCCGCCAGCTGGACCGCGATGTGACCGACGCCGCCGCTCCCGCCGTGAATCAGCGCCCGCTCGGCCGGCTCCAGCGAGCAGGCCGCGACGAGCGTCTGCCAGGCGGTGACGCCGACGAGCGCGACGGCCGCGCCCGCCTCGGCGGAGACCCCCTCGGGAAGCCGTGCCAGGTGTGACTCCGGAACGGTGACGTACTCCGCGCAGGTCCCCTGGAGCCAGTTGCCCAGCCCGGTCGCGAACGCGCGGTCGCCCTCGGCGACGGTGGCCACGCGCTCGCCGGTCGCGGCGACGGTCCCGGCACAGTCCGAGCCGGGTATCCAGGGCAGTTCGCCCGGTTCGTAGTCGCCGGTGCGGAAGTACGTATCGACCGGGTTGACCGCCGCTGCCTCGACCTCGAGCAGGACCTCCTCCGGCCCCGGTGTCGGTCGTTCGATGTCGTCGACGCTGAGCACGTCCGTCCCGCCGTACTCGTGGAATCTTACAGCACGCATTGGCGTATGAGTCATGTGGGGTCGGGAAAACAGTTCCCCACGGGGCCGGGCCAGTTCCCGATGCGGCTACGGGTCATCGCGGTGGGTGAACCGACATCGACGAAACCGAGCGAGCCGAACCGGTGGAGACGCAAGTGACTGCGAATCAGTCACTTTGCTGAACGGAACAGGCCCAGCGAGCCCCGCCGCAATCGGCTGCTCTCCGCGGTCGGAATATCTCTTATCAGCCATGAGAATTGCGGAACAACCCTTTATTAGCATGTTTCCGTACCATTGTGTGATGGAACCAGACAGGGACTCGCCGCTCCCGAGTTTTATTGCCGGCAGTTACGCCGTCAGGCTCGGGGTGGCCCTTTCGTTCGCGATAATTGTCATTATCGCAGCCGGGGTCCTGACAAGCGCCCAGGCGTCCGCGACCCTGGAGGAGGACGTTGCGGACGACGTCACGGCGCTGTCAGAGACACACGCTGTACAGTTAGACGATTGGCTGACGACAGCACGGCGAGACGTCCGGTCGACGTCGCGGCTCCCCGTGTTCACCGATGGAACGAACACGGAGAAACAGCAACGGCTGGAGCAGTTACAGACCAACGAGGAACTCCCTCCCGGCGTCGTCGCAGTTCACTACTTCGACACCGAGACCAACGAGATCCGCGCCAGTTCAAACCGGGACTTCATCGGTGTGAACGCCGCCGACCAGGGGGCACCGTTCGCTACGAACCCACCACAGTTCGACGGTCCCGACAGCACGCACGTGACGAAACCGTTCTCCGTGTCAGTCGTCGACCACCCGATAATCGCCGTCGTTTCGCCCGTCCCCGGTGACGAGAACAGAGCGCTTGTGTACATGATCGACCTCCGCGAGAAGGCCGACCAGATATCGGACCAGCGCGAGGGGTCGTTTACGACGGTCGTCAGCGCTGACGGCGAGTTCGTCTCTCACCCCAACAGCTCCATGATCGGATCGACGGCACCGATATCACAGATGGAGTCCGAGCCCCTGAGCGCGCTCGAACCCGGACAGAGCACGTTCCACGAGACAGACAGTATGCTGATGGGACTGAGTCGTCTCGAGTCACACGAGTGGGTCGTTATGGTCCATTCCGACCCGGAAGTCGCCTACGCGCTGAGCGGGCAAATCAACTCCGACCTCATCGGACTCATCCTGCTCGCCGTCGTCAACCTCGGACTCATCGGGGTCACAATCGGCGGGAACACGATCGCCTCGCTCCGGCGGCTTTCGGTGAAGGCCGAAGCGATGGCAGAGGGCGACCTCGATGTCGCCCTCGACACGTCGCGGGAAGACGAGTTCGGGACGCTGTACACGGCCTTCGACAACATGCGGACGAACCTCCGAACGCAGATATCCGAAGCCGAAACCGCCCGGCAGGAAGCCGAGGAGGCGAAAGAGCAGGCACAGGCGGCCCGCGAGGACGTCGAGTCCGAACGCAACGAGATGGAGGCACTGACCGGCCACCTCGAACTCAAGGCACAGCAGTACAGCGACGCGCTCGAGGCCGCCTCCAACGGCGACCTCACCGCACGGGTGGACACGGACAGTATGAACGAGGCGATGACGGCGGTCGGCGAGGACATCAACACGACGCTGGATGCGCTCGAAGACACCATCGCCGACATGAAGGCGTTCGCGGCGAACGTCATCCAGTCCAGCGACCGCGTCAACTCGAACGCCGAGCGGGTCGACCAGGCGAGCAAGCAGGTGTCGAAGTCTATCAACGAGATCTTCGAGGGGACGACCGAGCAAAACGAGGGGCTCGAATCGGCGGCCGCCGAGATGCAGAACCTCTCGGCGACTGCACAGCAGGTGGCTTCCTCCGCCCAGCAGGTCGCCGACACGTCCCAGTCAGCCGCGGACGTCGGCGAGGACGGCCGCGAAGCCGCACAGGCGGCCATCGCGGAGATGAGTGCCATCGAGGACGACACCGGCGAGACTGTCGAAGCGATCAACGCCCTCGACGACGAACTCGACGAGATCGGCGAGATCGTCGGCGTCATCACGAGCATCGTCGAGCAGACGAACATGCTGGCGCTGAACGCGTCCATCGAGGCCGCCCACGCCGACGGTGACGGCGAGGGGTTCGCCGTCGTCGCCGACGAGATCAAGGGCCTCGCGGAGGAGACCAAGGAGGCCGCCGCCGACATCGAACAGCGCATCGAGGGCATCCAGGAACAGGCCGGCGACACGGTCGAGACGATGGAGTCGACCAGCACCCGGATCTCCGAAGGTGTCTCGACGGTCGAGGAGACCGTCGACGCCTTGGAGACCATCGTCGAGTACACGGAGGAGGTCGACACCGGCATCCAGGAGATCGACCGGGCGACCGAGGAACAGGCCCGGACTGCACAGGATGTGATGGGGACCATCGACGACCTGACGACGATCAGTCAGCAGACGGCGACGGAGGCCGACACCGTGGCCGGCGCGGCACAGGACCAGTCCGCGTCAATCGACGAAGTGTCGACCTCTGCGACGGAGCTCCGGCAGCGTGCTGACGACCTCGACTCGCTACTGGACCGCTTTACTGTCGAAAGCTCGGCCGGGACGGACATCGACAGCACGGCCGCGGTGGGGGACGACTAACAATGGCAACGATAACGACCTGGTTCACGCTGGGACTACTCGGCGAACTGCTCGGGACGGCGGTGCTGGCGTACGGCTACACGCTCGTCCCCGAAGAGACGCGGAAGCGGTACCTGCTGTTGATCGCGATTCCGGGTATCGCCATCGTCGCCTACGCCCTGATGGCGCTTGGCTTCGGGTCGATACAGAGCGATGGCCACGCTGTGTACGTGATTCGCTACGTCGACTGGCTGCTGACGACGCCGCTCAACGTCTGGTTCCTGGCGCTACTCGCGGGCGCGAGTCGGGCGGACACGGTGAAACTCGTCGTACTGCAGGCGTTGACTATCGTCTTCGGCTTTGCCGGCGCAGTCACTCCATCGCCGGTCAGCTACGTGCTGTTTACGGTCGGCGCGGCGCTGTTCGGGGGCGTCATCTACCTCCTCTACGGGACTATTGCGACGGCTGCGAAGTCGACCCTCTCTGACATAGAGATCAGCCTGTACCGGACGCTCCGGAACTTCGTCGTCGTCCTCTGGCTGGTGTACCCGGTCGTGTGGCTGCTCGGTGCGCCGGGCCTGGGACTGATGGACGTGGAGACGGCGTCGCTCGTGGTCGTCTACCTCGACGTGGTCACGAAGGTCGGCTTCGGCATCATCGCCCTGCTGGCGATGATGAACCTCGGGTCTGTCGGCGAGACTGACGAGAGAGCGACGGCGGTCGCTGGGGACTAGCGAGGGGCGGGAACGAAGCGAGGGGCGCGAACGGAGTGAGCGGCCCTCGATATTGCGAGCGGGGAGGGACGACCCGCGAGCAGTGAGCGGCCCTCGAAGATGCGAACGGGGAGGGACGACCCGCGAGCAGTGAGCGGCCCTCGGGGTTGCGAGCAGCGAGGAAGCGACCGGAGCGAGAGCTCTCGTCCCGGAACTGCGACGCGGGGCGTCGTGGAGGTGTAGCGGGGGAGCGACCTGCATGAGTTCTGCCCGTCGTCCGGAGAAGATGCTCTGGAAGGTGGAATAGCTACGCATAGGCCCTGATACCCAAAGCTACACAGCGAAAGCGGCCACCAGACAGCTCAGATTCATAATCTTTTTTAATTATGATTCCTCTGTGTATGACACAGATGCGTTACTCCGAAACGTTGCAGTTGTTCGAGCAGGCCTGTGAGTTCCCCGCGGACCACGCCACTGTCGTCCAGCAGCTGGGCGACGTCGAGCTGGTCGCCCAGAACGGTGACTCCGTCGAGATGAGCGAGGTGCTGTCCCGGACCAGCGAAGCGACGTACCAGTCCTCAGAGGGGCTGTACAACTCCCTCGTCGGGAATCTCGACGACGATTTCATCGGCCGGAAGTACTACGACGACCGGGCCGGGAGCACGTCCGGGACCGACGAGATCCGAACCGAAACGGACCGCCTCTAGCCGCCGGGTGAGCGGCCCCGCGTGCTGGCCCGGTCAGTTCGCCGGTGTTGACTCGTCGAGCCAGGCCGGCCGTTCGACCGTCGTCTCGCCGACGTCCTCGTACCAGAAGCTGTACGTGACAAAGCGGTCCTCGGTGCGGTACTGAACGTCGAACCGGCGGACGAGGCCATCGGGTTCGACCAGCAGTTCGATCCGGAACTCCGCTACCCGTTCCGTGGTCGGAATCTCGCCGCCGGAGCCGCGGATCCGGTAGAATCGGCTGCCGTTTCTGGCGACGACGGTCGTGGAACTCTGGTTGACCACGGCGTAGCGATTCAGGTAGAACGCCGTCCGGTAGGCGTACTTGTCGCGGCTGAAGCGGACCTCGCCGCGCTGTCGCTCGACGGTGCCGTTGTCCCGGCGCTCGTACCAGCTGGTGCCGTCGGCGTAGGTTGCCTGCTCGTACCGCTTGACGGTCCCGTTCGGGTCGGTCGTCACTCTGACCATCTCGTCGCGGTACCGCGTCGGTGATTCGACGGCGATAGTCTCGGCGCGCCGGATAGATCTGCTGTCGTTTCGCCCGGTGCTGAACTCGCTGTAGCGTTCGTTCAGCGTGTAGGTGGTGCCGTTGAGGGCCTGCCGGTGGGCAGCCGACAGGAGGGCGACGTTCTCGAGGCCGTCCGTTGTAACGCCGGGTGGCGGGTCCGGCGTGGCCGGCTCCGCCGCAGTCGGGACCGGGGCCGGTGTGACAGTGGCCCGGTCGGTAGCGTCAGCGCCGACGAAGGCGTTACAGCCGGCTGTCAGGAGAAGGACGACCACCGCGACTGTCGACAGCCAGCGCATACCGACAGTGAGGGAGAGACGGGCAAAAGCACGGCGGCGAGGGCGGGAAGGGTGCGTTTTTTGGCCCCCGGTCCCGGACACCTCGACAATGACCGAGTACGACTACGAGGAGCTGGGGCTCGTCGCCGGCCTGGAGATCCACCAGCAACTCGATACCGCGACGAAACTGTTCTGTGACTGTCCGACGACGATCCGCGAACCCGAGGAGAGCGAGCGCTCGTTCACCCGCTACCTGCACCCGACCAAGAGCGAGCTCGGGGAGATCGACGAGGCGGCGCTGGAGGAGAGCATGGTCGACCGGGAGTTCGAGTACCTGGGCTACGACACGACCTGCCTCGTCGAGGAGGACGACGAGCCGCCCCACCGCGTCGACCGCGAGGCCATGGAGACGACACTCGAGATCGCCCAGCTACTGGACATGTCCGTCGTCGACCAGGTGAACGTCATGCGGAAGATCGTCGTCGACGGCTCGAACACCACGGGGTTCCAGCGCTCGATGCTGGTCGCCAACGACGGGGCCATCGAGACGAGTGCCGGCCCGGTCGGCATAGAGGACATGCTGCTGGAGGAGGAGTCCTGCCAGCGCGTCGAAGAGACCGACGACGGCGTCCGGTTCTCCCTGGACCGTCTCGGCATCCCGCTGGTGGAAATCGGCACGAAGCCGGACATCAGTTCACCCGAGCAGGCCCGCGAGGCCGCAGAGCGCATCGGGATGCTCCTCCGTTCGACCGGGAAGGTCAAGCGCGGCCTCGGGACCATCCGTCAGGACGTGAACGTCTCCATCGCCGAGGGCGCACGCATCGAACTGAAAGGCGTCCAGAGCCTCGACGACATCGACGACCTGGTCCGCAACGAGGTCCGCCGGCAGGTCGAACTGCTGGACATCGCCGAGGAACTCGGCGAGCGCGACGCCGCGGTCGGCGAACCACAGGACGTGACCGACGTGTTCTCGGACACGGATTCGGGCGTCATAGAGGGCGCGCTCTCCTCGGGTGGCAACGTTCGGGCAGTCCTGCTGGAAGGATTCGATGGGGTGGTCGGCCGCGAGATTCAGCCCGACCGGCGGCTCGGGACGGAGCTGTCAGACCACGCCAAGCGCCACGGCGCGGGCGGCATCTTCCACACCGACGAGCTCCCGGCCTACGGCGTCACCGAGGCGGAGGTCGAAGCGCTGCGGGACGCTGTGGGGGCCGGCCCCGAGGACGCCGTCGCCATCGTCGCCGACGACCCGGAGACCGCCGAACTCGCCATCGATGCCGTCGCCGAGCGGGCCGAGACGGCGCTCGAAGGGGTCCCGGAGGAGACCCGCGACGCGAACGAGGACGCCACCTCGCGGTACCTCCGCCCGCTCCCCGGCGCGGCACGGATGTACCCCGAGACGGACGTGCCCCCCGTCGAGCCCGACGTGACCGAAGTCGAGACCCCGGAGCTACTCACAGAGAAGGTCGACCGGTACGAGCGCGAGTTCGGCCTCGGGGCCGGCCTCGCCGAGCAGGTCGCCTACGGCCAGCGGTGGCCGCTGTTCGAGGCGCTGGTCGAGGGCGAGGGCGTCGACCCGACGCTGGCCGCCGGCACGCTGGAGTCGACGCTGACGGAACTCCGCCGCGACGACGTGCCCGTCGGGAACCTCACCGACGAACACCTCCGCGGGGCCATCCTGCTGGTCGACGAGGGAGAGGTGCCCCGAGAGGGCATCGAGGACCTGCTGACGGCGCTCGCCGAGGACCCGTCGCTCTCGGCCGAGGACGCCATCGAACAGGAGGGACTCGGCGGTGTCGACGAGTCGGAGGTCAGAGACGCCGTTGCCGAGGTCGTCGAGCGCCACGAGGACCAGGTCGCCGAGGAGGGCATGGGGGCGTTCTCGGCCCTGATGGGCGAGTGCATGGGTGCACTTCGGGGCAAAGCCGACGGCGATACAGTGAGCGACGTGTTGCGTTCCGAGATACAGAAGCGAGCTTAGCTGGTCCGCTCGCGGTGCAGGGAGTCGATATCGACAGGCTCCCGTGACAGGCCGTCACCGCCTGCGGACAGGTCGTGTTCGATGGTCGATTCAAGCAGCGGTACGAGCGACCGGGCGTTCGGCCCGATGTCGACCGTGTCGTCCGACGGGTCGTGCCGGACGACACCGGCATCGACCAGCCGCGGGAGGTGGTTGTGATAGAGGGCCGTATAGATATCGAGGCGCTCGTCGCGGTACTGGTCGACCGGTGCCCCGTGTTCGAGTCCGGTTACCGTGTCCGTGAGCACTGCGAGGGAAACCGGCGTCGTGTACTTCGAAAGCCCGTACAGGAGGTACCGCCGGTAGCGCGACGACAGGAGCGACAGCTGGTCATCCAGTGCGAGCGAGTCCGGAACTTCGGTCTCTTGCGTGTTCATTTTCTACAGCCGTGTTGCTGGGTGGGACGGGAGATAGCGTGGGGTGCCGGGCGGTTCGAACGCGGCCGCCGGCACCACATGGTGTGTCCGCTCACGTGCCATGTGGTGGGACCGCCCCGTGCGGTTCCGACGCTACTGTACCACGGTACGTTCAAGCTCTGGATCCTCCGTCGGGTGTGCGGTCTCCGCGAGGCGGCTGACGCGGTCGATGACACGGTGGACCGTCCCCTCGCGCGTACAGGGAGCGACGTGCTGGAGTTCTCCGTCGACGTATTCGGCGAGAGCGAGCGTCGGAAGCGTGATGACGCTGAATGACTCTTCGGAAACCATGTTCGTCACCGGGTGCTGCCAGTCGAAGGCGTCCAGTGAGGCATCGGACTCGCGCTCCCAGCGTTCGAACATGGAAAGCCGCTCCAACAGGCGCCGGCCCGCCGCAGTCCGCTGTGCGAGCTTCGGTTCTATCCGGTTCCCCCAGATCAGTATCGAAAGGTCCGCGATACGGCCCGTTTCCTCGAGGGACTGTAACCGGTCGATCACGTAGTCCTGCTGGTGTGTTGCGTCTTCAGGACAGAGGGACCGGACGAACAGTTCGACGCGCACTGTATTGGCAGTGGAATCCATAGTGAGCTGTGAGTATCCTGTGCATCGCTACAGTGGTAACTTTCCTAAACACTCTCTCTAGGCCCCTAGAATAAATCGGGGCGAACCGGAGGAACGGGTGATATGTCCGGGTCGTGCAGTGATTGGTTAGTTTGGCAACACGTAGTCCCTGGTCTGCCAATCCGGGAAGCAAATTCTACCCTACAGGCGTTTCAAGCCCAGATACGGCGCAGTATTTCCGTCACGGGACATTTATGGAAACGTTAAGTTCCTAACCAAACGCCGGGCGTTAAGTGGCTTGCCCGTAGATTGACTGTATGGTTCCAAGTGTCGTGGATGGCCACGGTGTCCCAGCCCTGTACGGGCCGGCCATCGATACACTACCCCTCATGTTCGCTATCGTAGATGACTCTGGGGTCATTCTCTCAACGAACGAGACGTGGGACGAGTTCGGCCGGGCAAACGGAGTGGAGGTGACACCGAACACGCTGGGCCTGAACTATCTGGACATCGCCGACATGGCAGACGACGTGACCGGTCATCAGGCGGCGGACGGCATCAGGGCCGTCCTCGCCGGGGAACGGTCGGTGTTCGAACTCGAGTACCCGTGTCACACCCCGTCGACGAAACAGTGGTTCCGGTTGTACGTCGCCCCGTTCACCATCGACGGGGCGACGTACGCGTCCATCGCACACATCGACATCACGGAGCGGAAACAACGGGAGTCGACGCTCGAAGCGGCTTACGACATCTGTACCGACGCCGACCGGACGTTCACCGGACAACTCGACGCGCTGTTAGAGCTCGGCCGTGAGACGCTCGGGACGTCGTTTGGGACGCTGTCGCAGGTCCACGGCGACGAGTACGTCTTCGAAGCGGTCACTGCACCCGGGACCGCCGACCTCGAAGCCGGCAGAACGGCCAGCATCGAGGACCTCCCGAACTGCAGACACGTCGTCGAACACCGCGAGCCGCTCGCGCTCAGAGACGTCGAGGCGGAAGCGCCGGACCTCGCCGACCCGGAGTGGGGGATCGCGAACTATATCGGCGCGCCCGTCGTCGTCGACGGAGCCGTGTACGGGACGTTCTGCTTCTACGGGCTGGAGCCGCGCGCGACGGCGTTCACACAGTGGGACCTGACGTTCGTCCGGTTGCTCTCCGACTGGGTGGGATACGAGCTCGAACGACAGCGCCACACGGAGCAGCGAAACGCGTTGAATACTGCCCTCCCGGACCCCAGTTTCATCATCGATGCGGAAGGGCGAGTTCTCGACTGTCTGAGCGACCCCGAGTCGCTGGTGACCGTGGGTGAGACGGATACGCTCGTCGGCCAGACCCTACACGAGACGTTCTCCGACGCCACGGCCGATTCGCTTCTGGCGGCTGTTCGTTCGGCACTCCGGACCGGGCTGTTCCAGTCCGTGGAGTACACACTGCAGGCCCCCGATGGCGAGCGGTGGTTCGAAGCGCGGGTCGCGCCGCTTGAAAGCCGCGCGTACGACCTCGATACCGTCATCTTCGTCGCCCGCGACATCACCGTTCACAAGGACCGCCAGGCCGAACTCGAACGCCAGCGTGACGAACTCAGGCAGGCCCAGCGGCTCAACGTTCTGGGCCGAGAGATCGCGAAGGCGCTCCAGGACACACAGACACGCGAGGAAATCGAGTCGGCAGTGTGTACGCATCTCACCGAATCGGACCTGTACCGGGCCGTCTGGACCGGGGTCCGGGGAAGTGCCACGACGGTAACACCGAGTGCAGCTGCCGGGATTGACACGGTGACCCGAGACAGGATTTCGCCCGGCGAGCACCGGCTGGCAACGGACGCCATCGACGCCGGAGAGGTACAGGTCGCCGAGGATATCGCCGACGTGTCGTCGCAAACAGAGGCCGGATCTGCCCGCCCACTGGTCGCGGACCACTCCGCCGTTGCGGCAGTTCCCCTGACGACCGGTGAGACCACGTACGGCGTGTTGATGGTGTACGCGCCGGCAGACGCCACGGTCGGCTGTCGTGAGTCGGACATCCTCGCCGACCTGGGCCGGCTCATCGGGCTGTCTGTCCAGCGCGTCCACAGTCAGCAGTCGCTGCTGGCGGCGACGACCGTCGAACTGGAGTTCCTGACGCCGGCTGCCGAGGACGTCTTCGCCGACATCTCCGCTGCGCTCGACTGTTCGTTCACGCTCGAACGGCGTGTCCCGACCAGTACCGGGGACTGCCTCCACTACGTTCGCGTCAGCGGTGGGGACACCGACCGGGTGTGTCAGGCACTCACCGAAACGCCGTCGGTCGGGTCCTGTGCCGTCGTCGAGACAGCGGCGGAGAGCCGAGCACCTCTCCTCGAAGTCGCGCTCGACGGGATATCCGCGTCGCCGCTCGACACGCTCGCGGACTACGGCGGTGTCGTGACGAGCGCCGTCGCGGCGGACGGCGACCTGCGGTTCGCAGCGGAGATGGCGCCTGACGTCAGCGTCCGCGCCGTCGTCGAGGCGGTCCGGGAGACAGCGCCCGGGACAGAACTGCGGAGCAAGCAGTACGTCGACCAGCCGGTCTCGACAGCCACGGACTTCCAGACGCGGATACGCGACCGGCTGACGCCGAAACAGGCCGCCGCACTCAAGACCGCCTACGCACGCGGGTACTACGATTGGCCGCGGAAGAGCTCGGCCGAAGAACTGGCCGAAACGCTCGATATCTCCGCGCCATCCTTGCACTACCGGTTGCGGAAGGCCCACGACGCCGTCATCGGCGCGCTGTTCGATGCCGAGACGAGCTTCGAGGAGCCCGATTGAACCTGACGTGTGGACTGGTGGGCGTCATTGCCGCACCGACCGCCTGCAGTCGAAGGTCGTGGTACACCAGTCCGTATCAGTCGTCCTCGGCACGCTCGATGCGCTGTCGGGCCTGCCGGAACAGGCCGCGAAGCGTCTTCGCCTCCCGGCCGGTCGGTTGCGCACGGCCGAGCACCCGGCGGAACAGCCGCCGGGCCTTGTGCTGTTTCTCCTCGGGGTGGCCGATAGCGCGCAGGAACCGGTCGAACTCCGCGTGCAGGCCCTCGACCGCCGGCTTCGCGGCAAGCGTGTGCAGTTCCTCGGGGTGCTGGTTCGCCTCGACTGTCAGCTCCCGGAGTTCGTAGAGAACGATAGTGGCCGCCTGGCCGAGGTTCAACACCGGGTACGACGCGCTGGCCGGGATAGAGCAGATGACGTCCAGCCGCGCGAGTTCGTCGTTCGAGAGCCCGACCCGCTCGCGGCCGAAGACGACGCAGATATCGCCCTCGACGTCCCGGAGCGAGTCGGCCAGGTCGGCCGGCGTCGTCGCCGGATACCGGACGTGGTTGGCCGGGTCCTCGTTCGTCGTCGCCGTGCAGGCGACGGTGTGGTAGTTCTCGACGATGTCGTCGAAGGTCACCGTCCGGGCGTTCGGGAGGATGTCCTCGCGTGCCTGTCCGGCGAACCCGTAAGCCTCGCCGTCGGGGTCCAGTTCCGGCGGGTCGACGAGCAACAGCTCCGACAGGCCGAAGTTCTTCATCGACCGGGCGATGGTGCCGACGTTGCCCGGCGTCTCCGCGTCGACGACGGCGACGGATATCATACGTCCAGGTCGCTGAGGTCCATGTCCAGCGCGTCGAGTTCCTCCTGGTCCATCTGCTCGACTTCCTCCTCGAGTCCCGGAATCGCTTCGTCCCTGCCGGGCGCCTCCGGCAGCGCTGTCGGGTCCTCTTCGACGTGTTCGAGACCGACGTATCCCTCCGGGGCGCGGTTCCCGTCGAGGAACCACTCGTGGAAGGCCGAGGCCAGGTCCGTCTCACCGGCGTAGGCCTCGCCGCCCGCCTCGCGGAACCAGTAGATGAAGTCCGTCTCGTGGTCCGAACAGAGGACCACCTCGCCCATTGGCTCCCCGTAGATGGCGTCAGCGACGTTGCACTGTTCGATGTTCTCGTCGCCGTGAATCAGCCAACAGGCGTCACAGGGGTCGACGACCCGTTCTGCGAGCACCAGCAGCCGCTGGCGGGTCTCCGGTTCCATCGTCTTGAGCGGCCGGACCCGGCCGTCCGGCCCGAGCACGTCCTCGTCGAAGCGCCAGCCCCGAAGCCCGATATTGACCTTGCTCATACGTCAGCGTGGGGGAGTCCCGGACTAAAAGAGCGCGATATGGCGGCCGAACGATGTCGGTCCGTCCGCGCCCCACCATCGTCGCGGAGGGTGAGACGGGTGTGCCAGTCGGTTCCACCCCTCACCCGTTCGAAACATAGGCAGTTCCAGCTAAATTTAACATGATTAATCCACCTAGCATTCGCGGCCGGGGTCGAGATGAGGCAAAACTGACGGTCTCGCCCAAACATTTATACGTGATTGGCTTTTCTCCGTAAAAGAACACATGGAACGGCCGACGCGCCAGCGGGATTCTGACCAGGAGGAACGCGAGGAGGAGTCCGAGAGCACGGGCCAGCAGACCTGCCCCGAGTGTGAGTCGGAGTCCATATCCAGCGACGGCGGTGGTGAACTCGTCTGCGAGGACTGTGGCCTCGTCATCGAGGACGAGAACATCGACCGCGGGCCGGAGTGGCGGGCGTTCAATCACTCCGAGCGCCAGTCCAAGTCACGCGTCGGAGCCCCCACGACCCAGACGATGCACGACAAGGGGCTGACCACACAGATCGACTGGAAGGACAAGGACGCCTACGGTCGGTCGCTCTCCTCGGAGAAGCGAAGCCAGATGCACCGGCTGCGAAAGTGGCAGGAACGCATCCGAACCAAAGACGCCGGCGAACGGAACCTGCAGTTCGCGCTGTCGGAGATCGACCGCATGGCCAGCGCACTTGGCGTCCCCCGGTCGGTCCGGGAAGTCGCCTCGGTCATCTACCGGCGCGCGCTCAACGAGGACCTCATCCGCGGTCGCTCCATCGAGGGCGTCGCCACGGCCTGCCTGTACGCCGCCTGCCGACAGGAAGGCATCCCCCGCAGCCTGGAGGAGGTTTCGGACGTCTCCCGGGTCGAACAGAAGGAGATCGGGCGGACGTATCGCTACGTCGCCCAGGAACTCGAACTGAAGATGGAGCCGGTCGACCCCAAGCAGTACGTCCCGCGTTTCGCCTCCGAGCTGGAACTCTCCGAAGAGGTCCAGTCCAAGGCCAACGAGATCATCGACACCACCGCCGAGCAGGGCCTGCTCTCGGGTAAATCACCGACCGGCTACGCCGCCGCGGCCATCTACGCCGCCTCGCTGCTGTGCAACGAGAAGAAGACCCAGCGCGAGGTCGCCGACGTGGCCCAGGTGACAGAGGTCACCATCCGGAACCGGTATCAGGAACAGATCGAAGCGATGGGCATCCACTGACTGGCGTCCTGTTTTGCGGTCGTAGCGCAGTCCTCTGTCCGCCGTTCACTTTGCGGGTGCTACCAGTCGCACAACGCCGACGGTCGGGACCGAATAGGGAACCACGGACGTACAGAGCTATCTGTCCGGACAGCGATACCACTAGGTATGCCAGTCTCCCCGTCGCAGAAACGGATCGCCCTTCTCGTCATCGGACTCGTGGTTCTCTTTGCACCCGCGCTGTTTGTCGTCGCCACGCTTGAGTTTCTCATCCTGTCCGGCGACCTCGCGCTCAGCGAGATTACACTCGTCGAGTTCCTCGAACTGTATCTCATCGACCTGGTGCTGTTCGTCGTGCTCGGGTACGGCGTCTACCGACTGACGTTCTGGCTTATCGAGAACCAACTTCCAGACGCTCTCGATGGCGTCGACGAGACCGAGACGGTCGACGCGACTGACGACGCAGAAACCGCCGGCACCGCCAGTGAGGACCGACCCTGACTGGCCGCCACCGGTGAGGCGATAAAACAAGCGTGCAGCGACTCACTCGGAACATCGAGGGCCGCTCACTGCTCGCGGGTCGTCCCTCCCCGCTCGCAACATCGAGGGCCGCTCACTGCTCGCGGGTCGTCCCTCCCCGCTCGCAACATCGAGGGCCGCTCACTGCTCGCGGGTCGTCCCTCCCCGCTCGCAACATCGAGGGCCGCTCACTGCTCGCGGCTCCTTCCGTCGCCGTTCGCATCTTCGAGGGCCGCTCACTCCGTTCGCGCCCCTCGCTTCGTTCGCGCCCCTCGCTCCGTTCGCGCCCCTCGCTTCGTTCGCGCCCCTCGCTCCGTTCGCGCCCCTCGCTACTCCTCGCCCAGAATCCCGCGCTTCGTCATCTTCTCGGGGTCGAGTACGTCGTCGACCTCGTCCTCACTGAGATAGCCCTCTTCGAGGACGACCTCGCGGATGGTCTTTTCCTCGTCGAGGGCCTTCTTCGCGACCTTGCTCGCCTTGTCGTAGCCGATAGCGGGGTTGAGCGCCGTCGCCAGCGCCATACTCTGCTGGACGCGCTCTGCGCAGTGCTCGGCGTCGGCCTCCAGTTTGGCGACGAACTTCTCGCCGAACACCGCGCTGCTGTTGGCGATGAGCTTGGCAGACTGCAGGAAGTTCGAGGCCAGAACGGGCTTGTAGAGGTTCAGGTCGATCTGGCCCTCGGCGGCGCCGGCCGCGACGGCGGCGTCGTTGCCGACGACCTGCTTGTGGACCTGATTGACCGCCTCGGCCACGACGGGGTTGATCTTCCCGGGCATGATCGAGGAGCCGGGCTGGTTCTCCGGCTGGTCGATCTCGCCGAGACCGTTGCGAGGCCCGGACGCGAGCAGTCGGAGGTCGTTGGCGATCTTGTTCAGCGAGCCGGCGACAGTTCGGAGCGCGCCGTGGGCCTCGGCCATCGCGTCGTGGGCGGCCTGTGCCTCGAAGTGGTTGTCCGCCTCGCGGAAGTTGAGGTCGGTCTCTTCGCTGATGTACGCCGCCGCTTTCGCCGGGAACTCCGGACGCGTGTTCAGGCCGGTCCCGACCGCGGTTCCGCCGAGCGCGAGTTCGGAGAGGCGGCCGTGAACGTCTTGCACGCGGGAGATGCCCTTCTCGACCTGCGTGCGGTAGCCGGAGAACTCCTGGCCGAGCGTCACCGGCGTCGCGTCCTGAAGGTGCGTTCGACCGGTCTTGACGACGTTCTCGAACTCCTCTTCCTTGGCTTCGAGTTCGTCGCGCAGCGTCTTCAGCCCCGGAATCACGTCCTTCTCGACGGCCTCCAGCGAGGCGACGTGCATCGCCGTCGGAATCACGTCGTTGCTGGACTGGCCGAAGTTGACGTGGTCGTTCGGGTGGATCTCGCGGGTCCCGACCTCGCCGCCGTATAGCTCCGTGGCGCGGTTGGAAATGACCTCGTTGGCGTTCATGTTCGACGACGTGCCCGACCCGGTCTGGAACACGTCGACGGGGAACTGGTCGTCGTGTTCGCCGGCGATGACCTCGTCGGCGGCCTCGACGATACAGTCCGCCTTGTCCTCCGGAATCGTTCCGAGGTCGCGGTTCGCCTGCGCGGCCGCCTTCTTCACGACGCCGAGTGCTCGGATGAACCGCCGTCCGAACGTCACGTCGCTGATCGGGAAGTTCTCGACGGCACGCTGTGTCTGTGCGCCCCAGTACGCGTCGGCTGGCACCTGCATCTCACCGAGGCTATCCTGCTCTGTCCGGTACTCGTCGGTCATACGTCCGGGGGGTGGTCCGCCCGGTCGTAAAACCCACCGGTACGAATCGGGACACCACCTGGACAGACCCGTGGTCGCCGGTACAGCCGCCCGCTGGCGACTCTGAGGTACCGGTCGAAGGACGGAGACCGACGGACTCAGAAGCCATGATCTGGATAAACATGTATTATCATTCGGAAATATTAAGTAGAATCTCTCTCCACTTAGCATGAGTTCGACGCCACAGAGACGTTCATAACTGATGTCCCCACCATGCTCGGTGACGGCGGTGTGTTGCTGCCGTCGTCGGCTGGCGGGGCCCGATGGGACACCGACGGACGTGACACATCGCGAACGCTCGTAGCCGGTGTACCCGCCGCGTTGCAACCACTCGCCCGCTCGGCACGACGACGGGATGGCACACCCGTCACCCGGCGCTCTCACGCCACTCGCCAGCCTGTGTTGGTGCGACAGGCCTGGTCCGGAACGCGTGGCCGGCGCGTGTCGGCCGGCGAGTCACTGTGACTGACGACACATCCGTCGGGACGATGGACGGCGAACTCACGTCGGCGAACGACTGAACAACCATGCGCGAGATACTCAGCAGACTCCTCGCCACCGGAGGGAGGCTCCGGTCGGCGGTATCGAGAGACGAATCGGACGGAGACCAACTGGCAACAGACGGGGGCACAACGGTGAAGACCACCCGGGGCGACTCGCTCCGGAACTCGCTTCCGATCGAGTGGGAACTCGTCGAATCCGCCCCGTTCTGGCTCCCGCCAGTCCTGTTTGCGGGCTTTTTCGTCTACGGCGCTATCGCCTGGAACTTCCTCCTGTCGCTGACCGACTACAGCGGCCTCGGCGGTGCGCAGTACGAGAGCTTCGATCTCAGTATGTACAGCCGCATGCTGAACGACGGAGCGTTCTGGCAGGCAGCACAGAACACGGTGGTGTTGCTCGTCGTGTTCACCGTCCTCTGTCTGGCGCTCGGGCTGTTCGTGGCCATCCTCATCGACCAGCAGATACGCTTCGAGAACACGTTCCGGACCATCTATCTGCTGCCGATGAGTCTCTCGTTCGTGGTCACGGCGACGATGTGGGCGTGGGTGTACAACGCCCGCAACGGCGTGCTCAATCAGCTGTTCCGGGTGTTCAACCTCGAAGGTGCACTGGTCAGTCTGCTCCGCCCGGCAGGGGTCAACGCCGAGGTGATTCAGTGGCTCTCCTGGAATACGACCGCTCTGGCGGCGGTCATCTTCGCCCTCATCTGGCAGTTCAGCGGCTACGCGATGGTCGTCTTCCTCGCTGGCCTCCGGGCGATTCCGACCGAACACTACGAGGCCGCGCGGGTCGACGGCGCGTCGACCGTTCGGATGTACGCGCGAATCATCATCCCGCAACTCCGCGCCTCCGCGGTGTCGGCGTCGGTGGTGCTGATGGTGTTTGCCCTGAAAGCGTTCGACTTCATCTACGCGCTCCGTGGCTCACAGCCGGGGGCGAACATGGACATTCTGGCGACAATGATGTACCGGGTTGCGTTCGACAGCCTCCGGTGGGCGTACGGGTCGGCCGTCGCTATCGTGCTGTTTGCCCTCGCATTGCTGGTCATCGGGCCGTACCTCTACAGCGAATACCGACGGGGTGAACTATGAGTATCAGAGACAGCGGTTTCCTCGACGAGCTTCGCAGTACAGAGAACAGCCGCATCGGTCTGTACGCCCTGCTTCTGGCGGGTATCGCCTTCTACCTCTTCCCGGTGGAGACGGCCGTGATGACGATGTTCAAGACAGAGAGCGCCTTCGCCCGGACGCTCCCGTTCGCGCCGCCGGGCGCTGACGGCTTCACGCTCGACGCGCTTGCCACCGCCTGGAACACGCTCAGGCCGGGACTGCTGAACTCGCTGCTGATGGCGATTCCGGCGACGATCATGTCGGCGCTGCTGGGGAGCCTGACCGCCTACGGGCTGACGACGATCAGCTGGCGCGGCCAGGTCGGCGTCGTCGTCCTCATCATCGCGGGCATCTTCATCCCCTACCAGGCCGTGCTGGTCCCGCTGGCACAGTTCTGGTTCCGGGTGTTCCCGGGACTGGTCGAGGGGTTCGTCAACACCCTCTTTGGCTTCATTACCGCCGGTAGCTGGGAGTATCCGAGCCGGAACGGCTACGTGCAGTTGCTTCAGCTGTCGGTCACCCACGCGGCGTACGGGATACCGATCTGTACGCTGCTGTTCCGGTCGTACTACCAGAGCATCTCCGAGGAGATGATCGAGGCCGCCCGCCTCGACGGCGCGAGCGCGTTCAGCATCTACCGCAACATCATCCTCCCGCTGTCGCTGCCGATGTTCGCGGTGACGCTCATCTATCAGTTCACGCAGGTGTACAACGACCTGCTGTTCGCGCTGGTGCTCATCAACGAGCCGGCCTCGCAGGTGGCGACCCAGCGCCTCGCAGCACTCACTGGCGGGGTCGTCCAGTCGTTCAACACCACGATGGCGGGGGCCATCGTCGCAGCACTGCCGACGCTGCTCGTCTACGTCGTGTTCGGCGAACAGTTCGCGAAAGGCGTCGCTGGAGAGTAATCACGGAGGTATTCACAATGGCACAACTCACACTGGACGAGGTAACGAAGACGTTCCAAGACGACGACGGCGAGATCATCGCGGTAGACCAGGTATCGGTCGACATCGAGGACGGCGAGTTCCTCTGTGTCGTCGGTCCATCGGGCTGTGGGAAATCGACGACGCTGCGGATGATTGCCGGGCTCGAAGACATCACGCGCGGCGAAATCCGGCTGGACGGCCAGATTATCAACGACCAGCCGCCGGCCCGCCGGAACGTGGCCATGGTGTTCCAGTCCTACGCCCTGTACCCGCACATGACCGTACGGGAGAACATGGCCTTCGGGCTGGAGGAGTCGACTGACATGCCCGACGACGAGATCAACGAGCGCGTCGAGACGGCGTGCAAGGACATGGGCATCTTCGAACTCATCGACCGCAAGCCCGGCGAACTCTCCGGCGGCCAGCAACAGCGCGTGGCGCTTGGCCGCGCCATCGTCCGGGACCCCGAGGTGTTCCTGATGGACGAGCCGCTGGCGAACCTGGACGCGAAGCTCAAAGCCGAGATGCGGACCGAACTACAGGAGCTCCAGCAGGACCTGGACGTGACGACGGTGTATGTCACCCACGATCAGACGGAGGCGATGACGATGAGCGACCGCATCGCCATCCTCAACGACGGCGTCCTCCAGCAATGTGCGACGCCCCTGGAGTGTTACCACGAGCCGAACAACCTCTTCGTCGCCGGCTTCATCGGTGAACCGTCGATGAACTTCTTCCCGATGACGCTGGAGGGGTCGACGCTTCGCGGCGACTGGTTCGAGTACGAACTCAGCGACGAGACCGCCGCCGAAGTCGAGGGGACGAGCGACATCACGCTGGGCATCAGACCCGAAGACATCGAGGTCGTCGAGGGCGGTGACGGGGCGAACGTGTTCGACGCATCGGTCCACGTCGTCGAACCACGGGGTAACGAGAACACGGCCCACCTGGCGTTTGAAGAGTCGATGGACGACCAGTTCATCGCGACGGTCGGCGGGATGAAACAGCTCACCGCAGGCCAGCGCATCAAAGTCCGGTTCCCCGAGAAGGCGATTCACCTCTTCGACACGGCCAGCGGGCAGGCCATCCGGAACCGCACGCTCGACGAGATCGAAACGGTCGAATCGGTCGTCTGAGCGGGCATTAGACCCGGTTCTCGACGGAGCATCTCCTACGCCATCGGTACGGACCGAACAGCCCGGCCCGCTACGGCGCTGTCACGCCCAGCGGTCCAGGCCGGTCTGGACGACCGATTCGTCGATGCGCTCGAACCCGCGAGCGACTTCGCCGGCGTCGACCTCCCACCGCTCGGTGACGAACGCGCGTGCGGCGTCGATGTCCGGGTCGATGCTGTCCGGAATCTCGTAGTCGTCGGTGACTGCGGGGTCGAGAAACAGGTTCCGGATGCGGTCCGCGTGGTCGATGTGTTCGTTCCGGGCCTCGAGAACGGCGTAGAGGTCGCCGTGCTCGTGGAGTTCCTTGACGGCGGTCTTGGGACCGATGCCGGAGATACCCTCGTTGAAGTCCGTCCCCATCAGGATGGCGGCGTCGACCAGTTGCTCCCAGGTGAGGTCGTGCTGTTCGAGCGTGGCCTCGAAGTCCATCAGCTCGGGGTCGCCCTTCGACGTAAGCTGGCGCAGCGTCATCGGTGCGCCGAACAAAAGCGCGTCGTAGTCCTCGGTCCCGACGTAGTCCACGTCGCCCCGACGGGCCATCACCGATGCCTGTCCCTCGCCTTCCGCCGGGGCGTCGACGATAGGCACCCCGAGCAGCTCCAGCAGTTCCCGCGTGGTGTCGACGATGGTGTCGGTCAGCCGCTGGGTCCGGGAGTCGAGCTTGGCGACGCGGGTCGTGTCCCCCGCGGCACGCGCCGACTCCAGTTCGGATTCGTACTTCTCACGTTGCTCACGTCGTTTCTCGACCTCGTCGTCCTTGAGGTCCGTGACCGCGCCGTCGAAGACGAACACCGGCGTGAGGTCGTGTTCGAAGAACTTCGGCAGTCCCTGGACGACGCCGATGAGGTTCGCCACCTCCTCGCCGTCGCTGGTGATGTACTTCGACTCGCTTGTGAACTTCACCGTCGTCGTCAGGTAGCGATAGAGCCAGTTGTGGGCGTCTACGGCGACGACGCTCCCGCCGAGGTCGTCGAACGACACGTCCGACAGCGCCGCGAGCGACCGCAAATCAGCGTTTCCCATTGGCAGGTATTTGGCCGACAGCCGTTTGAATCTCCCGGATACGGCGTGCCGTCCTGTCGATTTTGCCGAAGACCGGCTCAGTTCGACGGTGTGTGCGTAGGCTGTTCGGTCCGAGATAGTCCGTCAGGCGGTCCTCGTGGATGGCTGCTCGGCCCAGTCGTCGATGGCAGGCGGCGGGTCGGCGGTGGCCTTCGCGTCGAGGAACGACGCTTCTTCGGGCGAGAGGTCGCGTTCCCGAAACAGGTCCAGGCCGGCCTGATACCGGTCGGGACTCCGGTCGCCCGGCCAGACGAGGTCGAGTTCGGCCATCCCCGTCTCCGCGCCGCTGAAACAGAACCCCGCCCGGTAGGCGGCCTGGTAGGAGAAGGGGTTGTTGACGCCGATGGAGAGGCGTTCGAAGCCCCGCTCCGTGGCGCGGTCCCGGACGAACCGGAGGAGGCGGGCCCCGAGCCGCTCGCCCTGCCGGTCCTGTCGAACCGTGACGTACCGGACACAGAGCGTGTCGGGGTCGGTCCGGTCGGCGTCGAACGCGGCCGCGGCCACGACGCCGTCGTCCCCGACGACGGCCTTCCCGGTCGCGGTCATCACGAACTTGCCCGCGTACGCGAACTGCTCGTGGTCCAGCCGGAGCCGGTGTCCGTCCTCGGGCCAGCCGAGCAGCGTGAACTCCATAGTCCCACTCTGGGGCCGACCACTGTAATCAGTGATGGTCCCTGCTCCGTCGTCAGGCGGTCAGTCACCCGGCGGCGACCGATCCGAGCGCTCGGTGGCGTCGAATCCGGGAGAGCGAAGTGTCCGGAGCCGGAACCCTCTGTATGAGCGTCTCGACGGTGGGGAACGGTCGTATCGAACTGTCCGCTCGGACGGCGCTGGTCGCCGTCGGTGACCTGCTTGCGATTGCTCTGTTCGTCGGCATCGGCGAGCTGACCCACGGCATCAATCCGATACTCAGCCCGGGCCGGTTCGCCGGGACGCTGACGCCGTTTTACATCGGCTGGCTCCTCGTCGCTGGGCTCGGGGGACTGTACACCGCCGCTGCGACAGGGACGGTCCGAGCGGCTGTCGGCCGCACTGTTGTGGGGTGGGTTCTGGCAGTCGGGATTGCGCAGGGACTCCGGTCGACGGCGATCTTCCCCGGCAACGCGGCAGTGACGTTCGCGCTCGTATCCGTGCTTGTCGGCGGTACGCTGCTGGCGCTCTGGCGCGGTGCGATCGCAGTCGCAAAATAAGACGCCTGCAGCGTGGACGCAGCGTCGATGACGGACTACCGCAGGTCGTCGACTTCAAGCGATTCTGTGGACTGAATCCATGCCTGGTGGTTCTCCCGGTCGTAGATTACGAACTCCTCGTCGCCGATGTTCAGCTCGGCGTATCGTCGTTCTTGGTCGTCGGTTGCAGCGCCCGTCGTGTTGTCCGTTGCGTTCGTGCTCATTGTCTCGTTTGGTAGTCGGCGGTACCGTTTTTCTCCGACTCAACGTATCCCGGCGGGCCTAATAAGCACATTGACCCAGTTATCACCGGAAAAAATAGAATGCCTGACTACTCCACGTCTCCGCTAATCTAGTTCTCAAGATTTGAAAACGGAGAGTACATGGACGATGTACCGGGAAACGGATACCCGCGGGTAGTAGTCATGGTATAACGAACAGTAAACACCGTCTATCGTTTCTCATGGCGCGTTTCGTGGAACAGCCGTGCCTGCGGGTCGGCGTCAACGGACCGGTACCGTCCTTATATTGTGAACCGGTCACAGGAATCGGAGTATATTAATCTTTTCCCTCAATCCAACTCATAACTTATGAGATTGTTACTCAACGGCTACTGAGTAAATTTGCAGGGGCCATTGAGTGTATAATTTCCTGTTTTAGGGAAACATTCATATATCCCGCAACCATACCATGATTCATACTTATGACGGGCTACTACGACATCATTCTCGGACTCATTCCGCTCGCCATGGCCGGCATCACCGCAATCCTGTACGTTGGTGGCTTCGCATTGACGACGGCAATTCCGATGGCTTCCGTAGTGACTGTCGGCCTCATCGGTCACGCGATGTTCGTCCGTGCCCCCGTTGACCCGGTTCCGAACGAATCGCCGACCCAGCAGACCACGCAGTCGGACCCGCTCCAGACGGCGGACTGAGCGTCCGCACGCCCGTCTACTCTCCTGTTCTAGATAGATATCGCGACAACCGGTGACCGCGTGCCGAGCCGTCCGTCACCGCCGGACAGTATAAGGGCCGGTCGGTCGAACGTCGGGGTATGGCAACGGATGCGACAGCGCTGTTCCTGCAGAGTGACGAGGTTGCGGACCTGGCTGATCCCACCGAGTACGTCGACGTCGTCCGGGCGGGATATCGCCAACGTGGCGAGGGTGCCCCGGCGACCCCCAGAACAACGCTGTTTTCGGACGAGCCCGCAGGAATGTTGACCGGCTATCTCGCGATTCTCCCCGACACCGGTGCGATGGGTGGGTACACCTACGCAGCCGGCTTCAGCGGGCGAGACGCGCATTTCACGCTCCCGATCTTCGATTCCGACAGCGGCGACCCGCTCGCTGTCCTCGACGGCGTGAGCATGAACCCCCACAAGACCGGCGCAGCCGGGGCCGTCGGCGTCGATGCCCTGGCCCGCCGCGACGCCAGCGACCTCGCAGTCATCGGGAGCGGTGCGCAGGCCCGCGGGCAGGTCCGGGCGACGGCGACCGTCCGTCCCTTCGAGCGCATCGAAGTGTACTCACCGACGGCTGCCCACCGGGAGTCCTTCGCCGCGGAGATGAACGACGCGCTGGACCCGACGGTGGCGGCCGTCGCTTCGCCGGCCGCAGCAATCGAGGGGGCCGACGTCGTTATCACGGCGACCAACGCGAGCGAACCGGTGTTCGACGGCGACCTCCTCGAACCGGGCACCCACGTGACCGCGATGGGCCAGTACCACCCCGAGAAGAACGAACTGGACGCGACGACGATCGAACGCGCCACGTACGTCCCGGACCTGCGCGAACGGGTGACACAGGACGCCGGGTCGTTCATCAACGCGCTCGAGGAGGGCGTCATCGACGAGGACCACGTCCACGCGGAACTGGGCGACATCGTCGCCGGCAACGCGCCAGGACGGCAGTCACCCGACGAGATTACCGTGTTTGATTCGGGGGGGACAGCCATCGAAACCGTCGCCGCGGGCCACATGCTGTACGAGCGGGCGAAGGCCGAGGGCCGCGGCGAGGAGATAGAGTTCGCGCCCGCGAGCCAGGCCCTGACCGGCCGATAACGGAACCGGGTCTTAGAGATACGGCCCGAGGCCGAGGGCGTCGACCAGACTGATACCGGCGGCGAGTGCGCCGACGACGTAGCCGGCGATGGTCCCACCGTTCAGGAGCGGGAGTCCCGCGTGTGCGCGCCCTTTCAGAACCATCCACAGCAGTATCGCCAGGCCGACGTAGGACCCGACCATCGCAGTCAGGGCCGGCAACGGGACGCCGAACACCGACAGCACGTTCGACGAGGCGAAAAAGGCGGCGCTGGCCACGAGTATCGACGGGATGATGGCGTCACCGAGGCCGATGAACAGGGCGTCGCGATCCAGCGGGTCGGTGTGGACATCATCGGCCTCGTCGGCCTCGCTGGTGTCCGTCGCCTCGTCGGGACCTTCCGCCGGCTGGCTCCCGTCCGCAACTGCCGGGCTGTCCGCGTCGGCCCCGGATTCCGTGGCCGCTGTGTCCGCCGCGGTCGATTCGTCGCTTGCCTTGGCTTCCGCCGCCGGGTCCGGCGTCGTCGCGTCGAGATACGAGTACGAAAGCGTCATCGGAATCACGAGGACGACGGGGACTCTGAGGTCCATCACGCCGGAGGCCAGCGTGAGCATGTGTTCGGTCCCGTAGACGCTGATGGCGTCGTACACCGCGAGCACAATCAGCAGGACCAGCGCCGGCAGGACCCCGAAACTGATACCGAACAGGCCGGCGGCGGCAGCCCCCATCACCGCACCGGCAGCGTCGATGACGTACCACTCGGGGTAGACCAGCAGCGCCGTCCCCAGGCCCAGCGCCAAGAGGACGGCGACGACGTTGAGCCCGGCGTACGTGAGCACTGGCGGGACCAGCACCTGAAACACGTACAGCGAGAGCCAGGCCGCCGAAAAGATGATGAGCCCGCGGATGAGCTGGTCAACCTCGTAGCGGAAGGCGAGCAACATGACGGCCGTCGCGACCAGAATCGCCCCGACGTACATGAGGCTGTTCGTGGGGTCAGACGGGTCTTCGACGGCCTGGTAGCCAGCCGACTCGAAGGGCTGGACCAGCGCCAGCGCGCCGAGTTGGACGAACAGGAAGATACCAGCGATAAGGCCACAGCCGCCGAGGATTCGCCACCGTCGCTCCATGCACACACGTCCTGCAGGAACCGGTTTGAGCGTTACGAAGCGCGTGCGGACGGACGTGAGCGTTCCGGGGAGACATCACCGCGCGTACAGGATCTTCCCGACCAGCGCCGGGAGATGCACGTCGTCGTTCGGCGATACGGCAAGGTAGGGACGCTCGACCGGACCGAACACGTCGACGACGGAGCCGACTGTCCGGAGTTCCTCGTCGACCACGGTGGTCCCCACCGACGCGTACTCCCCGTCAGGGGCCCGGACGACGGCCAGTCCCTGTGCGACCCGCGTGACGGTGCCGATGCGTTTCATTCACGGAGCGCCTGCATGTAGGCCGCCACGGCCCCGAGCAGGTCGCTTTTCGTCGCGTCGTCCGCGTCCTTGACAACGACCCGCCCGCGGGCCTCGTACTCGCGTGGATACGTCTTGTCCCGTTCGATGACCGCGTCGTAACCGACCTGCTGGACGGCCTTGGCGATCTCGTCGACAGTCGGGTCTTCGACGGCCAGATCCAGTGCCACGCGACGCCCGTCGCTGCGCGACCGGTTGGCGTCGAGCGCAGCCGGCCAGATAACGTTCTCGACCATACCGGGAGTGGCCGCCCGTGGCATATATGGGTTATCGTCATCGCCGGCGATGGGCGAAGTGATAACAAGCTGAAGTATATGAAGAATCAAACTTACATGCCTCTGTAATCTATCCGTGACAAGCATGGTAAAGAAAGGGCTACTCGCTATCGCCGCCGTGGTGCTCCTCGTTGTTCTGGGGACGGGCGTTCTTATCGGAGCACAGTTCTCGGGCGGGACAGCGGACACGCCGGCACAGACGACTGATTCACAGAGCGGCGACGGCGGCGGTGGTTCAACGGCGACGGCGACAGCGGGCAACGGTACCACGCCGGTACCGACGTCGGAGCCAAGCGGTACGACGACGCCGACACCGACCGAAACAGCCCCCTCGCAACAGGAGTCCATCCCGGCGCGGGAGTTCAACGAACAGAACGTCTCGACCTACGTCCGACAGTTCCTCAACGAGGAACGCGAGGCCGCGGGCGTCCCGCCGTTCGAATCGGGACTCCAGACGGAGGCGGACCTCAACGAGATGGCGAAGGGCCACAGCGAGCAGATGGCAAGCGAGGGGAAGGCGATTCACAAGATCGACGGCGTCTCGAGCGAGGACCGGTACGAGAACAGCGGGCTCTACGACCGGTGTACGTTCAAATCGGCGGAGGGAGATTACATAGAGCAACCGGACCGAAACCGGTTCGAAGCGGTCGAGAAGACGGTCGCCGGACAGACCTACGAGGAGGACGGCGAGCAGCGGTTCCACGCCACTGACAAGGAAGTCGCCAGGAAGATCGTCGACGACTGGATGGCGTGGCCGGACTACCGCGAACGGCTCACGCTCCGTAACGCTAACATCGTCGGTATCGGCGTGGAGATAACCGACACCGGAAACGTGTACGTGACCGCTAACATCTGCGGCTAAGGGCTATACTGGCTGATCGGCACAGCGAGTGGTCTGACGCTGGGCCGTTTGTGGGCGTGGCCCCGCCGCCACTGTCCCGTATCGCTGTCCGAGTTCTACGCGTTTCGGCTCAATGCGAGCAGTGTCGTACTCCCTTGCTCTCTGTGTGAACTGTTCGTAAACCGCTGATTCCAGTACTCAATCAGTCTGTAGCATTCCGCGACGTAATACTACCACATAGTCTGGATGAACCAGTGGCTGTTCTCCTATCGCACACAAGACCCTTGCACAACCGATTTCACCAGCTACTATGAATCGCCGACAGTTCCTCTCACTCTCAGCACTTTCCGTATCCCTCCCCGGCTGTGCCGAGTGGGATTTCGATAGCGCGACCGAAAATAACGCCTCAGCGTCGAATACGACAGAAACGCCGAGCGACACCGCTACTGAAACCGGGACGCCACCTCCCGAAGCCGCAACGCCGGAATGTTGGCCGTCGATGTGTGAAGGGTCGGCGCTCGTGGAAGCCCAGGTCGCTGGCGGGTTTGCGGGCGACGTTGTTCTGAGTGCCACCTGCCAGAACAAGGAGGTTTCAATTCAACCAGGGGAATCAGTCCAGATCAATCGCGGAGTAGACGGTCAGGTTTGTCGCATCGATTTATATGTCGATGGGAAGCAAGTGTTCAGTGAGAGGGTCAGCAGTCACCAGAGCGTGAATCTGGCAGTGGATTCAAACGGCGAAGTAACTGCAAGATGGGCCGTTCAGTACAATGGCAGGCCGGCTCGGTTCGCCCGTGATATCTCGATTCGGTCGTGACTGCCAGTTAGCGTGCCGGAAAGTCACGCACTGGTGGCTGAGAGTGATATCCCGTAACTCGCCAAGTATCGGAAAAGCCGCTCAGTTACCGCGTTACTCGCCGCTGTCCTCGGAGCCGTCACCGCCGCTTTTCTGCTCTGCCAGCCAGTCCTCGTACTCGTCCTGCGGGACGACTTCCACAGTCCCGAGCATCTGGGAGTGACCCGAGCCACAGTACTCGGCGCAGTAGAGCTGGTAGGTGCCGGTGTTGCCCACGTTGGTCCGGAGGTTGTTGTACTGACCGGGGAACGCGTCGGATTTCAGCCCGAGTCCCGGGACGTGGAACGCGTGGAGCCAGTCAGTCGACGTAATACGGAAGGATACGTCCTGATTGGCCGGTATCTTCAGGTTCGTCGTGGTGGTCACTTCCGCATCACCGTCCCAGCTCGATTCGTTGTAGTAGAACGTCCAGCCGTACCGCTGTGCTTCGACGGTGATGAGTTCGGTATCCTGTTCCTGCAGGGCGGCCTGGTCACCGGCCTCGGCGGTGACGTACGGGCTCGCCATCACCTGGTAGGAGGCGACGCCGACAAACAGGAGAATAATCGCCGTCGCGATGGTCCAGGTGACTTCGAGTCGGCGGTTTTCCTGCGTGGGAAGCGCTTCTTCCTGATTACGGAACCGCCAGACGGTGTAGATCAGAATCCCTTCGACGAGGACCGTAATCGGGAGCGCGACGTACAGGAGGTTCATGTTCAGCCCCCAGATGAGGCTCTCCGTCGTCGAGTCCTGAATCTGTGCGGCGGCGGCCGGCTCGACGGCGAGCGCGAGCAACGCAGCACCGAACAGAGCGACCAGACCGGCGCGTTTCCGAGTCATGAGTCCGGCTTAGGATTTCGGAGATAAATAACTGCTGTCTTCGCTACAGGGACTCGATTTTCAACAAGAGGGAAGCAATTAACGCCGGACGAAGACAGCGGAATCGCGGGGTCTAAGTGCACGGCATCGAAGATTACAGTAATGGCAGAGAGCCGGACCTTCACCGGACTGCTCGCCGCGACCGCTGTCGGCGTGTACTTGTTAGTCCTCGCCGGCGCGACGACGACGCTCACGGACGCGGCGGCAGCCTGTACTACCTGGCCGCTGTGTGACGGGCCGGTCGCGCTGACGAACACGGCCCTGCTTGTCGCCTGGGGTCATCGACTGGTCGCAGCCGTCGTCGGACTCCTCGTGGTCGCCATGGCCGCCGTGGGGCTCCAATCCGGCTGTCGTGGTCGCGTCAAGGCGGCTATCCTTCTCGGAGCCGCGCTGTACCCGGTCCAGATAGCGCTCGGCGCGCTGGTCGCGACGAGCACCGACGCGGCACTCCCCGGCGCCCACCTCGCGATGGGGATGGGAATATTCGGCTCGTTCGTGCTGGCCCTGGCGTGGCACCTCGAAGCCGAGACGGGTAGCGACGACGAGACCCCCGTGAAGAACCCCACGCCTGCGCCGGAACCGACCGGCGATGACACCCCCGACCAGACGCCAACTCTCACTCTCCGCAAACGGCTCGTCGGGACCGCCTTCGCGTACTTCCGTCTGATGAAACCCCGACTCATGTGGCTCCTGTGTCTGGTCGCCGCGGCCGGGATGGCCCTCGCCGCCGGACAGACCCTCACCGTCCGAACGGTGCTGCTCACGCTCGGGGGCGGCGTGCTCTCCATCGGCGCGTCTGGGACGTTCAACCACGTCCTCGAACGCGATATCGACAAGCGGATGGACCGGACCTCGGACCGCCCCATCGCGACCCACCAGATTCCGGTCCGGAACGCGCTTGCCTTCGGACTCCTCCTGTCGCTTGCGTCGCTGGGGCTGTTCTGGCAGGTGAACGCGCTCGTGGCGCTGCTCGGGCTGACTGCGATTGTGTTCTACAGCGTCATCTACACGCTCGTGTTGAAGCCCAACACCGTCCAGAACACCGTTATCGGCGGGGCCGCCGGCGCGCTGCCGGCGCTCATCGGCTGGGTCGCCGCCGACGGGTCGATCGGCCTCCCGGGCATCGTCCTCGCCGTCGTCATCTTCCTCTGGACGCCGGCGCACTTCTACAACCTCGCGCTCGCGTACAAGGACGACTACGAGGCGGGCGGCTTCCCGATGATGCCGGTCGTCCGCGGCGAGACCGAGACACGAAAGCACATCGTCTACTATCTCGGAGCGACACTCATCGCCTCGGGTGTCCTGGGCGTGCTCACGTCGCTGGGTTGGCTGTACGCCGTCACGTCGGTGTTGCTGGGTGCAGTGTTCCTCTGGGCCGTCGTCCAGCTCCACCACGAGCAGACCGAAGCGGCGGCGTTCCGGGCGTTCCACGCGTCGAACGCCTACCTCGGGGCGGTCCTGATAGCCATCGTCGTCGACGCACTCGCACTATGAGCACCTCGACAGCACCTCTCAGAGATGCGATACCGGACACGCGCTCGCTGGTGACCTGGGCAGCCGTGTTGAACGCTGAACTCATCCTCGTTCTGGGCTACGTCGTCAACACGGCCCGGCCGGCGACGGACCCGTTCCTGCTTCTGTTCCCGTTCGTCTGGCTCAACATCGCCGGTCTCGTTTTCCTGCGAGTGCGCCCGGAACTGACCAGCCGCCGTCGGACGCTCGCCAGCGCGGCCGTCGGCCTGGGATACCTGCTCGTGCTGGGTTACGTCGGCGGCGTGTACGGAACAGGCGGCCAGGGGACCGGCATCCGTCTTGTCACGCAGGCCCCCCCAGGATTCTCGCCGACGGTCGTGTTCAGCGGCGCGACCCTCAGCGTGGTACTCATCCCGTGGAAGGTGGCCGGCTACCTGGCGCTCTCGTACCTGGTGTTCGTAACTGCTATCGACGCGAGCGGCGGCGCGCTGGGCGGGTTCGTCGGCCTCTTTTCGTGTGTCTCCTGTGTTCTCCCTATCATCGCGTCGATACTGGGTGGGTTCGTCGGTGTCGGCGCGACGCTGTCACAGGCGGCCCTGTCCCAGTCGTATGGCCTCTCGACGGCGGTGTTTATCGCCTCTATCGCACTGCTGTACGGCGTCCACCGGTTCGACGTGACACTCGTCGGTCGGCTCCGAACGCTGGTCGGCCGGCCATAGAGCTTTGGGACCGAGGGGCGTGGAGGCCGGTATGAGCACTGTCGAAATCGAATACTGCGTCCCGTGTGGGTTCCGCGAACGGGCAGTAGACGTTCAGGGGGCGATTTTAGCCGGACTCGAACGGGAACTCGACAGCGTCCGACTCGTCATGGGCGACCACGGTGTGTTCAGAATCAGCGTCGACGGCGAGACTGTTTACGACAAAGCCGAAGCCGATGCCGAGTTCGACGTGGACGCTATCGTCCGTGAGATCCGCACCCAGGTCGTGTAGTCGGGCGGCGTGATGTTTTCAGCGGAACCCATGGCGACGCTACCAGGGGTTTGTGATGTCATACCATACAACAAACTATTTATTGTTTTGCTGTGACAACTCTGACAAATGGCGACGAAAACTGAATTCTGTGACCACTGTGAAGATACCCAGCCAGTCGTCACGGACAAGCCGTGGCTTCCGGCTGTCTGTCTGAGATGCGGCCGCAACGTGTAAGCCCTGACCGCACGATAACGGAACTGCTTTCGGCCACCCGACCGGAGGCGGACGCATGGATGAGGTACTGGTCGCGTCGGATGTCGGGCGGCAGTACGGCGATACGGTCGCACTCGACGGCGTTTCGCTGACGGCCACCGCCGGAGAAGTGCTCGCGCTGGTCGGCCCCAACGGGGCCGGCAAGACCACGCTCGTACGGGCGTTGACCGGAACGACGGACGCGACCGGCGAGGTACGGCTGTTCGGCCAGTCGCCCAGAACGGTCGCTCGCGACCGAATCGGTCTGCTGCCACAGTCGTTTGTGCCCCACGAGCGACTGACAGCGCGGGAACTGCTCGAATACTACGCCGGCCTGTACGACGATACCCGCGACGTCGAGGCCGTCCTCGACGACGTCGGTCTGGCCGACACTGCCAGCACGACATACGAGAACCTCTCGGGCGGTCAGCAGCGACGGACCTGCGTCGCAACGGCGCTCATCAACGACCCGGACCTCCTCGTGTTGGACGAGCCGACCACCGGCATCGACCCGGCCGGGCGTCGTGACCTCTGGCGACTGCTGGAGGGGCTTGCCGACCGTGGCGTGACGATACTCGTCACGACACACTACATGGAGGAGGCACAGCGCCTCGCTGACCGCGTCGGCCTCCTTGCCGACGGGAGGCTCATCGCCCTCGATTCGCCGGACAAGCTCGTGACTGAGCACGGCGGCGACAGCCAGCTCATCGTGGACGGGACCTTCGACGAGGCCGCCGTTTCAGCCATCGACTACCCGGCGGAGACGGCACTGCGGAACGGCCGGCTGGTCGTCTACGGTATCCGCCCGGAGTCTATCGGCAGCATCACTGAGCAACTCGGTCAGGCGGGCATCGAGTACGACAGCCTCACCTGGAAACAGCCGGACCTGGAGGACGTGTACCTCGAACTCACCGGGACGGCTGTCGGCCAGCGCGGGTCACCGAACTGGACGGCGCCGCCGGCGGGTGGTGCTCGATGAGTCGGCTCGGACGCCTCACATCGGAGACCCGCGCCGCGTCACTGGCCTTCCTCCGGCGACGGACGGCCGTCTTCTTCACCTTTTTCTTCCCGGTCATCATCGTCGTCATCTTCGGCGTGCTGGTCCAGACCCAACCCGGTGGCGGCGGGCTGTTCACCGAGCCGCCGAGCTTCTATGCGCCGGGGTATCTGGCTGTCGTCGTCCTGTTTACGCCACTCTCCCGCGTCGGCAGCGAAGTGGCGCGCCATCGGGACGGCAACCGCTTCGAGAAGCTGGCGACGACACCGCTGACCCGCACCGAGTGGCTGCTCGCACAGACGCTCGTCAACGTCGTCATCATCGGTATCGCCGGCCTCCTGATTCTGGGACTGATGGTGTGGCTCACCGGCGCGAGCATCCGCCTGTCGGGGCTGTTGCTCCCCTTTGTCGGTCTCGGCGTCGCGCTGTTCTGTGCCGTGGGCGCGATGCTTGGCAGCCTCGCGGACTCACAGGACGGTGTCATCGCGGCGAGCAACGGCCTCGCGCTCCCGCTGCTCTTTCTCTCGGAGACGTTCGTCCCACAGACGCTCTTGCCCGCGTGGCTGCCGACCTGGCTCTCACCCCTGACGTACTTCTCGCGTGGCGTCCGGGCGGCGACGACGGGGGCCGGAGAAGCGCTCGGTCCACTCGCCGTTCTCACAGTCTGTGCCGTCGTCGGCTTCGCCGTCGGCGCGCGGCTCCTCCCGCGGACGGACTGAGCGGAATTCGCTTACAAACGTGCGACAGACGACAACAGGTCGGACAGCTCCGCTTCGGTCGCGTTCCCCGACCTGATTGCCTCTTCCGGGTCACGGCCACTCTCCTGTACTGTCTCGATGGCGCGGTCGGGACCGTAGTCGTAATGATACACCAGCCACGCGGCGAGCACCTGCCCGGTGCGGCCGATGCCGGCCAGGCAATGAACGACGACCCGTTCCTCAGCCTCGGAGGCGACAACCAGAAACGGCAGAATATCGTTGCGAAGTCGGTCCTCGGGGATGAGCTGGTGGTCGGGAACCGGGGCGTGTCTGACTGCTGACTCTCCGAAAGCCTCCCGGTAGCGCTGGACGTTGGCCCCGGTGTGGTCGAGCTGTTGCCCGGGAAGCAGACAGCAGACCCGCTCGATGTCGTGTGCCTGCATGTATGCGATCCAGTCATCGATAGCGTCCTGATGCGTGGCGGCCGTATGCCAGCCTGGGGCACAGGCCCCGTAGACGTACTCCTCGTCGGCGGCTGCAGGCGCGAAGCGGTGTGGATTCACGATGGGCATAGCACCCGTTGCCCTGCCTATCCTACGGACCCCCTTCACTTTACCCACCCAGTTCTCAGCTGTGATTCTCCGGACAGGACGTGAATCCGCGGGCCCCGACCAGTTTCAGTGGCCACGTTTATACTGTCAGTTCCCCCTACGTCGAGACATGGTGACGTTTCTTGCCGGCGGGACGGGAACGCCGAAGCTCCTTGCCGGTGCCGACGACGTGTTTTCGCCGGCGGCGACGGCTGTCGTCGCCAACACCGGCGACGATATCGAGCTAGGGGGACACCTGGTCTGTCCGGACCTCGATACCGTCCTGTTTCTGGACGGTGACGTTCTCGACCGGGAGACGTGGTGGGGTATCGCCGACGACACCGCCGAGACACACGCCGAGCTGACACGGCTCGCCGACGCCGCTGGGCTCGATGGCGGCCCGCGATACCTCCCCGAGGACGCACAGACAGCGGGCCGGGACATCGCTCGCTGGCGGCGTTTCTCCGGCGTCGCGGAGTTCATGCACATTGGCGACCGGGACCGCGCGGTCCACGTCACGCGGACCTCGCTGCTTGACGAGGGCGGGTCATTGACCGAGGTGACCCGCACGCTTGCCGACGCGTTCGGTCTGGACCGCACGCTGCTACCGATGAGCGACGACCCCGTCGCGTCCATCATCCACACGCCGAGCGGTCCCATGCACTTCCAGGAGTGGTGGGTCGGTCACAACGGGGAGCCGGCGGTCGAGGACGTGGCGTTTCGAGGCTCCGAGGCGGCCAGCGCGACGGACGCCGTCCTGACCGCACTCGACGACACCGTCGTCATCGGTCCGTCGAACCCGGTGACCTCGCTCGGGCCGATGCTTGCACTCGACGATATCGAACAGGCACTGCGCGAGACACCGGTCGTCGCCGTCTCGCCGTTTATCGAGGACACGGTGTTCTCGGGGCCGGCGGCGGACCTGATGGCCGGCGTGGGCCTAGAGCCCAGTACTGCCGGCGTCGCCGAGGCGTATCCCTTCGCCGACGCGTTCGTGCTGGACGACGACGATTCGACGCCGCTCGACGTGCCGGTCGTCCGAACCGACACGACCCTCGACGACGCGACCGACGCTGAACGGGTGAACCGCGCCGTCGAGACGGCCCTCTCGGAGGTGGCCTGATGTTCGAGCCGCGAGTCGCCCTCGCGAGTCTGAGCGGCGAGGCCGACGCGTCGTGGGCCCGCGCGGTCGAGTCCCACGTCGGGTGTGCGTTCCTCGGCGGTATCGCACTCGATGGCCGGACCCGCGAAGCCGCCCGGGCGATGGCGGACCGCGACCGCTCCGAGTTCCTGCCCGCCGACCCGGTCGCGTTCGTCGACGCCCAGCTCGGCGCGCTCGCGGACGCACCGCTGCGTCCCGCGTTCAACGTCCGGAGCGCGACGCTCGACCCCGTCGAGCAGGCCGCCGTCGTCTGTCAGCGCCACGGCGCAATAATCGAGATCAACGCCCACTGCCGGCAGGACGAGATGTGCGCCGCCGGCGCCGGCGAGTCGCTGCTCCGGGAGCCGGACCGGCTTGCGGAGTTCGTGGCGGCCGCAGCGGCGACAGGCGCGACGGTTTCGGTGAAGGGCCGCGCCGAGCTCGCCGACGTCTCACTCCCAGATGTCGCTCGGACCATCGAGGCGGCCGGCGGGGACGGCTTCCACGTCGACGCGATGGACTCGGAGTCGGTCGTCGCCGACGTGGCCGACGCCACCGACCTGTTCGTCGTCGCGAACAACGGCGTTCGAGGGGCGGAGACGGCACGCGAGTACCTCTCGTACGGCGCTGACGCCGTCAGCGTCGGTCGCGCGAGCGACAAGCCGGAGATACTCGAGGAGATCCGAGCGACGACCGCCGACTGGTTCGCCGAGGAGGTGTCACCGTGAGCGACCGGTCGGTCGGGCAGAACGCCCAGCTGGCACTGCTGCTGGAAGTCAGCGGCACGCCGAAGCCCGGCAACGTCGACCGCGAGCGGGAGTACGACGACCTCCGGTTCGAGCATTTCATGGCCGGTGCCGTGGGGGCACGTACGGGGCTCGACCGCGCAGCAGCCGGCGACCCTATCGGCCCCGCGTTCGAGACGGCCGTCGAAGGGATGGCCGGACAGTCCGGCGGGAACACCCAGTTCGGAGCACTGCTGGTGCTCACGCCGCTGGCGGCCGCGGCCGCGGACGGGCGACTGTCGCCGTCTGGCGTGGACGCCGTGGTCCGTGAGACGACCGTCGAGGACGCGGCGGCGTTCTATCGGGCCTTCGAACACGTCGACGTGGCCGTCGACGACCCGCCGGACGGGCTGGAACCGCTCGACGTTCGCCGCGGAAGCGACGCGGTTCCGGAACTTCGGGCGCGCGGGCTGACGCTGTTCGACGTGATGGAATCGAGCGCCGATGTCGACGGCGTGGCCGCGGAGTGGGTCTCCGGATTCGAGCGCGTGTTCGAGGCCAGCGAGACGCTCCGTGACGGGTCTGGCCCGGTCGCTGACCGCGCGTCCGATGTCTTCCTCGAACTGCTCGCGGCGGAACCGGACACCTTCGTCGTCACGCGGCAGGACCGCGAAACCGCCGCGGAGGTACAGGAGCGGGCACAGGCCGTTCTCGACGGTGAGGAGGATGCCACGGACCTGTCCGCGGAATTCGTCGAGCGAGACATCAACCCCGGAACGACCGCCGATATCGTTGCGGGCGCGCTGTTCGTCGCACTGGAACGGGGGCTCGACGTGTGACCGAGGGCCCCCCGGAGGACGGTGGCCCGGACTCCGGTAGCTCAGGGACACAGTGGCCCGTCGCTCTCGCCGGCGTCTCCGAGACTGTCGTCACCACGCTGGGACCGAACGAGCGCTGGAACGTCGCTGCCCTGGGTGTGCATGCGCCGGACGGCGACGGGCCGGCCACGGCGACGACGTGGGGCCGGACCCGAACCTGGCGGAACTTCCGGGAGCGTGGCGGCGGCTACGTCCAGTTCACGCGTGACCCGGTGGACTTCGCCGAGGCGGCGCTGTCGGTTCGTGAAGAGAGCGACCCCGTCCTCGACAGTGCGGACGCGTGGGTCGAAGTGGATGCGGTGCGGCGTGACTCCGGTACAGAGGGCGACACTCAGTGGGTCGAGTGGGCGCTGCACCCCGTCGACAGCGCCGTCGAGCGCCGCGTCGTGCCGACGACGAACCGCGGCCACGCCGCCGTCGTCGAGGCGACTGTCGCGGCCTCGCGGCTGGACGTGCCGAGCTACGACCGCGAGACGCTGCTGGACCGTCTCGCGTACTTCGAGTCCGTCGTCGACACGGCCGGCAGCGAGCGCGAGCGAGCGGCCTTCGAGCGCGTGCGCGACCTGGTCGACGCCGAGTGGTAGGGACGCCGCACGGAATGAGGGGCACACAGGCGACACATGACGGCCCGTGACAGGCTGTGTCGCACTACCGCGTACCCTGCCACGGTGACTCAGCGCACGGCTCCGAGTCGTTCCGTCCCTCCTGATAAGGGTTCGCGTGCGTGGTCCGTTCCGAACCCTTTTTGAGTGCGACCAAGCAAGTACCGCGCATGGCAATCAAACCCGCCTACGTCAAGAAGACCGGGACGCTCCTCATGGAGCGATACCCCGACGCCTTCGGTGCCGACTTCGAACACAATAAGGACGTCGTCGAGGAACTGACAAACATCGAGTCCAAGGGTGTCCGGAACCGCATCGCCGGCTACGTCACCCGGAAGATGAACAACCCGGTCGAAGCGTAACTCGATTCTTTCTCTCTCTGTCTCTCCCGGCACCTGAGCATCTGCTCTCACCGACGCCGGCCCGCTACTGCTCGGGCTGAGCGGGCTGACTGTCGCTCTGACGCTTCCGGTGGATGATGCCCTGCATGTTGGCGGTGCGGGCGGCGATGTCGCGGAACGACTCGCCGACCTCGCTGTCCTCGTCGAGAACGAGCGGCTCCCCGGTTGCGCCTCCCTCCCTGACCTCGGGGTCGAGCGGGATCTCGCCGAGGAACGGCATCTCCGTCTCGTCGGCGAACTCGCGGCCGCCGCCGCTGCCGAAGATGTCGTGCGTGCCGCCACAGTCGGGACAGACGAACGACGACATGTTCTCGACGATGCCAAGCACCGGGGTCTCGTGGCGACCGAACATCCGGAGCCCCTTCCGGGCGTCGTCGAGGGCGACCTCCTCGGGCGTCGTGACGATGACGGCTCCGGAGACGGGCACCTGCTGGAGCATCGTCAGCTGGGTGTCGCCGGTCCCCGGCGGCAGGTCGACGACCATGTAGTCGAGTTCGCCCCAGAGCACGTCGTCCCAGAGCTGCGTGAGAACGTTGTCGACCATCGGGCCGCGGAAGATGACCGGGTCGTCCTTGCCGACGAGGAAGTCCATGCTCATCAGCTTCATCCCGTGTTTCTCGACGGGAATGATCTCCTCGTCCTCTGTCGCGCGCGGCTGTTCGTCGGCGTCGAGCATCCGCGGGACGTTCGGCCCGTACACGTCGGCGTCGAACAGGCCGACACGAGCACCGAGCCGTGAGAGGCCGGCGGCGAGGTTGACCGCGACCGTGGACTTGCCGACGCCGCCCTTGCCCGAAGCGACCGCGATGACGTTCTTGACCTTCGGGAGCGGGTCCTCAGCCTCTGGGACGCCGCGGTCGACGCTCGCTGAGAGGTCTATCTCTCGGTCCACGTCAGCGAGCGCCTCGCGAACTTCGTTCGCGATGTTCGTCTCCGTCGGCGAGTACGGCGCACCGAGCGCCAGGTCGATGCTGACAGCCTCGTCGGTCACGTCGATGCTGTTTATCAGCCCGAGCGACACGATGTCGGCTCCCAGGTCCGGGTCCTCGACCGTTCGCAGGCGCTCGCGTACGTCGTCTGTATTCATGCACAGGAGTAGGTCCCGGAGGTGCGATAAGGATTGTGACACCGTCGACCACGGCAGCAACGAACTGAACAGAGCTGGAAGGGGTCCGGTTTTCCGCTACCCACGCGGGTGTACGGAATCAAAACCACTGTCCGTGGGTACGGAGGTCGAGTCGGACTCAGGGGCGTCGAAACACGTAGACACTCTCGTCGTCGAGTTCTGCCCGAAGCTCGCCGCTGTCGTGGTCGAACACGGGCCGTTCCGGCCTTCCGGCGAAGGAGTGCAGCGGCATCCCGGTGTCTATCGCGCCGTCGGGGGCCACCGCGACGTGGGTCCGGCCGCCGAGGTCGGCCCGGAGCGTCCCGTCGTCCGCCTCGGTAACGGCGTCTGACCCCGCGAACCGCTCCAGGTGGTCACGGACTGCCGTTCGGTCGGTCGGGTCGACGCTGCTGCCGCCGTCGGTGACGCGTCGGTGCATACGCCGACGTGGGCTTCCAGCGACGAATGTGTTGTGCTGGCATCCGACACGTGTGGTAGTGTTTGGTATTGCATGTCTCAGTAGGTATGACTCGGAGTCACGCGGCGGGCCCCCTTCGTTGCGTTTAAATACAACCCCGGAATAGAGTCGGATAGACTCGTGTAGGGGGACCGGCCCCCGAGTCCGCGTGCTGCGGGCGCGAGTGTCATAGAACGTGTGTCGTGGTAGCCAAGCCTGGCCCAAGGCGCAGGGTTGCTAACTCTGTGGCGTACAGCCTCCGGGGTTCGAATCCCCGCCACGACGCTCACCCACCAGTACCTACATATGAGTGCAGAAGACCCCAACGCGGGCGAGGACGCGGATGCCGACGAGGAGGAGGACATCCGCTATTTCGTCCGTATCGGACAGACAGACCTCGACGGGACGAAATCCGTCGAGCGAGCACTGACAGAACTGAACGGTATCGGCCACCGGGCCGCCCGAATCATCGCCCAGAAGGCGGACGTCGACCGGCGTGCGGTCTTCGGCAAGCTCGACGACGACGTCATCGAGCGCGTCGTCGATCACGTCGAGAACTTCGCCGACGAGGTGCCCGAGTGGATGGCCAACCACCAGAAGGACTACTTCACCGGTGAGACCACCCACCAGACCGGCAACGACCTCCAGCTCACCCGCCGGCAGGACATCAACCGCATGAAGATGATCGACTCCTACCGCGGTGTCCGCCACAAGCGCGGCCAGAAGGTCCGTGGACAGCGCACCAAGTCCACCGGCCGGACGGAGGGGACCATCGGCGTCAACGTCGAGGCGATCAAGGAAGAGCAGGCCGAGGAAGCCGCCGCCGCGGAGGATGACGAATAATGGCGCTCGGTTCGAACACGAAGTTCTACGAGACGCCGAACCACCCCTTCCAGGGCGAGCGTATCGCCGACGAGGCCAACCTCCTCGGCCGCTACGGCCTGAAGAACAAGGAAGAGCTCTGGCGCGCACAGTCCGAGCTTCGTGGCTACCGCCGCGAGGCCCGGAAGCTGCTGGGCAGCGCCGGCGAGCACGAGACCGAGTCCGCGGAGTTCCTCGCCCGGCTCAAGCGCTACGGCATCCTCAACGAGCAGGACCAGCTCGACGACGTGCTGTCGCTCGACGTGACCGACGTGCTGGAACGTCGCCTGCAGACGGTCGTCTACCGCAAGGGCTACGCGAACACGCCCGAGCAGGCCCGCCAGTTCATCGTCCACGGACACATCGTGCTGGACGACGCTCGCGTCACCCGACCCGGCATGACGGTGGAGACCACCGTCGAGGACTCGGTCGGCTTCGACGAGCACAGCTCGCTGTCGGACGAACTCCACCCTGAGCGCGCGGAGGCCCAAGAATGAGCGAAGAAACCGAAGACATCTGGGGTATCGCCCACGTGCACGCATCGTTCAACAACACGATCATCACCATCACCGACCAGACCGGCGCGGAGACGCTCGCGAAGAGCTCCGGCGGGACGGTCGTCAAGCAGAACCGCGACGAAGCGTCGCCGTACGCGGCGATGCAGATGGCCGAGGTCGTTGCGGAGAAAGCTCTCGACCGCGGCGTCGAGGGCGTCGACGTACGGGTCCGTGGCCCCGGCGGCAACCTCCAGACCTCGCCCGGTCCGGGTGCGCAGGCGACGATTCGCGCACTGGCCCGAGCGGGGCTGGAAATCGGTCGCATCGAGGACGTCACGCCGACCCCGCACGACGGCACTCGTGCACCCAAGAACTCCGGATTCTAACCAATGACACAGGACTACGAGGTTGAGTTCGTCGAACGCGGCGAGCGCGAGGCCCGCATCCTCGTGCGCGGTATCACGCCGGCCTTCGCCAACGGTATCCGGCGAGCGATGGTCGCGGACGTGCCGACGTTCAGTATCGACACCGTCCGCGTCATCGAGAACACCAGCGTGATGTTCAACGAGCAGATCGGTCTCCGACTGGGACTGGTCCCGCTGACGACCGACCTCGACGACTTCGAGATCGGCGACGAGGTGACGCTGTCGCTGTCCGTCGATGGGCCGAGCACGGCCTACTCCAGCGACCTCGTCTCCTCGGACCCGATGGTCGAGGCGGCCGACGACAACATCCCGATCATCGACCTCAAGGAGGGCCAACGCCTCGAAGTCGAGGCCGACGCCGTCCTCGATACCGGTCGGGAACACGCCAAACACCAGGGCGGCGTGGCCGTCGGCTACCGACACCTCCAGCGGGTGGAGGTCGTCGGCGACCTCGGCGAGTTCGAGGACGACGACCCGAACATCCTGCGTGGCGTCATCGAAGAGCAGGCGGCCGAACATGCCGCCGGCGACGCCACCGACGGCGAACTCGTCGCGACAGACGAGTTCGACAACGACCTCCGGAACCGGTACCCCGGCAAGGACGTCGAGGTCTCGGACGTGCCGAACGCGTTCGTGTTCCACGTCGAGACGGACGGGTCGTTCACCACCGAGGAACTGGTCCTGCGCGCGGTCGAGACGCTGCGTGACCGCGCGACCGAACTGAAAGACGCAGTCCAGCTGTAACGACACAATGCCCCGACACACCCCACCACTACCGATGACCGCCCGCTCCCCGAGCGCGAGGACCGAAAGGGGTTTTACGGGGCACGCAAAACGAACAATCGCGCGCAGGGATAGCCAAGTCTGGCCAACGGCGCAGCGTTCAGGGCGCTGTCCCGTAGGGGTCCGCAGGTTCAAATCCTGCTCCCTGCACTTTTCCCACAACGGAGGAATCATATGAGTAAGACGAACCCGAGACTCAGTAGTCTCATCGCCGACCTGAAGTCAGCCGCCCGCAGTTCGGGCGGTGCTGTCTGGGGCGACATCGCCGAGCGCTTAGAGAAGCCACGGCGCACACACGCGGAAGTCAACCTCGGCCGTATCGAACGATACGCCCAGGAAGACGAAACCGTCGTTGTGCCCGGCAAGGTGCTTGGCTCCGGTGTCCTGCAGAAGGACGTCACCGTCGCCGCCGTCGACTTCTCCGGAACCGCCGAGACGAAGATCGACCAGGTTGGAGAGGCTGTATCACTCGAACAGGCAATCGAAAACAACCCAGAAGGCTCCCACGTCCGGGTGATCCGATGAGCGTCGCAGAGTTCGACGCGGATGTCATCGTCGACGCCCGCGACTGTATCATGGGCCGCGTCGCATCACAGGTCGCCGAACAGGCACTCGACGGCGAGACGATCGCCGTCGTCAACGCCGAACGCGCCGTGATCACCGGCCGAGAGGAGCAGATCACGGAGAAGTACAAGAAACGTGTCGACATCGGTAACGACAACGGGTACTTCTACCCCAAGCGACCGGACGGCATCTTCAAACGCACCATCCGCGGCATGCTGCCCCACAAGAAGCAGCGTGGCCGCGAGGCGTTCGAGAACGTCCGTGTCTACCTCGGCAACCCGTACGACGAGGACGGCGAAGTCCTGGACGGGACGTCGCTTGACCGACTGTCGAACATCAAGTTCGTCACGCTGGGCGAGATCAGCGAAACGCTTGGAGCGAACAAGACATGGTAACGAACACGTCTGGCAAGAAGAAGACCGCCGTCGCCCGCGCAACCGTTCGCGAGGGCGAGGGCCGCGTGCGTATCGACTCGCAGCCGGTCGAACTCGTCGACCCGGAGCTGGCGCAGCTCAAGATGCTGGAACCGTTCCGCATCGCCGAGGACGACCTCCGCGGCGAGGTCGACGTGGAAGTGTCCGTCGAAGGTGGCGGCGTCATGGGGCAGGCAGACGCCGCCCGGACCGCCATCGCTCGCGGGCTCGTCGATCACACCAACGACGCCGAACTCCGCGACGCGTTCATGGAGTTCGACCGCTCGCTGCTGGTCAACGACGTTCGCCAGTCCGAACCCAAGAAGTGGGGCGGCCCCGGTGCGCGGGCCCGCTACCAGAAATCGTACCGCTAAGGTGATTCAAGCATGATGGTACCGGTTCGGTGTTTCACGTGCGGTAACGTCGTCGGCGAGCACTGGGAGGAGTTCAAGGCACGCACCCGCGAGGCCGAGGAGCCCGAGAACCCGGAGAAGGTTCTCGACGAACTCGGCGTCGAGCGGCACTGCTGTCGCCGGATGCTCGTCTCGCACAAAGACCTCGTCGACATCGTCTCACCCTACCAATGAACGCACAGGAAAGCCGCTACGAGAAGGCCCGCAAACTCGGCGCACGAGCGCTGCAGTTGGCCCACGGCGCTCCCGTGCTCATCGAGACGGAACACACCCAGCCGATACTCATCGCCGCCGAGGAGTACGACGCTGGCGTCCTACCGTTTACGGTCAACAGGAGTGATTAACGATGACGCTCATCACTGACATCCGACTCCGCCGCGTCCTCGACTCCCGCGGGAACGCGACCGTCGAGGCCGACGTTCTCACCGAGAGTGGGGGCTTCGGTCGTGGCAAGGCACCGAGCGGCGCAAGCACGGGTGAGTACGAGGCCATCGAACTCCCCGCCAACGAAGCTATCGCCAACGCTCGTGAGGACGCACTCCCGCGACTCATCGGCGAGGTCCACGCCGGGAACCAGCGTGACGTCGACGCGGCGCTGCACGCCGCCGACGGCACAGACGACTTCTCGGGCATCGGGGCCAACAGCGCGGTCGCCATCTCGATGGCGGCCGCAAAGGCCGGTGCTGACGTGCTGGGCGCACCGCTGTACCAGCACCTCGGCGGCACGTTCCGGGGCAACGAGTACCCGACGCCGCTGGGCAACATCATCGGCGGCGGCGAACACGCCGCGGACGCGACCAACATCCAGGAGTTCCTCGCGGCACCCGTCGGCGCACCGAGCGTCGAAGAGGCCGTCTTCGCCAACGCCGCGGTCCACCAGGAGGTCCACGACATCCTGGCCGACCGCGACCTGCCAGCGGGCAAGGGCGACGAAGGGGCCTGGGCACCCTCGGTTTCGGACGACGAAGCGTTCGAAATCATGGACGAGGCCGTCGAGACAGTGGCCGACGACTTCGGCTTCGCTATCTCCTTTGGCCTCGACGTCGCCGGCGCGGAACTGTACGACGCCGAAGAGGACGGCTACGTCTACGACGACGGCGTCAAGTCCACCGAAGAGCAGATAGAGTACATCGCCGGGAAGGTCGAAGAGTACGACCTCGTCTACGTCGAGGACCCGCTCGACGAGAACGACTACGAGGCCTTCGCCGACCTGACCGAACAGGTCGGTGACCAGACGCTCGTCTGTGGCGACGACCTGTTCGTCACGAACGTCGAGCGCCTGCAGGCCGGTATCAACGCCGACGCCGGGAACTCCATCCTGATCAAGCCGAACCAGATCGGGACGCTCACCGACGCTGTCGACGCCATCGAACTGGCGACGGCAAGCGGCTACGAGTCCGTCGTCTCCCACCGCAGCGGCGAGACGGAAGACACGACAATCGCACACCTCGCTGTCGCCACTGACGCACCGTTCATCAAGACCGGCGCGGTCGGCGGCGAGCGCACAGCAAAGCTGAATGAACTAATCCGTATCGAGGACAACGCAGTATGAGCGGCAACGAAAAAGAAGGTCTCGACGCGTCCGACTCCGACTTCGACCCGTCCGACGAGGACGACGAAGCGGTCGACGCGGAGACCGAAACGGAAGCCGAACAGCCCGCCGACGACGCCGCGGAGGCGACGGAGGCCGAACCAACCGACGACGACACGGAGGCCGACGCCGACGAGGCTGCCGGCCCGCAGCTGGACGAGGACGTCATGCCCGACGAGCAGTCGGAGGCCGACCTCCTCATCCCCGTCGAGGACTACCTCGGCGCCGGTGTCCACATCGGGACCCAGCAGAAGACCCAGGACATGGAGCGGTTCATCCACCGCGTCCGGACCGACGGGCTGTACGTGCTGGACGTCTCGATGACCGACGAGCGCATCCGCACCGCCGCGGACTTCCTGGCCAACTACGAGCCGGAGCAGATCCTGGCCGCATCGTCGCGCCAGTACGGCCGGTTCCCGGCCGAGAAGTTCGCCGAAGCGATCGGCGCACGCGTCCGCACCGGCCGGTTCATCCCCGGCACGCTGACCAACCCCGACTACGACGGCTACATCGAGCCTGACATCGTGGTCGTCACCGACCCGATCGGTGACGCCCAGGCTGTCAAGGAGGCCATCACGGTCGGTATCCCGGTCATCGCGATGTGTGACTCCAACAACACCACGTCGAACGTCGACCTGGTCGTCCCGACGAACAACAAGGGGCGCAAGGCGCTGTCGGTCGTCTACTGGCTGCTGGCCAACGAGACGCTCGACCGCCGCGGTGCCGAACCGACGTACGGACTCGACGACTTCGAGTCCGACATCTGACGCCGCTGTTGCTTCGTTTCGTTTTCCGGCCCGGTGACAGTGAGTGGCAACACCAACCCACACAGACCAGCACAAGACCTACTACGGGGCCCGGAGTAGGGCCGGCAAATGGGAGAGGGAGACACGCTCGTCAACGCTATCATCGGTGCCGTCGCGACTGCGCTGCTGAGCGGGTTCGTCCCGCTCGCGCCGTTACTCGGCGGCGGTATAGCCGGCTATCTCGAAGGGGGCAAGCGAGACGACGGGGTCCGCGTCGGACTGCTGTCCGGTGTCATCGGGCTGGCTATCTCGCTTGTCTTCTTCGTGGTCGTGTTCGTCTTCCTGGCCGCGTTCCTGGCGTTCGTTCCCGAGGCACTCGGCGTGTTCGGCGCGATGGGGCTACTCGTCCTCGTCCTGGGAACGGTCATGACGGCCGCGTACTTCCTCGGTCTGAGCGCGCTCGGCGGCTGGCTGGGCAACTACGTCAAATACGACACGACTATCGGCGACTGACCGGCCGGCCGCGCTGTCGGTAACTACATCACGGAGCTCCACTACCGGGAACGCATATGCGTGAGTCGGTGACCAGCGCCGGTATCGGGGCCCTCGTCACGGTTGCGCTGTCGTTTATCCCCTTCTCGTCGGTGGCCGGCGGCGCCGCCGCCGTGGCGAACCACGGGGGCGGCTACCGGACCGGGCTCTGGCTGGGAACGCTCGCCGGCGTCTTCGCGATGGTCCCCTTGCTCGTCCTTTTCGTCCCGGCGCTGTACATCGCCGGTCGCCTGGGGTTCGGAATCCCGCCGGGAGCGCCCGGATACGAGCTGTTTCTGGCGCTCGTGTTCGGCTTCTTTCTGCTGTACACCGTCGGCCTGAGCGCTCTGGGTGGCCTCGGCGGCGTTTGGGTATCGGGACACACTGACTGGAAACTAGACGCCGACCGCTGGCTCTGAACCCGCCTGAACCGGCCGCTTCAAGACATTTGGCATACCATTCAAGCGTGTTCGACACTAACGTAAATCGATGTCAAAGACGCCGCCCGGACCGAAGGGCGAACCGCTGTTCGGCAGTAGTCGCACGTACGCTCGGGACCCGTTCCGGTTCATTTCGGCGCTGGAGCGGGCATACGGAAACGTCGCCCGTTTCGACATGGGGCCGATGGACACGGTCATGCTGTGTGACCCGACGGCGATCGAGCGCGTGCTGGTCTCGGAGGCCAACCGGTTCCGCAAGCCCGACTTTCAGGGGGACGCGCTGGGGGACCTGCTGGGCGACGGACTGTTGCTGAGCGAGGGCGAGACGTGGGAGCAGCAGCGAAAGCTCGCAAACCCCGCCTTCTCGATGGCGCGGCTCTCGGGGATGGCCGACCGCATCACCGGCCACGCGGAGGACCGCATCGCCGACTGGTCTAACGGCGACGTCATCGACGCCGAGCGGTCGATGACCCGGGTCACACTGGACGTGATTTTGGACCTGATGATGGGCGTCGAGCTCTCAGAACAGCGGGTACAGACCATCGAGGAGCAACTGCTGCCGCTGGGCCAGCGGTTCGAGCCGGACCCCATCCGCTTTGCCATGCCGCAGTGGATGCCGATGCCCGACGACGCCGAGTTCGACCGCGCCGTGCGGACGCTGGACGAGGTGCTTGACGACATCATCGCGGTCCGCGAGAACTCGCTTGGGACGGACGAAGACGGACCGATGGACTTCCTGTCGGTGCTCCTGCGTGCTCGCGACGACGGGAAGCAGTCGCCCGACCAGCTCCGCGACGAGATGATGACGATGCTGCTCGCGGGCCACGACACGACGGCGCTGACGCTGACCTACACCTGGTTCCTGCTGTCTGAACACCCCGAGGCCGAACAGCGGGTCCACGAGGAACTGGACGCCGTCATCGGCGACGACCGGCCGGGGATGGAACACGTCCGCGAACTTGACTACCTCGAATGGGTTATCCAGGAGGCGATGCGGCTCTACCCGCCAGTGTACACCATCTTCCGGGAGCCGACCGAGGACGTGACTCTGTCGGGCTACGAGGTCGAGGCGGGGACGACGCTGATGGTCCCACAGTGGGGCGTCCACCGCTCCGAGCGGTTCTACGACGACCCCGAGACGTTCGACCCGGAGCGCTGGAGGCCCGAGCGAGCCAGCGAGCGCCCCCGGTTCGCCTACTTCCCGTTCGGTGGCGGGCCGCGCCACTGTATCGGGAAACATCTCGCCATGCTGGAAGCTCAGCTCATTGTCGCAACCACCGCCAGCCAGTACCGACTGGAGTTCCAAGGGGAGACGCCCTTGGAACTGCTGCCGTCGCTGACTGCCCATCCCCGCCAGGACATGTTGATGCGCGTGCAGGAACGGTAACGCGGACCTCGGCACAACCACTGCGGCGACGCCTGCCACAGCCCGGGCCCGACGTGACAGGGATTCGGTCATCAGCTATTTACTTCACAACCCCGTGCATGCTTGCAACAACGGCGGACCCACGCGTCTCTCCGGTGACCGGTTTCAGCTGGCGGTCACTGCAGCGAGACCACGCTTACAGCCGCCCATCTCACTATCATGACTCCGCCAAAGAACGTCACAGGCTACAACCGTCCCGCCTTGTCTGTGGCGGCCCTGCGACCAGGTCCGTCCCGGGACGGTCCCCTGAATTCGAACGGGTCACCGCATGACGTCTGACACCGGGGTCGAAGGGACGGACGGAATCCGAGTCCTCTACGTCGGCACCGACTCGGGCGACGCCGGGACGCTGTCAACGGCTCTCGAACGCGAGAGCGACCGTCTCACGGTCGAAACGGTGAGCACCGGCGCCGACGTTGCGGCGAGACTGGCTGACCGTGCCGTCGACTGCCTCGTCTCCGACTACGACCCGCCCGAACAGAACGGTATCGAGCTACTGGAAACGGTCCGCGACGAGTACCCGGCCCTCCCGTTTATAATCTACACCGCCCGGGGGAGCGAGGCGGTCGCCAGCGAGGCGATTTCGGCCGGTGTCACGGACTATCTCCGGAAAGAACCAGGCGTCGAACAGCACGCCGAACTGGCGACCCGAATCACGGACGCCGTCGAGCACCACCGCTCGAAGCAGGCGACCACCGAGCAGAACCGCGCGCTCCAGAGCTACGAGCGGATGGTCAACTCCATGCAGGAGACGGCCTGCATCTACGATGCCGAAGGGCGGTTCGAAACCGTCAACGAGGCGCTGGCGGAGTGGTACGACACGACACGTGCCGACCTGGAAGGCCGGACCAGCGAACTCGTTCCGCGTGTTCGGGCCGAGGGCGAGACAGACCGTTACCAGGAACTGCTCGACGGCACGCGGGACGAACTCAGCGGCGAGATCGAGGCGGAGTTCCCCGGCCACGGACACGCGGTGGTCGCGTATCAACTCACGCCGCTACTTGTCGCCGGCGCCATCGACGGCGTCGTCTGCGTGGCGCGCGACGTTACCGACCGGAAAGAGCGCGAACGGAAGCTCCTCCGGAACAAACGCGCGATGGACGAGGCCCCGGTCGGCGTCACTATCACTGACCCCGGCCAGCCGGACAACCCGCTGATATACGCCAACGACCACTATCGCGACCTCACTGGCTACTCGCTCCCGGAATTGCTCGGGGAGAACTGCCGGATGCTTCAGGGCGAGAACACAGACCCGGAGCCCGTCGCCACGATGCGGGACGCAATCGACGCAGAGGAGCGCGTGACGGTCGAACTCCGGAACTACCGGAAAGACGGGTCCGAGTTCTGGAACAAGATCCGGATCGCGCCGGTGCGCGACGACGACGGGGCAGTCGTCAACTACGTCGGGTTCCAACAGGAGGTCACGGAGCGGAAACGCCGCGAGAGACGGTTAGAGGAGACGTCGTCACGGCTCGAGGCCCTCTTCGAGAACTCACCGGACATGATCGACGTGCTCGACGCGGACGGAACGATCCGCGACGTGAACCAGCGGTTCTGCGCGGAGTTGGGGTACGACGAAAGCGAGGTGCTCGGGCGGTCAATCTGGGAGTTCGACCTCAAGTTCGACGCCGAGGACGTGCAGACACAGCTTTCGGGGTTCAGCGTCCACGAGCGCCGCAAGTTCGAAGGGCTGTACGAACGCCGCGACGGGTCGACGATGCCCGTCGAGGTCCATCTGCTCCGCCTGAGCCTCGACGGCGAGGACCGGTTCCTGGCGATCAGTCGCGATATCACGGACCGCAAGGAGCGCGAGCAGGAACTCGAACGGCAGAACGAACAGCTCGAACAGTTCGCCAGCGTCGTCAGCCACGACCTGCGGAACCCGCTGACCGTCGCGCGCGGCCGGCTCGAACTCCTGCGTGAGGAGTCCGACAGCGAGCACGTCGACGCCATCGACAGCGCACACCAGCGGATGGATACGCTCATCGACGACCTGCTCACGCTCGCACGCGACGGCGCGTCGCCCGCGTCGCTCGTCTTGCTCGACCTCGAACCGTTCGTCCAGACGTGCTGGCAAAACGTCGATACGAAAGCCGCGACGCTCCGAACTGACATAGACCGGTCCATCCGCGCCGACGAGAGCCGCCTCAGACAACTGTTCGAGAATCTCATCCGAAACGCGGTCGAACACGGCGGCGACGACGTGACCGTGACCGTGGGCGAACTGGCCGACGGGTTCTACGTCGAGGACGACGGCCCTGGCATCCCCGAACCCGACCGCGGAGACGTGTTCGACGCCGGCTACTCGACGGCGGTCGAAGGGACCGGGTTCGGGCTGAGTATCGTGAAACAGGTCGCCGAGGCCCACGGCTGGCCGGTCCGCGTCGGCAGCGGCACCGACGGCGGCGCGCGCTTCGAGTTCACTGACGTCGACACCATTTCCGGATAGTGTCCCGACCGTCGACTCCGAAAACGCCTAACGCCCTGGGTGCACACGAGCGGGTATGGTCACGTCGAGCGCTCCCGGGAAGGTCTACCTGTTCGGGGAGCACGCGGTCGTCTACGGCGAGCCGGCGGTGCCCTGCGCAATCGAGCGGCGAGTGCACGTGACGGCAACCGAGATCGACGAGGGATTGCGCATCCACGCGAACGACCTGCAACTGGACGGCTTCACGGTCGAGTACTCCGGCGACGGGGAGAGCCGTCCGGACGTGGACGTCGCCGAATCGCTCGTCGAGGCGGGCATGGGATACGTCAACGAGGCGGTGGCACAGGCCCGTGACGCGGCCGACGCGCCCGAGGCGGGCTTCGAGATATCCGTCGAGGGCGACATCCCGCTCGGGGCGGGGCTGGGGTCGTCGGCCGCGCTCGTCGTCGCCGCGATAGACGCGGCGACCCGGGAACTCGGTGTCGAACTGCCGACAAGTGAAATCGCCGACCGCGCCTACCGGGTCGAACACGAGGTGCAGGACGGGCAGGCCTCGCGGGCGGACACGTTCTGCTCGGCCATGGGCGGGGCGGTCCGCGTTGAGGGCGACGACTGCCGACGGCTGGACGGCATCGACACTCTCCCCTTCGTCATCGGCTACGACGGCGGGGCCGGCGACACCGGGGCCCTGGTTGCCGGCGTCCGAGACCTCCGCGAGGAGTACGACTTCGCCGCCGACACCGTCGGGACAATCGGCGATATCGTCCGCGAGGGCGAGGCGGTGCTGGGAACGGGCGACCACGAGCGGCTCGGGGAGCTGATGGATTTCAACCACGGACTGCTCTCGGCGCTTGGCGTCTCCTCGCGGTCGCTGGACTCGATGGTGTGGGCGGCCCGCGACGCCGACGCGCACGGCGCGAAACTCACCGGGGCCGGCGGCGGCGGCTGTATCGTCGCGCTGGACGAGACGGACGACGCGCTCACGGCGCTGAAGTACACACCGGGGTGTGAGAGCGTCTTCCGGGCCGAACTGGACACCGACGGGGTCCGGCAGGAATGACGGTCGTCCTCAAACTCGGCGGGAGCGTCATCACCGACAAGGACGAGCCCGAGACGGTCGACCGGGCCGCCCTGTCGGACGCGGTGTCTGCCGTCGCCGAGTCGACGGTCGGCGACGACATCGTCGTCGTTCACGGCGGCGGGAGCTTCGGTCACCATCACGCCGCCGAATACGGGGTCAGCACGACCGAGGGGACCCACGACGTGGACGGTGTCCGGGCTATCCACGGCGCGATGTGTCGGCTCAACGCCGCTGTCGTGGACGCACTCACCGACGCGGGTGTGCCGGCGGTTCCGGTCCACCCGTTCTCGGCGGCCGCACGCGACGCCGACGGCGACCTCTCTTTGCCGACGGCACAGGTCACGACGCTTCTCGGCGAGGGGTTCGTCCCGGTTCTCCACGGTGACCTCGTCGCACACGCCGGTGCGGGCGCGACGGTCCTGAGCGGCGACGAACTGGTCGTCGAACTCGCGCCCGCCGTCGACGCGGACCGCGTCGGCGTCTGTTCGACCGTTCCCGGCGTCCTGAGCGAGGACGGGACCGTCATCGACCGCATCGCGTCGTTCGAGGCCGTAGAATCGGCACTGGGCGGGAGCGACGCGACGGACGTGTCGGGCGGGATGGCGGGCAAGGTCCGTGCGCTGCTTGCACTCTCGGTCCCCGCCGCCGTGTTCGGCCCCGACGCGCTCCCCGCGTTTCTCGCCGGTGATACTCCGGGGACGACTATCACTGGTGATGCTGCCAACTGATAGGACCGTTTTCGCCGTCGCTGATGGGAATTCAGCGTAGAACGCGATTCGAACAGTAGCGGGTCACAAGTGACTGATTCAGCGGTATCCGTGCCCGCCGCTGACAGACTGGTAAACTAAATATCACTTCCTCGACCGTCGTAACATATTTGTCCTCTGTTATCAATTATGCGACTATGTCTGCAGTAGGCCTGACCGACGTCTATCGATACGGAACGAAGTTTCTCGGTACATTACTTGTCGTCGCCGGCGTCGGTGGCGGCCTCATCGTTGCAGGGGCCGTGCTGATACAGAACGGGTCGCTCGGTTCGCTCGCGGGGAACGCGGGCTATCGTGCAGTCCTCGGCATCGTCGTCGGCGCGCTCGGCGGACTCCTGTTGCTCTCGGGCTTGCTCGGCCTGGCCCACAAGCTCATCGCCGACGCGACGATGGCGGGCACACTCGCCGCCCAGACAGCACAGCGGGATGGGATCGGTACGGGAGCCGGCAGTTCCCCGGCGAGTGACCGAGACGCAACTGAGACAACCGATGGTAGTGTTGCGCCCGCCGCCCAACCGGCCGCGGACTCCGACGAACCGACGCCGGAGCCGACCGAGCCCGAACCACAGGTTTCCCAGGAGACAGAGCCGGCCGAGGAGCCGGCGGCTGTCGAGCCAGCGACGGCCGAATCCGGGGTGTCGGAGCCGGTCGCTGACTCCGACCCGGACGCCGACGCCGCCGGTGAACCGGGAATACGCGCGTCCACACAGCAACACACTGAACCGTCCGGCGGAGCAGCGGCGTCTGATGTCGCCGAGGCTGCAGCGGCCGAGGCTGAGGACGCTCCGGCGACGGCGGCGGATGACGATGCCGTGGCGGCAACGGATGACACTCCGGTGACGACGGCTGACGACGCTCCGGACACAGCGACAGACGACGCTCTGATGACGGCGGCCGAGGATGACCCGCTGGCAGATGCCCCACCTGTGGATGCTGACTCGCTCGCAGCCGACGACACACCGGATACCGCGTCGACCGACGACACACCGGAGACAGCGTCAGCCGAGGACACGATGGCCCAGGCGACAGACGAAGACGCGACGGAGCCAGCCCCAGCGGAGCAGGACGAACAGCCGTCGAACCAACAGCCGGCGGAAACCGTTGCCGGGCCGGACCCTGAGACGGCGGACGACACTTCCGCCGCGGAGCCGTCCTCGGCGGATTTCTCCGCCGACTCGGAAACGGCGTCCCAGTCCGAACCCGGCGAGCAGTCCGACCGAGACCTGCTCGCGGAGGACTCCGGCGAGGAGTCGGAGACGAGCACGGAGCCACAGGAATGGACCCCGCCGGACCCTGCGGAGTTCGACACAGGGAGCGAGGAACCCCCGGCCGAGGACTGGAGTACCGACGAGCAAGCGCCAGCCGACGAGTCAGCACCGGACGACGGCTGGGCGAGCGGAGTTGAAGGCCACAGCGAGCCAACCGGCTCCGACACCCCGGACGCTGACGAGGGGGACCAGGACGTCGTGCCAGCGGACACTCGACTGTTCGACGAGTCCAGCGAGCCGGACACGTCCGGCGGGCCGCGGACGACGGACGACCTGTTCGGCGGCGGCGATACCGAGCAACCCGACTCCGGGGCCGAGGAACGCGTCCAGGGCGAGACGGAGGCTCAGGACGCCACGACTGACGCCGAGGACTCGACGCTCGCGGACGAGGGTATCACTGGCTTCGACGTCTCAAGCGACGACGACCCGCTCTCGGACGCCTTAGACGACGAGTAGCGACGAACCCACACCGTTTTAAGAAGCGCCGTTGTACACCGGAGTAACCGAGCGCACGGCCGCTCGCGGACTGCGGTTCGGCGGCCGGCAGACGGCGGATGTAAGTTGCGGGACGGGAGTCCCTCCCACTGCGGTTGCACAGGCTACGGGCGTACCCGACTGGCCTGGAGCGCCGACGCGGACAATGTCGCCTACATTGCAGATACCGTCGTTGCCGTGCCCCACCGGATGCCCGCGGCCGGCTTTCCACTCGGAGCTACAACCATGGAAGTCGAAATTGCGACAATTGGCGGTTACGAGGCTGTAGGCCGACAGATGACGGCCGTCCGTGCAGGGGACGACGTCGTCATCTTCGACATGGGCCTGAACCTCTCGAAGGTACTGATTCACGACAACGTCGAGACGGAACGGATGCACTCGCTGGACCTCATCGACATGGGTGCCATCCCGGACGACCGGGTCATGTCCGACCTGGAGGGCGACGTGAAGGCTATCGTGCCGACACACGGTCACCTCGACCACATCGGCGCGATATCCAAACTCGCCCACCGCTACGACGCCCCCATCGTCGCGTCGCCGTTCACCATCGAACTCGTCAAACAGCAGATCAAAAGCGAGGAGAAGTTCGGCGTCCAGAACGACCTCGTCAAGATGAGCGCCGGCGAGACGATGTCCATCGGCGAGCGCAACGAACTGGAGTTCGTCAACGTCACCCACTCCATCATCGACGCCATCAACCCTGTCCTGCACACGCCGGAAGGCGCAGTCGTCTACGGGCTGGACAAGCGGATGGACCACACGCCGGTCATCGGCGACCCAATCGACATGAAGCGGTTCCGCGAGATCGGTCGCGAGGGCGAGGGTGTCCTCTGTTACATCGAGGACTGTACGAACGCCGGCCGGAAGGGACGCACGCCCTCCGAGAACGTCGCTCGAACCCACCTCAAAGACGTCATGACGAGCATCGAGGACTACGACGGCGGTATCGTCGCCACCACGTTCTCCTCGCACATCGCTCGTGTGAAGAGCCTCGTCGAGTTCGCCGACGACATCGGCCGCCAGCCGGTGCTGCTTGGCCGCTCGATGGAAAAGTACTCCGGTACCGCCGAACGGCTCGACTTCGTCGACTTCCCGGAAGACCTGGGGATGTACGGCCACCGGAAGTCCGTCGACCGGACCTTCAAGCGGATCATGAACGAGGGCAAGGAGAACTTCTTCCCCATCGTCACCGGCCACCAGGGCGAGCCACGCGCGATGCTCACCCGGATGGGCCGCGGCGAGACGCCCTACGAGCTAGACGACGGCGACAAGGTGCTGTTCTCGGCCCGGGTCATCCCAGAGCCGACAAACGAGGGCCAGCGCTACCAGTCCGAGAAGCTCCTGGGCATGCAGGGCGCACGCATCTACGACGACATCCACGTATCGGGCCACCTCCGCAGTGAGGGCCACTACGAGATGCTCGACGCGCTCCAGCCCAAGAACGTCATCCCGGCCCACCAGAGCCTCGAAGGGTTCGCGCCGTACGTCGACCTCGCGGAAGACATGGGCTACAAAGCCGGACGGGACCTCCACATCACCCGCAACGGCAACATGATCCAGCTCACCGAGTAAATCGATGTCCGAACGCCATCAGCAGGTCGAAGACGCGATTGTCGCCCGACGGGACCGGGTCAACGACGCCCTTCCCGAGGACCTCCCGGTCAAGAAGCCGGCCCACCTCTACGAGGCGTCGCGCTACCTGCTGGACGCGGGCGGGAAACGGCTCCGTCCGACGGTCCTGCTGCTGGTCGCGGAGTCGCTGCTCGATGTCGACCCGCTGACGGCAGACTACCGTGACTTCCCGACGCTCGAGGGCGGGCAGGCCGATATGATGTCGGCCGCCCTCGCCATCGAGGTCATCCAGACGTTCACGCTCATCCACGACGACATCATGGACGACGACGCGCTCCGGCGGGGCGTACCAGCCGTCCACAAGGAGTACGACCTCTCGACGGCGATTCTCGCCGGCGACACGCTGTACTCCAAAGCCTTCGAGTTCCTGCTCGATACGGGCGCGGCCCCCGAGCGGACCGTCGAGGCGAACAAGCGACTCGCGACGACGTGCACCCGTATCTGTGAGGGGCAGTCCCTCGACATCGAGTTCGAGCAACGCGACGTCGTCACGCCCGAGGAGTACCTGGAGATGGTCGAACTCAAGACGGCCGTGCTGTACGGCGCAGCCGCCTCGATTCCGGCCACGCTGCTGGGGGCCGACGAGGAGACCGTCGACGCCCTGTACAACTACGGGCTCGACGTGGGCCGCGCGTTCCAGATTCAGGACGACCTGCTGGACCTGACGACCCCCTCCGAGAAACTGGGCAAGCAGCGAGGCTCTGACCTCGTCGAGAACAAGCAGACGCTGGTGACGCTGCACGCTCGCCAGCAGGGCGTCGACGTCGGCGGCCTGATCGACACGGACTCCGTCGAAGCCGTCTCGGAGGCCGAAATCGACGCCGCCGTCGAGCGCCTGCGAGAGGTCGGCTCTATCGAATACGCCCGCCAGACCGGGCAGGACCTCATCGCAAGCGGCAAGCAGAACCTCGAAGTCCTGCCGGACAACGAGACCCGCTCCCTGCTCGAGGGCATCGCGAACTACCTCGTCGAGCGCGACTACTGAAAATGGCCCGGACCCGGCGAGCCTTCCTCGCCGGCGTCACCGGACTTTTCGCCGGCTGTGGAACGTCCAGCCGGCGGACCGCGACGCCACGCCCGACAGCGACGGTGACCGGCACCACTGAGACGGTTCGCTACACGCATCTGCGGCCGTCCGGCAACCGCCGTGTCCGTGGGGCGGGCCGGTTCGATACTGTCGACCCGATAGACCTCCCCATCGAGGGCCAGCCGGAGTGGCTCGCCGGACTGCCGGTCGAGAGCGGGAGCCTCTGGGTCGCCGTTCCGGAGGCAGGAACTCCTGAGGCGGTCCGGGTGAGTCAGGACGGGGCCGAATCGGTTGCCATCGAGCCGGACCTGCCGGCAGGCCAGCCGCCGGCCGTGGCTGTCCAGGGCAACGACGTTCAGTTCATCACGGCCGACGAGACAGGACCAGACACCCACGCCGTGCAGTTCCCCGACGGGACCGTGGCGACAGTCACGGAGTCCGGGGTCGTTCTGGTCGATGGCGACCTGCTCATCGGGGACGCGCTTCCCGACGCCAGAATCGTCTACCGGGACGGCACCGCCGCTGTTCTCGCCGGCGCGACACAGCGATACGAGCACGGGGCGCTCGGTGACGAGGTGGAGGCCAGCGCTATCGTCCTGTTTGCCGCGGACGGCAGCGGCTCCGTCCGCCAGCGGGTGCCGCTCCTCGAACCGGTCGTCGTCGAAGGGACGGCACCGATTCTCGCCGACATCGACGACGACGGCGACCCGGAGATAGTCGTCACCGTCACCGGCCCCGACGAGGGTGCTCGGGTGGTCGCCTACGGGCTGGACGGCGAGCGCGTCGCGACTGGGCCGGCAATCGGGACGGGCTTTCGCTGGCGCCACCAGCTCTGTGTCGCGCCGTTTACCCCCGACGGACCGCCGGAAATCGCCGTCGTTCGCACCCCACATATCGGCGGGACGGTGGAGTTCTACCGCCTCGACGGCGGTCGGCTCTCAGTCGCGGCCCGCCACGACGGCGTCTCCTCGCACGCGTTCGGGTCGCGTATCCTCGACGGTGGGCTCGCCGGCAATCTGCTGGGCGACGGCCGACAGACGCTCGTCGTTCCGACCCAGGAGCGCCGCCGACTCGTCGCGCTCCAGCGAACGGACGGCGTTCGGCAGGTGGCCCAGCGCGACATCGGTGCGTCGCTCACCTCGAACGTCGCGGCGACGCCGACCGGCGACGGCGGCCTGAGCGTCGCCGTCGGCCGGAGTGACGGTGTCGTTCGGGTCTGGCAATAGGCTGTTTCAGGGAGTTTCCGGCCCTGGTCAGCTACTAAGACCTGCCAGTCCGTAGAGGCGCCCGTGACCCGGTTTGTCCTCTACGGCGGTAAGGGCGGGGTCGGCAAGACGACTGTCGCGGCGGCGACCGGCTACCGGCTGGCAACAGCGGGCCACGAGACGTTGGTGGTCTCTACAGACCCGGCCCACTCCCTGGCCGACGCCGTCGAGACCGAGGTCGGCGGCGACCCGACGGAGATACAGCCGGGGCTGTGGGGCGTCGAGGTCGACCCACAGACCGGCATCGACCGCTACCGGTCGCTGTTCGAGGCGCTGGCGGCCGAGTTCGACGACGCCGGTATCCGGCTGGACGAGGACGAAATCGCCGACCTGTTCACCACCGGTGTGATGCCCGGCAGCGACGAGCTGGCGGCTATCGAGGGCATGGCGACGTACGTCGAGAGCGACCGCTGGGACCGGGTGGTGTTCGATACCGCCCCGACCGGCCACACCCTCCGCCTGCTCGACCTGCCGTCGGTGATGAGCCGCGGCGTCGCGACGGCGATGGACCTCCGGAATCAGGTCCGCCGGAAGGTCAACACCGCCCGGACGATGATGTTCGGCCCGATGGCGCGCCGGCGCGACGACGGCCCGGACGATTTCACGGCGATGCGCGAGCGGATGGAGCGGGTCGGGACGGTCCTCCGGGACCCCGAACAGACGGCGTTCCGGGTTGTCACCATCCCCGAGACGATGGCCGTCCGCGAGACGGAGCGACTGGTCGAGAAGCTCCGTGAGTTCGAGGTGCCGGTGACGACGCTGGTCGTGAACAAGGTCATCGAGGACGCCGGCGACTGCCAGCGCTGTCTGGGGAAGCAGGCAGTTCAGGAGGAGGCTATCGCACAACTCCGGGCGTCGCTGCCCGGACTGGATATCTGGACGGTTCCCGACCAGTCCGGCGAGGTGACCGGTCTCGACGCGCTGGACCGAGTCGGGGACTCGCTGGGTGCTGTGGAGTGACTGCTCCTCGGTTGCGGGCGAATTAGCCCGCGTAGAATACACAGTCGATGTGCCGACTGCTCAGTTGCGGAGGTTCGTGACTTCCATCACAGTCTGTAGGATTTCAGTCTCGAAGTCGCTATCCGCGACGACAAGTTCGTCGCCTGTCGAGCGGGCTGTGGCCGCGATTAGCATATCGGTAGTTGCCAGTCGGTCCCCGTCGGTCAGTAGTTCGTCCTGAAGACGTGCGGCCTCAACTGCGATGGGTTCGTTCAGGTCGAGGGGCTGCACGTCCGAAAACTCTTGTCTGACGCCCAGTACGTCGGTCTCACCGCTCCCGAGGCGGCCGTTGATATACTCGAAGGCACAGATCGTGGACGTGTACCATGGCCGTCCATCGTCGAGATACTCGACAACGTGTTCGTCTCCTTGCTGGTAGGCGATAATTGCTGAAGTATCGAGAAACATTACCGCTCGCGGCCTTCCCGTACAATCTCCATCGCTTTCTCGGCTTCGTCGTCAGACAGTGTCCCCGGAGACATCCCGTCACCAGTCGACGCAACGATTCGGAGCAAGAACTCATCCCACGTTTCGTCTTCCCGTTTCGCCTCGTCGAGCCTGTCTTTCGTCTCGGTGTCGATGGGAATGGACGTTCGGCTCATGTGAATTCCTAATGAATTTCCCGGACATCAGTGTTTGCACTGTACTGAGTGAACCGTCGGGGACCACGGGGTCTGTGAACTGTTTCACCGCGACCTGCCTCAGTAGCTAGCCGAACCCGACGGCGTTTTGACCCTCCCAGCCGCAGGTCCCGGTAATGGACGACGAGCTGCGAGACCGGATCAGGGAGGCGGCGGAGACGAACGCCCTCCTCAACGCGGTCAAACACGACAGCGAGGCACAGGTCGGGGCGATAATGGGGCCGCTCATGGGCGCAAACCCCGAGTTCCGCGAGCACGGCGACGAGATTCCCGGCGTTATCGCGCCGGTCGTCGAGCGGGTCAACGGGATGAGCAGTTCGGAACGCCGCGAGCGGCTTGCCGAACTCGCTCCGGAAAAGCTCGAAGACCTGGAGAGCGAGGACGAGGGCGAGGACCACCCGCTGCCGGACCTGCCAGACGCCGAGGAGTACGACACTATTCGGATGCGGGTCGCGCCCAACCCCAACGGCCCGTGGCATATCGGCCACGCGCGGATGGCCGCCGTCGTCGGCACGTACAAGGAGCGCTACGACGGGGAGTTCGTCTGCCGCTTCGACGACACCGACCCCGAGACGAAGCGTCCCGACCTCGACGCCTACGACGCGATTCTGGACGCCATCGACTATCTCGGTTTCGAACCGGATGACGTCGTCACCGCAAGCGACCGGGTCGAGACGTACTACGAGTACGCCCGCGAACTCATCGACAAGGGCGGGGCCTACACCTGCTCGTGCCCGCAGGGAGAGTTCTCCGATCTAAAGAACAGCGGCGAGGCCTGTCCACACCGAGAGAAGGACGCCGAAACGACGCGCTCGGAGTTCGAGGCGATGGTCGACGGCGAGTACGACAGCGGCGAGATGGTGCTGCGGGTCCGGACCGACATCACCCACAAGAACCCCGCGCTCCGGGACTTCGTCGCGTTCCGGATGGTCGACACGCCCCACCCGCGTGAGGAGGCGGCGGAGTACCGCTGCTGGCCGATGCTGGACTTCCAGAGCGGGCTCGACGACCACCTGCTGGGCGTCACCCACATCATCCGCGGCATCGACCTGCAGGACTCCGCGAAGCGCCAGGGGTTCGTCTACGACTACTTCGACTGGGAGTACCCCGAGGTCATCCACTGGGGCCACGTCCAGGTCGACGCCTACGACGTGCCGCTGTCCACGTCGAGCATCGCCGAACTCATCGAAGAAGGGACGCTCGCGGGCTGGGACGACCCGCGAGCGCCGACCGTCGCCAGCCTCGAACGCCGGGGCATCCGCGGCGAGGCCGTCGTCGACGCGATGACCCAACTGGGCACCTCCACCTCCAACGTCGACCTCGCGATGTCCTCGATCTACTCGAACAACCGCGACCTCATCGACGACGAATCGGACCGGGCGTTCTTCGTCCGGGACAGCGACGACCACGGCGGACTCGTCGAGCGACACATCGTCGGCGGGCCGGACGCCGGCGAACCGCCGCTGCATCCGGACCACGAGGACCGCGGTCGCCGCGAGATTCCGGTGGCCAGCGGCGTGGTCGTGGAGGGTGACGACCTGCCGGGCCACGGCGAGCGGATCTGGCTCAAGGGATACGGCTGCGTGCGTCACACCCGCGACGCCTTCGAGTACACCGGCGACGACATCGACGCCGTCCGCGAGGAGGGCGTCGACGTGATTCACTGGGCGCCGGCCGATGGTCCGCGGCTCCGCCTGCGGACGATGGACGGGGACGTGGCAGGCCTCGCCGAGCCCGGACTGCTCGACTACGACGCCGACGACGTGGTTCAGTTCGAACGCATCGGGTTCGCCCGCCTCGACGAGGTGGCCGAGGACGCCGCCACGGAGTCCGTCGCGTACTTCGCACATCCCTGACCGCCGTCAGGACGGCTCCCCTGTCGATTCTCCGCTCAGGTTTCAGTTTCGCTGTCGGTAATCGTCCGCTCCCAGCCGTGGGCTTCGGCAATCGTCCAGACTATCGACAGGCCGGACCCGGTCTTTTCCTCGTCCGTACTGTAGCCGGATTCGAGGACGCCCTCGCGGGAGTCGACGCCGGCGGGGCCGAGGCCTCGCTGGGCGCTGGCAGTGTCGACACAGCATCCAGCCCCGACTCCGAGGGTGTCGAGAGCGAATAGCGCCGGGCTTAAGCCCGCGACGGCCCGACCGTCGTCCGTGACAGACCGCGCTCCCGAGTCGGTAACCGTCAAGCGCGATATCCCGTTTCACGAGGTCGACGGCGAGACGCTGACGCTCGACCTGTACGACGCAGCGGCGGTCAGCGGCCCGAAACCGGTGGCCGTGCTCGTCCGCGGCGGCGCGTTCACGGTCGGCGACAAGGGCGAGTTCGCCCGGCACGCGCTCGACCTTGCAGCGGACGGCTTCCTCGTCATCGAACCGCAGTACCGCCTCGCGCCGGAGTGGACGTTCCCGGCGGCGCTGGTGGACGTGAAGGCCGCTGTCGAGTGGGCCCGGACGGAGGGAGAGAGCTACGGGGCGGACACGACCCGCATCATCGGCGTTGGCCACTCGGCGGGCGCGAACCTCGTCCTCCTGGCCGCCCTGACGGCGGACGAGCCCGGGTTCGAACCGGAACTGTACCCCGGCGCGTCCTCGGCGCTGTCGGCCGCCGTCGGCTACGCGGGCGTCTACGACTTCCACGCGCTCGACACCGCCACCGACGTTCCGCCGGGCGAGGGCCACCGGGCGTACCTCGGCGGCGGGCCCGACGACGAGCCCGCGGCCTACGACCTCGCCTCGCCGGTCGCACAGGTGGGTATCGACGCGCCGCCGGCGCTGTTGCTCCACGGCACCGAGGACGACGTCGTGCCGCCAGCCCAGTCCGAACTGCTGGCCGACGCGCTCGGGCCGATGACCGACGTGGTCCAGGAGACGGTGCCGTCCGACCACGGCTTCCCGTTCCACGGGGCCCACTACGACGACGTGTACGAGCGGACCGTCGAGTTCCTCCGGCGAGTCGGCGTCGCCGGTCCGGACACCGCCGAGGCGACCGGTAACGGCGAGGACGCTGGGCTGCCCGGCGGCGACCTGTCGGGACCGACAGACCGTCTCGACGACTTCGGAGCGGCGGACCCTCGGAGCCCGAACGGACCGGATCACCGTGACGAACCGGGGTTCTGACGGGCAGGTCGAAAAGTTAAGTAGCTCGGATAAGTGAGATAAGATACCAATGGCCATAGACCCGGAGTTCGAGGAGAACCGCGACGTTGTCGAACAGCACGACGGGCACAACGTCTGGGGGCCGGTCGACGAGCCCGAGGAACTGGGCATCCACGGGACACACGTCGCCGTCGACTTCGACATCTGCATCGCCGACGGCGCGTGTCTGGAGGACTGCCCCGTCGACGTCTTCGAGTGGGTCGACACGCCGGACCACCCGGAGAGTGAAATCAAGGCCGACCCCGCCCACGAGGACCAGTGTATCGACTGCATGCTCTGTGTCGATGTCTGTCCGGTCGACGCCATCGACGTTGACCCGGGCCGTGCCGGTCGTATCTGAAGCTATCAGAACCTACTGTCTCCGCGGGTTCGAAGCCTTCTACGCCGAGAATACGAGCGGTCTGTAGCCGCCAGGCCGTGAACACACTGCGTGCTGTCAGGACGTTCCCATCCCTGGGACAGCGATGCCGACCTGTCACACAGAATTGTAAACATACATTTATAATAGATTCTTGTGTGAGATACACTCACGAGGGTCGTGATAGCATGAATACTGTCGTTATGACAAAAGGCGTTCCGGACTTCCGCGAGGGACAGGTATCGTTCGACGAGGAGGGCCATCTCGAACGGGGCAAGACACCGACGGTGATGAACCCCAACGACAAGCACGCGCTCCGCGCGGCGTTCCAGACGAAAGTCCGCAACGGCGGGCACGTGTCGCTGATGAGCATGGGACCGCCGGGGTACAAAGAGGTCCTGCAGGAGGGGATGCGGGACGTGTACGCGGACGACCTGTATCTCCTCTCCGACCGCGAGATGGGGGCCGCGGACACCTGGGCGACCGCGATGACTGTCGCCACCGGCCTGCAGAAACTCGAGGAGCAGCCCGACCTGGTGTTTGCGGGGTTCAAGACGGCCGACGGCGAGACCGGCCACACCGGTCCACAGACCTGCTGGTGTCTGGACTGGCCGATGATCACCCACGTCCTCTCGCTCGACATCGACGAGGACGCCGGCACCGTCCGGGCGAAGCGTCTGGTCGACGGTGACATCTCCGAGATCGAAACTGTCGAGGCGCCGATGCCGTGTTTCATCGTCGCGGACCCCGAGTTCGAACCGACCTACCGGAAGGCGAGCCACCGGCTGAAACACAAGGACCTCCGCGAGGCGACCCAGGAGCGGGCCGAGGAGTACGAGGAACTGCTGACGGTCTGGGACCACGAGGACCTCAACCTCGACCCGGACTACATCGGCCTCGACGGCTCGCCGACCATTGTCTCCGGTGTCGACCCGATTCCGAAGGCTCCCTCCGAGCGCGAGGCGACGGTCATCGAGGCCGACGGGAGCGAGACGCTGGAACCGGTACTGGACGAACTCACGCCGTATGCGGCGGGTGACTGATTATGCCTGAAATCGACCCCACAGAACACGAGATAGCCGAGTTAGGCCCGAAGATCAAAGACGTCGACGACGCGGACGAACTGCGGGCGATGCTGGAGCTGGAGGAAGACGGCGAGGACCGGGTCCCCGTCAAGACGCTCATCGAGGACCGCATCGAGAAAGTCGAGGACGAGGGCGACGGCGAGATGGACCCGGAAACCGTCGACCTCTCCGAACTCACCGTCGCTGACGTGGCGAACATGGTGCGAGAGGTCGACGACGCCGACGTGCTCCGGGACCTGCTCGAACGCGAGAAAGCGGGCGAGGACCGGAAGACAGCGAAGTCCCAGATAGAGAGCCGTATCGAGTCCGTCGAGGGGACCGAGCAAGCCGAGGGCGAGGAGGTAACGGAAGTCGAGTACGTCCCGCCGGAGGAGAAGTACCCCGAACTGGACCACCCGACCAACGACAAGCAGTGGGTCGAGGGAACTGTCGGGGCAGAGTACCGCGACATGTGGGTGTACTGCGAGACTCAGGCCGGCGAACTCGTCGACGTGTCGAAGGAGATGCTCGGGAAGGCCCGGGAGCTGATGGACGCGTACAACGAGGACTACAGCGCGGACGAGCGCGTCGTCGCCGTCCTCATCGGAGCGGATGCGAGCGACCACGTCGAGGACGTCATCGCCTACGGCGCGGACCTCGTCGTCTACCACGAGGACGACCGCCTGGACCGCTTCCGCCACCAGCCCTACACCGGAATCTTCTGTGACATGGCTCGCGCCGGCGGCGACCTCGCCGCCGAGGGCCGCGAGGACGTCGCCTGGAAGGACTACCACGAACCGCGCTACACAGTCTTCCCGGCGACGAACAACGGCCGGGACCTCTCTGCGCTCGTCCAGGGTGAACTCGACTCCGGGCTGGCCTCGGACTGTTCGGGGCTGTACATCGAGAACGCGATGATATCCAACCCCGCGAAAGTCGGTACCGCCGGCGACAAGAAGGAGTTCGAGCGCGTCCTCCATATGAAGCGCCCGGACTTCTCCGGGTTCGAGTACTCGACGATCCTCTGTATCGACAAGCCAAACCGGGACTTCCACCCGCAGGGGGCGTCCGTGATTCCGGGGAGCTTCGAGATGCCCGACCCCGACTACGAGCGCGACGGCGAGGTCGTCGACTACGAGATGGACCTCGACGAGGCGTGGTTCCAGGTCGACATCGAGGAGTACGACCGCCTCTCCGGCGGCGTCGACCTCACCGGCAACGACGTCATCGTCGCCGTCGGCCGCGGCATCGGCGACGACCCGACGCGGGGCATCGAGCAGGCGCTGGACCTCGTAGACGCCTTCGAGGACGCCGACCTGGGGCTTTCCCGCGGGGTCATCACCTCGTCGTACTCCTTCGACGGCCACGTCGAGCAGTACGTCACCGAGGAGCGCCAGATCGGCGAGTCCGGGCAGGAAGTCGAACCCGACGTGTACATCGCGGCGGGCATCTCCGGCGCGATCCAGCACAAGGTCGGCTGCGACGAGTCGGACACGATAATCGCCGTCAACACCGACCCGGACGCCGACATCCGCGACTTCTCGGACTACCTCATCGAGGGCGACCTGTTCGAGGTGCTGCCACAGCTGGCCGAGGCAGTCGAAGCCGGCGAACTGGGTGCGATGATGGAGGTCAGCGATGACTGACGCCTACGAGGAGTACGAGGCGGTCGTCGTCGGCTGTGGCCCGGGCGGGGCCGCCGCGGCGGCGACCCTCGCCCGGAACGGCGTCGAGACGCTCGTCCTCGAACGCGGCGTCGACGCCGGCTCGAAGAACGTTTCGGGCGGGCTCATCTACGCCGAGGAGTCGGCCCCCTACACTATCGACGGGCTGTTCCCGGACTTCCGGGAGGAGGCGACGGAGCGACCGGTGACGGAGAACGTCATCCACAACATCGCCGGCGACAAGGTGAAGTCCTTCGACATCGGCGACCTGCATCACCACGACACGGCGTGGGCCGACGCAGTGCTCCGCCGGAAGATGGACTCGTGGCTCGCCCAGCAGGTCCACGAGCGCACCCGGGAGACCGGCGGCGGCCTGCTGACCGAGGTCCACGTCACCGGTCTCCTCCGAGAACGGGGCGAAATCGTCGGCGTGACGACCGAGGAGCTGAATCCCATCAAGGCCGACATCGTCGTGGCGGCTGACGGCGTCAACTCCGAACTCGCCCGGGACGCCGGGCTGATGGACTGGGAAGAGCCCGAGGAGTGGTTCCAGGGCGTCAAGGCGGTCGTCGACATGGAGCCCGACCTCATCAACGACCGCTTCGACGTGGCCCCCGACGACGGCGCGGCCCACCTGTTCTCGGGCGACCTGTTCGACGGCGTCCGCGGCGGCGGCTTCCTCTACACCAACGAGTCTTCGCTGTCTATCGGCACCGTGTTCCACCTCGACTCCATCGCCGAGGAACGGGCCGAGCCCCACGAACTGCTCGACAGCCTGCTCACGCACCCGCTCATGGCCCAGTGGCTCGGCGACGAGTACGACGAGCGCGAGTACAGCGCGAAACTGGTCCCGGACTCGAAGAAGGCGGCCCACCCCTCGCCGCACAAGGACCGGCTGGTGCTGGTCGGCGACGCCGCCGGTCAGATGCAGGCCCAGGGCCCGATCATCAAGGGGATGAACCACGCCGTCACCGCCGGGGCGCTGGCCGCCGAGGCGTTCGCCGACGCGAGGGCGCGTGACGACCCGTCCGTGGCCGGCGAGCTGTACGAGAAGAAACTCCACGACGAGGGCGTGATGGACAAGCTCCGGCCGACGGGGTACAAGGTGTTCGGACGGCTCGGCGAACTCGGTCCCGTCGACGACCTCTCGAACGCTATCGCCGACTCCGCCGTCGGCCGCTTCGGGGTCCGCGCGGCGGGCGGACTGCTCGAACGGGCCTACAGCTCGCCGCGCATGGTGTCGATGATTCCCGACACCAAACTGCCCTACGTGACGCTGCCGACGGTCATCGCGGAGGAACTGGGAGAGCCCGTGACCGACGAGAACACCGTCTCGCCACCCGACCTGGACGACCGAATCGGCGACCTGACCTACGACGTGGGCGACCCCCACATCGAACTGGTCGACAAGTCCTTCGAGGCGTCCGGCACCGCCGTCACGGCCTGCCCGGTCAGCGCCGAGGACTTCGGCGGGGGCTGTTACCGCGACGAGATGGTCCAGACCAACGGGAGCCAGGAACACCTCGTGAGCCTCGACACCCAGCCCTGCGTCGAGTGTGGCACCTGTGCCATCGTCGCCGACACAGAGTGGGAACACCCCGCTGGCGGCAAGGGCGTCGAGTTCAAACAGGGGTGACCCGTTCGGTGACGGGCGGCCAGTACCACGACCGGGTTCGGGCGCTCGCTCGGCGCGCAGAGGCGGTCCGTGAGTCCCTGGACCCCGACCCGCCCGACGAGGAGCGGGCGATGGAACTCCTCCGGGAGGGGTTCGGTCCGACGGTGGCCCTGTACTGCGAGGCCCGTACCGGTGGGTCGTGGGTCCGCTTCTCCGAAGCGGAGTTCGAGCGACTGGAACGGACGATGAACGACTGGCTGGACTGCTACGCCGCCTGCTACGGCGTTGAGTTAGCCGGCACCTACAGCGTCAGAGCGGCCGCAGAGCTGCTCGTCGACACGCACAACGCCCGTGACGTGGCGGTGCTCCTGACCGGCGTTCCGGAGCAGTAGTTGCCGTTTACCGAGAAGTGCATGGTTTTTGATAAAAGACTAAGTACTGTCTCGTGATAGCGACTAGCATGGAGCTAACAGAGCCACTGCAGTTCGACCACGAGGACCGGCGGGATATCTACGAGTACGTTGAATCACACGGGTCCGTCGAGCCGAGAGCCGCCCGGACGTCGCTGCAGATGGACCCACGACCGTTCGGCCACCACGTCGCCCTGCTCAAACGCGACGGAGTACTGGAGGACGTTGACGGGGAACTCCGCGTTGCCTACAACGACACCGCCGAGGTAGAGTTCGAGGCCGACGACATCGAGTTCACCATCCGCCAGGCGCGACAGGAGGACCTGACAGGTCTCGTCGGGGCCATCCGGGCCGCCATCGGCGGCGGCGAGTACGTCAACGCGGAGACCGTGGCCGACGTCGTCGACTCCGAAGGTGTCCTGCTCCGGCACAACGAACTGGAGTCGCGCATCTTCTTCGTCGCCTGCATCGACGACGACGTGGTCGGCTGGGTCCACCTCAAACACCCCGAAGCCGCGAAGCTCAGCCACACGGCCGAGCTGACGCTGGGCGTCCTCGACCGGTATCGGGGCCACGGTATCGGGTCCCAGCTTCTCGCCCGGGGAACCGAGTGGGCGGCGTCGAACGGCTACGAGAAGCTGTACAACTCCGTCCCATCGACGAACGAAGACGCGATCCAGTTCCTCGAAGCACACGGCTGGGACACCGAAGCCGTCCGCGAAGACCACTACAAGTTCGGCGACGAGTACGCCGACGAGGTGATGATGGAGATCGACCTCTAACGCCGACCTAGCGCCCGAATCGTCTCCCGGGCCAGCTCCCCGTCGACCTGCTGTGGCACAGTCAACAGAAGCCGGTCGAGGACGTCCCTGTCCGCTATTGCGTCTCGCTTCTCCCGTGCCTGTTCCGGCGTCCCCGCGATTCCGAGGTCAGCCGTCATCTCGTCAGTGACGAGTTCCGTCGCCTCGCCGCGGTCACCCGCCTGCCAGGCGTCGGCGATGCGCTCCGCACGGTCCGGATACGCCTCAGCGACGGCCCGGCGGTATCCGTCGCCGCTGCCGACGTAGTAGGCAATGTGTTTCCGGAGTTCCTCGGTCGCCCGGTCGGCGTCCTCGTGGACCACTGCCGGAACGTACGGTGCGACGGTGATTTCGCCCGGGTCGCGGTCGGCATCGCGTGCGGTCTCGGCGATGTAGTCGAACGCCGACTCGAGTTCGGAGAACGGAACCATGTGGGGCAGCCAGCCGTCGGCGAGCCTGGCGACGACCCGCCTGTTCGCCGGCCCGAGCGCGGCGTGGTACACCGGTACGTCGCGGTCTAACGGCGGAACGCCGGTGACCGACACCACCTCGCCGTCGTAGGTCACCCGCTCGTCGCTCGTCATGAGCTGTTTGACGATGTCGATGGTCTCGTGGGCGCGACGGACCGGCCGCTCGAACTCCATGCTGTGCATGTTCTCGATTGACCGGGCTGTACTCGTTCCCAGTCCCAGCACCGCCCGACCGTCCGAGACTCTGTCGAGGGTCGTCGCTGTCATCGCCAGCACGGCCGGCGACCGCGAGAAGACGTTGAGTATCGCACTGCCGATTTCGATGTCGTCGGTCCGGGTCGCGATGTCCGTGAGTTCGACGACGGAGCTTGCACCCCACAGTTCGTTCAGCCAGACCGAGTCGTAGCCGCACTCCTCGGCCTCGACAGCGAGGTCGATTGTGCTGTGGTCCTCGACGCGTGGCACGACGACTCCCAGATGCATAGTCCGACCGACCGCCGGAACCATAATAAAGAACTGTGGTAATAGCTCGCTGATGTCTTGCCCGGGCGGACTCACTCTTGGCCGATCATCCGCTCTTGCTCCTGCCAGTACTCCTTGCGGAGTTCGTACTTCTGGATCTTCCCGGTCGCCGTCTCGGGGAGCGAGTCACGGAAGTCGACGCCAGTGGGGACCTTGTAGCTCGCGACGCGTTCTCTGAGGAAATCCAGAATCTCCCGTTCGGTCGCGTCGCTGTCGGCCGTCGGAACGACCAGTGCCATCGGCGTCTCGCCCCAATCCTCGCTCGGAACCGGGATGACCGCGGCCTTCAGGACATCGGGGTGGTCGTACAGTTCGTCTTCCAGTTCGATCGAGGAGATGTTCTCGCCCCCGGAGATGATGATGTCCTTCCGTCGGTCCATGATCTGTATCATCCCGTCCTCGTCCCACGTCGCGAGGTCGCCGGTGTGGAAATAGCCCTCGACGCGGTCGTTGAACGCCGCCGCGGTTATCTCGGGCTTGTTGAGATAGCGGTCCATCACCTGGTTGCCCTGCACCACGACCTCGCCGATGGTCGCCCCGTCGCGTGGCACGTCGTCGCCGTCCTCGTCGACGATTCTGATGTCGGTACACAGCGTCTCCGAACCCTGCTTGACCTTGATCTCCCGGCCCCGTTCGGCGATGCGCCGCGGGGAGTTGCTGGTCGTGATGATCGGGGCCGTCTCGGTCAGGCCGTAGATGTGGATGATGCGCCAGCCGAACTCGTCTTCGACGCGCTCGATGGTCGCCGTCGCCGGGGCGCTGCCGGCCGTCGAGATCCGCACGTCGCGGTCGCCCTGTGTCACCACGTCGCCGTCCGACGCCCGGTAGTGCTGGATGAGCTTGTTCAGCACCGTCGGCGCGCCACACATGAACGACACGTCGTATTCCCGGACTCTGCGGAAGGTGTCCGCGGCGTCGAAGGTCCGCTGGCAGACGTGGGTCCCGCCGGTCCCGGTGATGGCGTAGGTGTGGCCCCACCCGTTGCAGTGAAACATCGGGAGCGTCCAGAGGTACGTGTCGTCGTCGCGGATCTCCATGTGCTGATTGAGCACGAGCGCGTGCCAGCTCTCCGTCCGATGGGTCCTGACCACGCCTTTCGGGTCCCCCGTCGTTCCGGACGTGTAGTTGATGCTCGCGTCGTCGTCCTCGGCGATGTCCGGCCGGTCCGGTTCGGTCCTCGGCTGCCCGCCTAGGAGACCGCTGTAGTCCTCCCACTCCCCGTCGATGCGGTCGGGTTCGTAGCCGATGAACGCCTCCGTGGGGACGGCGTCACGTACCGGCTGGACCTTCTCGGCGAAGTCGTAGTCGGCGATCACCGTCGCCGCCTCGCAGTCGTTCAGGATGTACTCGATTTTCGGGGTGTTGAGCCGATAGTTCAGCGGGACGAACACCGCACCGAGCTTGTTGGTCGCGTACAGTGTCTCCATGAAGTAGTGTGTGTTCGGCGCGAGGACGGCCACGCGACTCCCCTTCGAGACCCCGCGGTCCGACAGCGCGTGTGCCAACTGATTGACCCGCTCGTTCACCTCGGCGTACGTGTACTCGGTGCCGTCGTGGGCAACGATACCGGTCACGTCGTCGTAGATGTCCGCTGCACGGTCGATGAAGTCGGTGGTGAGCATCTCACGTTTCATGATAACACGCCTCACTTTCCGTATTCAAATCCAATTATTATTATATTTTCTTCGCGAACGGGTCACACCTACTGGTCAGATTCCCTCGTGTGTATCACCCCGTCTATCGGTACAGATGCGGGCTATGGCCACTCGTCTTCGTGGCCGTCCATCGGCGCGGGGACGACGCCGTCTTTCTGGGCCCAGACGCGGGCGTGGTCCGGACAGACCTCGCGGTTCGCGTCCCAGGGGATGTGGAGTTCGACCGCGGCCTCGTTCTCGCAGCCGTCCTCGGCACACTGAGTCATAGGACCGCGACTGCGACCATGGTGACCAGTATCGATGCCGTCAGCAGGGCCTGGACGACGCCGGAGGCCAGCATCCCGACGGTCGTCACCAGCGCAGCTTTGGCGCTCCCGCGGGCGTCCCCCTGCCGGTAGAACTCGACGACGAACACCGTGCCGGCGACGCCCAGCAGGATGCCGAGCGGCCCGGTGACGAAAAAGAGGACGAGCGCCACGACGCCAGCCAGAACCGCTGTCCAGTTCGACGCCCCGCCGACGCGTGCGGCGACGGCCCCGCCCGCGATATCGACGGCCCACGTCAGCAGGCCGACCAGCGTCAACAGGGCCAGCAAGAGTGTGCCGGGGTCGGTCATCCCGCTGGCGACCCAGTAGAGGTAGACGCCAGCGAGCGAGACGAGCGCACCGGGGACCTGGGGCGTGAGGCTGCCGACGACGCCGCCGACCAGCAGAGCGAACGCGAGCACGAACAGCAGCGGTTCGAGGCCGAGCAGGCTCATAGGTGTCTGTCGAGTTCCTCCTGTACCCAAGGGTCGCCGTACAGACGCGTCAACCTTTCGACGACTCCGCCGAGCGTGCGCATACACTCCCGCTCGGAGACGAACTCCAGGTCATCGGTGACAGCCGACCAGGGACGGGCCTGCAGGACCTTTCGGACGAGGAGGCGTTCCTCCCGCGCCGAGAGCGCGGCCGGGTCGGTCGGGTCCGAGAGGTGTCGCCGGGCGAGTTCACGGAACGGCCGCGGGTTCGTGTCGAGAATCGACGCGCCGCCGGGGACGCCGGCAATCAGCCGCCACTCCCACTCCGAGAGGGTGAGCGACGGTTCGGTGTCGCTCGCGCGAAGCACTGCCCGAACCACGTCGGGCTCACAGTCGTCGAGCGGGTCCGACAGCACCGCGGCGATTCGGTCCTGGAACCACTCACCGTGCCGCGTCGCGAGCGCCGTCCCGTCGTCGGAACAGGGGTCTACCATTACGACGGAGTACTCGCCGCTGGTCGCGTTCCGCGAGGTGGCGAGATGGACGGTGGCGTAGCCGTTCCGCGCCCAGAAGCGGACGAGTTCCGGCGTCGCACCGTAGCCGACGCCCAGCCAGTCCACCCGCTCTGCGAACTCCGCTTCGACCTCCGAGAGGAGGTGCGAGCCGAGCCCGCGGGACCGGACCGCGGCGTGGGTCGCGATGCGGAGGACCCGCTGGCCGACCGGAATCCCGGCGGCTTCGTCCCGGAGCTGTGTGGACAACACGTCCGGAAGCATGTTGCCGCGGACCCGCCCGCCCTCGTACATCGCGGCTCGCGTGTCCGCCGGGAGGTCCCCCTCCCGCGCCAGCAGCGCGACCGCGACGACGTGGCCCTCGTGGGTCAGCGCCCGGACGGTGAGGTTCGGCGCGTCCAGCAGTCGGGCCAGGTCCGAGGGCTCCGTCCGGTAGTGTGCCAGCACGAGCAGACCGAACCCCTCCCGGAGCAGGTGCTCGTCAGCGAGCAGGTCCGCGGTCGAGAGCCGGCGGTACTCGACGGTCCCCGGCGTCGCATCCGCGATAAGCTGGTCGACCGGCGGGCGGGCGTCCAGCAACAGCGCCCTGAACGCCCACACCTCCACGGGGTCGCCGTCGCTGTACCGGATTGGCGTCGTCATCGACACGTCGGTGACGGAGTGGTCACTTTCCGCCAGCCGGTCCCGGAACCGCACGGAGAAGCCCCGGCCAGCCCCCTCGTAGCCGTGGACGGTCGTCGTGAAGGCGACCGCCGGGGCGTCGAGGAACTGTTCGAGTCGCCGGACCGGCAGGGCCGCGGCCTCGTCGACGATGACGACGTCGGGGTCGTCCGGAAGCAGTGCGGCCTCGGCCGGCGGCGCGTACCGCACACAGCCCGCCCCCGAAACGTCGAGTCGCTGGGGTTCCGACGTCCGGTCGCGCGCGAACTCGACGTCGAACAGCTCCAGCAGGTGTGCCGCCCGCGTGAACACCTCGCCGGCGCTCCGGTACTGTGGCGCGGTCACCAGCACGTCCCTTCCCTCAGCAGCGAGGTTTCCGGCGGCCAGTCCGGCGGCGCTGGATTTCCCCCGGCCCCGGTCGGCCTCGACCACGACCGCCCCGCCGCCGGTCCGCAGGGACTCGAACGCCTGGACCGCGTCCCGCTGGTCGTCGGTGAGACACTGGGCGTAGGTCTCGGGGCGGAACTGCGCGTCGGCTGGCGGTGTCGGGCTCGGAACCGGGCGGCTCGGTGGCGGGTCCGTCAGGCCGTCTTGCTCGACGGTGTCCGTGTCGGTGTCGACGATGGCGATGCCACGGTGGGCCCGGAGCGTCTCGACGAACCGTCGGCGGAAGTGGCCGGTCACGTCCGCCACCTCGAACGGCGGGACCGCAAGCGAGGCGTCGAACCCGTCGCGTACCTCCGGCCACGTCTCCAGCGGCGGCGCGAGGAGGACGTAGAGGCCGCCGCCGTCGACAGCACCGACGGTCCGCCCGACCGCGTCCGGTCGCAGTTCCTCGTGTGCATCGAGTACGACAGCCGTCCGGGTCCGGCCCAGCAGTTCCTCGGCGCGGGACTGCTCGTGGTGTTCACAGTCGAGGAACGCCTCCGGGCCGACGACGGTCGTCTCCCCGCCCGGTACGTCCGCCGCGTCGAGCGCTGCCCCCGCTCGCTCCCGCGTCCGGTCGGGGTCGCCCGCCAGAACGAGCAGTCGCCGCTCGTTCGCGCGGCGGGCCTCCGCTCGGAGCGACCGCGCGATGTCCATACCGGAGGTGGCAGACGCGCCAGTATGGGCCTGACGGTCCCGCCCACGGAGCCACCGGTGTTTTTCACGGGACCGGCCACAGGCACCACCATGGAACCCCTCCACACTGGACTCTGTGCCGAACTCGATGTCGACCATCCGGTGGTCCAGGCACCAGTCGGGAGCGTCTCGACGCCGGCCCTGGCCGCGGCAGTCGCAGACGCGGGCGGCCTCGGGATGCTGGCGATGTCGTGGCGCGAGGCCGACGCGATTCGCGAGGCGTACACCGCCGCCGCAGCCGCGACCGATGGCGTGGTCGGGGCCAACGTCGTCCTCGACGAGTCGACGGGCGTCCTGTCCCCCTCAGCGTGTCTCGATGCCTGTCTGGACGCCGGCGCCTCGGTGGTCTCGTTTTCCTTCGGTGACGCAGAGCCGTACATCGACCGGGTACACGCCGTCGGTGGGACGGTGCTGGTCACGGTCGGGAGCGCTGGCGAGGCCAGGGCCGCTGTTGCTGCGGGCGCTGACATCGTCGTCGCACAGGGCCGGGAAGCCGGCGGTCACGTCCAGAGCGACGTGACGACTTTGGCGTTGCTCCCGCGAGTGACCGACGCAGTCGAGGTGCCGGTCGTCGCAGCCGGGGGACTCGGTGACGGCCGCGGCCTCGCGGCGGCACTGACACTGGGCGCCGACGGCGGCTGGTTCGGCACCCGGTTCGTGGCGACCGAGGAATCGGGCGCACACGAGACATACCGGGAGCGCATCGTCGACGCACCCGAGACGGCGACGCGGCTCACCGACCTGTTCGACCGGGGCTGGCCGGACCAGCCACACCGAGTGCTGGAGACCGACGCGGTCAGTCGGACGGACGCGCCTGACCCCGCGGCCACGTCGACGGAGGGTGAACAGGGACGGACCCCCGAACGGATCGCTCGTACGGCCGACGGCGAGCCGGTGTATCGCCGTGCTGATACGCCACCGCTCGACGGCATGGACGGCGACCTGGCGGCGCTGCCCCACTACGCCGGCCAGAGCGTCGGCCTTGCACAGGACGTGGTGCCTGCCGGCGAGGTGGTCGACCGCCTCGTTGCGGAGGCACGGACGGCCCTTGCCGACGCGGTGCCCTCGGAGTAGGGAGACCACCCGACAGCGACTGTGTGCCGGCCTGGCACGCGATTTCGGCTTCGAAAGCGCTTTTAGGGCCGGTGGCACAGAATTGGGTACAGCCTGCGCCGAGTTGATGATGCTCCCAGCCTTTTCAGGATACACACCACCACGGTGTGACGGGCCCCGCGGCCCGGACACGGCGGGGGAGCCTGAGCTCGCGCGCAGGAGGTGAACATACAAATGCCAGTATACGTAGATTTCGACGTTCCCGCGGACCTCGAAGACGACGCCCTCGAGGCGCTCGAGGTCGCCCGGGACACAGGCTCGGTAAAGAAGGGTACAAACGAGACGACCAAGGCCATCGAGCGTGGCTCCGCGGAGCTCGTCTTCGTCGCCGAAGACGTCCAGCCCGAGGAGATCGTCATGCACATTCCGGAACTCGCCGACGAGAAGGGCGTCCCCTTCATCTTCGTCGAGCAGCAGGACGACCTCGGACACGCCGCCGGGCTCGAAGTCGGCTCGGCCGCCGCGGCCGTCACCGACGCCGGTGAGGCCGAGGCCGACGTCGAGGACATCGCCGACAAGGTCGAGGAGCTTCGGTGAGGTGACCTCGGATGAGCGCTGAGGAATCCGAAAGCAGCGGTTCCACGCCCGCCGAGGTTATCGAAGTCGTGGGCCGGACGGGGATGCACGGCGAGGCCATGCAGGTCAAGTGCCGCATCCGCGAAGGCGAGAACCAGGGGCGCATCATCACGCGCAACGTTCTCGGCCCGGTCCGCGAAGGTGACGTGCTCCAGCTCCGCGAGACGGCTCGCGAGGCCGACACCATCGGAGGGCAGTAACCATGCCCCGGACACGCGAATGTGACTACTGCGGCACGGACATCGAACCCGGCACGGGTACGATGTTCGTCCACAAGGACGGCGCGACGACGCACTTCTGTTCCTCGAAGTGCGAGAACAACGCCGACCTGGGCCGGGAGGCCCGCAACCTCGAATGGACCGACACCGCCCGCGGTGAGGCCGGTGCGGTCGAGGAAGAGCCGGAAGAAGCGGACGCGGAAGCAGTCGCCGACGAGGCCGACGCGGACGCCGAGGAAGCGGCTGCGGACGAAGCTGACGCCGACGAGGCTGACGCGGACGCTGAGGACGAGGCCGACGAGGAAGCCGAGGAGGCCGAGGCCTGATGTCCGAGACGGAGCGCACCTTCGTGATGGTCAAGCCAGACGGCGTCCAGCGCGGCCTCATCGGGGACATCGTCTCCCGCTTCGAGGACCGCGGTCTGAAGATGGTCGGCGGCAAGTTCATGCAGATCGACCAGCAGCTCGCCGAGGAGCACTACGGCGAGCACGAGGACAAGCCGTTCTTCGACGGGCTCGTCGACTTCATCACCTCCGGTCCCGTGTTCGCGATGGTCTGGGAAGGCCAGGACGCGACCCGGCAGGTCCGGAACATGATGGGCGAGACCGACCCGGCCGAGTCCGCCCCCGGAACCATCCGCGGCGACTACGGGCTCGACCTCGGTCGGAACGTCATCCACGGCTCCGACCACGAGGACGAGGGCGCAAACGAGCGCGAGATCGAGCTGTTCTTCGACGAGGACGAACTCGTCGACTGGGACCAGATCGACTCGCCCTGGCTGTACGAGTAACGCCAGCGGCGGTCGCGTTTTTTCGAACACAACCACCTTGAGGGCGGCGTCCGTACCGAACTGTATGAGCCTGACGCTCTACCAACTGGACGGCTGTCCGTACTGCGAGAAGGTCGCCGACCGACTGGACGAACTCGGAATCAACTACGATAGCGTCTGGGTCGAGGCGCTGCACTCGAAACGTGACGAAGTGAAGCGGGTTTCCGGCCAGCGTGGCGTCCCGGTCCTGGTCGATGCCGACCGCGGCGTCACGATGGCCGAGTCCGAGCGCATCCTCGAGTTCATCGAGACGACCTACGCCCCCGAGGCCCAGTCGGCGTAGCGGGCGGTCGCCCCGAGGTTCGACGATGCGAGCGAGAGCACACACCAGAGCCGGGAGTAACGGCACCGCTGGCGCGACCCGGCTCTCGACAACGCTTTCGAGACGACGGTTCGAGTGAACAGCCACACCCTGCAAAACTCGGTCGGACAGTGTCGCCCCACCGTCACGGCCGCCGAACCGACCCCGACGGTTCTACTGGGACTCGAAGTCCAGCGCCGCGCCGTTGATGCAGTAGCGCTTCCCGGTCGGTTCAGGCCCGTCGTCGAACACGTGGCCCAGGTGGCCGCCACACTCGGCACAGACGACTTCCGTTCGCTGCATCCCGTGGCTGTTGTCCGTCCGCGTCTCGACGTTGCCCTCCTGGTACACGTCCCAGAAGCTCGGCCAGCCGGTACCGGACTCGAACTTCTCTTCGCTGTCGAACAGTTCCGTCCCACAGCCAGCACAGGTGAACACGCCCTCGTCTTTCACGTCGATGAGGTCGCTGCTGAACCGCGGCTCCGTCCCGGACTCGCGGAGGATTCGGTACTCCTCGTCTGAGAGTATCTCGCGCCACTCTTCGTCGTTCTCGGGGAGTTCGCCCTCGGACTCACTCATGCACTACCGTACGCGCCCCAGCGGTAAAAACGTAGACCTACCCCGCGGCGCCAGCTACGCCCTGACTACCGAAATCACGGCCTGTGGCAGCCGTCTCTGACAGTGCCGCGGACCGTTCGTCGGTGTGGCAGTCACAGTTTCTCGTCGATGTGATCTGCCGTCTTCAGCGCGAGCGCAGCAATCGTGAGTGTCGGGTTGTTCGCCCCGGCAGTGGTGAATACGCTCGAGGACGCGATCCAGAGGTTCGCGAGGTCGTGTGTCCGGCACTCCTCGTTCACCACACTCTCAGCTGGATCGGTCCCCATCCGCGTCGTCCCCATGTGGTGTGTGCTCATACTTCTCTCACTTAGTGTCCTCACGCCGGTGATTTCCGCACCGAGCTCCGTCAGAATCGACTTCTGGACCGCCTCACAGTGCTCCATCGTCTCTCGTGCGTGGGCACCGTCAGAGAGATCGATCGAGGGCACCGGCCGGCCGTGGTTGTCTGTCTTCGACGTATCCAGCGTGACCCGGTTGTCGGATCGCGGCAGCATCTCGCCCGCACCACGTATCGAGAGGGGGTACGGCGGTCCCGCGGTCGTCGGAAGGTCGAGGTCATCACCCAGCTGCATCTCGTTGAGCGGGTCCGTCGCGAGTTCGGCCAGTGCATCTGGGGTCGGATTGTCGACGACATCGAGGAACCTCGATGGGGATGTCGGGGGAAGCCTGTACTGGGCACCGCCCGACGTTGACTTCGCGGTGTTGCTGAACGTGAGGTGGTAGCTCCCGGAGCCGGACTCCTCGTGGGCATAGAACTGGTCGCTCCGACTGGAGACCCACCCGATATTGCTCTGCCGTGTCGGCTCTTCGAGGGCCCCTCTCGTCGTGACGCTGGGGTGGTCCATGAGATACCGACCGACTGCGCCGCTGGAGTTGGCTAACCCGTCGGGATACACGTCCGAATCCGACAACAGCAACAATCGTGGCGTCTCGATTCCGCCACACGCGATGACGAAGTGGTCGGCTTCCTGTCGGTACTGACTCCCGTCGGGGGCCGCGTAGACGACTGATTCCACGTAGTCACCCGTCCGGTCGTGTTCCACGGAGAGTGCCTGCACCTGGTCGACGATCCGCGCACCCGCTGACTCGGCCTTCCGGACGTGGACTTCGGCGCTGTACTTCGCTCCCGACGGACAGGCGTTGCAAACGCCGTACCCGACACACTCGGACCGGTCGTCGTACGCTTCGGAGTTGATGGCCTTCGGCTGGGACGCCATCGTGATTCCGAGTTCCTCGCAGGCCTCGGCGAACAGCGAATCAGAGTAACTGGGCTCGAACGCTGTCTGTGGGTAGGGCTCTTTCCGCGGCGGGCCGTGGGGGTTGTCGTCGGCCCCTGAAACGCCCATCTCCCGCTCGGCACGCGCGTAGTACGGCCGGAGGTCGTCGTAGCTGATCGGCCAATCCCGTGCCACCCCGTACCGCGTGTTCATCTCGAAGTCCTCCTCGTGAAGCCGCGGTGTGTTTGCGTCCCAGTGCAAGGACGTGCCACCGACCGCCTTCACGCGCGTCTCGTTGAGTCGTGCGTCGATATCACCGGTCGACGTGTACGCATCCCGTTCGCCATCGCGCCAGAAGGAGCCCCGGTCGAAGTTCGGGCGCAGCCACATCTCCATGCGTCGGTGGTGGTCCTCGGGGGTCAGCCGTTCACCCGCTTCGAGCACCACGACGTCGTGACCACGCCGTGCCAGCGAGTAGGCAGTGATGGCTCCGGCCGGCCCGGCCCCGACGATACAGACGTCGGTCTCAGTCGGTGTGTGGTCGCTTGCGCCGGTCATCTTTCATCACCCGCCGGCCCTCGCTGGTACGCCTCTCGACCGCCGGGATGTCCGGGCGGATTGTCGACTCCGAGCAGTTCCCCACCTATCGGAGAGGTAAACAGTGCGTACAGCAGGTCGTTCACGACGTAAAACCGCACCTGTTCCGCAGTTGTCCCGTCGGCGGTGGGATGGACTGTCGTCACGCCCATCGACTGCAGTACCTGTCGCCGCCGGCCAGCGGAGAGTTCGGTGACCCTGCCACCGTACCGTGCTCTGGCGTGGTCGTCGACCGCTTCGATACCGGCGACGACCCCCTCGAAATGATCGGGTTTCGGCTCGACCCGCCCGAACACGCGGCTCTCGATGAACGAACGGTCTACGGAGACGGCCGACGGATACACCGCGCTGGCGATTGCTGTCAGCGCGTCGATATGATATTCAGATGCCGGGTGGGTGCTGGATTGCGTTGCTGAATCGCCAGACAAGGACCTGCCGGCGTCGGTCCCGTATCCGTAGCCCACTGCTGCGAGTGCCGTGCCGCCAAGCGCGGTGAGAAACTGGCGTCTGCTCGGAACTGTCTCGTCTGATTCGGACTGCTGTTCACTCATTGGAGGGCCCTCCAAAGATGATATCGACGCCGAGGTCGGCCCCTGAGAGCACCTGCTCGTGGTAGGCACACCATCCCAGTAGAGCGAGTAGTGCGACTGGTGCCGAGAGGACCACTGCCAGCTCACCGTAGTTGTACACACCGAGAAGGACGGTAGCTATCGGCGAGTCGCCACCGAGGAATCCGGTGAGGAACCCTCTGAATTCGTTCGCTGTCGGGTACAGCGTCAGGTCGTGGACGAAAACGTCGAGGACCGAGACGCCGAACAGCCACCCAGTGCCGATGACGAATACGCCGACAGTCGTCGCACGGGTCGGCCCCTCGGAGCGGTTTCGTCCGGGCGCTTCCGACTCGAACAGCGAACGGCCGCGAGTGTCAGTCCGGCCGATCAGTCCGAGACGCCTGGCGACCCCAACAGCGACCAGTCCGAACACACAGAGCCCCACGGCCGCGGCGATTCCCGGAAGGAATCCAGTAGCGGCCGTGTAGAAGCGTTGCGACCCCAGAACCATCGCCAGCCACGCCCCAAAGGCTGTTGCGTTGATTCCGCCGATTACAACTATTCCGGCACAGGCCGGAGCCACCCGATGTACCGATTTCAGCGCCTGGCCATCCGGCCCGTTAGAGCGTCCGCTACCGAGCCACACGACTGCCCAGCCAAAGACCAGTATCCAGGCCGCCGTGGCTACCGTCCAGTCCCCAAAGGCCCCATAGACAACGTCGTGGACGACGACCCCCGTGGCCCCAGCGAGCGGTGCCGCGGGGCCAATGAGAACGGCCGCAGCGACGAACGCGCCACCGACGTACGCCATCGAAGTAGCTGTCCGTGTTGCCACCTCGACTACGAGAAACGCTACGACAGCCGCTAGTGCCGTAGTAACTTGGTTACCTCTAACCACCTCTGTTTGATCGATTCTCCCCCACATACAAACTGAATAGCACAGTTACTGTATTGTTAATCACCATTTAATCCAAATATCATCCACGTTTTGGGCCTCTCTCTGAGCTGGGTCTGTGTCGTCTCCGGGAGCTGTGGGGAAAGTGTCTGGCGGGGCAGGGGCGGTGCAGATGCCACTCTGTGCTCGTGCCTACGCTTCGGGAACGACTCGAAAAACGGTGGCCTCGGTCGGGTGGTCTCGTCGTACGGTTCCGGACTGAAGCGCTGAAGCCAGGGGTGAGCTTTCAGCCAAACCCTTAACAGCCAAGGCTTAAATGTGAGACTATGCCGAATCCCCAGCGTGGTGTTGAAACTCTGCGGACCAAAGTTAAAGAGGGCGAGCGGGATATCGACCACGACCGGGACCGTGACATCCTGCTGGAGTTCAGCGACCAGTTGAAGCTTCTGCGGGAAACGTACGGCCACCATCGCCACCTCAAGCTTCTGCGTCACTGTGTCCGTATGGCCGAACTCGCGCCGGCGTCGCTGGCCGACAGTCTCGAGGACCGCGATGCGACCGAGGATATCGTCCGCTGGATCCACGATACGTACGACCTCGACGAAACGCCGGAGACGAACCAGAACTACCGGGTCGCACTCCGGGTCTTTGGTCGCCGCGTCACTGATGTCGCAGGCGATGACCCGCCGCCCGCCATCGCGTGGGTCAACTCCACGCTCCCGAACGACTACGACCCGTCGCCGGACCCTGGCGAGATGCTGCGGTGGGAGGACGATGTCGAGCCGATGCTCGACCAGTGTCGCAACAGTCGGGACGAAGCCGCAATCGCGCTCCAATTCGACGCTGGCCTGCGAGGTGGCGAGTTGTACGATCTCTGTGTCGACGACATCAACACCTCGGACTACGGCCTGACGGTCAGCGCCGACGGGAAGACGGGCCAACGAGCGGTCGACCTGATTCCGTCGACGCCACACATCAACCGCTGGCTCAGTGACCACCCTGGCGATGGTGACGACCCCCTGTGGTGCAAACTGTCCGACCCGGACCAACTCTCCTACCAGTCCTATCTGGACATGTTCAAACGACCCGCATCGCGGGCCGGCGTCGAGAAGGACGTCACGCCGACGGCGTTCCGGAAGTCGAATCTGGCCTGGCTCTGCCGCCAGGGCATGAACGCCCGGCATATCGAACGCCGCCAAGGCCGGGTGCATGGCTCCGACGCCGTCTCCAGATACGCCGCTATCTTCGACGACGATATCGGTGACGAGTACGCCCAACTCATGGGTCTGGAGGTCGTCGACGACAGTAGCGACGACGAGTTCGCGCCGGTCACCTGTCCGCGATGTGACCGTGAGACGCCCCAGCGCGAATCGCAGTGCATGTGGTGTGGCCAAGCACTCTCGCCAGAAGCAACCAAACGGTCGTCCCAGCAGGACACGGACCTGATGGAAGCGCTCGCCGACAACCCCGAAATGGCCGAGGAGTTCCTGGCCGTCAAAGACGCTCTCGAGGATAACCCGCTGGCCCGCCGTGTCCTCGGGTTCGACTGACTCACCCATCGGTCTCTCCTCCGTCGTAGGCTGCTAACCAGTCCAGTGCGTTCTGTGCCCGCTCGCCGAACCGTGTCTCTGTCTCAGCGATCGCTTCGAGTTCGGTCCGGCACTCGATAAGTGTCGTTGCGATACGTTCCTCGGGGTCAGGATACTCGGTCTGTTGGCTCACGTCTGGTCACCTCTGAAGAAACAATCGATGCACAGTGCGTCGATGGTGCCGCTGCCGGGACAGCCCTCGACCCCGTTCGGGCAGGTCGTGTCCTGGTCGCCGACGCCGGCATAGCTCCGGACACCGTGGGGTGTCGCGAACGGTTCAGCCATCGTCGACCACCGTCAGGGCAAGCGGGTGCAGCCGGCGACGCGGCCACAGGCGGCGGGCCGTCCAGGACTCGCCGTCGGTCTCGACATCACGCATCGGTATCCCCGTCCTGGTCCGTGTCGACGAGGTCACGACCACACTCTGTGCAGCGAAAGATTTCGTCACTGGTCGCGCCACAGGCCGGACAGCGAGCCGTCATTCCTCGCCCTCCACGGGGTCGATGCGCCACAACTGGCCGTCGCGAGCGATCTCGAACCCACTGAGGCCGCGGTCGAGCATGTCATCGGTGTCGTTGCCGGGCAGGTCACACTCGATGGCGATATCCTCGGTTTTGAAGAACCGATATTCGGGCGTGTGGGCTTCGAGCCACGACCGGATCCGCTCGCGGGGCTCGCCCTCGACGGTAGGCGCACTTTCGTGTTCGAGGACGGTCTCGTCGTCGGGCTCGGTGGTCCGAACCACGACCTCGCTGGGATGGCTCATGCGGTCGTGGTGGCCACGCACCCGATCCTGGCGGGCCCAGGGGCCCTTGCCGCAGTACCCACAGTAGTACTCGATGTCGTCTTTGGACTGGTGGGCCTGGGCGCCCGGCTCTTCGGTGCTGGCGGCGACCAGGTCGGACAGGTCGGCGATGGCGAGATCGCCGCTGCGTTCGAGTGCCAGGAACGTCGTCTCCTCGAGGGCGTCGATGTCGATACCCAGCCGGCGGACGGCCTTCTTGAGCTGGAGGTCGCCACCGGACTCGTCGGCAGCCCCACTGACGGCGTACGCATCGGGATCGGTGTCGTCGCTGGGTTCGAACCCGAGTCGGGTGTGCTCGTGGTCGACGAGGATGCGGAGATAGTCGGGGCGTTCGTCCCACAGCGTCCGGCAGGCTGCTGCGTTCAGGAAATCGATGATCGTTGCCAGGAGATTGGTAAACGGGTCCCCTCCGACTGGGCCGACCGCGCACTCTCGGAAATCACAACTGCCGGCTATCAGCCGAACCACAAGCACGGCGTCGACATAAACGTCACGCCGCTCGTCGACGCCGAGATTGTTCCGAAGACCGTCGACGATCAAGTCCTCTAACACAAAATGATTAACTTCGATCCCGGCGATACGGTCCTCCTCAATGGAAGCACTGCTGAGGTCATTAAGACCTACTCCGTCGGCGAGCTCGACTATCTCCGGGCGTACGTCGAGGATGCAGGCGTAAAGACCGTCTGTATCGATGACGTCGAGGTCGAACCCAAACGGGATCAGCTTGGTGAACTGCGCTCGGCGTCAGGCGAACAGCTACATCCCGACCACGAGTCGGTCTCGGCCGAGTGGTTCGACCTACGTTCGCAGGCTCTTCAGCTTCAGATCGCGCATGAGCAAGGACAGCTGCTGAGCATTTCGAATTCGCTGGTTCGCCTCGAACCGTATCAGCTCGGTGCAGTCAACTGGGTGATGCAGAAGCTGCGTCAACGTGCGCTCATCGCCGACGACGTCGGCCTAGGGAAGACCATCGAAGCAGGGCTCATCCTCAAAGAGCTCACCGCCCGAAATCGTGCCGACCGCGTCCTGTTCGTCGTCCCCGCCCATCTCCAGAAGAAGTGGATCCGTGACATGGACCGCTTCTTCGACATCGACCTCACGCCTGCCGACAGGCAGTGGGTTGATGGCGAGCGACGCCGGCTCGGTGAGGAGGCCAATATCTGGGACCAAGATCACCAGCAGATGGTCACCAGCCAGGCCTTCCTCCGGCAGGACGAGTTCCAGCCTGCCCTCGAGGAAGCGTTCTGGGACGTCGTGATAGTCGACGAGGCGCACAAGGCCGCCAAACGGGGCGAGTCCCCCAGTAAGACGTCGAAGATGGTCGAACGGGTCGCCGGCAACTCCGACTCCCTGCTGCTGCTCAGCGCGACCCCACACGACGGCAAAGGGGAGGCGTTCCGCTCGCTCGTCGAGTACATCGATCCCTTCCTCGTCGCCGAGGACCAAGACCTCTCGAAGGAGGCCGTCGACCGCGTGATGATTCGTCGCGGGAAGCAAACGCTGTACGACGATGACGGCGAACGCATTTTCCCCGACCGTGAGGTCAACACCGTTCCCGTGGAGATGACCCACGATGAACGGCAGTTCTATCGGGCCGTTACTGACTACGTCCAGAACGTCTACAACCGCTCCGAGAAACTGAATGAGCCAGCGGTCGGGTTCGCTATGGCACTGATGCAGAAACGCCTTGTCAGCAGCATCGGCGCCATCCAAGCGACGCTGAGTCGTCGCTTGGGCGACCTCGTCGATGAGCAGTCGACCTCCACCAGTCTCTCGGAAGAGGCCTCCGCGTATCTCGACGGCGAAGACCTCGACGAAGAGGACAAACAACGAGCCGAGGAGGAACTCTCCGCGCTGACCGTCACCGAGAGCGATGCGCAACTCGAAGAAGAGATCGAAACGCTCCGTGATCTCGTTTCGCTCGCCGAAGGCATCTCTGTCGACTCAAAAGCCCAGAAGGTCCGCCGCTACATCCAGCAGCTGCTAGAGGAGCAACCCGACGAGAAACTCCTGCTGTTCACCGAGTATCGGGACACGCTGGACTACCTCCTCGACCTCGTGAAAGACGAACCCTGGGCCGACGAGATCCTCGTCATCCACGGTGACGTCGACAAGGAGGAACGTGCCCGCATCGAGGAGGAGTTCAACCACGGCCAGTCCCGTCTGCTGTTTGCAACCGACGCAGCCAGCGAGGGCATCGACCTCCAACATAGCTGCCACATCATGGTGAACTACGAGCTGCCGTGGAACCCGAACCGCCTCGAGCAGCGCATCGGCCGCCTCCACCGCTACGGCCAGGACAAGGAAGTCAAGGTCTGGAACTTCACGTTCGAGGACACGCGCGAGGGCGAGATCTTCGAGATGCTCCAGAACAAGATCGAGAACATCCGCGGCAAACTCGGCAACACGGCTGACGTGCTGGGGATGCTCGACGACATCAACGTCGACTCGCTCATCATGGAATCTATCCAGAACGAGGAACCGGCGAGTGCGACCAAGGAAGAACTCGAGGAGCTCATCGACGAGCGCCAACGCACGCTCCAGGAGTGGTACGAACGCAGCCTCATCGATACGAGCACGTTCGACCAAGAGAGTCGAGAGAAGATTCAGGAGGTGATGGACGAGTCCGAGGACGTCTACGGGACGGAGGCCGACATCCACGAATTCGTAGAACGCGGCGTCGAAGCACTCGGTGGCGACGTCGAGAAGGCCGGGAGCACTCTCTACAGGGCCCAGCTGCCACGCTCCCTACGGCAAGGAACGGACGAGGAGTACGGCCCGTTCACGTTCAGCCGAGACTTCGCTATGGACCACGATGGTATCGACTACGTCTCACCCGATGATGACCTGGTCCAGCGGCTAATGCAGCAAATCCTGGATAGTGAGCACGGCGATGTTGGGCTAAAGCTCCTCCCGTTCGTCGACGAGCCGGGGATTGCATACAACTACCGTGTGATGTTTGAGGACGGGACGGGCGAGGTCATTCGGGAAGAGATGATACCCGTGTATGTCGATGCTCGCCATCAAGACCCCCGGCAGCGGATGGGTCAGCGTGTTGTTCAGGGAGATAGTATCCGAGGGTCACCCGACGCGGACCGTGTGCGATCGCTGATACAGAGTCAGGATCAGCTGCGAGAAGCCGCTGACCGGTACATCAGCCAGCAGGTCACTTCCTTAAGAGAGGAATTACATGAACGCCGCCGAGAGGAGACCCAGCAAGAACTGGATGACCTCGGAGAGTATGCGGAAGCTGAACGCCAGCGGATCGAGGAGTTCATCGAGAACTATGAGCGGAAAGCAGAGGCTGGATCGAATATGGACATCGCAATTCGGGGTCAACAGGAACGGCTCAACAAACTTGAGCAGCGTATCGAAGACCGGCGCCAAGAACTGCAGCGGAAGGCTCGGGTCATCTCACTTGCGCCCGAAGTGGAGAACCTTTGCTTTGCTCTCCCGGTCTAATCGATTCCCGGACGGGGGCGGGAACGCTTCCCTGTCGGCCTCAGACCGACTTTCGTGAAGGCTTCTCGTAAACGTCGACGGAGACCACACGCTCGGGTGGGTAGTACGAGATGGGTACATGGCCGCTGTCAAGTTCGCCGCCGTGCGACGGGCCAATGCATCTAATCCATCCCTCGTCACGGCATCGCCAACGGTCTAGAAACAATCCCGCCTCTTGACCTGTTCTCTGACACGCGATGTGCTGCGGTGACTCTCTACCCACTCGTCGATCACTCCCTATCGGAATGAATGGATATTTTGTCGCAATCGAATTTCTAATGACCCGAGAAAGATAGTACCAATAGACAGAGAGTAGTAACAGAAAAAATGCAAGTGTCAGCCTGTCATACGCTCACACGTATGTCATCAGAACTTGCAGATCAAGAATGTGAAGCATGCACGTCAGGGGACGAACCGCTTACGAGTGCAGAATATACTGAGTATTTCGACGAGATCGACGATGCGATCTGGGAAGTGGTTGACGACCACCACCTCAAGGGGACGTATCCGTTTGAGGACTTCCGTGATGCACTCGAATTCACGTACGAAGTCGGTGAACTCGCCGAGGAAGAGTGGCACCACCCAGATATTCAGTTAGAATGGGGCGAGGTACAAATCGAGATGTGGACTCACAAAATCGACGGCCTGCATAAAAGTGACTTCGTCATGGCTGCGCGCATGGACCGGATTCACGAAAAATACGCTCCGGAGTAACCCGCAAGCCGATTGAGCCTCGTCCTGACTTCTACTGCTACCCGGACTCAGGCCAGAATATACCAATAACTGCGATACTCACAATCTCCTACTCAGCGAGCCGCTTGCTCAGTCGGATGCAAGCATCACTTCGTGCCCAATTCGCAGATATGACCAACACACCCCTTAGATAGCGAGGCATTGGTTAGAAATTGCAGTGGGAGTTTTAACGTGGCAGTCTGCAATGAATCAGCATGGAGACAGAGTCGCTCGGGGCAGTCCGACAGGGATTACTCGAGGCATGGGCAGAAACGATCGCTGACAGTGACTCGGGAACTGGATTTGATTTCACGGACACCAACCGAACACGACAGTGTCAACAACGAGTTGACGAATTCATCGAGACGCCAACAGAGGAGACACTCCGTGCACTGTGGAACCAGAATCTCATTACGCACGCCTATCAGCCCACTATTGGAAGGCTCACGAGTGAGTGGGAGAATCAATACGACGAACTCGCCGCGGTTATTGAAGAGGTTAGAGACACGAACTCATTCGACCCGACGTGGACCGAGAAAGTAGGCGATAGGTCAATCCGGGAACTATACGGACGACTCCATCCGGAGGACACGCCGATCGTCGATAGTAACGCGATGTCCGCCCTCCCGACGTTCTCCCTGGAACGACGTGGGAACTACGAGAGGCAACAGCGTGAACTGGAGCAATTTAGAGAGCTCTACGAACAGTACGTGGGCCACGCAACGAACGGGACTGACCACGAACTACCACTGTGGGCTGAAATCGACGCATTCCTGCAATTTGTGGCAGCTAACTATGACCGGTCGACGCTTGAGGCTGAACTCAGGGGCGATGATGCAGCCCTATATCGACCGCTGCTGGCATTCCAATTCGGGAGTCCGGACACATCGCCGATCGAATTCGAGGATATCACAGCAATCGTTGACGGGCACTTCAACGCACGAAAGGATGATGCATACGATGGCGAAGACACAGAACACTGGGGCGGCAATCACGCCGAACAATGGAAGTGGGATTACCGGGACTACTTCCATGACGAGATTACGAGTAGATTCGAACTGACTGCCCTGACAGCAACCGATATCGACCCGTTCTTCGAAGCATTGTCCCACCCAGGCGGCATCGTTTCTGATGTCATCCGGAAAATCATGGGCCATCGCCAATCCGTGTTTGCGTATAACGATTTCGAGGACTTATGCCTCGCAAACCCAACAGAGGCAGCGAGGGTGCTCTCGATCCTCTTCGATGAGAACCGCCCCATCGAAACCCGACTGGCCGAGATACGGGCCTTCGTCTCGCCCCTTGTCGAACGGGACGAACACAGTCGGAGTGCAGGGTCGTTTCTGCGACTCGCGACGGGACTTCTGATGTTTGCCTATCCGGACCGTCACATTGCCTTCCAGTACCGGCGGTTCAACAAGTTCTTCAGCGAAAAGACACCGCTCGACAAACTTGAACAGGGGTACACACCCCAGCAGTATCACCAGATAGCCCGTGCCTGCCGCCGCCTTCTGGAAGATTTACGTGAGTACCACGATGATGCAGATATGCTCGATGTCCAGACAATTATTTGGGTTTGGAACGGCAAGTATGACGAGTGAGTCAGCTCTCGGCTTGGACACAGCAGACAGCCATACCAAATAGCCCCGTTTACACCGCCGAGTTTCAACAGGACTGTTACCACACTCCGAGCCAACTAGCAAGATAGCGGGGGTCAGTGAGTGGTTCCACACCTGGCTGTATTGTCGGGATGGGTCACTCAGATCATCTCACAATTGAGAGCGTTGAACATCAGTATGAAATACTCAGGTGAGAAGGGCATCAGTTGGAATGATTCATAGGCGTCCTGTATCTCGCAAACTGCGAATAGATGTGGCGAACTTCTGCCAGATACCGCGTGACCGATACAGAGGGTGTATTCTGTATTATAAATTAATAATGATATTACATGTTTTTTCCGCAAACTTCTCAGGATCTCCATTTACGAACGTCGAATATTCAATCTCCAGTTCGGGAAAATCGGCGTCGAGTTCTTTCACACACTTTTGAATCAATTCTCTGTTTTCTGACGTGTCCTCAAACGGTTGAAAAAGCAAAGCCTCCGCACGTATCTCATCATCGTGAACAGTAGGCTTGAAACCATTATCAATGAGGGTTTGCCAGATGTGATTTATATCGGATTCACGGTTTTCGTCTATAAGATCACGCAGAGATACGATTAAGTTGACAGCTGGTTCGGGCACTGGTTATAAATTCTATTCGTTAGGTAAAGAATCTTTGACTGTCTCATCCAAATATATCCGCATGATACCGTAGACAAACTGACGCTCGCCTACTTCTCGCTGGCACTTAGGTCAGGACTTCTAACCCTATCTCGGTACTCGGGCAAGTACGGCTAATCCTTCTCAGCGTCCCAACACTCGCAGAAGTAGTGCTGTATACGCGCCTTGTATCTTGCAGGCCTGGTCCAACATTCCCAGACGCTGTCAAAATCGTATTTCAATATATAGAACAATTACCTTGCACGACCGTTCTAACAGGATTATACCGCCCAATGGGAATCAAATAGAGGACTGAAGAACCGTCAGAGATACAAATGGAATTAAATCTGGACCAATTCGATGGGCCCGCACTCACCGGTCTCCGAAGTCTCTCATAGACAGTATAAACAGTTTTGCCGATGTCATAATACATGGGAATATCTAATGCCGACGCTCAACAGGCGGACAGACAGTTCGACGAAAATACACCCACGACAGACGGAGTTTTTCATCAAAGCAAAGCCCCCGGATGTTGGGTTCATTACGTATCAAGTCGATGCTAGAGCGGCCGAATTCCTCACCGAAGAGTTAGGGTACCGCGACAGAGACCAAGTTCCTTGGAGTATCGTCTCTCCGTTACGGCATATCTGTGATCTTTACACCCTCGACGAGGGAAAACCGCTGGATAGTGGTGAGGTGTCCGATGAGAGTCGGCCTATCCAATTAGCGTCGATTGAATCTACCGAGGCTGATGCTCTGGTGGAATACTTGGATGACCATCCAGACGTCGAGGGTGACTTGGGAAGTTTCAAGACCCATATCAAGCAACAAGATAGTGCCTACGTACACTCTCTGCAGCGCAAGGGGTACACACCAGTCGAAACCCCCGGATTCGACTCCACTGGTAATGACACACTTGACCGGATAGCTCAGGAGTACTTCGGAGACGATACTGGAGGGAACATCGTCTGGGAAGACGAGCGAATCTATGATTATATTGAGGTGGCAGACCGTAACGGAAACACCCACAAATTCCCGAAAATCGAATCAAGGCTGTCTGAAGGAGAATTCTTGCGGTTGAGTCGTGACATCTACCAGCGATGGGGGGCACAAATAGGCGAGTCTGAGGTTATCTCTCGCCGGTACGACCCAGATGATGACAATTTCCCGAACCAGTGGATCGGGCAACGGATTGACTCTCCGGAACCGAGTTTAAAACACGCGGAGTCGCCGCGGGCCTTCTTCTATCGAACGATTGCTGGCCGGAGTCATTATTCGCCAGGCACGAGGGCGGAAGACGAATTTGAGGCCGCCTGTGAGTATTCACTCGAAGTGTACAAAGCAAATTTTCCCGTTGCTGTCGATCCTGAAGATCTCCAGACGAAATACGTTACTGTCGAAGAAGGACCGAAACCCTGGAACGACTTCCAAGTCCCACCAAGGTGGCAAGAAAAGTTCGCTGATGATGGGGGGTTGCCGCCGCTAAAGCGTGATATGAACGACTTGCCAGAACCACAAAGAGTAACCGTTAGGCGTCACAGCCCAGGTGGCGATGACCCACAGTGGTTCTCGTCGGACGCTGCAGGACGCGAATTCATGCACGACCACCCAACATACGCCCGGATGCTCGCACGTGCCCACCAGTTAGAAGCCCCCGTGAACGGAGTCGATATAAACGGAATCGGGGAGCTTACATTTGAATTGAAATATGGTGACGTCGTCTCGACAGTTGAGATAGGGACGATAGCATGGATTGATATTGAATTAGCGGACGGTATCGAAATCGAAACAACCTATGATGGAGAGGACCTCTCTGGTCTAACGCTCAGTACCCTTTCACCTAATGAGGCTATCGACGTTTTTGAAACCCTCGAGACCATTCTTCCAGAAGTCGTAGACTTCGCCGATACGATGATGGAGTATGAGTAATTCAGACCCCAGCTCGCCAGCCACGCGACCCCATCCTCAATATGTGGCCCACCGGCGCACCACACCGCTCGCAGGCTTTGGTATTACCGTCCTAGTACCATGGCTCTCTCGAGTGGTGTCGACCGCGACAATCGCGCCCTTCTCGCTGGCTGGCGGACTGTCAAGCCCACCGCGTCTGCCTGCATACTCATAATAGCGGCTCTGTTGAAACCCTCAATCGGTGATACGTTTCAGTAGCCGTGCTGAATACAGAGCGCGTATCTTGCACCGAGACTTCTCGGAACATCAGCTGTTCGGATTGGTCAGTACAAAATAACAGAAGTTCATAAAGAGGGGGACATTCTGGTTGGACAGTACCTATGCTGCATTTTTATTTCTCCTTGAAAACAGGTATTTTAACCCCCTAAACCGGTATTGTTATTAGGAATACTCGACCAGTTCGAGGTCCGGATGATGAGCAAATCCACGTCTGGTCTCCGGTACGAATGGCGTATTACTGTTGAAATGGATGGTGAGGAACTTGAGTCTCTGTACACGGGCACTGAGAGTTCAACCACACTTGGAAATCTCTTCGCGATGTGGGTCCAGGACAGGGGCAATCTATCGGATTGGACTGATGCACGTCAGTTCGGAGAGGCTGTAGCGAAATACAGTGATCTCACAGCGCGTATTATTGCGGTGTGGCTTGGTCTCGATCCCGATACATTCTCCGAACCCCCGACTCCAGAACAGAGACATAGTCCAATTAAACGAACACTCTCTTGGCATTTCAATGATGCAGATGGACACCCGATGACGCTCGAACGGATCATCTCTGCTTAGAATTGCCAACGAGGGACAAAATACAGCCGGTAACAGTTCAGCTAACACATGAACATTCCAACTGACAACTTGACACCCGACGACATTCGTCCAGACGCTGATTTCACCGGAGTTTCGCTTGCCGAGGCTACACTCAGCCATGTGGATCTAAGCGGAGCATCCCTTGACAAAACGAATCTCCAGAATGCTGATCTCTCTGGTGCAGACCTTTCTAATGCCACACTCACCAGAGCTAACGTCACAAATGCCGATCTCAAGAATACTGAGCTCACTAATGCAAATTTGCAGCACGCAGATTTCAGTGAGGCAGGTTTGTCCTACGCAGATCTCAGGTGCGATTCTCTACGGTGCCGACCTCTTGGGCGATGATTTTCGTTTCGCTGTTTTAACTGGTGCTGATTTTCGCCAGACTGACAATTCATTTAATGAATTTAAAAAAGCAGGGGCAGCTGTCTGTGGAGAAGATATCCGCGTTGAAAGCCGAGAATAGTTGATTCAAGTTCTATATCAGATTAGAATTCTCCGCTTGGCTGTCTATATGTCCATAGCACCACGGATAAACTCTGCAATGAGTTCCTTCTCTTTCTCATTCTCAATCACGCGTGGGAGATTCTTCGGACTCGGGTGAGTGAAAACGAGCACCTGGCGGCCATCAAGCGTGACCTCAAGAAACAGCGTGCGATTGCCATCTCCCTGCAACCGGCTCTGCTCACGAATTATATTGTACTCATCATAACGGTCATCGTCTCTAAGCGATTTGTGCGTTCTCATGCCAAACGCAAGGATTGTATCAGGGTCAGCCCGTTCAATCAACTCGGCAGTCTTGTCTCGACAAAAGTCGATGTACTCGGGGGCTTCGTTTCTTAGAGTATCATGTTCCCCAATGCCAGATGTCCTGAGGTAATATCGATTCGTCTCGATACTCTCAGTAAGGATGTCGTGATTTTGGAAGATTGTCTCTCGAATAAACCTCGCCACAGGATAGTCTGCCCCGCCAGCAGCATAATCACGCTCCGAAGGTAAATCAAAGACTCCATTCTCAAACTGTTCCATCATTTCTGGCTTGTCGCGAGAACCACTGTACGCACCTGGATTGTAGCCCATTATCATCAAGGGCACATCTGGCTGGAGAGGGCTGGTAAAGGGCTGTACCCCATCACTTGATTCGCGTAGTTCCATGTTCGAGTCCCAAATATCGTATACCTGACGCTGAACATCTTGGCCCCAATCTTGAATTGACACATCACCGAGTGATATCCGCAATATATAACTATTGTGTTTCATATTTTATAAGATGGGCACGGTTGTGCAGGTAACATTTGTAATTGGACGACTCTATGTGCATCATCTCGACTGGGGAAAGTTACGATGGACAATTCGCACGTCTACTGAACAGGTACTTCGTTGAGTTCAGCCTGAAAGAAATGCGGCCCGCATACTGAATTCATCCTCTATATCTCGCATGCTCATTCTGACACCTTCTGGGAATGTTGAACCGAGTGTGCAAGATATAGGGCGCGCATCTTGCATAGAACTATGCGAATCTTCCAATGCATTAATCATCCAGCTAACGGAATATTGCCTATGGAGAAACCAACACGAGACTCCGATTCGGGAAACGAAAGACGGGAACTTGATGAAACACTCGGAGATCAGAGTCCCGAAGTAGAAATCACAATCACAGTTGACAATGATAGGTATAGTGGGACGTATACTCGAAGCGGAATGGCGTTATCTGTCCATAGTGGGGTAAGTGGCGACACAATTCAGTTGTGGTCTGATAACCCAAAAAACGAAGATGCGTCGTTCCAAGCATTCCGTGCTCAAGATGTTATAAACATTGAGTTGTGTGAACCAACGTCCAAACCCACTCTATTTGCTTCGTCAGCAGACCCGGCAGTCATCTTTGAAAAAGCACCTCAGAAAAATGGTGAAGTTTTCTGGATTTACGAGATTTCCAATCCTAACGAATTATTTTCGGACTGTAGGACTGAGGAAGATGTATTAGAGAGATTAATCGACTCTGAAAGGAGCCCTGATGAGATAGTCGAAACCTGTGGATATACACTTGTTTTAGATAGGCCTGAAGATCCTTCTGGCAATGCAGGGAATCCCCCTGAACACTCTATTGTAATTGAAGTAATACGAGATTCTGGACGAGAGCCAACGTATGAATTCTATGATATAGATAATCCTGTAGAGATTTTCGGTGACTCGTGGGGGGATACACCGGAAATGTTTGAGTCGATAGTTCAGCATGAGATTGACCCGCGACTATCGTACGAAACTGTCTCAATGAAATTTGAGCGTCCATACGGTGCTCTGTAATCAAGACTTTACGCATCGGATGAACTGATCCGATTTTAGATGGAGATATCACCAAGTCACAATTAACACATCGTTCACACGTGATGAATATAACCTCTGTATCGGTCAAGTTGCTTCTGGGAGGGACTGGTGAGGTTTCCACGACCGTGCCGCATACAGGGCGCACATTCATCATCGCAGGTGATGAAATCAAGGAGCATACAAATAAGAACGTAGCTGTCGGAGTTATATAGGAATATTAGCTACTGGTACGTTCTACAGTCATTTGATACGCCCCTTTGATCGGCTTGTCTTGAGTCGTCTGTCGACTTTCATCCAATCCGATAGACGTTCCTCCTGATACAGAGAACTCGCCTTTGAGTGCTGACTCCAATTCTTCGATTGCCTCTACATTTTCTTCTGTATCAGCGAAAGCAGCCGTCTGGTATTCCAATTCACTCTTCGCAGGTTCCCAGGTGGTTGATATCGAAAACCCGTATTCCCTCATCATGTCAGCTACTTTATTTTCACCATTTTCCGTCAGATTCGGCATGTAGACATTCAATTGGACGGCAGACTCGGGCATACCACCTCTACATTCCATTGTGTCAAAGAAGTTTCCCTGATGGATTCTTTTGACTTATTCGGTGCGGTCAGTCTTAAATGCTGAATACACGCTCTGGGCCTTGTTTAGACGCTCCACAAGTCGTCAGGTAGTGGCTATCTCGGTGAACACGACCAGTCTGTGAGGCCCTCTTCACCAAATCTCGTCGTCTAGAGAAAGTCCAGAGAAGACAATGCGCACCGCGTCTAAACAAAGCTCAACGCCCAGAGCATGTATTCAGTAAGGACTACGCCGTTCTGGACTATGAGTGATTTGATTAAGACTGGTCATCCGGAACCACCTTGGTGATAATCATAACCGACTTGCAATAAAAAGTAACCGCACACCCTTTGTAGACTATTTCATTCAGAACAGGCATGTCGCAATGCATGTTGAAGAATCTGTATATTACTGCTGAATTCTTGATTTGGTAAGTAATCTGCCTGCTCAACCCAACCGGCCCCCCATTCACGATGTGGGGGGTTAGTTAGATGTCCATGCGCCCAATGGACAGCAGATACGACCGTTGGTTCTTCTATGATAATACGGCCCACATCTTTCGTTACCTCGTTATGAACGTCGGAGAGAGCGTTTCCATGGCCTAATGTTTCGACGACACGTGCACGTGGAATCTCACCCAAGACGACGAAAGCATCTGGATTGTAGGATTTGACCTCGGAATTCAGGTAGTATTGGCAGTGACTGAACTCTACTGGTCGCTTCGTGTTCGATTTGCCTTCTGGAGGACACTTAATGGAGTCGGTGACGAATGTGTCCTTGATTCCGACACCGTTGACTAACTGAAGCGTCTTTGCGAGGATTCGTCCACCGTTATTTGGTTGTAGAAACTTCCCACCAGATTCCTGGGAATATATATCAAACGACTGGTAGTATCTCTGTGGTGCCTTATGACCTGGCTCAATTCCGACAAAAACGATTGTTGGATCATCAGCATTAAAATAACCAGGGTGTGGGTGGTCCGCTCGACGGTTCGTGCTGTCTTTATTTCCTGCTGCGGCAGGGCACTCCGAACACGGGCCCTTCCCTTCTTGTGCGTTATATACCACAGACATCGGGTCGTGATTCATGTGGTTACAATAACATTAGAAGTATGCTAAAGTATAGGCTGCGTATCCATTGTGAGTAATGCCGTACTTTGGACAATGTTACCCGTCGTGTTTCTGTCGATTATCGATTTTCGAACTGCAAAGTATGACTCTCGTCTGGACGAATAGATTAGCCTCATTTTGTCGTCCCTTCAATGACGCATACGCGCGTTGTATTTGCATACTACCACAAACACCACGGGCACCTGATCGAAGATCACCGGTCAATCCACATATATACTGAAGAGATGTATGTTAAACGGTCCAGAACCGACCCTGTGCACTGTTCTATGACATGCGCTGTACTGCAGAGACTCCATCACCCGCCAGCCGCCGAGCAATCCTCGTCACGGACCACCGACTGAGAGAACGTGTGGCCCAGCTCGCTGGCACGGTTTCGCACCTTTTCCAGATAAGGCGGGTAGCATACCCGTTGTTGCACTCTTAATCCGCCCAGTACAGGGGATGCAATTACCGGTCCACATACAGTAGTATTTGATGCTATAGAACCAGAATTCGAGAGACAGAGCCGCTATCCTGCAGTGCGCCGGCCAACCACGAAGATGAAGAGGGCGACCAACATGGCTCCGGCGAGTGATTCGAGTCCGACAGGAATTCGCCGACGCGACCCCGTCGGGTCAGGGTCCCCATAGCTGATTGTCGAGAAGGTGATGACGCTGAAACACAACCCCATGCGGGCGTTGGGATAGCCTCATTAGTCAGCAGGTCGCCACCCGTGAGTTGGAAGACAGCCCCAGAATCACCTGATTCGAAGCCGCCAAGGAAGGGCTACAACAGCGCCGAGAGCGTGAGGACGCCCGGAGAGAAAAAATTAAACGCCGCTGATTCTCACCGTGGCGAGTCGAGCCGCCCCAGTTCTATCGGATTGCGATATCGGACGAGTGTGGAGAGTCCGCGGAGGGAGTCGACAAACATCAGAGAAGTACAGCCGAGTTCTCATCGGAGGTCACGTAGTGCAAATGGAAACCGGTCGTTATGATTCATCTCGAACGCCACCTGCGCGATATCGATTTTGCTTGTGTCGGCTGGAACACCCCGCGAGACAGTCGAATCCACCCTCTGCTTCAGCCCATATTTCGGCACGATTTCTTCGACATGCTCTGTGAACTGGGTGTATGAATCTACATCTGGATTCCCTCCAGGGACAGCATAGCCCAAGTCTCGTAACCCCTCCCGTGACTTGGAATTGAGCGTAGCATACTGTGTTGAATCGATTACCTCCAGTACCTCGCTCAGTGTTGCAACCCCCATTCCAGGGATATCCTCCTCGATTGCTTCTGGGCCTTTTGCGGCAGACTGCTCGAGTAGATCTCGCATCTCGGTAGCCGAATAGCCCGCATCTAAGATTCGCTTTCGGACGAAATGAGCTGGATCGCCGAAATGGCGGTATGCCCACCACGTTTCCCCGAACTCGAGGAGTGACTGCGCAGTTGGGTTCGTACGGAAGGTTTCCCAATGGTTTCGCTTGTTCACGATACTGAATTGCTCACCACGTACTGGTTGATCCCAATACTCGCTCATTATCCCTCATTGACATTAGATACAATCGTATAAAAACGCAGCCATTACCTGCAGAGATAGAACGAACTGAAACATTACTATCAAAAATAGATGAATGGATTTCAACGAACCCAGCCACAAGTTCCCACGAGGGTAGCAACAGTTGCTACAATAGCGTTTACCTGAGTGCGATAGATGTACATTAGAGAGCGTCGAAAGCCGGAAAGAACAACTGCGAATCACGCAACCTGTGCCTTCGGGTTGCGCAGTTGGCGGATAAGATTGCGTCGGTGAATGTTTTGTTCACGCCTCTTGTCTACCGGCCGGCAGCCTGCTGGTAGTTCGTGCTACCAGGGTTACTTGCTGGCAAGACATAAGACAGATAGTGATTAGACGTCACCGTGGGCCATCGGGTTCCCCACTGGATACCCGGCGAACTGGTCCACATCGATCTGACCCGAGGGCCAGTCAGACTGCTTGCTGAGCTGTTGGTACTGTTCGGTGATCGCATCAATGACGTCGTCCATTTCGTCAAGATCAGGATTGTTATCGTAGCCGGGAAGCAGTCCATTGAAATTATCTCTCTCGATTGTGCGAAGGTTCGGATAAACGCCAACCCGGGACGCAAACCGTTTGACAGTCGTGGCACCGATACCGGAAATAGACCGAAGCGGACTTGTTGTATCTACGTCCCCGTCAAACAGGTCTGCCGGACAATCCTCGACTGCGGGAAGCGTTTCTCCGTAATCATCGCTGATGAGGACATCTGATCTACACGCTGCAAGAACCTCCAAGATATGGTTGAGATCTGCACCAGCCTTGAGACGCGAAAATTGGTTGAAGAGCGTCTGGGTTGCCGTTTCAACTTCTCCGGTGACCACAGGGTCACATAGTGGGCCACCAATCATGTATTTGTCAGCCACGCGTGAGGATTCAGCTAGGCCAGCTTCCGAACTCGGCATCACCGCATCGCCATCTTCGTCCTGATTGTACTCTGGATTCCAATCAGAGCCGAAGCGGATAGAAATATAGTTCATGTGGGAAATCCAGTCCGAACGCACCGTGGCGCCCGTTGGGGAGTAAAGGAGTCGCACGACTGTCGTAGGGGTATCCCTGCCGAAATTGTCGTGACCATCCAGAGGGTTCCAATATGGCGCCCGGGAGTACCGACTCATACCAGGTCCATACGCGATCTGCCAGTTCTCCACAGCTGGGAACTCTGTTGGGGAAAGCGCCTGACAGAGGATTTCGAGGGCATCGTGTAGATGGTCGGCGGGAGCGTTCGGATTGGCTGGCGACATTCGTAGCATAGACGATGTTACACATAATTGATTCTTTTCATGGCCTCAGTGTTCGATATGCACCCCATATCTTGCACGCCCGATTCAACGGCTCCAGAATTCCGGGCAGAACCAGTGTGAGAACTATGGTGAATAGAGAATAAAATTAGCAGTTTCATTTTGGCCAATGAACGACAGCACTCAAGAATACATACTGAAGAAACAGCGCTATACATCGAACTCGGCGACAATCGGCGCGTGATCGCTGTACTCGTACCCGTCGGGAAGGTAGCAGCACTCGGTGTGTGTTAATTCCTGGGAGGCGATTATGTGGTCGAAGCGCTTCTGGCGGTCCCAACTCTTGTCCAATACGTCAAGATCGCCATACCCGTGCTGTGCCCGGAAGACATCGACCATGCCGAGATGCCCGAGCCCTTTCAGGAGGTTCAACTCTGCATTCACCCAGCGCTCGCGGATTGATTTGTCTCGATTATACCCGAACGGAACAGCCTGCCCATCAGCGAGTTCACGGTCGGGGGAATTGAAATCCCCTGCTAGGATTCGTGGTCGTGTTTGTCCCTCTGTGATGCCGTGGTACGCGAGTTCGTGAATCTTGATTTTTTCCTCGCCGTAATCGTTCCCAGGCACTGCTCTGATGTTCCACACTTCGATCGTCGTTTCTGGACGTGCGACCTCCGTTACGAGGATTTTCTCGGGGAAGTCAGTTGGACGAAATCCTGAATCCTCGGGGTCGTATATGTTCACCGAGAGCGTTCCTCGGCCACGGAGGGCCGTGATGTGACCGTTGCTGTGTTCGAGCTCGGCTGCCAAATCCAAGGTACCCCTGATGGTATGATAGCCGAGCTGGTCGCAAAGTAGGTCATACCAGTGGTCGGACCGGTTGTGATTGACTTCTTGGAGAAGCAAGACTTGGGGAAGGGTATCGAACGTCGAGAACCACTCGATCTGTTCCTCGATACTATCGGGCGAACCGGCCGGTGGGAACGTTCCGTCGACGTTCCATGACATGACTTTCATCAGAGTTTGACCACCGTACCACTCAACTACTGACCGAGGCTACAAAACCCTCAGGTCAACAAGTTTCGATACAAATAGCGTGCTGAACACAGAGAGCGTCTCCAGCACGTTTCAGATGCAGATATATATTATATATTACAATTCCAAGGTTATTTTGCACGATATTGACTTCGTACAATATGAGCACACTTCAAGACGAAATCCTCACTACCCTATTCAAAAACGGGCGTGACGGAACCTCGATGGTACCAGCGTCAACCATCATTTCGAGTTGTGAGTCTGCTGGATATGAGGAGTCTGAGGTTAAGCAACAGGCAGAGGCACTCGTTGAATCCGACTATCTCTCTGAGGCCGATAATCACTACACGCTCGCAGGAGCAAGCAGTCTATCCCTGACTACTCACCGCGGAAATGAATCCACCCCGTGGCAGTTCTCACTAGTTCGGACAGCCGATGAGATCCTAATCTCGCAGGCAAAGGCAGGCCCAGAGAAGTTCGATCCGGTTCTTAAGCGATTCGACATTGAGGAAAGCCCCGTCTCTGAAGAGCCAGTTGAGTTTCATCATGCCGTCAGCCGTCGGGTCTGGCAAGAGGATCCAGACCAGCCACTTGTCAAATCACAGCGCAGTGAAGGGCGAATTTTCGAGTTGCTATACCGTGACTTGGATGGCTGGCATCTCGCTCGTGCTAACCCAGATGATGAACCGAGCGATTCTGAGAACAAGTCTGAATACGATTCAACCGAGCATCCGGGTGTGACCGTTTCTTCCACCTATATTCGAGCAGAGGATGGTGACGAAATCAAATACACCGAGGATCGAGACTACCGGATTACAGCGGATATTCTCGACAAGTATGCGGAGGTATACATTCTCTCATATTATGAATTGAACGAGGAATCACACGAGAGGGCGGTCTGGAAAGTTGATGACGCCGTTGCCTATCGGCTTGTCTCGGGAGATTGAATATATCTTGGAGCGCACTGAGGATTTGGACACGGCGAGATCACTCGGCCAAACCGTTCACATCTTCAAGAACACGCCGCAACGTCGGGTGATGGCTGGTGTCGATATGTCCAGTCTGATAGCGAACCACCTCTTGGAACTTGTCAACGTCTTCGTCAGGAACGTCAGAGTCAGCTTTGGCCGCGTAGTACAGTGCGACGAGGGCGTGGTGCACCTGCTCGGGTCTGCCAGCCTCGATGAGCGCCAGCGCCTCCGCTACCGAGACATCCGACTCGTCCTGAATCGCGGCCTGCTTGAGCGTGATCGCTTCGAGTTCAGCGTCCGATACTCGTTCGTCGGGCTGAAGACTGTATCCGTATTCCTCCAAGTCGGCTCCCCACACCCACGCTTGATGACTGCCATCCGTGAGAAGTACCCATCGTTTGGGAGCATTTTCTTCGCTGGAGATCGAATGCACAAGGTCGACAGTCTTCAGATTCACCCACTTGTGCATACCACAGGGGTGCGTCCGACCGTCTCCATCTACTTCGACCCAATAGGCCTCGTCGGGAATGTCCGTTTCCGAAGTCACATATAATGACTCGTTCGCATAATATTCAATCTTTTATTACTGTCGACGATTTCGAGCGTAGCATCGACAAGTGCACCGGTGGCGGAAGTAACAGTTTCTGAATACACATCCTGGCCTCAGCAACTCTCCACGATCCTATCAGAGAGAGACGCAATCCGGAGAATCGGCTGGGTCTGGTGATTTGCGGCGGGCTAGCGTCTACTAATGGGTTCTGGATGTGGAACACGGTAGGTCTAAAAATTCTTTGTAACGGATGGACAGCATCAAGCATTGACTGCGTCGGTTCATCGGCCCTATTACTTTACGTCGAGCAACCGAAGTCAGGCCCGTGGGAACGCCATGATGCACTGTGAGTGTGGATGGGCATGGGAGTGGGATGATGACCCGACTCCGTATTGTCCCTTCTGTGGTAAGGTCGGTGGGACAGGCCCGGGAACCCCTCAGGAAGCGAAGGACGCCGTCACAGAAGCACGGGAGTGAACGGGACGGCTGATCAAAAGCGACTCTCAAAGGAACAGCAGATATATTGACCGCTTGTTTTGGCTGTATTCAGGAACTTGATGGCTCCTCAAGGAACGGCTCGTAATCGACATTTCCGATAACATCAAATTGATCATCGTCCTCAGATCTTGACTGAAATCTGCTTCCTCGGGGCCTTTCGAACTTGACTGCCGCGTTACAGTGATCGCATCGACAACCGCTTTTCGAACTCACGGTCAGTTTGTTCGCGAATCTCTGCCCGCACAGACGTTCGGTCAGACTCTAGACCGAATTCGTCGTCAATCTCCTCAAATGAAAGAACATCTAAGAGGTCCTCAAGTATGTCCACTCGCCTCTCTTTCATGTTTTCGTAGTTCCAGAAGCCATTGAAGTAAGTAGTGAGTTCTTCGTCAATCTCGTCGAGAGTCCTCTGTTGAACCTCCGCTGCCTGGGCCAGAAGTTGTTGTAACTTGTCGTCGTCAAACCCATCGTTAGCGGATGTAAAATACCGGTTCACGTGGATATCCCTGAAATCATCAGGGTTAGAATAATATTCAACGAGTTTCTCCGCTAATGGCCGATCACTGGCACTGATATTGTTCCGGTCCCGAAGTAAGAGGAAGTTCCCAACATCCTCAACGAATCGTTGTGTCACGAACGTTTCAATCTCTTCTTTTCGCTGTTTCTTCTCCTCATCCAGTTGGTTACTATCCTGCTGTGCCAACTTGATGTATTCCTCCACCTCTTTGGCGATCTCTGTTTCCTCCGTGGCAGTTTTGAAAAACTCAAGCGGCCATATTGGATCGTCAATATCGTGGATGAAATTCTGTGGTAAAATGTGCTCAAGGTGAATCTGGCTCATATCCAACTCACGATTGACACCACCAACCTGCTCACGGAACTTTTGATTTGATGCCTTCCCGAACAGCAGTTTAGCATACGTCGAGTTCCATGAATGGGCCTGAGTCATAACGTCAATAAACCCATCAGAAAACATCTGCGAGGCGTTCGTTTGCACGCGGTTGACCATGAATTCACGAGTTTTCCGATACGGATCGACTCCATCCGTATCCACACTTTCGTAGAATCTATGAGCTCCCTCAACGAAGATATTTTCAAAAACGTTCGGGTTCGCATCGAGAATGAGCCTTCGGAAATTCAATTTTTCTGTCGTTTCAAGAAGCTGATAGAATTTTTCTTCATCTCCTGCGGGTTCTGTCACAGAGTAATGGTAAGCTGCCAGAATGAGCGGATACCACTGCGATGTCCCCAGATCATCTAACCGAACAAGTACCTCCTGACAACGTTCACGATACTCTTGGGAGATATCTAGTTCGTTGCTATCCAATTTCGGGTTCGTAATGTCTTGATAGTACGAGATGAGTTCTTTTGCTTTATCAAGGAAGGTACGCGCTTTGGAGAGATTCTTGAATCGTGGATTGACGTCGGATTCGAGATTCCGTGTGGAAAACGCATTGATCAATTCAGATCCGGCCTCTCCCGTCGAAGTGACTTCTTCTTCGATGATGCTGAGATACACTGCAAGATAATCTTCGATCTTACTGCTGTCAGTCCCGAAGGCGACGACAATATCCTCCCACTTCCCGATGTAAACATCTCTGTCGTCCTCATCGAAAAATGCATTAACTACGTTCGCTCGAATACGATCAATCTTCGTGAGCTCGAGACCTCTATCGTTCAAAATCTCGAAAATACGCATTCTGAAGTCGGGTTCTGCTTCCCGGATTTCAAACCGGCCAATATAATATGACCGTTGGATATAGTTGTTTAAATTGATGAGTGCGATGGCCTGATTATCAGCAGGCGTTGACTCGGAACTTAGTTGTTGAACCTTCCGTTTATAGAATGTATATGCCTCAATTAGATTTTCGTTTGAGTCATAGATGGGAATGTATTGGTCCAAGCGATTATCATCTATATCAAATTGCTCTACCAGTTTTTGATCAATATCTAGGGTGTTGATTAGCGACGAAATTTGCGTCGCTTCACCACGGCGTCCATCTATATACTCGCGATCATCGGAGGTGAGATACATGAGCCGTGCTTTGTCTCCAATGATCAGCGCGTCGAAGAATTCGTTATCATGCTTGTTTAATTGTAACGTGGCTTTTTGTCCCTGAAGTGCATCCCATCGATAGAGTATTTCTTCTATCTGAGATTTACTGTTATGACAGAGGGTTTCAACCTGATTCGCTTCGATGTTCCCAGAGTCAATCAGATCCTCTAGCTTTTCCAAAATAACTCGCAAGAGGATGTAGACCGATGTGAGCCGTTGCTGCCCATCAATCACCTCCAACGTAGACCCTTCATCTGTCACCGCAAAATACATCGACCCAAAGAACACATCAGAAACGTTGTCCTGCCCGGTCACAAGGTCCGAATCGATAAATTCCTGCAGTTCAGACCAAATTTGGCGATGCTGTTTTTTTTGCCATGAAAAGAGTCGTTGGTATTCGGGTACGTTGAATTTCCAACTTGTCAGAAGATCTCCAATCGGTTTCTTATCGATGTCGAAATTAAGTTCAGTGATCTGGTTCATCACCTGATGATCACCGACTGCCTGAATTCCCAAATCTTCAGAGTGTTCGTAATCGATTAGCGTATCGAACGGTGTGGGTTGATCTCCAGACATGGCTTGTGGGCCGCACTACAGATATTTGAATGTTTAGTAAATTGTCGGCTCGTATCAAGGTTCTGGGGATATGAGACCCCGGTTGTATCGTCAATCAGGTGACTGGTCCATGTGATATAGTTTGACTTCTCGCCAGAACCTGCCTGACAGTTGTGGCCCAAGTGAGATTCGCAGTGACTGAGACCCCCACTGTGCCAGCTTTGACAACCGTTTCCGAGTTGAACTAGATTGGTTGTCGTCTGGTAAGCGTGAACGGATACGCAGGCCCGCTGTCAGCGTCCCGAAGCGTCATCCCAACCTCCATCAGCGTTCAGCGAGAATTGACGGTTGCGTCGGTCAATAGACTTGCCTTAGACCTGTCATCGTCAGTCGTCTCGAAAACATCCGCCACGTTCTAGCGCTTCTTGTATGAGTTGGCGTTCCGCTCAGCGTAACTCCCTGAACAACTTGATGTACTCGTTGATATAGGTCCAGTCCTTGTTCGTCCGCGTGAACCCATCATTGATCCAAATGATCGGTTCTCGACACGCTATACCCCCGGGAAAATTCGAGGTGATCAACGCTCACGAGAAGTGGTTATTTGTATCTCTCCCGTGTCCTGTTGAGGTATTCAATGCCCGACAGTCGCTCAGCAAGCGAGAAAGCTATTGAAGACGTTTTCGCAAAGCATCCAGACATCACCGAGGAGACATTGAATTACCCAGATAATTCGCTCACGTTACTCGCCCGTCAGCAGACTGTCGATATTGGACGGACGGATCTGCTGTTTCTGGCAGGTGAAGAATTACTCCTGATCGAACTGAAAGCAGAGAGAGCAACAGAAGATAACGTTGTCCAGCTCGAGGAATACCGTGATTATTACCAGCACTCCGTCCTCGGTGACCGGTATCCTTCTGCGACACACCTGAAACCGATTCTCCTCGCTCCAGAAATTCCACCACCGATCAAGCAACAATGCCGTCAAACTGGCCTCAAACCGGTGGAGTTCGACGTGGGAACTGTGTTAGAGAAATTTGAAGATAGACTCTTCACCAGCCATTCGATGTTTGAAAAGCAACCAGTGAGTACCGGCGTAGCGTCTTTATATCTTATCAACGGTTTGATTCGGTACCTAGCAGCGACTTCAGAACCGAAGACAAAGAACGACTGTATTGATGATTTAGAGAAGATTGCTGTAAAACCGGACTGGAACAAGCCGAGTGCACGGATGGGTCAGTTCATACGCCTTGGTATTCGCCTCAATCTCATACAGCGGGTGAATAAACCACCACTTCAACAGGTGGATCAACTCCGTGTGTCTCAATCAGACAAATTACTCTTGACCGAACGAGGCCATACCTATGCTGGGGCCATGAGCGCGGGGCCAGAGCGGGTACCACCCCTCAGCGTTGACCAGGCTGCAGTGCTCACAGAATTGCTGTACGATCGGCCGTTTTATTCAGACGTGACTGTAGGGATGGTTCTGTTTCTCGACTCCGTGTATGATCTGTCTCGGTCGTCTGATCGTGTATCGGGTGATGCACTGGAGGAATGGTTTCCAAAAAAGGCTGGGCGAGATTGGCGCGGAAGATCACCGGGATCACTGGTCAATTGGTACGGGAACTACTTGGACGAGATTGGCCTGGTGAGCAAGATTAGTGCCACCGATGGCAATGAAGAATTTCATTACCTTACCCCTGAAGGGGCACAACTGCTCTCGTATCTTCAGGTCGATATCGGAAAGGAAATGATCCGAGCTCAGTCTCGGTAACAAGGTGTGCAATTCAAATTTGCATCTAATTGATGCCTTGGGCAACTTACTTGCCTTATTTCACCGAGAGTGTCACGACGGCCTCCATCTTTTTTCATTGAAATGTGACTAGAATTATGATAACACACATATTCCTTCACATGAATCTCCTACTGCAATGGGTGGACCCACCGAATTATACGACGCGTTGATTAGGTTCGATGACCTTGCTGATGCGAGTCCGGACGGTCGAATTAAACTCGATGATGTGAGACCAATTCTTGATGCTGTGGAGCTCAGAGTGAAATCGAACTCTAACTCGTTTGGGGGCGAGTATATTCTCAGTGGAACCAACACAGGAGCTGACGCACTATTATTAACGGGTATGATACAAGAAGAGGAGAGAGTATCACCACCGGTTCGTCCAGGGCGTTCTGAACTTGTTTATTTTAGCGACAAGTTAGATGAAAGCGGATGCACCGCTGTGCTCGGCATATCTGGAAATTCGCTCGGATTTGTTTCCGATAACGCAAGAATATTGATATATGTGGGTGAGCGAGAGGGAGACTGGTCACGAGCACCTGACCAATTCCCGCTCACGTTGGAGGCGTGTGAAACATTCCACGATTCTGTTTCCACGGTACTCAACTGAAAATAGGTTAGTAATTGAATCCCAAAGGCACGGGATCAACAGCGAAACCTCGTAAGCGCACCGTATAAACATAACCTATCCTACATGAGCGCTCATCCGGATTTAGTCCTGAGGCTGTACATTCATAAGCGTTCCACTCAACCTCATAATCAATGCCAGATTATCATCTCCTCAATACCAATAAGGGGCATATTCAGGGCGACGGCGACGGCACCGAGATATACGATCTTGGAGTGGCTGCTACGTTTGGAACTGAAGAGTACGGTAAGAAACTCAAACCAATCTCGGAAGGAGACATCATACTGAGCTATGTTAACGGCATCGGGTATCGAGCAGTCGGTCGTGTGTCCAAAGAGTGGTCCGGTGAGCACGTCCCGGAAGGGGAGCCCCAAGTGGGTCCCGAGCAATCCAAAGAATATCATATCGACGTTGACTGGGAACGAATTCTCCCAGAATCCGAGGCTATTGAACTTGGACAGGCGAACAAGCATCTTGCCTACAGCGAGGATACACCGGCAAACTTCACTCGCAAAACGGTCAAGAACCCAGAGGCGGGCAAGCGTCTAGCCGATGCCATCAGAGGGCGGAGAGGCGATGAACCAAATCTATTCTTAGTACCGGCCGGCAGGACCAGTGACAATCTCAACCGGACGGTGACAAACCCCGTCCCGAAAGCGACAGTTCGCAAGCATGACACTGCGGTTGACCTGGATCGATTCCAGGGCGATTCAGTTCCGGTCTGGGGCCATCAAGAAGAGAAACCAATTGAGGAGGGTGACATTCTCTTGCTCTATAAGGGTGGAACGTATCCTTACGCGGCGGAAGTGGCGACGACAGAATACAACCCGAGTCTTGGCCAGGAGATATGGGTGGCAGATGACGATGAGAGCTTTGAATATATTTTTTATCTGATAAATATTCAGGAACTGGATCTAGACCGACGGCCACTCAATGCCGTCCTCGATTATGACCTCAGCTTCTACCCCACTGGCTTCATGAACCCGACAGAGTCGAAATTGAACAGGCTTCGACGAAAGTTCGGCGGTGTACACGACTTCGTTGACCGTGCGGCCATCACAGAAGTTCCTGATACCTATCGCCGTATTGCGGACCAACTCGAGGAAACCAATCAGGTAGTGTTCCATGGTCCACCAGGAACAGGGAAGACCCATCACGCTCAGGAGTTCGCAGAGTGGTGGTTGCACGAAAATCTCGAGACGGTTCAAGAGAACCGTCAGAGCCGGTTCATCACATTCCACCCGTCTTTCTCATACGAGGACTTCGTCGAGGGCCTGACCACGAAGAGTCAGAACGGGCAGGTTACCTACGAGATGGATAGAGGTGTCCTCCGTGAGTTCGTAGAGGAGATGTCTGCCTGGCCGAATCAGGAAAACGCTGGCCCCGAAGATTTCGACGAGAGCCCCCGCTACGTTCTCATCATCGATGAAATCAACCGCGGGAACATCGCCAATATTCTTGGTGAATTGGTAACTCTCTTGGAATCCGACAAACGGGAAGGAGAGGATAATGAGACGACGGTCAACCTCGCTCATTCGAACGAGGAGTTTAGCCTTCCATCGAATCTCTACATCATCGGGACGATGAACACGGCCGATCGCTCAATCACACTCGTCGATGCGGCTATCCGCAGGCGGTTCGGTTTCATATCCTTCCCCCCTGACTACGAATTTCTTGCTGATCGGTTCCAGTTAGCAGAGACGGATCTTGAGGACGCTGCTGGGAAGAACAACTTGGATGGGTTGCGAGCTGCTTCGATACTCGCGTTAAAAGCCATCAACGAAGTGATTCGTGACCGAGGCGATCTCGGGAAAGGCAAGCAGTTGGGTCACTCCTACCTGCTGGGTTCGGAATCGGAGGCTGACGTAGTCAGGGCTTGGAAGTATCAACTGCTGCCACTGCTGGAGGAGTACTTTTTCGAATCATTCGATGATATCAGAGATGTACTTGACGCGGAACACGCTCACTACGTGCTTGATTTGGATCACGAGCAAATCCGACACGTGTTCGGCCAAGGTCAGGATATCGAAGAAGCGGAAGCTCTCAGGACTGTACTCAGGGAGGTGGCTGAGGTCGAATCGTGAGTGTTTACGACCCACTCCCATCGGTTGCAGTGTCCGAGAATCGGATCTTGAAAGCCGGCGTTCAGGATAGTATCACAATTTCAGTTTCGGCCAGGGATGCCGAGTATCTACGGTCGCTCGCGGACGACAACAAATTAGCGGTCAATATCGTGGATTCTCCGGGGGCCCAGGGAGACCGCATGGCAGTTATCAAATCAACCGACTTCGCCGGAGTGGTCGGGCTCCCTGACTCTGACAGCATCTATATCCAGCCAAAGATTCCACAGACTGCCCTTCTTCGTCTCCTCCAACTTGATGAAACGGAGGGCCAGGTTGACACTCTTGAGCAGTCCGCAGAAATCGAAGCTGGGACCGAGTTCGTTGACTTGCTAGCGGAACTGTATAGCGACGAGTTAGCGTCGGTAATGCGGCAAGGCGTCGCTCGTTCGTATGAACGGGTTGACCGTCAAGAAGAGTATGTTCGCGGTCGACTCGATGTGCAGCGCCAACTGCAGCGATCAGGCCCAGCGGCCACTGAGTTCCATTGTAGTCACGATGAACTGACCAGGGATACGCTCCTCAATCGAACTGTTCTCCATGCTGCCCGCGTTCTGGTTCGCGTGGTTGAGGATGTACAGATACAGCGACGCCTGCGTAGGCAGGTCCAGCAACTCCGTCGTGACATCACACTCGAACCAATCGAGTACAGGCAGGCTCGTAATGTCGAACTCACCCGTCTAACCAATCATTATGAGGACCTGCTCCGCCTGGCTGAACTCGTCATCAAGAACACCCTTATAGAAGACCTGAACAGAGGGGAAGCGGTTTCGTATACATTTTTGTTGGACATGCCTGATCGGTACCAGGCAGCACTTATTGCGCCGCTTCGTGACGCACGTGAAGACTTTTCGCTGAGTACAGAGCCGTCATTAGAGGAGTTCTTGGCTGGAGACTTCACTTTGAAACCAGCACCTGATTATGTTCTTTATCAGGACAATGAACCAGTGTTAGTGCTAGATGCTAAGTGGAAAGACTTCTCGCGAAAGCCAGACGCAGAAGACCTCTACCAACTCATCGCTTACCAACAGTATCTGGATGTTCCTGGTGTGTTGTTGTATCCTGATACTGGATCTGAAAGTCATCTCGACTCACTGATGCAGGTGACTATCAAGAACGGGCATCGGTTGGTAATTGGCCGGTTACCCGTGACTGAATCGATGGAGACAGTCACCGAATATCGCTCGGAGATCATTGGATCACTCGATACCCTCATCGAAACCGCTCTCGACGGAAACTCGGCGAGTACGGGATAAAAACGGATGCTCTCAGCGGGTTTCGGTAGCGTCTCGAACAGCAATCATCGCGTGGCTGAACACCTAGATGCTACTGGTTAGGTCGTCTTCCACGGCCCTATCGGACTGGGAAGACACACCATGCAAAGCGGTTCGCCAAATGGTGGGTATATCAGAATCCAAGCCAAATAATTAGATTCGAAAGTTGACAGAGCCACCTATGCCTCCGAAATAGGGGGACCGATAGACGATATTATCAGTGAACTGCTGGAATAGTTCGAGGGGTTTCCTCACTCAGTGCGCTGCCATCTTTCAAGATTAGCAGTAATCTCCGCCGCAGTTTCTTCATCAAACCGTCTCTCGTTCTCCTCCAGTTTTCTTTCAATAACCTCCTCAAGATTTGTATCAAGCTGATCGGCCATACTGAGACAGTAAATCAAAATATCAGCCAGTTCGTCTTCCGCCGCAGCGACCAACTTTTCGTCTTCTGATACACGTTCCGCAGAAATGTTATCATGCCACTGGAACAACTCCATCAACTCTGCGGCCTCAACTGATAATGCCATTGAGGTACTCTTCGGCGTGTGGAACTGTTGCCAGTCCCGGTCATGGACAAATTGGTGGTATCGATCCCGAAGGTTGGATAGATCGTCTGCCATTGCTTACAAAGCAATAACCGCCGCCGGCCAAAACAGTTCATGCAGTGGCACGCGGTCACTTCAGAAACTAAAGCAACTTGGGGGCTGCTTCCTACTGTATTCCCAAAGGGATCGCAGCTCAATTTAAACGAATACAGAAAACCTTCCCCCGGCCACCCCCTGCTAATCGCTCCCAAGCGGGGGCGCTGACACTTTAGATGGGCCAACTCCAAGAGATCGGCATCGTCATTGAAGACGGCGAGGTGGGTGACGACCAGTACATGAAGGTCGTCAACGAAGTGGACGAAAACAAACTCGACCCCGGGGAGGTTCGCGTCGAACTACTCTGGATCGAAGGGGAACTGTGTCGGCGATGCGAGCGATGACGCTATTGATGTTAGCGCCTACGACGCTTCGCGCGTTCCACTGTCGTCGGCGGCGACAGCCTCCGTGATGATCGCCGTTGGCGCTTTGCCGACGATCTCGCCTACGCGGGCCCGAGTGACTCGGATCGTCACCGTGGAGACTCCAGCCTCGTCGGCGATCTCCGTTTGGGTGATCTGTTCAGCTGTGACGCAGGAGGCCACGTAGATCGCCATCGCGGCAACCCCGACCGGGTTTCGCCCCGTCAGCTCCGGGACTCCATCGATAGCCTCCAGCAGCGCCCGCGCGTGCCGCCGCGTCTCGTGGGTCAGGCCGAGATCGGACGCTAAAGCGGGGAGGTACAGAAGCGGGCGTGGCGGCGGCACCTTGAGGTCGCACGCCCGTACCATGGATAGATAGGTCCCTCGGAGTTCCGCCTCATCGGTACGTGCGACGACCACGACGGCGGCAAACCGGCGGGGGACCTCGAAGATCCGCGCGGTTGCGTACACGACTGCGGCAGCGACGCCTTCGACGGTCCGCCCGAGGAAGAAGCCCTCGTCGTACACACGCGACAGGAGCGTCGTCGCAGCTTCGCGCACGTCGCCGCGCAGTCCGAGCGAGGTTGCGATGCGCCGGACCTCGGCGAGCGCATCCCGCTGGGCTGCGGGCTCCGCAGAGCCTCGACACCACTGCTGGCGGCGGCGGAGTCGATGTAGTTGCCGGCGACGGCGTTCCGACGTCGCCTCGGTGGCTGCTTCGAAGTCCCCGTGGCCCATCCGCGTCGACAGTCCCTTGTCGACGAACCGCGAGGTGATAGGAGCGCCGCTCCGGCGGCCTCCGTCCCCCTCACTGGTGTACCAGTCGGGCCCGCGATCGAGTTGATCGGTCGTGACGACCAACCCACAGTCGCTACAGCTCTGTTCACCGTGCTGTTCATCGGTGACGAGGTGGCCCCCACACTCTGGGCACTGGTTGTGCGCTACATCTGGGGCCGTCTCGTCTGTCGTGTCGGAGGATTCTGTCAGGGTAGTGGTGTGTTGCATCAGGGTATCAGACACTACGGAGCAGCCAGGCCCCGGGATCGGATCGTCCCGGAGCTACCGGCTACCGCAGTGAGCTGCGGTCATAAGGCCGATTAAGCGCTGTCTTGGGTGTCTCCCCGTCGCATGACGGGAGTCAGGTCGCAGTCAGCGGGTCGTCGGTACCGGCGTGACCGGGACCTTCGCCGTCTGCAACCGCTCCGCAGCGCGTTCGAACGCAGTCGCTGCTCGTCTGGGCAGCGTCTGTTGGAGAACCGCGATGACCATCGCCGCAGCGGGCAGGTCGATGCCGCCGGGCCCCAGTGCGAGTGTCAGACAGGCAGCGCCCGCTTGCTCACGCACGAACTCGTGGTCGTCGGTACCGACCCGCTGGACCGTCGCCGCAAACAGCGACTTGCACTGACGGATGTGTGACTGACCGAGTGCCGCCGCCAGTTCCCCGGCTGTCTCGCAGGCTTTCTCGCGGACGTCCATCGCGTCGTCCAACACCAGGTCCGCGAGGACCTGCGCTGGGTAGCGCGCGCCTTCGGACGGTAGCGCCACGATGAGGTCCGCGACCGCGTCCACGAACTTTGTGCGCGCCGCGCGAGAAGACTCTACGGTCTCTGCGACGCTGTCGAGACGGGCGCTTGCCGCCTCAGGTTCTACTTCGATGAGCTTGCGGAACCCCTCAACGACGTCCATTGCGGACATTGTGGGGTCCCTGTTACTGCGACCGTCGCTGGAAGGCGAGCGACCCGCCATCGTCACTCGAACCCCCGCAGGTCGGACTCTTCGGTGCTGTCGTCCGCCTCACCGAACATCCCGCCGAGGCCGCCGTCGGTCTCAGCCTCGTCAGTCCCGTCAGGAGAGGCTGCCGCCTCGGCCGCCCCCTGTTCCTCAGCGAGGTCGCCAAGGACGCCACCGAGTTGGCCGATGAGTCGGCGGGCCTCCCGCTTAGGTTCGGTCACCGTCATGGACGGGTCGGCCTCCGCCTCCCCGACGACGTCGATGACCTGACAGCCCTTCGTCCGCATCTCGTGGACGAGAGCCGCTATCTGTTTGATGCGCTGTTCGTCTGCTGTCGTATCCGTAGCCTTTTTATTGCAGGGTTTCGTATCTTTCATTGCATTTAGGTAACTGCTGTTCGCTTTCGGAAAGCGTCCAAGCGCTTTCCTCAATCCCCGCACGTCGCGGGGACATCGATCCGTGACCGACCGGTCCGCTTCTGACGACCATGCCTCCATTTGCAATGATGCACTACAGATATTTAAACCTTTCGGTCAACATTGTCTGTACTGACTATCAACGTAGACAAGAACACATCCTTGGTAACGACAGATGAAACTATATCTCTTCGCTTGTCGACGTGAACAACGATTCGATGGCCGATTGCAAGTGGACATCGCCCAGCGTTGACAAAGACTTCTTGTGGGATGCTTGTCTACGTTGATAGAAGGCAACGTCCGCAAACGAAATAACTACCCCCGGAATCCGGGAGCTGGCGAACCTTTACCCCCCATGTCAAACAATCCCCCAGACGCCGACCCCGATCGCGACGATCCAGAGTACGGCGATGTCGAATACACTCCCACACCCGACATCTTCGATACGATGACCGCCGATGCTGCCGCGATTGCGGCAGTACAAGAGGCGGTCGACAACGCTGCTGACGCAGCGTACGAGTACGCCAGCGAAGGCTTCGATCTCCCGGATCCCATACAGGTGGAGATCACGTACGTCGCCAGCGATGGCGATGACGACGAAGCAATTATTATCGAGGATAATTCCGGCGGACTCCCGCCAGGCCAACTCCACGTCCTTGCTCAACTCGGGGCGTCATACAGCGTCGAGGACTCGATCGGTCGTTTCGGCGTGGGGGCGAGTCGACTCGCCGCGCTTGGGGCCGAAATCACGTATGCTAGCCACCGACAGGGGCACGAAGGGCAGCAGTTCACCGTTGACGTCGAGCGGATGAAGGAGCAGGAAGGCGCAGATGCTTTCAAGTCACCGCGTGAGCACGCACCAGACCTTCCAGAGGGCCACACGCGTGTGACCGTCAAGCGACTCCGCGACGGGTTTCGTCCGGTCGTCGAAAGTGCCCGTCGCGCCATCGACGCACGGAATGACGACAAGTCGGAGGAGGCGGAGATCACCGAGGCCGATATCGAAGCTGTAGCGGACGCGCTGGGACGGACGTATCAGCGATTGCTCCGTGACGGCGTGAAGATCGGCGAGTCGACCCGGCAACCGTTCGAAATCACGCTGGAGTACGACGCAGACAACCACTACGAGTTTGAGGTCGAACCGCCGGAGGAGGTCGAGTTCAGTTACCTCCCGTTCGACGGGTTAGCGCCGCGCGAATACACGGAAATCGCCTTCGACAAAGGGGGGGATACCGTATCTCCTGACAGCGCCGGCGTACGCGCGGACATCAAAGTCGGGCTGTTGACGCATGCCAACGACCAGATAGCGGGACTGAGCGTCGCGGTCAATGACCGGATGATAGTGGCCCACGACACCGAAAATGACCTCTTCAGCTCGGGGTACTTGGGTGCGTACCGTCCTGCACAGGGTCACTCCCGACTGTACATCGAGGTGAACCTCCGCGGCGACTCTGAGCATATGCCGTTCAACTCGACGAAGACCGGCCTCAACCCGAACCACGAGGTCTTTGATCCCTTGCTGAACCGCGTTGCCTCCGTAGCGGCTCCGTACAAGCGGCAATCGTATACGGCCCTCCCGGACTGGATGCTGGAAGTATATGGCTTAGAGGACTCCCGATCGGACGGCCAGCGCGAATCGCTCATCCGGATCCCAAAACGAGACTCGAAGACGAACTCTGCGCGGTTCAATGAGAAACCTGGACAGTCGGTTCGAGGCCGGCGGACCCGTGACTACCCCGAGCGTGATCGACTCAAGGGCATCGTCAAGACCCACCGTGCGTTACGCATCCGCGACGAGACGCTCCTCCGAGAGTACGAGGGTCCCGCCTATCGGAACTTCTTCGATAATCACTACTTCACGAGTAGTGCTGGGGACTACCTGCGGAGGCAATCGGAATATGCGCCCCGAACTCTCGAAGAGCTCTCCGGCCCGTTGCTCGACGACTGGGTGGAGTTCGCCTCTGTCAACGATGACGAGCACCCGCTGGTGGTGGATATCAAGATCGTCGCGAAGTTCGGGCTCGAGCATATCGACGGCCGACTGGACAAATCAGGCCTGCTCGAGGAGTGGGCGGTCCCACGATATCGTGAAGAGGTGCGAATACTTACCTCCGGGTCGCTTGAGGGCGTCGCCGTGTGGGACGACCCCACGAAAATCCCGATGGAGGAGTTCACTGGCGTGACAGTGACCTTCCGGGAGAACGAAATACCGTTCCCAGACCGGAGCCCAATCTTCGACCGCGAGGCGATGCAGACCGCATTAGAGAGTCGCGATCTTCTCCCCGAAGCGACCGATTCGGAGACTGAGACGTCATCTGAGACCACGTCCGAGGCGGAGTCGACCGAGACAACCACGGCGGAGGCAACAGATGAGGCCAGTGCAGATGGCCATACTGACGACGGCGCAGTCGAACAGCAGACGCTCACGTCGCAGGACTCGCCGGACGATCACAGCGGGGTGTTCAAATCGACAAAGGAGTCGTCTGCCTCCGCATCGACCGAGAGCGATGCGACCCAACAGACGGCGACGGACGGGGCAGCGATCATCATTGGAGGTGACCGGTACGTCGTCGATGATGACGACTTCGAGAGGGTCGTCGACCTCGTAGGCCTGGATGATGACCCGGCACCGAAGGACCTCGTCGAGGCCATCCTCATGGAGTTGGAGGAAGGCCAGGAGGCCAAAGCACGTCTTGAGGAGTTCCGCGATCGGATCGGTCCAATACTCGATCAGTAACCGCCAGGCGGACCATCCCGCCTGCTCTGGTTCTGTGCAGAGGCCGCTCGAGCGGGGAAGAAAACAGAGAGAACGCGTCCTTAGTTACTCGTCGCGAAAACGATCCGATGGACCGATGATGTCACCGTCTGGACGGTCCTTGACGTAGTTTTTCTCGTCGAGGCGGGCGTGAGCGTCGACCGCGTCAGCCTCGAGATAGAGGACTGCCGGGTGGCAGAAGTTCACCTGAAAGACGCTGAAGCTCTCCTCGGAAGCGATGTGAGGGACTTCAACGATGAGGCCCTCGCTTGTCAGGGCGCGGAGACGGGAGCGAACGAACGAGCAACTCACCTCGTAGTCCGGGTGTTGTTCGGCGTTGAGCCGCCCGGTCAACCAGTCCGACCGGAACAGCGCTCGCTTTTCGAGCCACGCGAGGAGCTGCCGTTCGTATGGGCCGAGTTCATGGTTTATCCGTTTCGCGTCGAGTCGGAAGTTGTCTCCCTGTAGGAAGACATCATCGCAGCCGCCGCACACCGTCGCCAGATTGCACGGGTCGTGCGGACGGTGGACTCCGTTGGCCTGTGCTTTCGGATAGATGTGGTCGAGGGTACGTTTCAACGATCGCTCGCTCGCGTCCGCGACGGCGGGCGCATCGAAGTTACATCCACACAGGATGCAAGTGTTGTCGTCCCGCTCGAACACATCCTGTCGGACGTCCTCCGGCGTCGTGTCCCTCGCGAGATGCTGGGTCGTCTTCGCCAGCAGGTGGCCCACGAGACCCGAGACATCGCTGAAGTCGTCGACCGTCAGCCGATAGCTGTTTCCGTCCTTGATTGCCCCCTCTTGGGCGAGGCGTGCGATCGAGTCGTACAACTGCGGATCCTCGACGGTGATTTCGATGACTCCGCCGCCATCCTCGTGGACCGCGATGTCAAACTCGATCGCGCTGTGCATGCTGATCACTGGAAGTCGAAAGTCACACCGAGTTCGTCTAACCGCCGTGCGACAGCGGCCACGCGACGACCGAACTCCGAGGCCGGCATCCCGTCATCGACATCGAAGGTTTCCGCGACGATGTCGAAGTCGTCGCCCTCGAACTGCACGTCACGATTCACTGGCGTGGCAGACCCACTGTCACCGCTCTCATCGTCGTCCTCGTCATCCTGCGGCCCGCTATCCGGCGGCGACGGCCGTGTGTTGACGGGTGAGAGTTCGTCAACCTCGACCGTGGCGTACTGTTCGAGAAACGCCTCGTATAGCGGCTCTTTCCACGGCTTCATGCCGGTATACCGAACTCCCTGCGCGGCGTGGTGTTTCGCCGCCGTTTTTACCTCCTCGACCTCGTGCTGGACGTCCATCCCCGAGGCGGTGAAGTCCGGGAGTACCACACCCACCGGCTCCGGAGCCGTCAGTCCGGCGAGGTCGCCGTGCTCGTCCTCGAAGTCGGCAGCCACCAGATCGAGATAGACCGCACGCATCTGAGCCTGTGTGGTCGCGTCGTCGTGTTCGAGTGTCTCTTTCCGCTGGATCCCGAGTTTGGCGTGCGCGGTGGCGATCTCGGTGACCTCCCGGACAGTCGGGAACAGGACGCCCTGGGATTTCGTCGGCTTGTCGTTGACTTGATCCCCTTGGTCGTACGCCAGCGGTCCCTCAACGGCCCCGCCGTTACCGGGGTGGTCATGGTCCTGCGGGAACCGGAGGAACGGCGCCGGGACCTTGTCGAAGGTCGCGGCCATGTAGCGATCCGCGAACCGCCGGACGTGGTTCCAGACGTCGTCCATGAGCGGCGCGTCGACGAACAGGCGGTCTTTAGTCGTGTTCCACGGCAGGCGGTCAGCCGGTGCCTCACTCTCGATGGCGAGACAGAGCTTGAACCGGCCATGCGCCTCATCGCGGTGCTCGCGAAGCCCGTTCGCGACGCCGAACCCACCCTGTTCATCGGTCCGGCCCTCGTGGATAAGACGGCCCTGGACGTAGATGTCCGTCCCCGTCGCGTTCTGGTCCTTCTCCTTCAGGAGCCCCACTTTTGCCCGCACTGTGATCGGGTCGGACAGCGACGGGTAGGTGAGGTCAACGGTGAACTCGCGCGGGTGGAGGTCGTCGAGTGCCGGGAACGCCCACTCGGGTGTCGCAGGCGGAGTCAACTCCGCGTCGTCAACGACGAACTCGGCGTATCCCGATTCGTTAAACGGACTCGCGCCGAGCTGGCGGCGGTACTTACTGGCGAGACCCGCACGGATGTCGTCGACGTGCTCGTCCCAGTCGAACCGGAGGTCCCGGAGGCGGATCTCTGTCGTCCCCGGTTCGATGTCGTACCGTTCGGGGTCGCCCGTCCAAGAGTCGGTCTCTCGGATCCACTCGTCAGTGATAGTGAACCCGTACCCACACGCCTCGTCGCTTTCCAGTGAGTGGTGGCGCGTTGCGAACGTGATGGTATCCGCGAGTCGTAGGGTGGCCTTCTTGACGCCGACGCCATAGCAGCCCCGAGACTGGACGTCACCGGTCTCGCTGGCGCCGATGGTAAAGAACACGTCTAGTTTGCTCGGTGCGACCCCGCCGGCGTTGTCGCGGATGACCAACTCCTCCGGTCCGTCGTCCGGGTTACGGTACTCGACCTCGAACCTGAGCGTCGAGCGACTCGCCGTAGTCCGGTGGAACGCGTCGTCTGCATTGTCCGCGATCTCGTACCATGCGCCCGGGACGTCCAGGTCTGCCCGCATCTGGTCGAGGAACCCGTCCTTGCTCGGCAGGAAGTCTAACTGCTCATCGAACAGTTCCTCGACGTCCGTGAGCGTTGGCGTTGGCGATACCGCTCCGTTGTCGGTTTGGTCTGTGTCAGACACTGCACCGTCAGCAATGATCGGTGGTATATAAACTAAACACCGCCCGGAGAACTCCACCTATCCACGTGACGCTGCTATGAACCTCGGTTAGATGAGAGTCCGGTACGACCTCCTCAGGCCGCGTTATCGCCTCATCGGCTCTGACACTACTATGTTGATATCGATGCATATCTACCCACTACATCAAGATTACCGGGTGAAAATGATGAGCTGTGGCGGTGCTACAACTTATGACCGTCACCATGATGGGCTCGGTTCGAAACCCTCAGTGGGTGCTACAAATCGCGTCCTGCACATCGGGCGAATATTCAATACGTGGGTGTGCCAGTGTGAGCGGAGACACTATACGATTCAGTAGTAACAATTAAGAACACTCGATAACAACGAATAACACAGGATAACATGCCCATACACATCAACGATCTCAAAGCGCAGGCAGAGGAAGGGATCTCAGTTACCCCGGGGACACAGAAAGCAGAGGTACTCCGCGTCCTCGTTACTCACCCCGAGATGGCCTTCACGCCGAAGGATATCGCCACTCACGCTGATATCCCAGCGGACAATGCGCCGACGGTTTGCAAGCGCCTCGCTGAGAAGGAGTTGGCAAACACCGAGAACGGGTACTACTACCTCCCACAGGATGACGCGACCGCCGCTGCCGTGCGACGGGCACTCGGGAGTGCCCACCAGCAAGATATGGCCCAGAAGACCGCCGAGGCAGACGAGGCCGCCTTTGCGGATGACACGGCTGATACTGAGTCGGAACGACTCACTGATGCCGAAGTTGATGCTGAGCTGGCTGAGATGGAGACTGAACTACGCGATATCTGACGCATGCGAAGCGACTGAGCCGGTCGTAAGTACCTGGGTTTTATCGCTGATAGAATATTGTACATCGTATGATTGCGTTACGCCAGCGAGACGTGGTTAGTCTCACTTATGATCCATACAAATCCTCTGGCACCCGGTCAGCAGTTGTCATTGATGGTATGAAAACGCCGAACCATCCGAACGTTGGTCGTATCTACTCGGTTGTCACGATTACTAAAGATCAAAACAATCAATACGATCAACATGACTGGACCGTCGAACTGCCGAAAGAAAAGACTGAGACGGACCAGCCACCTCTGAAGCACGATTCTGTTATTACGCCGTGGGGTACTTTCAATATCCAATCAAACGATATCGCCAGCCAGCATACCCGACTTAACGACAGTGGCATGAAACGGATATTCCTTGCCTTTCAGAGAATGATTCTTGACGACGTCGATACGAACTGATTCATCGACTTTTCAATAATTTCAATAGACTCCGCGACCGAGTTGGCGGTTTCAGACGACTCCGAATGAGATTGATTGATTCTACTCAGGCATGCAACTCGTGATCCACGAGGGCTTGATCGGTGGTCAATCGGTCTGGTGATAAAAAGATTCGTGGCGGCATCAACAAAGCGGACTCAGCGCCGTTGCCATCATTGTCAACCGAAGGGCTGCTTAGTGTCTGTAGTGCGTATCGAGAATGGTGCGTTGCGTCGCTAATGTGTTCACGAAACCGGTCAGTCTCAGCGCGCTCTCTGGCTTGGACGACGAAGTTTTCTCGAAGCACTATCGCGATGTTATCCACGAAGGATAGAAAATGTCGGTCGACGACGCACTGGAGACTATCCGCGATATCGTCGACGACCACCTGATGGCCGAACGTGTTCAAGTCATGAGCGACGAGATGGACGCTCTCAGTGCTATCTGACCTACGTTCTCGGCCGAGGAAGCACGGTCTCCTACAACGTACTGAACTTCGATTCGTACGCAGAACTTAGCCGACGGATCAGTCCGAAGAACCTAGAACTTTTGCTAGCAATCTCTGAATATAAACCGGCAAGGATTCCGCGAGGCTGCTGTCGACAGCACCGTTTTTTGTGCTAACTGTGACCCGTGGGATTGACTGGTCGTATCCCAGTTGTATGTCGATCTTCCCGGCTTCGTCCTTCTGCCCCTTGATATCGGCTTGATAGGTAGCTATTCAACACGGCACAGAATTGAAATTTGTAGTGCTCAGTCAAACACAGAAGAATCTATTGTCTCCGAATTTACAATACTGGATTGATGATCGTTCGCGCGGGGCTTTGATTTCACTGTGAGAGTCCCAATTGGCATTTTACCCTCTACAGCAACGATGTCGCCGCTAATATCTAATAATTTGCTTCGTTCTTTTATTCGTTTTCCGCTATCTCCATCAATTACACGAGCCCATTCGATCTCAAAATGATCGTGTTTAAGTAGAGATTTAATTACTGTGGGTTTAGCACTGTAAATAGAGAAATGTTTGTCTTGTCCGCACATTGTTAGCGTCGTCTCTTTTTCATCCCCTCCCAGCATTGGGTCACGATCAACTAAACTTGCCAATTTTTCACCAGTCATAACACAGATACTTGCAACTTAGCCATATATAAAAACCTTCGCAATCATATAAACTATATAAAAATAAAATATCCGAGTAATATTTCCTGATCCCTCCTTCGAGCCTTGGGGCCTCTGATGCCTTCCAGATAGTCACTCGCGTTTGTCCGCTTTCGTCCGCGATGAGATCGACCTGAGCAATACTTGGATGGATCCCACGACGTCCTGACACGCCCCACGATGCTTACCTCGCCGTGATTGACATCCTCAACCTTCCCAATGGGTAGGAGTGCCTCGGACGCCCAATCCAGGTCGTCGTAAACCTCGACAACCGCATCCGTCATTCCACATCCATCTGCAACCCGCTTGGCCAGTCGCCGACCGATCGCCACCCGTGTCCACCTATTGAGTTGCTCTTCCAACCGCGCCGCCTACCTGTTGAACGTTGCGAGTTCCGACTGTGGGAGCATCTCTCGGGGATCGCCCTTCGCTGGACCCTGCCATGGTTATTACTGCTCGATGCGGAACACGGCCCGCTATTCCTCTAGTGTGTGGTCGCGGTTGAAGCGGTCGTCCAACCGTGCGAGAACGTTATCGACGTAATCCGACGCGTTGACGACATCGTCCTCGGTGACAACCCTTTTCAGTGCCGCCGTGTCCTCGGAGAACCAACACGCATATATCGCATCCGCTATGCTAACGCGTCGACACAATGCCCACGGACACCAGTCAGGCCGTCCCGCCCGTCGTACGTGGCCGACCGTCTAGACCCGCGGTGGGTCGACTGTTCAACCACCGGGACGGGTAGGAAGCGAATCATATCGTTGGTCCCTCAAGAATGACGTGGCGATCAACGCGCTCGACCTGGGTGCCATCGCCGCTGAACCACAGCTCGACGACACCATTGTTGTTTGTGTCGTGACTGGCGTCGACCGCGCCGGACTCCTCGGCGACTTTGACCCCGCGTTCCTGATTGGTGGTGTCCCACTCGTAGGCCGTCGCCGTCGCATCGTTGGGGTCGACCCACTCCAACGTAATTTCGTAGATGGTGTCCGACGCCAGTGGGCCCGACGTGTCGGCGCTGATGGTAGATTCGGTTCCGTTAACCTCCTCTCGCAAGACGAAATCCCCACCGCTCTTGATTCGGGCCTGGATGTTGTAACTCCCCGAGCCAGTGCCGTCGCCGGAGCCAAAGGCCACCAGCCAGCAATCGGCACTCAACGAGCTCGTGTCGACCAGCCACGAGACCGTCGCGCCCTTGGCCGGGTAGTTCGGGAGCGGGTTCGTCACGCCGGGGCCGCTGGTTACTTTGATGAACGACGTACTGGAGTGCTCGAGCGAGTAGTCACCCTGGATAGCCGTCGTCGTGACGGTGGTGTCGTCGGTGCCGGCCCAGCCCGTCTGGTCGCCGTCCTCCCAGTCGTCGATGAGCAGCGTACCGGCGGTCGTCTGCGCGGCGCCGCCGCTGGTCTTGACGACGCCATCGTTGGTCTGGCGGACGCCCGTCATGTGTCGATGTACCCGTCGATGGTTGGGGCGGCGTCGATGGGGCCGCCCGTTGCATTACTCATGCGGACGAGTACGGTGTTGCCCTGCTCGGCCGTGTACGTCGCTCGGTCGGCCGACCCCAGTGTAATCTGAGTGACCACCGTCGCCACGCCGGCGTCGTAGACATCGAGCGTGCAATTCGAGGACGACCCGCCGCCCTGTTGGCGAAATTGCATGGCTGTGATGGTGACCGTCCCGTCGCTGGGCGGCACGATGCGATGGTACTCGACGTCATCCTGGCCGTCGGGAATCTCAGTGTGGCCCGGCTCGTAGTGGATGCGCTCCTGTATCACGAGATCGTCGCTGCCGTCATCCGCAACGCCGGCGCCGGCGAAGTCCGCCGGCTCGATGTCGAACGTGCCGCTGGCGTCGACCAGGCCGTCACCCGCCGACGGGCGTTTATGATGATTGTCCGGATCGCTCGCGTGGGTGTCGAGTTCGGTCTGGGTGGCGATGTCTTGTGTCAGGCTGTCGGCTTGGAGCGCACGAATCCGCCGATCTCGGATATCCGAGGACGTGACGCTCGTCGCCCCCGCGGGCACCCAGACCTCCGCCAGGACACAGGCGACGGTTTCGCTGAGGTCCGCCGGCGCTGGCCGGAAGTACTCGAATCGATAGAGGTTGCTGTCGTCGGGGGCCGTCGCCTCGGGCGTGCCGTTCTCGACCTGGAGACTGCCCGTGGTGTCGACGTAGACGACGTCCCGCCGTGGGTCGGTCCCGTTGGCGCCGTCGAGGCCGATACTCTGGGAGCCCAGCGTGTGAGTCGTTCCCTGGATGTAGGCGTCGCCAGCCGCGACCGACAGCGTGTCCGTACTGCCGAGTGCGCCGGTGTTGACACTGACAGCCAGGTCGCCCCCAGCGGGGTCGACGACGCCGATACCGTCGCCGCGATAGTGTTGCTGGTTTTCGTCGAGCGCTGTGCCGCCGTCACCGTCGTCGATGGTGTAACTTGTCATACCTTAGGGTTGGTTCAGTTGGGCGGTCTCGCGGCGCAAGTCGACGATAGTGTCGACGACGCCACGGCCGCTGTCGTTGACCTCCAGTGTGGCGCGGGCCTCGCCCTGTGACTCTCGCAAGTGCGTCTGCTCGACCGGCAGGGCCGGCGCGCCGTCGCCGGTGTCGAACTCGCTGATGGTGTAGTGATACCCCGGCAGGACGACCTGGGGGATAATCTCGACCGACCCCGACAGGTCGTCCTCGGTGAGCCGGTTGGCGAGTTCGCTGTCAGCGCGAGCCTGGCAGTCGGCATCCGTCGTGAGTGTCTCGTCGTCAATGCGGACGAGAATTTCGTCACTGAGGCGGTCGATCTCGGACTGGTCAGCAGCACGAGCGAACGCCCGCGAGCCGTCGCTACTCTCGCCGCCATAGACCTCGACCGCGTTCGCGTAGTTCGTGGCGTCGAGGCTGCTGTCCCACTCCGTGGCCGTCCAGTCGTCGGTCTTGACCGTCTCCTCAGGTACGTAGGACTCGACGCGGGGGCCCGTCTGCTGGTGGGACACGGTGAAGCGCATCCCCGCCAGTTCGTGCAGGTCTTGCAGCACCTCCATCGGCGTCCCCTCGGTACTGTAGTCCGACAGCGAGGTCGGCGAATCCGGCACCAGCACCGTCGCGTCGAAGCGGGTGTATTCTCGCCACACGGCGGCGATGGCCTCGTAGGCGTCGCCGCTGAAGGGGCCGACGGCAATGGCGCCCCGGGTCAGCGTGCGTGCCGGGCCGGACACCTCGATTGTGGCGGTGTCGCCAGTGGTCGGGCCAGGCAGGCCGAGGATGCGACCCTGAAACAACCGCTCGCCGCGAAACTCCAGTGTCGCGTCGCCGAGGATGAAGTCCTCCAGTCGGTCGAACGGCGGGAGCTCCGCAGTCAGTGTCGAGACGGCTGTATGCTCGAGTGTGACGTCGATGGACAGCAACGCAGTCGTGAGGATTTGCTGGCCGTTGGGCGCCCGCAGTCGCAGGCGATACTGGGCCGTGGGGACAGCGCCGTAGGTCCCGGGCCGGGTCGAGCCGTATGTCGCCGGCCGGCTGGCGCCGTAGGTGAACGTGAGACTGGGGTCAGGCATGCACGATGGAACCCATGGTCAGTCGAGTGCGTGAAGGTAATCGATGCGACCCTCGCCGACGATGGCGACGGCGACTCCGCGACCCTGGTGGGTAGTGTCTTGCGTCGGCGACGAGATGCTCGCCAGCTCGGTGGCGCGTGTCCCAGGATCGGTCGAGGTATCTGTCGAGAAGATGCGCGTCGGATGAACGCCACTGCCGCCACCGTCGTAGTCGGCTTCGATGATGTACCACGCCCCTGCCGACAGGGTGGGGCTGGCCGAGCCCAGCGTGCGCGAGACGCCGTCGGCGTCAGTTGAGAGTAGTTCGAGGTCGTTGTTCGGGACGTCGATGCGGATGCGGTTGTCGCCGGTGAAATCGTCGACGTCCTTGCCGAACGCGAGGTCGATACGGTCGTGGCCGGATTCGGCGTAGACTGCCATCGCCACCGTATCCCCGGACTCGGGATAGTAGGCGAGGCCGTCGCCGGGCAGCGAGTAGTCCGTCGCGCGGGTGGACTGGTCCCAGTAGGCCGCCGCGCTGGCCTCGAACGATGGCGTTGTGTACGTAAAGTCGGAATCGCCACCCCGCCAGTTGTCCTTGATCGAGTCCTCGAAGTCCTCGACGAGGCGGGTGGTGTCACCGCTGAAGGAGGTGACCGTCGTCGTCGAGAAGGCAACGATGGCGTCGGCATCGGCCGTGTACGCGCGATACTCCTCTGCGCTGGTGTTGCGCCAGAGGCGGTCCTGTGTCAGGTCTGCCTCGGGCGGGTCCGATGAGCGGACGGGAATGATGCCCAGCCCACCGACATCCGATACGCGGACGTCGTTGAGGTCACCGGGGTCGAGTTCGTCACTACTAGTCGTCCCCGGCGGAATCCACGCCTCTGCCAACGGGACACCATCCAGTGCCTGCGCGCTCGGCGGGGCCGGCAACGGGTTCTGAAAGCGGTCGTTCGGGGTGAGTTCGGCCACCGTCTCCGCCGGTTCGCCCTGAATGTAGCCGGCCTTGCCACGGTAATCGATGTATATGAGGTCCCGTCGGTGGTCGTTCGGCGCGCCGTCGGGGAGTGTCAGCGTCGACTGTACAAAATCGACGACCGTTCCGTCGACACGGACGGTGCCTGCATTGACCGTGACGTCGATGCTGGATCCCGAGGACGCGAGCGTGACACCGCCGCCGTTGAGCCACCCATACCCTTCGCCGAGGCGAAAGAGGGCGTTCAGTGGTAATGCGGTCGCGCCATCGTCGATATTGAGTCGTTGTGGCATTGGTGAAATCACAGACCGTTGACTTCGCGGGCCGCACGCACCGCCGTCCGCGTGGCGAACTCGCCCGCTGGGGCGATGGTCGTCGCTTCGAGTGTGAGCATGGCACGGGTCGTCCGGTCGGCCGGTTGCGGGCTTACAGCTTCGCCGCCGCTGACGACTGCCCAGCGCGCATCGTGCATCGAGGAGCGCCCGGGCGGTTCCTCGCCGGCCGGGGCGTCGGCGCTACTCGTTGCCTCCAGGGGGCCGATGCGGACGAGCTGCGTACCATCTGGCCCGCCGTGTTGTTCACGATAGCGCACCGTACCCCCGGGCACGTCGCCGTAGACCACGACGTCCGACGCGCGAACGAGGAGCTGTCGCGCTCTCCTGAAGCGGCCGACGTGCTCGTTGGCGGCGAATCCGCGCCCCGTCTGGGGGAGAAACGAGAACGTGTAGCTGACCGTCGTCCCTGGGCGGATGGGCGACGGTCGTGTCTCCGCGAGTAGGCCGTCAGCGCGGATGTTTGCGCCCAACCCACTGTCGACCGTGATGTACCACGGCTGGTGGCTGTTCGTGTATGTCGGGTCGCCCTTGCCGTAGCGATGGTAGCCGTGACGGACGTAGCCGTGTCGGTAGGCCATGAGTTAGCGCGTGGAGAGGCGTTTGAGTCTGCGTTCGAGGCGCTGTTCGACGAGATCGGCAGCGGCTTCGGGATCCTCGGTTTGGATGGCGCCTTCCTCGAAGACGATACGTGTCTCGCCGCCGGCGTCGAGTTCCTCGGCGAGGGCTCGCGCCCCGGTTTCGACCCCCATCACGACCTCGTTGGGATGGAGGTAGGCCAGCCCCTCGCCTTGCGTGAGGCCGCCGTGGGCGAGGCCGGGGGCGTCGCTGCCGCCGTAGAGGTCGCTGCCGCTACTGTCGCCGCCGGTATCGCTATCGTCCGTATAGCCGGCGAACGAGTTGTTCGAGCCGCCACCCCCCGACCCGGATGTGCCGCTGGTACCGTCATCGTCCTCAGATACGCCGGCCCCAGGGTTACTGCCACCCCCACCACCGCCACCGTCGTCGCCGTCATTATCGTCGTCCTCATTCCCACCAAGGAAGTTCTTCTTGATGTTCAAATCGATCGAACTCGAGACGCTGCTCGGGATGCTGTCGATCGCGTCGAGGGCGTCACCGGCGGTGCTGACGATATCTTCAAGCGCGGTCGTGATATCCGACAGGTCGATGCTGTTCAGCGCGCCCTCGATGCCGCCGACGATCGTGTCGAACGCGCCCTTGATGAGGGACTTGCCTGTCGATGTGAGCCAGTCGGCGACGGCGTTGATAAGGTCGGGGAAAAACGAGTTGCCGATGAGCCAGTCCCAGAACCCGCTCCACTGAGCCTTCGTGGCGTCGATGATGATGTTCCACGCGCCCACCAAGAGCTGCTTGCCGTCGGTCTTGGCCCAGTCTGTGAGCGTGTTCCAGGTCCGCTGGAAGAAGTTCTTGATGTTTGTCCAGGCCCCCTCCCAGTCGCCGCTGATGAGGTCGAGAATGACGTTGATGGACGTCAGCAGTAGGTCGAAGCCAATACTCGCGACGGTGTTCAACGTCCCGAGGACACCGTCGAAGATGCGGATCAAGTCGTCGCCGAACACCCGCCAGCCGGCCTGGATGAGGGTCAGCGTCGGTTTGATGATGTTGTTCCAGAGGCTGTTGAAGGCCGTCCGGGTGTTAGCGAGGATGCCATCCGAGCCCGAGAGGTTGGCAATCCAGATACGCTTCATCGAGCGCAGTCGCTCACGGATGTTTGTGAACACGGTGTTCATGACGCGGCCGACGATGTCGCGAATTGTTTGGAAGGTCTGCTGGCTTTCGGCCAGCATCCGCGTCAGGTTGCGGCTAAACGCCATCTGGCTGTCCTGGGCCGGGTTGATAATCTGTCTTTTGAACGACTGCATCATCGTTTGGGCGACATCCGTGATCGTCGCCATCGCTGTCCGAACAGTCCGCTCGGCCTGATTCCAGTTGTCGCGGAAGGCAGCGACGATTGTCCCGAGCGGCCCGGGGACGATGACGGTCGCCAGCGTCGCCAGTGCCTGTGCCGGGTTGCGTTGGATGAAATCCGTCAGCCCACCGACGATACGCTGGACGTCGTCGCTGTGTTGCGTCCATGTGGCTTCCAGTGACCGTAATTGCTGCCGGATGAACTGACCAACCTGTGGTAGCCCCTCGAGAACGATTGTCGTAACCCGGCCGATGTACTCGCCAACGGTACTTTCTACATTTGTGCCGTGAATACCAAACGCTGCGGCGATGTCCGATAAGACGGTCGTGACGAGCGATTTGAGAGCTGGGAATGTCTTCTCAAATTCCGTTCGGATTGCGGATAACGCCAGTTCGATGCTCGTCCGGATGCCCCCGAAGTTAGCTTGCACCGCACCGGCCAGCGCCGAGATGGCGATCACGGCCGCGCCCAGCGGTCCCAACAGCGCCGAGATAGCACCGGCGATGGCCGTTACCGCAGGCACAGCCACGACGAAGGCTGACCCGAGTAGGCCAGCAGCGACCGCCCCGTCGCGGAGTGGTTGTGGCAGTTCGTTGAACCGGTCAACGACAGAGCCGATGACGGACACCGCGCCAGCGACTGCCGGCACCAGTATCCGCGCGACTGTGTTTCCGAGTTCCAATAGCGGCGGCAAGGCCGAGACCGTTGCACCCAGTAACAGCGCGAACTCGTCACGGGTCTCGCGGAACGAATCCAGCAGGAGGTTGAACGCCTGCGGCCCACGGCTAGCGATGAAACTCACGAAGTCCTGAAAGACGGGCAAGGCCCGGCGGGCGAGGTCGAACATCGCCGCCGTAATCTGTGGAATGATGTCCATCGCTTGCTGACCCATCGACCGCAGCGTCTGGGCAAACTGGTCCAGCGGGCCAAGTGTGTCCACAATCGAGCGAACCAGGCCCGGCAAGGCGTTCAGGGCTGCGCGGATGAGTGGCACGAACGCCTCTCCCAGTGGTGCGATGATGTCCGCGATTTCGGACCGGAGTTCGCCAAAGCGCTTGGCCAGTGCCTCCGTTGGCTTCTCAACGTCGGGCATCGTCGACGCCAGCTCGCGACCATACGCCAGCAAGCCCGACCCGATGACGGTCCCAAAGACCGCCGCCAGTGCGCCAGCCCCGGCTGCGACGGCGCCGAGCGTTGCGACCAGCGGCCCCAGCGTCAGCGATAGGGCCCCCAGCGCCGGGATGAGCGAGGCCGACATCACGGCCGACCACGTCGCCGACGTTCCGGCAGCGCCCGACGAGGCTGACGAATAGCCGACGATGCCAGCCGTTGCGGCAGCGGCCTTCCGACCAGTCTGACTCAGTTGGTCGCCGAGGTTGTCGACGCGATTGCCCGCCAGTGTCGCCGGGGCGACGAGATCAGACATGCCCTCCGCGACACGGTCGAGCCGTGCCGACAGGCCGGTGGCTTCGTCGCCGGCAGCCTCCATCGACTCGCCGGCCTTGTCGATGGCAGCGCGGAACTGCTTGTCCCCGTCAAGCACTATCTCGGCGAGGACGGTGCCCTCGGCCATCTACACGCCCCTCGGCTGGCCAGCGGCGCCGCTGTCCCGGTGGTCTCGCTGTAGTTCGTTGTAGACGTGTTCCATGAACAGCCGCTCCGGTGTGCCTTTCGCTGGTAACTCGTGGGGCATCGCACTCCAGAACTGGCAGAACTGCGCGTAGGCCTTCCCGTCCTTACTCCGTGCGAAATTTCTGGGCGTTGCGTGCCTCCTCCTCGTACCGGAAGAAAATCGCCGCCAGGAGTTCCTGACGCGTGCCCGAGCGCAAACCGGCGCCAGTCCTGAACCGCTCTTCGTCGAACGCCCTGTCGTCAGTCACGTCGGCCAGGAACGCGAACAGCCAGCACTCGAACTGTTCGAGGCTGTCGAAGTACTCACTATCGAAAGTGATGGCCTCGAGATCCTCGGCCGTCTGGGCCTGCTCGTCGATGGCCGCCATCAGCCGGAAGCCATCGGTCATGATGTCCTGCTCGCGGTCGGACAGTTCGCGGCATTCCAGCGGGACCGTCGGCACGTCGTCGGCATGCTCCCAGAGATTGGCCGTCCACGTCGTCGTCAGCGCCGCCTGCATCGCCGCCTCGGCCTCGGATAGGTCATCGTCGGCCTGCTGGCCTTCGATGGCGTCAATCGTCTCACGTTGCGCGCTGGCCGAGAGATGTCGCCAGTGGCCCTCGTCGCGGTCGCCCTTGAGTCGGGCCAATCCCTCGTCGAGATACTCGTCCTGTTCCGCCGGCGAGAGGGCTTGCCACGCCTCGGCGTCCTCCATGGGGTCGCTATTGGCGGCCACCATCGTCAGAGGCTCCCGCCAGCGTCAAGTCGCACTGGCCGCTCGCGGCTGTAGATGACGAACTCGCGCGTTGAGTAGTCCTCCACGGCCATCTCGCCGGAGTCGGCAATGATGACATAATCCGTCGTGCCGACCTCGTGTTTGACCGTGTTATCGGCCTGGTCGGCCTCGTTGTCATAGACGGTGATGGTGATCGCGTCGGCTGTGTTGCCAGTTTCCCGAGAGTCGGCGTAGCCTTTCAGCTCGTAGGTCGACGTGTCGATGAGGTCGATTGTCTCCAGTTGCGCCGTCCCGGTGACGATATCGGCTGCGAACGAGATTTCCCAGGCCTCGGATGTCGCGGTCTTGTCGCGCTGGAAATCCTCGTGGTGGCGAACGTCGGCCACCTCCGTCTCGGGCGCAATCTCGACGGTGTCTTTGGTTTTGCCCACCTTATTCCAGGTCGGCGTCGATGCGCTATGGTCGTCCGTATGTTCGATTTCGATGATGTCGCCAACGAGTGTCTCTGCCATGTATCTCTCCTCACTGTGGGTGGTTGCGATGCGATGCTACGGCCGGGGCTGGTCGGCCTGTTTGGTCAGTTCGATCTGGATGTTGCCGACGAGTTCGCGGCCGATGTTCGACTCCAACTCGAAGGCGTCGGCCTGCTGGATGACGAGATAGTCGACCGTGCCCTTGAGCGAGCGATCGTCGTACAGGGCCGTCTCGACGGCAGCCATCGCCTCCAGTGTCGTCAGCAAGTTCTCCTGTGGCGTCTGGGGGTCTTGTTTGACCATGACGCCGATGTCCGTGCTGATGCGGATGAGTTCGTTCCGGCGGGAACTTTCGACGTCGTCACGTTGGTGGGAGAACGACAGGACCATCGCGTGTGGGTGGTCGATGCCGCTGGGTCGCTTTTGTCCCAGGATAATCCACGGGGTGCGATTGCCATCCGTCGCCCACTCGACGTCGGCATCGGCGATGGTCGCCGACAGTTCCTCGAGGACCTCTTCGTACCACGGATACCAGTCCAGCGACGTCGTCATCGGTCGAACACCCCCCGACGCTCGAGGACGCGTTCGGCGATATCGCCGGCACGAGCCTGCGTGTCCGCGACCGGCTGGGTCACGAAGTCGTGTTCGTCGGTGCCGTAGTGGTAAATCGACCGGTAGATGGCCTCGAACCCGCCGGGATAGCCGTTGCGCCGTGCCCAGCGGGCCAGTGACGTGTTCTCGGCGGGATTCGGCGATCCCGGTGCGTGGGGGTCGGTCCCCGTCAGCAGCGGCTCGATGTAGTTGACGCCACGCTTGCCACCAGCAACGACCTCGCCTGGTCCACCGCTCTCGGTGTTGATTGTCCGCACCGTGGATTTAGCCGTCCCCGAAGACGTTGGGATGTCGCGTTTGAGGTTGCCAACGAGATCCTCGCCCAGCGCCTGGAGAATCGCACTCCGATGGCGCGGCCAGTTGTCGTCGATAGCCTCGAAGGTCTCCCGCAGGTCGTCATCGAAGCGAAACCCACCGCGGATGCCGGCCATCAGATGACCCCCATCGTCCGGCCAGTGTCCCGATGGGCTGCCAACAGGCCGCGGATTTCGGCCGTCATCGCCGAGGGCAGGTTGACCGTCACGTCGACATCATCCTGCTGGACGATCATGCCCTCGCGCATCTGGGCTAGCCCCGACAGCGTATTGTTGACCAGTTTCTTTTCAGCTTCGGCGACGTCGGCCGGCGGCGACTGATAGCCCCAGTCGAAATCGACGGCGATGTTACCGTAGCCAGTCGGCCACTCGGGCCGGTCGCGTTGCGCCTTGCCCCGCTGGGCGAGTCGGTCAGCGACAGACGTCGACGGCGGCGCAACGCGCACCAGTTGGGCCGTCGCCGTGTCGACGACGTACTCCTCAGTCGGGACGGTGTCACCATCGACGCGCACTTCGCTGACCGAGCGGACTGGACTGGGCAGTGCGAGGATGCGCTTGCCAGTTGCCCCGCCGTTGCGCGTGACCGTGTCGCTCGGGTGATCCTCGAAATCCCGGCCGACGTACTCGTCGATGCGGGCCTTCGCTTCGACCTGGCGGGCTTCGAGAAACGCCCGCCACTCCGTCGGGTCGCCGAAGCTATCCGCCAGTGAGAACGTGTCGCCATCTTGCTGGACGTAGCTCTCCAGTGCCGATGGTGTGGCGTAGACGGTGGTGCCGTCGCTGGTCGTAGGCATGGAGTATTTAGTTGAGGTTCTGGACAACCCGAACCCCGTAGTAGCCGTCTTTCGGGCTAATTTCGGTGGTACTATCGCTGTAGGCGATATGGAACTCGGCGTTGTGCCCACCAGTCTGGGAGAGGTCAGACGCCGAAAACGTGTAACTTACAGTGTCGGCGTCGACGACGGTGACACTGGCTCCCGAGACGGCCGTGGTACCGTCGGGTGCTTCGACGTACAGCGTGACGCCGCTGACCGTCGTCAGGTCGGCCTCGACGTCGTCGAGCGTCTGTGTCCACGTCGTGTGGTCGTCATCGAGTTTGCGCACGTGGGCAGCCATCAGTCATCCTCTCGAGCTGCGTGAATCGCATCCAGTGCGGTCGTCCGATCTTTGCCCGCCGTTTCAGCGGTCTCCAGCGCATCGAGTTCGTCAGCGGTGTAGTCACCATCGGCGAGTCGGTCACGAAGTGCGTCGACCGACATTTCGCTGGGTGCGAACGGCTCGACCGTCGACCCGTAGCGGTGGGCCTTGGCGGCCTCGACGTCGCTGTGTTCTAGCGCCCACTGCGACCCGACCAGTGCGTCGGCCGTCTGCTCGGAGAGGCCCGTCAGGAATGGTTCCTCGGGCGTGAGGTGGGGGCCGTCGACGCGGCGCCAGCCCGCGGCGTCGTCCCGGAGTTTGACGACATGGGGTTCGACGGACTCGCCCATCAGGACCGCCCCCGCACCTCGATGGCGACCGTCTCCGTCGAGACGTCCGTCGAGCCAGCCACTTCGGCTAGTGGACCGGCGCTGGCGTCCTCTTGGAACAGCAGCACCTCGTCAGTGTCGTGGTCGTACCGGACCACATACCCCGATTCCGTCGAGGGCGAGAGGACCGTTACTGACTCGATACTGCCGAGGTCGGCGTCGCTGGGCGTCAACGGTTCGCCACCGCTGGTGTAGGACGTATCGAAGGCCCCTGTCAGGCGCACGCGGCGGCTGTGGGCACCGTCCCAGTCATCGTCGTCTTTGGTCCAGCTAATTCCCATCTAGACCACCTCAGGGCGCCGCGATGTTACTGGCCGTGACGACACCGGATTTCTCCATGATCTGGTAGTCGATCTTGGCCAGCATGTTGTAGATCGTCTCGATGTCGTTGAGGACGTTGCGCTCGCTGGCGTCGGTGGACTTGACCCGCAGTGGGTCCTGCACGATGTACAGCAGGTTCTCCATCGACGTGAGCATCACCCGGTCGTCGGGCCAGCCCAGCGGCGTGATGATGTCGAAGCCGTATGGCGTCGGCTCGTCGCCGTTCATCAGCATCGCATCGCCACCGCTCGTCGAGCGGTCGGTGAGGTACTCCTGGTAGGCGTCTTTCTGTTCGTAGGACGCCAGAAACACCAGGTTCTGGGCCTTCTTGTAGCGGTCGGGCATCGCCGTTCGCATGTCCTCGAATAGCGACTTGTCGATGCTGGCCGAGCCGTGGTCGTACGTGCCGGGACTAGTACTGTTGTCCGCGACCGTGAGCCAGCCGTCCTCAATACCGGCGAACCCACTCGTCGACGTATCACCGACGCTGGCCAGGATTTCGAGGTCCCGCCCGAACTGGCGGATGAACAGTTGGCGGATGGTCGCTTCGGGGTCGTCGATGAGCTCGTTGCTGGCCTCCCACGTCTGTTCGAACGGCAGGCTGACCTTGGTGGTCGCGAACGAGACATCGGTGCTGTCGACGGTCTGTAGCGAGACGCTGTTACCCTCGCCGACGGACTGGAACAGTTCCGTGCCGACCGACAGCCGCGGAATCTCGCCCGACTCGGCCGCCGGGGTGAGCTGGCGAGCCTGCTGGAGGACGTTGCTCTGGTTCTCGACGTCAAGCATGAAGTCCTCGAACTGCTCGGGCGTGAGCTGGGAGCCCGTCGCGAAGTCAGTCGAGGAGACCTTTTCGAGCGCGCCGGTATTGGCCTCGCGCGCCGCCATCAGTTCTCACCTCCGGTCATGAACGGCGACTCGTCCCAGGTCGCTTCCTTGCCCTCGCTGGCTTCGGTGCCGGTGTCGGCCTGTTGGCTGACACCCTGTGCGGTGGCCATCTGTTCCAGCAAGTCGGCCTGCTGTTCGACGACGTCGGCGAGTTCGTCGACCTTCTCGTCGGTCGCCGGTGCGTCATCGTCTGGCTCGGGTTCGTCGGCTGTCTTCTCCTCGTCGGCGGCTTCCTCGCCGCTATCGTCATCTAGCTGTGCCTCGATCGTGTCGAGACGCTCGGTGATCTCCTCCAGCGTCTCCTCGATTGCGTCGCTCATGTCAGTAGTCTCAGTGTCGCTGTCGGTTGCGGCGTCGGACTCAGTCGGTGCTTTGGTGTCGGCATCGGCGTCCGATGGGCCTCCGGCGCTTGATTCGGTGTCCCGGCCGTAGGCCCCGATCTCGAAGCCGTCCGTGTCGTCGTCCGTGAACCGGCGCCGACCATGCTCGATGTCGGACCGAGAGAGTAGGTCCAGCGCTGCGTCGTGGACGGCCTTCGCGCTCGCGACGTTGGCCGCCGAGAGCGTCCGGCCGTCCTTCGTCTCGCTCGCTGCTGGGGCCGTGGCCTGCCCGTCGTCGCCATGCCCCTGCCCCAGCCAGGATTTGGCCCGGCCGAGCCAGCCACTCTCGTCGGCTTGCTTGTGCTCCTGCAGGAACCGGGCTAGGCGCTTTGCATCGTCGGCGGAGTGGCCCCGCTCTTCGAGGTACATGCGCGCCGCGACGATGTTCTCGGTCAGCGCCGGGCTGGCCTTCGAGAGGTGGGTCTTGGTCTCGGCGTGAGTCGCATCCGGTACCGCCGGCCGATCGACGGTGCTGGTTTCGTAGATGCGGCCGTCCGTAATCTCGCGGACCATGATGTCGTCACGCTCCATGCCAGCCTCGTCGAGGTCGGCCTGGACGGGGTCGGGAATCGAGACGTCGTCGGGCATCTCGCCGGGTTCGTACAGCCGGCCCTTTGCGCGGCCGCCGATGGAGAAGCCACCCAAAACGCCGTCGTCGACGAGTTGCCAGAGCTGGTCGTCCGTGTACTTCCAGGCTTGGATCCACGTCCCCGCGGGTAATTCCTTCGACCCGATGGTTTCCCGTTGCTGGAGTTGGCGGTCCTCAACGAGTTTCATCTGCTCTTCGGGGAAAATTGCGTGCATGACACCGGGGTGGGCGTCACCGTTGTCGACGCGCTCACTCCAGTTGTCTCGCAGTTGCGCGATGGTGCCCTGCCGGAGGAAATCCCCTTGATGATCTAGTCTCGACGGAACTAGAACCGCGCCCCTTGCAATCTGTTCATCTTCATTCTTTTCGAGGAGTTCGGCACGCTTCTCGAACTCCTCGGGTGATGCATCTTGGTCGATAGCTGTGGCTGGCATAGGTGAGTTGCTCCTTACAGGTCCCAGACGGGCGCTACAGAGCATCTGCAATTTGCCCGTTCGCTCATGGGCAGCCGTGGGTCGCCGGGCCACCACGCGCTGTGGCCGTCGATGTCGAACTGCGCGCCCACTGGGACCACCTGGCCGTCGGCGTCGCGGTGGCTGACCCGAGTTCGGGCGTCGTCTTCAGCGAGCCACACCTTGCCCGGTGCGCCGGCATCACGAATTGACGATGCTGCCCCCCGAGCGCTAGCGGCCGTCCCTTCGGTGCGGGCCGCCCGTTCGGCCTCGTAACCTCGCATATCCTCGAACACATCGGTCAGCAGGGCCTCAATCTCGGGCTGGCCCAGGCCGTCATCGAAGGCCTCCCGAAGTGCCCGGGCGATGTCGTCGGCCATCCGCGTCTGCATCTGGTCGCTGGCCGCCGCAGCATACGTCTGGAGTTCCCGGCGGACGTTGTCCCGTAGTCGCGGGTTGACGTCGAGGTCGAACCGGCGGATGGTGACCGCACGGCCGGCCTCGGCCCCGTCTTCGTACAGCGTCTCGAACGATGCGGTAACGCCATCGCGGTACGCGTCAAGATAGCGGCCGATCGTCCGCCGAATAGCCCGCTGGCTACCCGGCCTGATGTCGCCATCCCGGAGGCCCGACAGGATGTCGTCGTGCCACTGGCGTAGCAGCCGGACAAACGCCTCGATGAACGTCCGCCGGACAGCGTCCTCTGTCGGGGAGTCCTTGGCGAGGAACCCACAGTGCTGGCACATCAGTCGTCACTGTCGGCGCGGTCAGTCAGGCTATATCCGAGGTCCGCAGCGCGCTGGTCACGGCGGGCTGCCTGGACGTCGCCGCCCTCGCCGCTGCCCGAAGAGGGGGCGCCCGACCCACCAGCGGGCCCGGTCTGACTGAGTTCGGCGACTAGGAGATCCCCTTCCGGCGCGCCGAGTGGTTCTTTACCGACTTCCTCGCGCGCCTCATCGACCGTGATGACGCCTGCGGTGCCTTCGATGCGGAGCTTGTTGATTTCGGCCTGTCGCATCTCGCTTTCGCCGCCCTGCAAGGCGAACTCGATAGTCCATCCGTCGACGTCCAGCATCGTCTGATGAATGAGGCGGTACAGATGCGCCGCGAACTTCTCCTGTTTCGGCCTGATAGTTTCGTTGGCGAAGCGACGACGCTGGGCGTCAGCATTGGCGCGGTTGATGCGCTCCGTGCGATTGGCGACGACCGGTGGTACTTCGTGAGCCTTCAAAATGTCATGTTCATTCTCGCGGCGATACTCGGTAAAGCTGGCATCCTCGTCGACACCGACCGTCAACGGTTCGATGCGTAGGCTGACGTCGTGGGCATCCTCGAACGAGTTCTTGATGCCCGACACGGCTTCGAGGATGACGCCGCGATGGGCCTCGTCGTTGTCTTTCAACTCGGCGAATTTCTCCTCGAGTTCGGCCCACGCCGCATCGGTCAGTTCGCCGCCCTCGACGATGACTGCGAATCTGGGCACGCCGTCGTTCTCGAAAAACCGCCGGTTGTAGGTTCTGGCGGCGACGTCACCGGCTAGTGTCTCCATCGCCGGGATGATATCGGGCGTCCCGTAGTGTGGGGCCAGTGCAGAGTAGTTGCGATAGACGATGAGTTCGTTCGCGGGCGTGTCCACGTCGGCGATGGAACCCCCGACCGTGCCGTCGTCGGCGTCGATGAACGTCTGGTCGTCGCCATACCGTGCCCCGGCCGGCGCGAAATACCCCTCGATGATATTGCTATCGGGGTCGATCTGCACGAACCCTGGCGCGTCGCTACGCTTGCGAATCGTATGGGCCGGCAGGTGGGCCAGTCCCGTCGGGTCGCCCGTCATGTCGTTGGCCAGCACCTCGATCGCTAGCCAGCCGATTGACTCGTAGTCCGTCCAGCCGTTCTCGATGACCTGCGATGGCGTGGCCGGTTGGGCGTCGACGCCGAGTTGGAACGTTGAGTCGTCGCCGAACCAAAACTCTCGCACCGTGTCCTCGCCCGGCGGTTCGCTATCGCTGTCCTCATCGACGGCTTCCTCGTGTGGGACGATGTCGAATCCGTGGCCTGCGACGCCCTGGGCCTTGGCGTCGACACAGCGGGCGTGGGTTTCCGAGCGCTCCAGCAGCAGCGCCAGGTTCGTCGGCGGGTACGGCGGTTCGTAGTAGTCCGTCTGGTCGTGCGGGTCATCCGGATCGTGTTGCTGGCTGCTGGTAGCGTTCGCCGTCTCGCGGTCGGTGTAGTCCGTAGACTGGAGGTTCTGCCAGGCCGACCCGTTGGACTCGTCGCCGCCGATCGTGCGGGCGATTTCGGTGTCACCGCTACTCATTTTTCGACCTCGTCACCGGGGCAGGTGCGATGTACGCCCCTGGCTTTCGCCAGCGGTGTGTCGAGCGGGTCCCCGCAGCGCTGACAGAAGGTGCTGTGCTGGTGCATGTGTCAAAAGCTCCGTGCGAATCCGTCGTCCGACCGTTGGCGGGCAGTCACGGCGTTTGCCATCGCCAGCGCGTCGACGCAGTCATCGTGAAAGCCCTCCGGGGCGTGGTACTTCGTCGTCCCGGACGGCGTCACCTCGTACTCGAAGATCTCCAATTCGTGCTGGAGTTGGGGCAGCTCTGGTGCCGTCAGGTCGCCGGCCTCGATGGCAGCCGCCAGGTTCTCGACGAGGTCCTGCTTGCGCTGGAGCGTGAACCTCACCGGGACGATATTCAGCCCGGCTGCCGCGAGGTCGGCCACGAGCTTGTTGTCTCGCGAGGCGTCGATGCCGACCGTGCCGGGGTAGTCGGCAGCGGCCGTCTCGATCCGCCCTTGAATCTGGGGCCAGGACAGGCCACGGGCGCGCTCGAAGTGGACGATGTCGCCGTCAGCGTCGAGTACGACACCGACCAGCCAGTCCTCATGCCGGGCCAAGTCCCAGCCATGACGGTACGGTGCTGTCCCATCGTGGCTGTCGATGTCGTAGGCAGCCGTGAACAGCGTTTCATCGAGGTGTTCGAACACGCCGCCGGACTCCTCGACGAATTCGGCGAGGTACTCCTGCCGGTAGACGCGTTCGGGGACGTCGCCACGCTTCTCGGTGGGGTCCTCAGCGATGAAGGGGTTGTCCGCGCTGGTGGCATGGAAGCTCTCGTGGTCGGGGAAATCATCGCTCTCCCCGCGCTGGTACATCTCGTAGAACAGCCCTCGGCCCCGTGGCTTCGAAATGAACAACGCACAGCCCAGGCGGTCCATCAGCATGGGCTGGAGGTCGTTGTCCCACAGCGATCGTGGCATGTACGCCATCTCGTCGATGACCATCCGGTCGACGCCAGCACCCTGGAGGCTCTCGGGTTTGTCGAAGGTGCGGAACTCGTAGGTGACGCCGTTGGTGAGCTGGATTTCGTAGGGCTCGCTGCGGGACGTCTTTTCGATCCAGTGGGCGGGCAGGGCCGCCTTGAGCGTGTCGTAGCCGTGTTTCTTGGCCTGGTCGTAGGTCGGGCCGACCCACCAGACCGTCGCTGTCGTGGGGTCGTCAGCGCCCCAGTCCGAGCGCCATGGGGCACGGCCGTACTCCGTGATATCGATGACGGCCGTGATGTTCTTGCCACCACGCCGGCCCCAGGCACAGGTCCGATGGCGAGCGTCGGATTCGAGGACGGCTTCCTGCTTGGGATGGGTCGTGTACGTCGGCGGTTTGCCGTTGGGGCCAAGCAGTGCCTGTCGGTCAGTGGTTGTCCTCATCGTCTGGCGTGTAGGTGACGAAGTCGGCGGTTACGTCAGCCGTCGCGTCGACGTCGGCATTGAGGTCGACTTCCTGGCGCTCTGTTTTGATGAACTTGAAGGATCGTTCCAGCAGGAAGCGAGCGAACTGAATGTCGATTTCGTCGTCGGGATCCAGCGCTCGCTGGACGAGTTCGTCAGCTGCTGTCGCGCGCTTGCGTTTGAAGCTGTCCGAAAACTCCTCGTGGTCGTCGAGGTACTTGTACAGCGTCGACCGGCTGACGCCGCCCGTGTTTGCAACCTGCTTGATGTTGAGGAAGCTGCCGGCCGCCTCGAGCAGGTCGTTTTTGACCCGTTCGAACTTCGAGGGGCGACCGCCGGCCGACGTCTGGTCGTTTTCCGCGGAGTGGATGCCACACTTCCCGTCAGGATATTTCGGCGTGTACTCGCATGGGTCCCCGTTGTTCTTGATGTGGCCACACTGTTCGTCGGTCATGGATTAGGAAAGGACTGGGCTTGATGAACCCCTCAGTCGGTGACAGGTTTCACCAGCCTTGCTGAATACATAGCACATATCTATCGTGGAATTCGTCCTCAATGTAGTCTCTGAGGGCATCGAAAGAAGTGGGTCAGATGGAAAATTGCTCCCTGAAATTCGGCGGCAGAGCGTTTGTTTTTCATATTCAAGCCCAAAATCAACCTTTTTACTGCGCCCTCAGTCTCTGGGTTTGATATAGGAAAAGTGGTCTGTGCTGTGAACTAATATGAATATATATAGTAACAAGAATCGGTTTGTGAGTGTCTCTTCAGTCGATTTCACCGTATTCACGTGTGTACTAACACCAGCCACGAAGCGTCGCAAAGGCCGCGCAGTGATTAGCGGTAGACTGCATACTCAAGACTGAATTCGATGATGCCGTCCGAACTATCACCGAGGACAGGTGGCTTTGCTTTTCCCCGCACAGTATTATCTATAATAATATATTTTATTCCACCGGCGATTGTCCCTTGTATCCTCGCTTCTCTTGTGTCCAACACAGAGAGGTCAGTAAAATACTGAGTTTTCTCACCTGCAATCCAATTTTCGAGATTGTCCTGATCTAAGAGTAGTATATCAGCATTGGGCCCATTGGTTATACTCACTTGGTACTCCATTGTTACAGTGTTTTCAAGTTCAAACCGGTACCGCGATATCTTCCCTTTGCCGACTGAGCCTTTCTTATCACCTCGATATAGAAACGTCGGCGAGGCACCAGTGACAGTATCTATGGTATTGCTTTCGTCTGCTTGAGTGCTGTCCTCCTGATTAGCGTCTGTCGTAGCGGTGAGATCCAATTGTGTATCTTTCGAGGAATCAGGCGTCCCGAGGTTCCCCTCCTCATCAAACAGCCCTTTCGCTGGATTGAATTCTGTGGTATCGCTCCCTTCCTCACGGATTCCCGGTAGCTTCACCTCCCCGTTTTTTCTGGTTTGACAATCGTCACAAACATTCTTTTTTCGCTTTTTTGAACTCGTAAATTTGTCAGTGTCCTCAACTTGTTTTGTAATAGGTAATTCTCGCTGACAGGTTTGACAAATGAATGTACGATTCTCATTTCCCATGTAATACCCATCTATTCCCCTTATGATATATGACTTTTCTGCTGAATTAACCCTCTGTATCTTGTGCGGTGCTCCTGACAGACACTGAGCGGTCCGAAAGGGTAATGCTGCACACACAGCGCGTATTCATCATTCTTATCAGCCAATTCTACACATTGCTCTATATGCAGATAGGAGACATTAGCACTATAGGATGTGTCAAGTGTCAAATTGATTTTAATAATTCCTTCGCTACTGATACAATCAATGTCCCACAGTGTCCGAGCTGTGGCACTTTGGTTGACGGGTTCGAAGACCAAACAAATCTCCACCAGAGAAATTTGGAGGCATATAGTACACTTGAGGATATTAAGCGCGATTTGAGAAGAGTTGTCGATGCGATTGAAGATGGACAGAATTCGATTCCAGAGGGATCATCGCTGCCAACACTTAATCAAGCAACCCAGAGTCTAAAGAAGATTAGCCGGTATGCCGCTGAAAAAAATGAAGAGCTTAATGACTCTGATTCTTGACGCATCGCGCAACGCTGCTGAGTTGGGCACTCGGTAATGGTCAGGAAGGTACCGCCATTGACAGCAAACACAGTCTCCTATGCGCCTGAAAGGGACTCGTAGGACTGTCTTCGTTCCGGGCTGAGGGTGCCGTTGAGTAGCAGAGATGGAAGTGCGATGATAGGGTTGCACATGTGGTGGCCGACGACGTGGCCGGCCTCGAGAATGCGGTCGTAGGCGGCCTGGTCATATTCGTCTACCTTTTTTTTTCGCTCTCCTTCTGCGATACAGTGCGGGCATGCGGAACACATGCAGGGTGGTGTCACACCACGTCAATGTCGGCGCTGCGTTCGCTCTCAATAGCGGTCTGCGACGGGCCGGCCTTGGAGAGAACCTGGCGGATGCGGTCGCGGCCGTTGGAGTATGAGGTCAGCGAGCCGTCGAGATGCAGCCCCTGGGATTCGTAGCGCGAGGCCTCCAGATGGCTGACGACCAGCGTGCGGCCGTCGGTCGTCTCGAAGCCCCGGGCGTGCACCTCCATCGGCGTGGGCTCGCCGGTCGTGGGGCTCGGCGCCGTCCCGGCCGGACGGCGAAGGTTGACGTCTTCGCTGCGGTAGTTGTAGCTCGCTGGCGGGTACTCGAAATACTGCGTGCGGAGCGTCTGGGCCAGCGTCGACGGGGCACAGTCGACGACCAGCGCCGGCACGCCCTGTGGACGGGGTTTCGTGAAGTACCGATGCCGGAGGTCCTTGGCGATCTGGCGCGCCGACCGATACGGGAGCCGACCGATGGGCAGCTTGCCCGTCTTCTTCCAGTGCGTGAGTGCGCCGCCCAGCCCGGTTACAGTAGCCGCTATCTGTTCGGGATGTGTGGCGGCGTACTCGGTGAGTGCCTGGAGCATGGGTTAGTGGTCGTCATCTTGGAACTGACTGGGAGCGTCACCATTCAGCCGGTCGGCGACCCTTTCCTCGTCGATATTGGGATTTTCGCGAGCGATGGCGACCGTCACCTCAACGAGTCCGTTGAGCTTGCTGGCCAGAGCCTGCCCCCGGCCCAGACGGATCTCATACGCGAGATAGATGATTATCAGCAGGGCCACGAGGACGTTCTCGATCAAAAACGAGATGCTGGGCGTGACTTGAAGCATAGAAAAGCGTCGGGCGACGTGGGTGGTCGCGTTAAGTTAGAGAATGAGGCGGACGAGTTCTGAGTGTCTATGGCAGAATTCGACCGCCTCAGTGGATGTGTCGAGTGGATCGACTTGTCGTTTGTGGAGCGACGTCGGACTCCCGAGTGGGCGATTGAAGTGGGCATCCGGTGTCATCTGGCAGGTATGTCACTTCGGGATGCCAGTCAGTTTCTTGAGGATTTGGGAGTCCAACGCAGTCATGTTTCGATTCACAAGTGGGTTCACAAGGCCGATCTACAGCCGATTTCAACGGTGACCGCGGATCAACTCGCGGTTGACGAGAAGATGATCCGCCTCCACGGACAGCAGTTTTGGCTGTACGGCGCTGTCGATCCCTAAACGAACGAAATCCTGCATCTCAGCCTCTTTCCGACAGCTACGAAACAGACGACGCGGTGGTTTCTGACCGAGCTTCATCACCGGTATCATCTTGACGACCTTGTATTTCTCGTCGACGATGCTGATTATCTTGGACCGGTTCTGGCTGAAGATGGCTACCGATTTCAGACTCTCACACATGGAAATCGGAATGCTATCGAACGTGTCTTTTGGGAAATAGAACGCCGGACATCTTCGTTTGCAAATAGTTTCAGCCATGTCGAGCTAGAGACAGCTCAAGACTGGCTCGAAGCCTTCGCTGTCCACCACAACTCACGACAAAGTTAACGCGACCACGTGGGTAGGGGTGGAGACTGCGTGATTGTGGACAGACGAAGTGGGTGGAGTCGTGTGACGAAGTGGAGCTGTCCCTCGCCAGCGCTCTGTCGAGCGGCTTACGGGTCATCGGGAACCGTCATTTAACGCCCAGCCGACGGCCAGCGGCAGGTCGCTTGTGAACGCGTAGCCCTGCCGGAGTTTCTCGGCGTCGACGCTGGCGTCGTCGTTGGCGTCGAGCAACGTGACAAGGCGGTCGATGGCAGCACTGGTGGCCAGCGTCGGGTCGTGGTCGGTGTGGTCCGTCTGGCCACACGCATCACAGATGGTCCCAGTGATGACCCGCTCGCCGCGGTTCTTTTCGCCCTTGGTTGCGTCGCCAGTCAGAAACTGGAAGCCCGTTGCAGCGCTGCGGGTGACCTCCTGAGAATAATAGTGGAGTGTGAAATTACCGTCCGCGTCGCGCGTCCAGCCGTGGCCGTTCTCGGTAAACTCAAAGTCGGGCTTTGGCGGGTTGATGTCCTTGAGCCGTCGGAAGCACGTGAAACACCGGGTGTGGTCGTATTTCAGTTCGGCCAGTGTCTGGTGGCCCTCGTGGCGGAGTTCGCACTCGGTTGAGCAGTATCGGCCGTCACGAAACTCCCATTTCCGGCCGGTCTCGGTACAGGCCGGGCCGTAACACTCGACGGTCGGGGATTGTGATTGCGTACTCATGGCTGGTGGAAAGGCTCCGCAGGCCCCTCCACAGTGACGTGGCTAGTGTGCGGATTCCTGGGGCAGTGTCTTGAGAACTGCATGGGTGGCTGGAGTGATAATCCCGGCAGATACCCCAACGTCTCGGCCGATTGCTAACAGAAAACTCGGTTGATACTCGGGCGGTCAAAAAATTGCATCTCTGATTGATAAACAGAATGCCAGACCAGTCCACGTCCTGGATTGGTTTCAACAGTAAGGAACGGATCAACCGACCAGTCGCTACATGAATAGACGACTGGAACTTGTGTCAGATTCGAATTGAATTAGGAACCACCTGCTGAATAGAGCGCGCAAATGCAGTACAACATACTGTCTGTGAAGCGATATCTCTCAACACACAGGAATACTGCTGGAGGTGGTTCGATGGCGTCCGACTAGTTCCGCGCACGATCAGATGGTTATCCATCAGGTCATAGCAAAACAGTTCGGGTGGTGTAAGCGACAACAAAAGCAGTCACGACACGCCATCAGACCTGCGCGGCAGTCAAGAAGACGCCTTGGACAAGTTCGACGCAATGCTGGTGTATCTTACAGAAGTATCCCGCAACGTCGAAACAGGCATAGTATTATTCTTTCAGAATTCGTATCAAGACGTATGTCCGTGTCGGCTGAGGACCACGAGAATATGTCACGGCGTCGAATATTGCGGTCGGGTGCGGTGCTGGCGGGCGTCGTGGGTGCGGGCTGTACCGGTGGTGATAGTGGAAATTGTCGCGAAGAACGCGTCAGACGTGGGTCGACGATGATTTTCCGTGGGGAGGAGCTAACGAGTTTCTATGAAAAGGAGTGGTACATTGAGGTGGATGGCGGCGACGTGCTGGAAGCCTCAGTAGTTTCGGCGACTGAGGCGAACGACGAGGCGACGGTACGACTGCATATCGAACCAGCGGACTTCGACATTGAGGGAGAGTACGATTCGGGTTTTATGAACAGAATTGAGACGGAGTTCACGTTTCCGGAGTCGGGTGAATACCGTATTCACCTTCGAGAGCAAGCACCGGTTGTAGTCGTCGGGAACCCGGACTACGAGCAAGCGTTGTGGACTATGGACATCGTCCTGCTCGAGTACGAGATGGAACGGGTGTGTAACTGAGAGGGGCCAGAGACGAGGAGCGACAGTGGTCCAGTAGGGTCACCAACAAAGAACACGAAATAGCGTTCTGAGACGTCATCAAGAAGCCAATGGATATTCCGTTGAAGGTGAGAAAACTGCAGAACGTTACACAGACCTACAACGGAGGATTGAGGAAGATTCCGTGTTCTCGTCTCATGTCGATTCCTCAAGAAATCCACAGCCTACAGACCTACTCGTGAAGTCACTCTCCCGTCGACGGGCCGGCGTGAGAGGACAGAATTATCTTGATCAACAACGACATCAGCAGGAGGCCAGCGGCGATAAGATACACGACGAGTGGAACCGACCCGAGGGATTCGACTACGAACAGCGAGACAGCAACGAGTCCGGCCCAGTAGAGATCGCTGAGATAGTGCGCCGCGCCCTGTCGACGCTCGCTGTACATGCTGACCTCAGGGGAATACATGAATCCGACGAGGACCAGCAGGGTGCCGAATATAGGCCAGGGTGACTGCTGGGTGAGGACGACAACCGCGACACCGAAGGATACGAACTGGATCCCAAAGGCAAAGACGACGGCCCGTCCCTCGCCCCGGAGTGGTTGCGGTGGGTGACGGTAGCCAGCACGCACCGACCAGACGACGATTCCGACCAGAACGGGCCAGACGACTCCAAACACGACCCACCCCATCAACGAACTACCTTTCATAATCAGCCAGGTCGCTGCGCCCAACCCCAACAAGAGAGCGTTTCCGGGCAAGAATAGGCCGGGAGGCCGCGTCACCGACGGCATAGGAGGCGAACTGGACTCGCCTTGCCAGTAGGCTTGCCAGAATGGGACGTACGCCGGCAGCCGCTGGAGTTGCCGGAACCAGTACAGTAGGCTGTAGAGACTGAACGTCATCAAACTCGTGCCCACCCCTATGTTGGCCCACAGACGTGCGGAAAGGACGCCCAGCTCCGAAAGAGATCGGTCGCCCAACACATCTGGAATCGCGACGATTCCGGGCCACGCCTCAAGAAATGATCTACCGGCGCCGATGAGGAAGGAGATACCACCGACAAGGAAAAGCCCGCTGGTCAATATGCCCAAGATACAAAACACTGACAGGCACATTCCCTTCGGGTTTTGGATAGTTTCTATGAGGTTGTCGGCGATCCTGAACTCAATGTCGCTGTCGATTCTGTCGGGGAGCGACCAGGGTAGCCGCCCGCCGAGGGGGGCGTAGCTCCCGAGAACAGCCACGACTACGAGTCCTTCTGGTATCGGTGAAAGAAGCCCCAGGACGGCCAGTGCCAAACCGAGAATGATGGCTGGAGTCACGTAGAGTATGCCGACTTCGCTCTCGTAAAGTGCGACTAACAAGTGGCGACGACGCCTTGGGAGTGATTCGATCTTCTCAAGTTTCCCCTGTATTGACCGGATACTCGACACATCCAACGTCTCGAAGGGGGCACCTGACCTGTCGAATAGGCGCTCGCCTCTGACTAGGTGTATGTACCCACTGAATACGACTGTAATGACTATGAAGCCAGCCAAGAGGGCCACGATTATACCCCCAACATCTTGCGGGAGGTGGACGAACAGGCCCTGATCCGGAGCGCTCCCTGTCATCTGACCGATGAGGAGTCCGATATAAAGGGTTGTGACCGCAGTAAGTGCTCGAAAACCCCGGGCCTCAACGATATTGCCGAACCTCTCAATGTACAAATCTGGGATGTAGGCGTACACGAGATATCCGAAGGCCACGTACGTAAGAATGGGGCTGACAAGTGTATTCCCGCCGCCGAGCGTCTGGTAGATGGTAAATAGACCGAAACCGAGATCGAATAGGTCACTGGCTCTCGCCAGCAGGTCGGCTGCGGGCCGGGATGCCAAGACGCTCCCGCCGGCGAACAGTCCAGTGATCGCTCGGCGGGAGAGCCTCCGCAGTCCTTCGATAGGCCACGCCACTGCAACCATACTGTGTTATTTTCTACCACATATATTCAAGATACCTCATGTAACAGGGACCAGGACAGGTTCTCAGCTGATCCTGGCCAAATCCAGTCGAGAAAGCCGGCATAGTAAGCACTACTCCCTCGCTTAACTGTGCTGACTACATACTCTATATTCAGCAGGCGACTCCTGACAGCATCCCGGTAGTTCGATCGGGCGCTGCTGAATACAGCGCGCGAGCCCTGTTTAGACGCGGTGCAGTTCGTCCGGAACGGTCTTTCGCCACGGAGCGGAATCGGAACGAGAAGCACTCACGGACGAATGCTTTTCATCCAATAGAGCTGCCAACCGGTATCTTCACGAGCGTCTAAACAGGGCCCAGCGCGCGTATTCAGCAGAACGTGATTTTAGATGCCTACTGAATACGCGGACCGAGGGTTCAAGTGTCAACGAGTATCAAGATGGGTTGATGGACTCCTTGGAGCTCGTCCGGGCCACCCGCCGAGAAGAGGTCTACGAGGAGTTCGAACGGCGCCTGACCGACCAAGCCGCGCGGCTGCGCGAAGCATTCGCTGACGGGCGGTTCGGCGGTGGGTTCACCCTTGGCCTCGAGTTGGAGGGCATCGCTGTCGACGGTGAGGAGCGACTAGCCGCAGTTCCCGAATCCGCGTTTGGAGCGGTCTGTGAACGCGAACTCGGCCGGCACAACGCCGAGTTGAACACGCTAGCGACGGCGTTCACGCCAGAGGGTATCGATGAGCAAGTCGCCGCTGTCACCGAGCGGATCGACCGTGTGAACCGGGCGTTCAGAGACGCGGGTCGTCGGTTCGTCACCGACGGGATGTGGACGATTCCACCGCGAGGTGGCTCGCTCGCGTACCTGACCGCGGTCGACCGCGACGACGATGTCGTGATCCCGGTGAATATGGCACCGGAACCACGGTACTACGCCCTCAACGCCGACATCACGGCCCACGGACCGGTCGAACTCGACGTGTCCGGCTGTCGACGTACGTTCCCCACCATCCTGGTCGAATCCCTGGCCACGTCGATGCAGATACACCTCCAGGTGCCAACCGCCGAGTTTCCGAACTACTTCAACGTCGCGCTCCGGACCCTCGGGCCGGTCCTCGCGCTGTCGACGAACGCCCCCTTCCTGCCACCTGATCTTTACGATGTGGACGATCCCGAGGTGGCGCTCGATGGTCCCGTCGAGCACCGACTCCCCGTATTCGAAGCGATGAACGTGGGCGGTCCGGGGAAGGTCCGGTTCCCACGGGATATCGAGTCTCCCGTCGACGTGGTTGAGCGAGTGGTCGACGACCGCCGGTGTGCGCCGTACCTCCGCGAGTGGACCACGGACGCCCCTCGAGAGGGATTCGTCGACGAGTTCTGGGAGTTCTTGCACGGACAAGGGACGTGCTGGCGGTGGGTCCGCCCCGTCCTCGGGCCCGAGGGACCACGCATCGAGTACCGCCCGCTGGCGTCCCAACCGGGAGTCGATGACGTGGTCGGGTTGCAGGCGCTGGTCGTCGGCGTGATTCACGGCGTCGTCGCGACCGACCACCCGCTGCCCTCCCTGCCGTGGTCCGCGGCCAAGGAGTCGCTGTATGCCGCGGCGCGTGATGGCCTCGACGCCGATCTGGCGTGGGTCACCCGCGACGGCGACCTAGCGACCGACCTCTCCGTAGTCTACGACGAGGTGTTCGAGCTGGCCCGCCTTGGACTTGAGGACCGCGGACTCGAACCCGCCCACGTCGACGAGTTACTCGGACCCGTCGCGGCCCGGTGGGATGCCCGGACGACCCCCAGCACGTGGAAACGGCAGCAGGTCCGCGATCGGATTGAGGCGGGCGAAGACCTCTCAGACGCGATCACCGGGACGCAACGCGAGTACATCCGACGAGCCGAGGCGACCGATTCGTTCGCCAGGTGGCTCGAATGACCGGTCGCTGTTCCGGGATGCGTACGTCATCGATGTGAGCGAGACTCCCGGACTCTGCAATCCACACCGGTATCGCCCTGCTGAATCTACTCTCTGTATCTTGCACCGCGTTTTTAACAGAATTCGAACAGATAGTTGATTATACTGGGACGTGTATGCCCTATATTGAGCACTTAACTGGGATTAGAGACAACGCTGGGCGTAGATAGCGTATACAACTCTTCGATGAGGTTACTCGGCAGTGTTAACCATCTTGGGCAGAGACATATAGTATGATTGACCAAAAAGTTGGGGACGTGATGACCCGTAATGTGCGTTCGATTTCACCAGAGACCACGGCCTGTGAGGTTGCGACATTGTTTGCGGAACAGGGCATCGGATCGGTGCTAGTGGGTGATACCGAAACGGGCGCGTACAGCGGGATTGTCACTGAATCCGATATCATGCACCAGGTGGCAATAGGGGCCGATATCGACTCCGTTCGCGTGAAGACGTTTCTGAGTACGCCACTCGTCACGATCGCCAGCACAGAGAATATCCACGCGGCTGCTGCCCTGATGAAAGAGCACTCGATCCGACGGCTCCCGGTCACCGACGATGGCGACATCGTCGGTATCCTCACGACAACTGATCTCACTCATTATTTGCCTCGACTCAGGAACACGATTCTCCGCGGACGCAACGACCCGGCCGCTCAGTAAACATCCTGCACATAACATCTCATCTTCCTCCAGATAGGAGATACAAATTGTCCTACGATCAATTTGAATAGACTTCTATCTAACATAGTACTCGGATTTCAACAGCGCCAGAAGTTCAGGAGGGGTCAGCCAGTCGCCGGTTTCCAGAGTACGCTGCGGGCGTCTGTGCTTGGCCGTGACAGAACCAGGCCACGCGCTTCGAGACGGTCGAGCGCGTCGCGAACGGTCTGTCCGGCCAGCGCCGTCCGGGTCCGGATTTCACCCTGTGAGACTGGCGCGTGGGCATCGACGGCGAGATAGACCAGTTTGGCAGCTGGTGCGAGGTCAGCCAGTTCCGGTGGAATTGTAATCGGGTCGGTCATCGGATCGGATGTGTCGGTCATGATTCGAGGGGCGATTTGCGTCACAATCTGACGACGAAAGATTCCCGCCGTCACACTCCCACGAGTCTCGCTCTAGAGAGATGAGCGAGATTCGAGCGAGTTGCCGTACGACTACAGCGACGATACATGCACGACTACTGCAACGAAATTTTCATTCCCTCAAACGGCGGTGGAATCCAGCAGGCTGTGGCAGGGTTCATTCGGGGCCCTCCGCCGTCTCTTTCGTCGTCAGATTCTGACGAATCTCTGCACCCGTCACATCGGCCAGGTTCATCACGACCTTCGACGGCGAGCCGCGTCCGTCGCCGACGGAGAACGTGATCGCATCGACCGGTTGGAGGTCGCTACTGCCGTTGATAGCGGTGTAGGGCCGTCCATCGGATTCGGCGTCGTAGCCATCCGCAGCCCGCTTCATGGCATCGAGTACGGTGTCGCGATGATGCCCGCCACCGAGCCGCGAGTCCACGTCACTGCGGTCCATCTGGGCTTTGCCTTCGGGGTGGTCCTTCGCCTTGTTGTACAGCGTCTGGCGGATGCGTCGTGCCCGTGCATCGGGGTCGTCCGGACTCCCGCCGCCGTCGACCCGCACCATCTGAATCTTGTCACCCTGTTCCTGCACGCGCGCGTCGAGCTCGCGCAGTCGCTGATGGTGGTTCACCACGCTGTCAGCGGCGATGCCGGCCTCCTGGACGAGTTCCTCACCGACGAGGAGTTTCGCCTGTTCGGCCATCTGTCGACGGACCGCTTGGACGAGGCCCTGCGTATCCCGAGCGAGAGATTCGATTTCGTCGACGCGCTCCCGAAGCGCCTCCACCTCGGCTTCGAGCGCGTCGCGATCCATCGCGGCTGGATTCGGCGTCGATGCGTCAGAATCTGCCGGGACGGTCGTGGCTGTCGATTCCGGTGTGTCGTTGACGTCGCCACTCGATGGGTCGGGAGAGTCGGCCGCCTCTTGGACTACCCCACTCTCCGTTGCGTCAGATGCTGACGAATCGCTGGTGTCGGGTGTCTCGCCCGCCTCGTCGGTGGTGAGAGTCTCGTAGGCGTCTCGGAAGTGACTCAGCGAGACCTCGTGACAGCCCTCGTCGAAGGCGACCATGATGGCGTCGCTGCAGAGGTCGTCCAGCGCGTCCGAATCGAGCACGCCGAACTCCGTGGCCAGAATCTCTGCAGACACGTCGGCGGCCAGCTTCGCGCTGGACTGGGACAGCTTCCCGGTCCAGGCTTGGAACGCTTCGTCGTCGGCCTCAGACATCCGGCACCACCTCTTCGGGCCGCCAGACAGTGTGACACCGGAGACACTCGAAGCGGTGGCCGTCGGCACACGCACACAGCAGTGCCCCGTCAGCCGGACACGACAGGGGTCTGGTCGTCATCCCTGCACCTCCTTCAGCCGGCCACAGACGGTACAACAGACCAGCGACCCTTGGGCCTGTTCGTGACGCTGCTCCAGGTCGTCGACATCGAGGTCGGCACGGATGCGGTCCTCGCTGATGAAATACTCCAGGTTTCGCTCGCTGTCCTGCGAGTGCATCCGCTCCCAGGGCTGTGTCGACCGTTCCTCGGCAACGCCGGGGAGACACTCGCAGGCAACCCGCCATTGGACTGCGCCAGAGTGCATCACGCACTCACCCCCTGTGTTTCGATTGCAGTCTGTGGCGAGCTATCTATAGACTTATATAATATATCGCCCGTCTGATCTCCACCAGGCGGACGGTTTCCATGCCGTTTTCCGTTGGCATGTAAGCAAATTGATGAGAGCCAGGGGTGGGATTTGAACCCACGAACTCTCGATTACAAGTCGAGTGCTTGGACCACCCAAGCTCCCCTGGCGCGGTTGCATGCCTGCGTTGTGTGGGGACCGTTTAGAGAGTATCGTTTTCGGTCGGCTTTTCGAGTTCGATCCGGTGTGGTGCGTAGCCGTGCGCTCGGTAGAACTGCCGGGCGGACTCGTTGTCCGCCATCGCTTCCAGCGCGAGGACATCCGCACCGGCCTGGCGGAGTAGTTCCTCCGCCGCATCAAGCAGTTCGCTGCCGATTCCCTGGTTCCTGTAGCCCGGCTCGACGAAGATGTTCTCGATGATGCCACGCGTCTCGTCTTGCTCGTAGCGGCCGCTGTCGATAGTCACCATGACAAATCCGACGGTTTGTCGCCCCTCTCGGGCGATACGGACGTTCTCGGCGACGACACGCTGCACGACGGTCTCCCGGACCGCAGTCCTGTTCCGGTCCCCGAACAGGTGTGACCCGTGGGCACGCTGGCTCTCTGCCAGCCGGACCCACAGGTCGACGACGGTGTCCACGTCGTCCATCGAAGCGGTGGCGATATCCACGCTATTACTCCGTCTCGTACCGTCAAAACAGTTCGGCTACTCCGCGGTATCCGTCCGCCACAGGGAGTGTGACCGGCCTGAGCGGCTCAGACGTCACGACAGTCCGCACAGAGGAGTTGCCCGTTGAACGACGCCAAGTTCCGTGTGAACGTGCTACAGGCGGAACAGATGCCCTGACTGTCGAACGAATCCTCGGCGGCGGACTGCATCCCGTCGGTGGTGGCTTCCTGTCCGGTCGTCGCAACTTGCGGGGGCTGTTCGACGGCGTCCGTCGACTCGCTCTCGAACCTGGCAGTCGAGAGGATATCGTGCTCGGTCAGCGTCCCGAGTGGCTCACCGTCGGCCGTGATCAGAAGAAACTCCGCGGACCGCGTCGCCATACGGTCCCGGGCCTCCGGGAGTCCGGCGTCGGGGTCGATTGTCGGAATGGATTCACGCATCACGTCGCCGACGGTGGCAGTCTCCGGGTCGCCCCCGTCGACGATGTACGCCAGTACGTCCCTGTCCGTCGCGACGCCGATCGGTTTGTTCCCCCGCAACACGAGAATCTCCTGCTGGTCCTCCCGGAGCAGCAACTCCGTCGTCTCGAGGAGGTCGTCGGACTCGCTCGCACCGACGTACTCTCGGTTCATAACCTCCCGCACAGTGACCTCGCCGTTCATGTGTGACAGTATCACACGACCGGTCTAAAAGATACCTCCACTACGTTTATATCGCGTGGTTCACAAGTTACTCAGTTGTGTCGGTTTCGATGGTGACTGCCTCACCGGTCGCCCGACAGGTCTCTAGTGCGTGCTTGGCGTCCATCCCGGCCGTAGCTGCCGTCCGCCCGCGTCCGACACCGACTTTCAGCTCTACGTCGACCGCTTCGCGAACGTGGCTGATGGCGTCGTGGTAGTCCGCCTCGTCCAGCTCCGGACAGACCGCGATGACGTTGTCGCCGCCGACGAAGAACGACAGCGAGTCGTGGGCTTCGCGCATGTACTTCATGAGGGCCGCGTAGCCCTGCTCGATCTGGATGAACGTGTCGAACTCGTTGAGCTGGTCGGTGTACTTCTCGGTGGCGTCGTCGACATCGAAATGCGCGAGCTGTACGTCCGTCGCCTTCCGGAACTCCTCGTCGATGGTCTGTCCGCGGAGCACTTCACGTCGGCCCTTGTCCTGTGCGCTCCCGGCCTCCTGTAGCTGTTCCGTCGCCGTTCCCAGCGCCGAGACGGGCGTCGTTCCCGTCGCGACCGAGAGACTCATCGTCACCGGGTAGCGATTACCGACGGACTCCTGAACGAGCCCGTGTGCTGCCTCGTCCAGCCCGTTCGTGACGGCGATCATGTTGTCGAACCGCGAGAAGAAGATGTACCCGTCGCGGTTCCCGACCAGCTGGGCGAGGTCGGCGTACAGGCGAGATTGGAGCGTCTGGAGGTCGACTTCCCGCCGGGGTTCAGGCGTCACAGTCCACGGCCCGTAGTTATCGATCTGTATATGGGTGATCTGGGTGTTCGTCACTGTCCATTGGCCGTTTGGAAGCAACGGGTATTGCTCTGTCGGAATTTACCGGGAGAGCGGACTGTGGGCCGATTCGAACCCCGGACACGCGGGCCAGTTCAGCGGTGGTCGGTCGGCACTGCGTCGGGTCGCTGTATCTCGACGGTCCCGACCATAGAGTCGTATGCAACGATGCCTGTCGCCATCAGTTTCGGGAGGTGTTCGGTAAACAGTTCCTCGGTGAGTGCAGTCCTGTCAGTGTCGGGGACCGCCGCCGGCTCGATGTCACGCTCGGCCGCCAGCACCGCCGCCGCGAGGTCTGTCACGACCACAGGCTCATCACGGTCAGCCAGTATCGAGAGCGCGCGACGGCGAGTGTCGTCCGACAACAGGTCGTCGACGACCTCCTCGGGAAGTCTCTGCCCGGTGCGGTCACCGCTTGAAGATGTCGTCGCCATACGCGGAGCTACATCGTCCTCCCACAAGTATGTGTCGTGCCCCCACACCACACCGTCAGGCGTGTTCGAGTCTGTACGGCCACCAGTCCGCCTCGCGCAGCGCACGTCCGAGGGCCTTGTGGAAGTCCGGGAAGTCCGCGAACTCCTCCTGGTCGACGTACTCGAAGATGTCCGCCACGCTGACGACCGTCTCGTAGTCGATCCGAACCGGATGGTCCCCGTACTGATCGACGTACTCCGCGGCGGTCAACGGGAAGTCCTCCTCTTCGTTGACTTTCTTCGCCAGCACAGCGTGGCCGTACTTGCGCCGGCCCTCGCTTCCTTCCTCACCGTCCGGATCGTGTGGCCAATCCATACGCGGTTCTCTGGACACTGGCACAAAAAGGGTTTCTCTCCCCGCCTACAGTTCGAAGCCGCTGTCGTTCCGGCTGCCTCCCCGACGAAGGAGTGCGATGACGAGGCCGAACAGAAGCAACGCACCGAGGAGCCCGCCGATGACCAGCACCGTACTGATACCCATGACCGTGGCCGGCAGCGGCCCGAGTCCATTGCCGCCACCACCCGCGGGTTCGGTCTGGACCGCTGGCTCCGTTCCTTGCGGCTCGGTCCCCGGCTCGGCGCCTCCGTCGTCGGTCTGGAGTTGGCTCTCGCTTATCTGGACCTCGCCCGCGTCGACGTCGTTGAAGCCGATCCGGAACTGCCCCGGCGTCGTCACGACCGTCGAGAGTGTCACAGTCTGTTCGGTGTCCGCCGGCACAGTCACCGACGTCTGGTTGACGACCTCGCCGTCGACCAGCATCTGCGCGTCGTACGTGCCCGCAGCGCTGCCGGCGTTCTCGACGGTCCCACTGACGCTGATTCGGTGCCCGTCTGGCGCCTGCTCGCCGACGACTGACGTTCGCGTGACGGCGAACGACGGCTCGATTCTCCCGATTGCGTAGGCCGACGCACCCGCGGTGTCCGCCTCGTAGACGACGCGGTCGGGCCGTTCCGCAACGACGCTCGTTTCGGCGGCTTTCCAGGACCCGTTCACGCGATGATACACGCGGACGTCCGACGCGCCGATTCCGGCCGACTGGAGTGTGGACCGGTTCAGCGCGAACTGCATGGACGACGGCGCGACGCCGTCCGACGATCCGACGGTCACCACACCGAACACCGACGCGTCGTCGCCGGACGGAACCGGGATGTCCGCCGCGTCGGGCTCAGTGTACTCGGTCACGTCCTGGATGAACGACTGCTGTGACGCGGTGACTGTCCAGGACTGGACGGTAAAAGGTCGGTTCGTCGGCCCCGATACGTTCAGCCGGTAGGGTTCGGTTGTCGGGACTGTCCCGCCGCGTATCCTGAGTTGCCGCGTGGTCGCGTCCGAACGCCTCGTCTCGACGACTGCTGGCTTGACTTCGACCCGCCCGGCCGATTTGCCCGGGCTCTGGACTTTTATCCTGTACGTTCCGGGGGTATCGAACGTCAGTGCTCGCGTCCGCTGGACCGAGGAGTCGGCGTCGACGACCACCCGTTCGGTTGCTCTAGTCGTGCCGTTTACCACGTACTCGATAGTCGTCGCACCGCCCGAGTCGCCGGTGTTCTGGACCGTTGCTGTGACGTTGACCGATTCACCGGCCAGTATCGTGTTCGCGTCTTTCGACGCGCCGGACACGAACAGGCTCGGTGCAGCAACAGCGGGGCCTGCTGCCGTCGCTGCGAGGAGGAGAGCAACGACACAGACAATTAGCAGGCCCGGCAGACGCTGTTTCGGGGACCTATCTTCACGTACCATTAGACGGATATAACCAAGACCACCGTCATAAAACCGCCCGATTGCCTCGATTCGGTAAACTGCGCCTACGACCCGGAAGGCAGCGGATTCCACAAACACATATACTTCATAATATACTGGAGTTGGGTTTCTGCAAACAGACTCCAAAACTCGGGCTACGGGGGTGGGGCCTACGCCTACCCCCGTCAAGATTAGATTCGGGACGGGTCCCATACTCCACGGGATAGGGGGTGGATTTGTGGAGACGGGATGTAGGAATATTTACAACCGTTCTGCTATTCCACGTCAACACCAAGCAATTCGCGGAAGTGGTCTTCCAGTTCCTCCTTAAGTTCAGGTACTTCATCTTCTGTTACCCGTTCCCAAACTTCCAGCCACTCACCAGGTTCTTGAGGGTCACCAGGGCGCGACTGATATGGTGTGAATATGCCAAATTTACGATAGATAGATTCCATTTCTTGGTCCAAACTCTCTATTGTCTGACAAATATCGGCTGGGAAATATATTTTATTTTTCATATAGTAGTTACGAAACTCATTGCCTGATTCAGCCGCGGGTTGGAATTTCTCGTCTTTCGAGGGCTCATCCCCAACTTCTACAGGATTAACCAGACTTCGCATATCTTCTTCAAATAGTACAAATTTCTTATATAGTTCGGCAGTGATTTTCGCCCGTTCATTGTGAAGCTGAGAAAATTGTAGCTTGTCTTTTTCTAGCTCTGCTTGAAATCTATTCAATTCTTTATCTACTTCTTTTTCGTACTTAGTCAACTCTTTATCAAAATAATTAGTAATTGCCTCTTTTGCTACCCAACCTGCTACTGTCGCCCCTACAGCAAAGATTCCTAAGTCTCTCAAAACGGGAACTAAGGTCTGGATAATCATGGTTGAAATCATATTATTGTAGAATCATGATTGTTACTCATCCCGACACTACTTAGCTAAATTAGCCAAATCAAGCCAGCCACGATTAGCCCCGAGCCCATCGTATCTAGGAATTGTCACGATGAAAATAGATTACGTGGGTGTGAAAGCTACGGGGATGGATTCCCGCACCACCGAAAACCGCTGCTTGTGACGCTATTCACGTAGAAACAACCGGTGGGACTGGGATTTGAACCGAGCCGAGACGGTCCTGCTCGCTTCGCTCGTGCGCTGCGACTCCCAGGGCTCAAATCCAGTTGCACCGCTCACTGCTCACTATTGTTCGCAGAGAAGCGGTGGGGCTGGGATTTGAACCCAGGAATCCGTGAGGATACCTGCTTTCAAGGCAGGCGCAATAGGCCGCTCTGCCACCCCACCGCAGTCGAGCATATTCGGCGGTCCTTCTAAGACCTGTCGGTCTCCCGGACCACGGCCGGCTCGCCGTCGTCGTCGATGACGCGGATGCCGAGGTCATCGAGGAACGCCGTCGTCCGTGGTGGCACGACCCGACCGGCCCGGTCCCGGGCGCGCAACAGCGGGACAATGGTCCTGAGGTCCGCTCGCGTTTCGAGGACGGGCGCCGACGGGAGAAAGTCCACGTCGAGGCCGGCGTCCGCGGCGCGCTCGCCGATGGTCTCGACGCTCGGGACGGCGTAGCTATCCGCGAAATCTATCGGCTCGCCGAAGCCGGCGTAGTAGACGCGCCCGCCCTCTGCGGGGCCGAGAACCACGCCGCTGGACCGGAGCTTCATCGCCGCGCTGTCGATGAGCTGGCGGTTCAGCAGCGCCGCGGTCGGCTCGACGGCGGCGACGGTCGCGACCTCTTCCCGGTCGAGGAGGTGCGTGACTGTGTTCCCGACCCGACCGGCGAACGTCGACCCGACCTGCACCTCGAACCGGGCGTCGCCCGGCGATTCCAGAGCGTCCGTCACCGGCCCCCGTACTGCGGCCTCGGGGTCCACGCCGTCCGGGACCTGTTCCGGGGGGCGGTAGTTCACCAACAGCTCCCCACCGCTGATCTCCACCGCACGACAGACGTCGAGGAGCATGGCTTCGTACAGCCCGGCTGCCTCTGCGTCGTCAAGGAGGCCGCCGGCGAGGTCCTGTAGCACGACCCCCTCGACCGGGGGGTCCGCCAGCACAGTTACCGTGGTCATACTCTCCTCTCGGCCCGACATTGGTTAGTCGCTTGCGTTCCGACGTAGCTACCGACTAATTATAACATGTGAGTGGTATTTGATAACTAAGGTGAATTTATATGGAGCGAACCCAGACCTACAGATGCGACGGGTGTGGGTCGGAGTACCGGGTGCGCGGGGAGTCACAGCCGAAAGTCGTCTGTCGCGACTGCGACCACGAAGCCACGCTGTGCGGGACTGCGGCGGCACAGCGGGCGTACCACATCGGCTACACGCGATATCGCGAGGCGCGCCGCCAGCTATCGGACGCGCTGGCGACCGCCGAAGACGGGGAGACGACGCTCGCTCGCGGGGGGTTCGACGGCGCCGCGTCGGACTTCGAGGCGAGCGTCGACCAGTTCACGACCGTCGTACGCGAGGCGGAGGCCGAGACGCTGGCCGAGTCCTCGGAACGGGCGCGCAAAAAGGCCACCTGCCTCTGGCAGGCCGCCGAATGGCTCAGCGGGATGACCTACGCCAGCGAGCAGGGGGAGACCGCCCAGGCGGGCACGTACCGTCAGGACGCCGAGAACCGGCTACGGGCTGCAAAGGAGTACGGGACGGTGTCGAGCCCGGAGGAACTGCTGCAACCCGAGGAACTCGAAGCCCAGTCCGAGGCCTGACTACCGCCCGCGCCGGCCCTTCGTCTGGCGGTAGTCCTGCCCGAGCGTCTCGCTGAAGTGGTCCAGAAACGCCGTCCGTTCCTCGTCGGTCTGTTCTGCGGGCGGAAGCATGGGGAGGATCTCGAACCCGCGGCCCCGTATCGTCGTCGCGTGTCGCTCCGCGATGTCGAGGTCGTCCTCGCTCATCGTCGTGTACTCGAAGGCCAGCTCTTCGAGGGGGCGCTGTCCGACCGGGAGCAGAATCTCCGGGTTTATCATCCGTATCTCGCTGTTGAGATACGGCTCGCAGTTGACGACCTCCTCGTCGGTCGCCGCCCTCTCGGGATGTCGACAGCGGGTCACGTAGGTCAGAAAAGTGTTCTGTAGCTGTGGCCTGTCGGCGTCCGGGTCCGAACACATGTCGACCGCGGCGAGGATGTCCAGCAGTTCGCGCTCGCGCTCCCCGGTAAAGGGGATGCCGGACTCGTCGGCGCCGGCCGCGGGCGAGTCGCCGAGGACGACGAACTCGGCGCCCACGTCGCCGTAGCCGTGGACGACGTTCGCTCGCGTCTCACACAGCGCGGGGCAGTTCTGACACTCCTCGTCCATCCCGAACGGGTTCGACCTGGACTCCTGGTGTGCGTCCATGTTACTCGTCGTCGATGGTTTTCGCGTGGGTGTCCGCGTCCTCGGGGTCGTTCTGCGGACTGGACGGGTGGTAGTCGGTGTCGTACTCGCCCGGCCGGCCGTCGAGCCGGTCGGGGTTGATGCGGCCGCCAAGCAGCATGAAATCAAGCACCGTACAGGCGAGCATGGCCTCGACGACTGGGACCGCCCGCGGCGGCAGGACCGGGTCGTGCCGGCCGGTGACGGTTATCTCCTTGCCCTCGCCCGTCTCCCAGTCGACGGTCTTCTGGGTCTTGGGAATCGAGACCGGCGCGTGCCAGGACACTTCGCCGTAGATGGGCTGGCCGGTCGTGATGCCGCCCTGGATGCCGCCGTGGTCGTTGCCGACCGGCGTCGGGTGGCCGTCCTCGTCGAACTCCCAGTTCTCGGTGTACTCGCTGCCCCGGGTCGTCCGGGCCTCGCGGCCGATGCCGTACTCGAAGTCGTTGACCGCCGGGATGGAGTACATCGCCTGGCCGAGCCGGGACGGGACGCTGTCGAACCGCGGCGCGCCGAGCCCCGACGGGACGCCGCGACACTCGAAGTAGATCCCGCCGCCGATTGAGTCGCCCTCTTTCTGGTGCTGGTCGGCCACGTCGCGCATCTCCTCGGCGGCGTCGGGGTCGGCACAGCGGACCTCGTTTTCCTCGCTGTGTTCGAGCATGTCCTCGAAGGTCACCGGGCCGGCCTCGACGTCGCCGATCTGACAGACGTGGGCCTTTATCCGGACGTCGTACTCGGACTGTTCGAGGACCTGCTTGGCGACGCCGCCGGCGGCGACCCAGTTGACCGTCTCGCGGGCCGAGGAGCGGCCGCCGCCGCCCCAGTTCCGGGTCCCGAACTTCGCGGAGTAGGTGTAGTCCCCGTGTGACGGACGCGGAGCCGTGATGAAGGGCTCGTATTTGCCGGAGCGAGCGTCCTTGTTCTGGATGACCATCCCGATGGGTGTCCCGGTGGTGTAGCCGTCCTGAATCCCGGAGTTGATCGTCACCTTGTCTGGTTCGCCCCGGGAAGTGGTGATCATCGACTGGCCGGGTTTGCGCCGGTCGAGGTCCTTCTGTATCTCTTCCTCGGAGAGTTCGACGCCCGCCGGAACGCCGGAGACGGTACACCCCATCGCCTCCCCGTGAGACTCGCCGTAGGTCGTCATGCGGAACAGACGACCGAACTCGTTGCCGTTCATTACAGTGGTGTCGGGGTTGGGGGCATTTGAACCTTGTAGATGCTCGCGGCCACAGCCCTCAGTTGTCGGGCCACCTGATGCGGTCGAGTAGCTGCACTGTCTCCGCCGGCCTGACCTGCTTCTGGAGAACCGCATCGAACGCCTCGGCTACGTCAGTCGCCCACGGCTCCCAGGCGTACAGCACCACCGTCGTGTCAGGCGACGCCGTGGGGGCGTCACGGGTGAATCTGTCCGCCATCGAGCCGGCTCGCCCGCTACCAACTACTACGTAATCGAAGCCGCAGCCATCCAGCAGTGCCACTGCCCGGTCGATGCTCGGTGTCGTTACTATAGTAACAATTGAAACGATTTACACACCGACCGCACTGCAGTCGTGCGGTCGGGTGTACATTGATTTTCAATGGCTACTATAGTTCGATTTCCTCGCGTCGGTCGGCGATATCGGCCCGCAAATCAAGCAGCAACTGGTCGTCATCGACGTAGAGGACTGCCGTGGTCTCAGAGAGACTGTTCGGAAACGCCCGTTCGGGTCACAACGTGTGCTGTAACTATTCTTCACCGTGTTTAAGCGCGTCTATCTATCAGATACGTAATACTCTTTCATCGCAGAACGTGGCGCCCAGGTGACCGGTGGGCCCTATCGCCCGACAGCCGCGCCGAGCGATTCGAGCACGTCGAAGAAATCCGGGAAGGACACGTCGACGTGTTCCGCGCCGGTCACCGTCGTCTCGCCGTCGGCGACGAGGCCGGCGACGGAAAGCGACATGATGATTCGGTGGTCCGCGCGGCCCTCGACGGTCGTACCGACCAGGTCGCTGTCCGCGCCGTGGACGACCAGTTCGTCCTGGTGTTCCTCGACCTCGGCGCCCAGCTTGGTCAGTTCCTCGGCCATCGCGCTCACGCGGTCCGTCTCCTTGTACCGGACGTGTTCGGCGTCGGTAATCCGGGTGACGCCGTCTGCCGCCGCCCCCAGCGTCGCGATGGTCGGCAGGAGGTCCGGCGTGTCCTCGACGCCGACCTCGATGCCGGTCAGCGCGGACTTCGAGACGGTTATCTCGCCGCTTTCCTCGTCCCAGTCGAGGTCGGCCCCCATCCGGTCGAGGACCTCGACGATGGCGGCGTCGCCCTGTGCGCTGGGGAACGCCGACGTGACGCGCAGGCCGTCCTCGGCGGCGAGCGCGCCGGCCGCGAGCAGGTAGCTCATCGACGAGAAGTCACCGGGGACGCTGTACTGGCCGCCGGTCGGCGCATAGGACTGGCCACCGTCGACGGTGAATCCGGCGTCGGTCCGCTCGGCGTCGACGCCGAACGCGTCAAGCACCTCCAGCGTGATGTCGACGTACGGCGACGATTTCAGTTCGGTCGTCAGGTCCACGTCGATGCCGTCCGGCGAGACGGCCCCGGCCATCAGCAGCGCAGTGATGTACTGCGAGGACACGTCGCCGGGAATCTCGACTGCGCCGCCGTCCACGCCGCCGCCGACGACCAGCGGGGCCTGGCCGTTCCGGCGAGTCGACTCTGCGTCGCCGCCCAGCTGGTCGATGGCGTCGAGCAGCGGTCCCTGCGGGCGTGACCGGAGGGACTCGTCGCCGGTCAGAACCGCGAGGTCGTCCTGCAGCGCGGCCGTGGCGGTGACCAGCCGCATCGTCGTCCCGCTGTTGGCGCAGTCGATGACGTCGTCCGGCGTCTCGGGGCGACCGTCGAAGCCCGTGACCTCGACCGTCGACTCGTCGTCAGCCAGCGAGACACTCCCGCCGTAGGCCTCGACCGCTCGCATCGTGGCCTCCGTGTCTGCGCTCACGAGCGGGTCGTTGACGACCGCGCCGTCCGCGTAGCCCGCGGCCAGCACCGCCCGGTGCGTGTAGCTCTTCGAGGGCGGCGCTTGCGCCGTCCCCTCGACCGTCGACTCGGCAATCGTGATGTCCATGCCCGGTCGGTAGCGGGCGTTCGACAAGAGGCTACCGCTCTCTCACCCCACCGACGGTGAGAAACGACCTTGTGGCTGGCAGCGGTACCACCGCCATGGTCCCAGGGATGGACAGTGCGACCGCTGTCGTCACGGGCGCGAGCAGAGGTATCGGCGAGCAGATAGCCCACGCGGTGGCCGAGGCGGGCGCGCATACGGTCATCTGTGCCCGCGACGCCGAGGCTCTCGACGCGGTCGCAGCCGACATCAGGGACGCGGGCGGCTCCGTGACCGCGATTCGAGCCGACGTCCGCGACGAGTTCGACGTGGAGCGACTGGTCGAAACTGCCACGCGGGAAGGCGACGGCGCGATACGGTACGTCGTCGCCAACGCCGGCGTCTACCACGGAACCGCCGGCGAGACACCGCTCACCGAGGAGTCCTACGCCGCGTTCGACGACCACCTCCGGACGAACGCTCGTGGTGTGTTCTCGACCATCCGGGAAGCCGTTCCGCACCTTGGTCCGGACGCCCGCGTCGTCGTTCCGACGGGCGCCGTCGCCCGCCAGGGAATGCCCGGCTACGGGTCCTACGCCGTCTCGAAGGCCGCCGCGGAGGCTGTCGCCCGTGGGTTCGCCGCCGACCTCGACATCCCGGTCGGGACGGTCGACCCCGGCCAGGTCGCGACGGACCTCTCGGGGGGCGGCGGACGCGACCCGGCGACGGTGGCCGAGATGGTCCTCTGGGCGCTCCAACAGGCCGAGCCGTCGGCGCTTGACGGCGCTGTCCTCGACTGGGGAGACTACCGGTCGGCGACCCGGTGACCGCCATCGATGGATTTATTAGCAACACTCCGGTGGTATTAGGTAATGTCTATTAACACAACCTCCGTTTTTAATAACTTCGGGCGGATATCCGCCGTCGGGGTCGCGAGCGTCGTCGGCCTGGCGGTCCTGTCCGGCGTCGCAGTCACCGGCGGCGCGAGAAAGGTCCTGGTTATCTCGTGGGTTGCGTTCGTGGCAATGGGACTGGGCGCGTGGCTCGGCGCACGCGCCGACGAGACCAACCCCTACCGACTGGTCTGGGGCTACGGGCTCGCGAGTGGGGCGATGGTCACGTCGGCGGCCATGTTCCTCGTCCCGCAGGCGATGGGACTGGGCGGCCAGGCCGGGGCGGCGCGTCTCGGCGGTGTCGGCATCGCCGCCGGGCTGGTCACCGGCTATGGCACCCACACGGTCGGCCACCGGCTCACCCACGTCGAGACGTCGTTCGACATGACGACCATCGCCATCGCCGCCCACGCGCTCTCGGCCGGGCTGGTCATCGGACTGGTCTACGCGTCGATGCCCGAACTGGGCATCCTGCTCGGCCTGGCTATCGTCTCGCACAAGGGGCCGGCCGGCTACGCCGCCGCCCGGCGGCTCGGACGCAACGGCAAGTCCGCGACCGCGCTGTTGCTCCCCGCAGCCGGCGTCGGCCTGACGGCCATCCCGTCCGCGCTCCTTCCCGTCCCCGAATCCGCCGTTCTCAACGCAGTCATCTTCGGGTTCGCCGCCGGTATCTTCCTCCACGTCGCGATGGATTTTCTGCCGAACTGCGAGGCCGGCAGCGAGATCGACGAGGTCTGTGAACTCCACGACCACTCCCACGACCTGCTCGACGAACTCCGAACGCACGCCGTCGCGTCGACGGTGGTCGGCGCTGCCGTCATCGTGGCGGCGTGGGTCGCTATCTGAACGCGCGGGCACAGTCACCGCGCGGGCACAGTCACGGCCACGCTCGTCCCGTCGCCGTCAGTCCGGATGTCGATGTCGCCACCGACGTAACTGATGAGCCAGTATGCGAACCACAGCCCCAGGCCGGACCCGTGTTCGAGCGGCTTTTCGTCCGCCACCTCGATGACCCGCCGCTCCTGGTCCGGGACGCCCGGTCCGTTGTCCGAAATCGTCACTGTCGCCGTCGTGTCGTGGCGCTCCGTCCGGACGGTGACTCGCGGCGTCGATGCGTCGGAGTGTTTGATACCGTTCTCTATGAGTTCCTGCAACGCCGGGACGACGTTCGCGTCTATCGTGGCCGACGCGACGGCGTCGCTCTCGACGACGAACTCGGCGTCGGGGTATGCTGCTGCCAGCCCGTCCGTGATGTCACCGAGGACTGCTTCGAGTTCACGCTGTACACCGTCGGTGAGCGAGTCCGCGAGCAGCTCCTGGACGTGGTGGGCTTTCTCGCTGATATCGAGCAGGGACCGTACGTTCGCCTGGATTGTCTCGAGATGGCCGAGTGCGGCATCGTCGTCGACCAGCTCCGTCAGAATGTCTGCACGGCCACTGATTGTCGTGCCGTTGTTACGGAGATTGTGACGGAGAATCCGATGAAAGACGGTGAGTTGCTGCTCGCGCAGTCGACGACCGGTGATCTCGTCTTGCATCCCGACAAACCCCTGTATCGTCCCCTCCGCGTCCTGGATCGGGGCGATGGTCTGATTGATGATGAACCGCTCGCCGGACTTGCGCTCGTTTACGATCTCGCTCGTCCAGACCTCGCCGCGACAGATCGTCTCCCAGAGGCGTTCGTAGAACTGCTCGTCCTGTTCACCGGATTTGAGTATCCGCGGCGTCCGACCGATCGCTTCGTCGGCGGAAAACCCCGTGAGCTCCTCGAACGCCGGGTTGACGTACTCGATGACCCCGTCGGTGTTCGTTATCAGAATCGCGTGTCCCGCATGCTCGACGGCGTTTCTGAACCGCCGGCGTTCGCTGTTCTGTTCTCTGAGGTCCGTTACGAGGTCCTCGGTGTGGCTGCGCCGGGCGAGGAGGTTCGTGATGGTCCGGAAAAGCGCCTGGGTCTCCACCGGCGCTGTCACGATGTCGTTTACCAGGAGTGGCTGTTCGGCAGCGTCGATATCGGGCAGATCGATTCTGACCGGCGTCTGCTCCCGCCGGACCAGAATCACGGGACAGAACACCGGGTCCGCCGTGTGTTTGTGCTGCTCTATCCGTTCTCTGTACTTCGGAAACGACGACTCGTCGACGATGTGGAGGTCGACGTCCCGGAACTCGTCGTCCGTGACCGGCGTGTGGTGTTGGGCCACGACGGAGGCGAGCGCCTCCCGGTTGCCATCGCCGGCCAGCAGTAGTTGGATGTCGGCCATCTGTGGTTAGCGAGTGAACGAATCGCCGTCGCCGTCTCCATGCTGTTCTGGGACGCCCTCGAACACGCCGTGCATCCCTGAGACGGGGGCACCGACCTGCAGGCCGTCGGCGGTTATCTCGAAGCGGCGAGGGACCGTCTCGAACCCGCCGACGCGTTTCTTCAGCGCGCCGACGACGCGCTGGAGTTCGCCCTCGACTTCGATGTAGTTCTCGAAGACGATGTTGTCGGCGAGGTAACTGACGTTCTCGCTCGTCGGTTCGTGCAGGCCCGTCACGTCCCTGCGCTGGTCGATTAAGATCACAGCGGTGTTCCCGCGCGTGAGCTGCTGTGTCAGGGCGTGGAGCCGTCGACGCAGTTCCACGTCGTCTTGCCCGTGCTTGATCGCGTTCTTGTAGCCCGCGATGCCGTCGATGACGACGAGTTTGGCCCCCCGCTCCGCGGTCTGGCTCTTCACCCGGTTCGCGAACTCCTCGGGCGACAGCGCCAGCGATTCGATCTCCTCGACCAGGAGCGTCCCCTCGTCACGCAACCGCGAAAGCGGTATCCCGAACGTCTCACAGCGGTGGGAAAACGTGTCGATTGACTCGTCGAACAGGTAGGCGAGCGCGGGCGACCCGTCCGCCGCTGCGGAGGCCAGAAACTCCGTCGCTGTCGTCGACTTGCCGACGCCGGAGGGGCCGCTGAGAATCGTCACCGTCCCGCGTTCGAGCCCGCCATCGAGGAGCGAGTCCAGTTCCGGAACCCCGGCGGAGAACTGCACGGGGTCGAACGACCCCGCCCGCCGTTCGGGTTCGAGCGCCGGATAGACCTCGACGCCGGACTCGCGGATCTCCATCCCGTGTGACCCGTCCTGTTGGCCGATGCCGCGGTGCTTGCGCAGTCGAACTCGCCGGCCCGCCTTCTCGTCGCCGTGGCTGAGCGAGACGATGCCGTCGCTGAGCGACCTGAGCTGTGTGTCCATCTGATTGCTCGGTGTCTTGGTCGCCAGCACGGTCGTCTCTCTGTCCTGCAGAAAGCGCGCAAAGGAGATGACGCGCTTGCGAAACTGGTACTCGGTCGGTTCGAGGTACTGGAAGTGCGTGATCGGGTCGATGAGTACACGGTCCGGGTCGACCGTCTCGATAGCGTCGCGGATATCCGAAATCAGGTGGCCGTCCTCGACGTCTCGCGGCTTGACCACGTCGTAGGACTCGGACTCCTCGAAGAACTCCGAATCGGGTCCGACATCGAGAAACGTCGCGTCGCCGATATCGATGCCGAGTTCGGCCGTGTTCGAAAGCAGGTCGGCAGCCGACTCCTCGGCATGGATGAACAGCACGTCGTCGCCCGCCTCGAGCCCTGCTTCGAGAAACTGCGTGCCAAGCAGCGTCTTGCCGGTTCCGGGCGGTCCGATGACGAGATAGAGCCGCCCCTCTACAAGACCACCTCTGAGAAGCGAATCAAGCCCGGAGATACCGCTTGAAAGGCGCGTGAACTGTCGCGTGGGAGAGGACATAGGCGGAGTATCGGGTGGTGAGTAATAAGTATCTCGCGAGAAGTCAGCGCGTGATAACGGGACCCAGTTCCCGACACACCGCGTGCACCCTTTCCGTCGACCGCTCGTGGCCCTGCGTTACTCTTCGAGCAGCTGCTCGGCCAGAATCGGCACGAACGTGCCGATGTCGGTGACCATCCCGACCGCCTGTGCGGAGCCGCGGTCGAGGAGCTGGGTCACCGTCGCGGGATTGATGTCGACGCAGACGACCCGCGTCGTCGAGGGGAGGCAGTTCCCGACGGCGACCGAGTGCAGCAGCGTCGAGAGCATCAGCACCATGTCGGCCTCGTGGGCCTGCTCGCGGATGGCGTTCTGGGCCTCGACGGCGTCGGTGATGGTGTCCGGGAGCGGGCCGTCGTCCCGGATAGAGCCCGCGAGAACGAACGGTCGGTCGTTGTCGATGCACTCGTACATCACGCCGGACTCGATCGTGCCGGACTCGACGGCCTCGGCGATGCCGCCCTCGCGGATGACTTCGCTGATGGCGTAGATGTGGTGTTTGTGGCCGTGGCGTGGATGGTCAAGGCTCTCGGTGTCCATCCCGAGCGAGGTGCCGTAGATGTCCCGCTCGATGTCGTGGACGGCGAACCCGTTGCCGGCCGAGAGCATGTCGACGTACCCCTCCCGGACGAGTCGGGCGAGGTCCTCGCGCGCGCCGGAGTGGATGAGGGCCGGCCCACAGACAGCCATCACCTTGCCGCCCTCCTTTTTCGTCTCCTTGATAGCGTTCGCAATCTTGCGGATGGTCGACTCAGAGGGGCGCTCCGAGGAGACGCCGCCCTGCATGAAGCCGAACGCGCCGCCGGAGTCACGGGGTCGCTCCGGGGGCTGGACCTTGATTCCGGTCTCGTCGGTGACCACCATGTCTCCTTTCTCGACGGCGTTGAGAACTTTGGTGTAGGCCCGCGGGTAGTCTCCCGGTTCCTCGTCGTCACCGCTCGACTGTTCCGAGGCGCGGTGCGCCTCGCCGTCCTCAACAACGACGGCACAGTCCATCTCCATGTCCTCGACCTCGATCCACTCGCCGTCGTGGCGGATGTACGTCGGGTGGTTCGTCGTCGAGTAGAAGCCGTGCGGGACGACCTGGTCGTCGGGCGCGGGGACGAGCGTGGCGTCTTTCGGGTCCGAGGGATTGACGCCGTGCTGATGGAGTTCGTGGACAATCGACTGCAGGTGGTCCGGGTCGTCGGCCTCGACGAGCATCCGTGCGTACGATACCTCGTCCTTGTGACGGCCGATATCGAACTCCTGAACGGAGAAGGAGCCGCCCAGGTCCATGATGATGCCGAAACAGGACTGCATCATCCCGGAGTCGATGATGTGGCCCTCTAGCTCGACTTCGCGAGAGACGGTCATGGCGGAGACATGGTGGCTGGTGTGTAAGACGGTTTTGGGTCCGCCCCAGACCGACCGGTTACTGCCCGTCGACGTGTCGCTGCACGGTCCAGGACTGCCCCTCGCTGGTCTCGCACAGGCGGTCGAAGAACCGCCGCAGGCCGTCGGACTCCGTGGTCGGCAGGACGTGCAGCCGGACCGTCCCGTCGCGGACGGCGACGCGGAACACGTCGGTCGTCTCCTCGTCGCGGACCAGCCACAGCGGCATCGGCAGGTCGTGGAAGTCCCCGTAGCGGTACGGCCCGTCCGCGAGGATGTCGACGACGGTATCAGCGAGTTCCGGCGTCGCCCGTTCTCTCTCTGGCGTGAGTCGGAACTCCGTTCCGCCCTCGTATTCGACCCCGCTTCCGTGCGGGAAGCGCCGCTGTGGGTGTGCGGGGATGCTGAACGAGGGGTCCGTGGTCATCTGTCACCTAGTTGGTCGCTGTCGGATTTAAATTCGCGGGGGTGGTCTGCCCAGTCAACCGCCCAGAAAGAGGTCGACGACGATGTCCCCATCGGGCCCGCGGTAAAACTCCGTGTAGCCACAGTTCGCACAGGTGACCGCTTTGAATCGCCGGTTCTGTACGTCGAAGAGCTTCGTGAGCCCCGCGCCGGTCGTCGCGATGTCGTCGACCTCGGCCGCCTCGTGGCCGCATTTGGGACAGCCGGCGTCGTCCATGTCCAGCGTATCGTCCGCGCCAATCTGTTCTAGTCCGTCTTCGGGCGGACGAGCGTCGTCCAGCGACGACTGACAGGAGCGGCAGTACGACCAGGAACCGGCGGCCTTCGACCCGCAGGACGCACAGTAGACGAAATCGTGGTCGGCCTCCTCGTCTCCCGAAGGACCGTTCGGCGGCATACATCTGTATTTCTGTGGGCGTGTCAAATGAGTTACTCACGTCCGGACGGTGCTGCGCTCTCGAGACGGCGGGGCCGACTCTCCCGGAGCCGGCAGCGTGCCACTGCTGGATTTATCCGCCAGCGGCTCCTCTATCGGGCCATGTGCGGCCGCTACAGTCTGTTCGCGCCCCGAGCGAACATCGAGGCGCGGTTCGACGCGGAGTTCTCCTTCGAATACGAGCCGCGGTACAACGCCGCCCCGAGTCAGGACCTGCCGGTCATCACCAGCGAGTCTCCGGGCGCGATCCAGCGGATGGAGTGGGGTCTGATTCCGTCCTGGGCCGACAACCGCACGGACCACGGCCACATCAACGCCCGCGCCGAGACGCTGGCAGAGAAGCGCTCGTTCGCCGAGGCATACGAGTCACGGCGCTGTCTGGTCCCGGCTGACGGGTTCTACGAGTGGGTCGAAACGAGCGAGGGCAAGCAACCGTATCGCGTGGCGCTGCCGGAGGACGAACTGTTCGCCATGGCGGGACTGTACGAGCGGTGGGAACCGCCACAGCGCCAGACCGGGCTCGGGGAGTTCGGAGCGAGCGGGGGCGGTTCGGGCGGCGAAGACGACATCGTCGAGTCGTTCACCATCGTGACGACCGAGCCCAACGACGCCGTCGCGGACCTCCATCACCGGATGGCCGTCATCCTCGGCCCGTCGGAGGAGTCGACGTGGCTGCGGGGCAGCACCGACGACGTATCGGGACTGCTGGACCCCTACGACGGGTCGATGCGGACCTATCCGGTCTCGTCGGCGGTCAACAGCCCCGCCAACGACTCGCCGGAGCTAATCGAACCGGTCGGATAGCGACGACTGGCTGTGGCGTTACTCGCTTGGCGCGTGCTGTCGCTTGAACTGGTGGAGCATCTTCCAGAGCGTGTCCTCGTCGACCTGGTTCCCAGCGGCGAGTTGGCGGTACAGGCCCTCGGAGACGGTTATCTCGGGCATCAATGGATGAATCGCGTCGTGACGATATAAGCTTCTGGAGACTCGAAACCGAGTGAACCTATTCGGACCACAGTATTTTGGGTACCCAGTTACGGCGACCAGCGGCCTTCCCCTGCTGTATGCAGTCCTACGCCCAGCGGGACGACGGAACTGTCGTATCCAGCGTGACCGAACTCATCGGCGACACGCCGCTGGTCTGTCTCGACAGCTTCGCGGACAATCTGCTCGGCAAGGTCGAAGCGGCGAACCCCTACTCCGTCAAGGACCGCATCGCGCTGTACATGGTCGAGGCGGCCGCTGAATCTGGCGACCTCCCCGACAACGGGACCGTCGTCGAAGCGACCAGCGGCAACACCGGTATCGGGCTGGCCGCCGTCTGCGCCGCGCTGGGCTACGACTGCGTGTTGACGATGCCCGAATCGATGAGCGAGGAGCGCCGGCAGTTGCTGTCGGGGCTCGGCGCGGACCTCGAACTCACGCCGGCCGACGGCGGGATGAGCGGGGCAATCGAGCGCGCGAACGAACTCGCGGACGCGCCCGGTACCGTCCGTGCCCGGCAGTTCGAGAACGAGGCGAACCCGCGCGCCCACCGCGAGACGACGGGTCCGGAGATATGGTCGGACACGGGCGGCAATGTGGACGCCGTCGTCGCCGGTGTCGGGACCGGCGGCACGATCACCGGCATCTCGGAGTACATCGAGGAGGGGGTCGGCGCGGACCTCACCTCGGTCGCCGTCGAACCGGAGCAGTCCCGACTGCTCTCGGCGGCTGCCCCGGACAGCCACGACATCCAGGGCATCGGTCCCGGGTTCGTTCCGGATATCCTCCGGCGGGACCTCGTCGACGAGGTGCGGACCGCGAGCAAGGCGGACTCCGTCGAGGCGGCGCGCCGACTCGCGGGCGAGGAGGGAATCATGGCCGGCATCTCCTCGGGGGCGGCGCTACACGCGGCGACGGAGTACGCCACCGAGAACCCCGACGAGACGGTGGTCGTCGTCCTGCCGGACACCGGCGAGCGATACCTCTCGACGGGGCTGTGGGACTGAGCGAAAACCGTCTTCGCGTCGTGAGCGAAACCGGCGTTATGCGACCCGGCCGAACGCCAGCGTGCCGCTGATGCTCTCGATGTATGCCTCGACGACCTGGCCCTCGCGCGCGCCGGAGACGAAGATGGTGTATTTCCCCTTCTCGGCGACGCCGTCGCCCTCGCGGCCGGTCCCGGTGATCTTGACCTCGTAGGTCTCGCCCTCTTCGAGCGTGGGCCGGTCCTGCTGTGCGTTCGAACTCGCGCCCTTGGCGACCGGGCGGAACGCACCACAGGCCTGACAGCGCAGCATGTCGACGCCGTCCTCGTTCTTGAGAACGGTGTCGGGCAGGCCACACTCGGAACAGGTGACGTACTCGGCGACGTACGCGTCGATGGCGGCCTCGAAGTCGGCAGTGTCGAACGAGCCGTTGTAGCGGGCTTCGCCGCCGTCGAACTGGCCGTTGGTCCCGAACTCGCGCTGGATGGCTCGGTGGAGATGCTGTGCGTCCCGCGAGACGGCGTCGGCGATCGCTTCCAGATTCGTCAGGCGGGTGAAGGCCCCGTCGGTCTGGCCCTCCGGGTCCGGAATCGAGAGCCGTTCGCCGGCTTCCCGGGGCTGGTCTGGTAGCACGTCGTACGCACGCTGTAGGGCGGACTCGTAGTTCATACGTGACAGACGGTACTGGCACGTAAATGGATTCCGTCACATCTGTGACCGCACATCGGCCAATGATGTTAATACTGAGAGTGGATAATTGACTGACATGGACCAGCACGAACAGCCGGCGGAGACAGCCGGACTGTCCGCCGATCGACTCGACACGCTGATACAGGCGCTGGCAGCCCAGCCCCGCCGGATGATATACGCCTACTTCACCGAGCACGACTCGGCCTCGCTCGAGGAACTGACTGACGTGGTCGTGGGGTGGTCACGAGCGCGCGGTGGGGACACCGACGCCAGCGACTGGGACGACACCAACGTTGCGCTCCACCACCGCCACCTCCCTGTTCTCGATGACGCTGGCGTCATCACCTACGACGCCGACCAGCGGACCGCGACGCGGGCAACGCTGTCGCCGTCGACGACGGAGGTCCTTGCGACGATAACCGACCTGGACACCGCCGGGACAGACCACGAGGATTGATCGTGGTTCGATGACAGTCCGTACGCTCCTCCGGCGGTTCGAGGGCTCCGACCTGACGGTGACTGTTTACGGCCCGCCCTCTGTGACGACCGTGGTCGAGCGACTGACAGCTCAGCGGGTCGACGCCACCTGGCGGACCCTCCCGACCGGAGAGACGGAGGCGTTCGCCGTCATCCATCGGGACGGCGCGTTCGCCGAGACGGTCCCGCTCACGGCGCTGGAGACGTTCCTGTGTGAGCCGACAGCCGGTATCGGCGACAGCGGCGGGCCTGACAGCGACCCGGGCCGACAGCTTCTCCGCTCGGCGCTCGCGAACACGCTCCTGTCGTCGCTCACGCCGGCGCAGTTGCTCGCGACGTCCCAGGAGTTCGAGGACAGGGCCTACCGCGTCGGGGAGGGAACCCTTCGCGTGAGCTTCCAGTCGCTGTCGATCTTCCGCTCTCAGCGTGCCCGGTACGAGACGCTTGCCAGCGACACGGCCCTCGACATCCACGTGTACGGACGGGCCGACTGGGAGCCGCCGACGATTCCCGGAATCACGTTTCATCCGCTCACGGACAGCACTCTCGAATCGGTCTGGTTGCTGGCCTTTGACGCCGCCGGCGACGACCAGAACAAGTGCGCGCTCGTCGCCGAAAAAACCGAGGACGGACCGTTTCGAGGCGTCTGGACGTACAGCCCGCGGCTGGTAGACGAAATTATGACGACAGTTGCGGCTGTCGACGGGTAGCAGCCCAACCAGCGCCGTCTCGAAAACACACACACGACGGACGCTACTCCGGACACGGCAGCGGAACCCGAAGCCCGAGTCCGTCGCGCTCGATAGCCGTTCCGAACGGCCGGGAGTGCTCTCTGAGCGTCTCCCGGAGCCACTCCGCCACGGCTTCGTCGGCGCGTCCGACCTGCGTGTACGCGTTCTCGACCGGCGTGAGTTCGAGCGCGGCCAGCCGCCCGTCCTCGATACGGAGTTCGAACAGGAAACTCCGGTCGTTGCGGTAGCCGTCCTTGACCGCGTAGTCGTCGACGAAGTTACCGGTGTCGTACAGGATGGGACGACCGCGGTACACCTCGACGCCTTGGAGGACGTGGGCGCTGTGGCCGTGGACCACATCGGCCCCGCTGTCTACCAGCCAGCGGGCGAACGCCTGCTGTGTCTCGCCCGGTTCGGTCACCCAGTTCGGCCCCCAGTGGGCAGTGACGACGAGCAGGTCGGGGTCGGCGTCGCGGGCCGCCGCCAGCGCACTCCCGACCCGGCGGCGAGTCAGCGGATGGGTCGGGTCCAGCGGTGCGTAGGCCGTGCCGGGGCTGTCGCGGCCGGCGGCGTAGCTCGGCGACTGGTCGGTGACGGCGACGACGGCGACCGAGAGTCCGTCGATATCGACGACCGCCGGCTCGAACGCCCCGCTCCGGCTCTCGCCAGCGCCGGCCGAGGCGATATCGCTGTCGGCGAGGTGAGCCGGCGTGTCCGTCAGCGCTGCCGGTCCGAAATCGAGCAGGTGGTTGTTCGCCAGACCGGCACAGGAGACGCCGGCGCGGGCAAGGGCGGGCACGGCCCACTCCGGGGTCGCCCGGAAGTGGAACCGACGGCCGGGCCGTGGCTCGCCGCGGTCCGAGACACAGCATTCGAGGTTCGCCACGAAGCCGTCGAGTGAGCGGAGCCGGTCGAGCATCGACCCCCAGACGGCGGTCGGTCCGTCGGAAGTATCGCGCCAGCGTTCGTCGACGCTCCGGCCCAGCATAACGTCGCCGACGAAGCCGATGCGCAGCGACGTGTCGGTCGGGACCGACGGCGGACACGACACCTCCGCGTCGCCGGCGGCGCCCAGACAGCCCGAAACCGCGGTGAGACTCCCGAGTGCGGGGCCGCCGCTGGCGAGGACGGTTCGGCGGGTCGGTGCCACAGTGGGTACACTGTCGGCTGTGACCGTCTTGAATTTCGGTGCCGTATAGAGCCATCCTGGGTGTGTCGTGTCGAGACACACTCCGAGTGGTTACTTTTCGTTACCTATCCTCTGTCCAGGTATGTCAGGCGACACCACACGTGACCACGACACGGAGGAAGCGTGTACGACCACGGCGTCGTTCGCCGACCACGGCCTCGACGACGGCAGCGTCCTCATTCGAGGTGATGGTAGTCGAGTTCGTAGCCGACTTCGACCGCCTCGCTGACGGCCTCGCTCGGCTCGGCGACGCCGCGGGTCGTCAGTTCGAATCCGGTGTCGCCGCGGTCCACGAGGATGTTCCGGCGCCAGTCGGGGTCGACGTCAGGGGCGTCAGTGCGGTAATGTGCGCCACGGGACTCGTCTCGCTCACGTGCACTCAGCAGCAAGGCCTCTGCGACCGTGAGGCTGAACGAGAGGTCGACGGCGAGTTCGAACGACAGGCTGGTCCGGTCGCCCTCGACGCCGATGTTCCCCGTCCGCTCACGGAGGGCGGCAAGCGCTGCGAGCCCGTCCGACAGTGATTCGCCGTTGCGGAGGATACCGGCGTGCTCCCACAGCAGGTCGCCGAGGTCCGCCAGTAGCTGTTCGGGCGTCTCGTCGCCGTCCGAGGCCTCCAGCTCCCGCAGCGAGCGGAACTCGCGCTCGGCGATAGCGCGCTGACCAGCCGGCAGGCCGCCGCCCGCCCGGCTTTCCGCAGTCACCTCACCCGCGACGTGGTCGCCGACGAGCGCGCCGATGGCGACCGTCTCGGCCAGCGAGTTCCCGCCGAGGCGGTTCGCACCGTGGACGCCCGCCACCGTCTCGCCGACGGCGTAGAGCCCCTCGACGCCGGTCTCGCCGGTCTCGAAGTCGATGTCGACGCCGCCCATCGAGTAGTGGGCGGTCGGCGCGACCTCCATCGGCTTCTCGGTGATGTCGACGCCGAGGTCCATGAACCGCTCGTACATCCGCGGGAGCCGCGATTTGATGTACTCGTCGTCGCGATGGGAGATGTCCAGGTAGACGCCGCCGTTCTCCGTTCCACGGCCTTCGCGGAGTTCCTGTGCGATGGCGCGGGCCACCACATCTCGCGCGTCGAGTTCCATCTGGTCCGGCGAGTACCTCTCCATGAACCGCTCGCCGTTCGTGTTGAGCAGCCGGCCGCCCTCGCCCCGGACCGCCTCGGTGACGAGCCGGCCGTCCCAGTCCTCGCCGTAGCGGTCGCCGACCATCCCCGTCGGGTGGAACTGGACGAACTCCATGTCCATCAGCGACGCGCCGGCTTCGAGCGCCAGCGCCGGGCCGTCGCCGTTGTTCTCCTCGTCGCGCGAGGAGTGGCGGTTGTACAGCGCGGAGGAGCCACCGGCGGCCAGCACGACGTGGTCCGATTCGAAGAGGACGAACCCGCCGCTCTCCATGTCGTAGCCGGCCGCGCCGTAGACGCGGTCGCCGTCGGAGAGCAGCCGCGTTATCATCACGTTGTCGCGGTAGGGGATCTCCAGCGACTGGGCCTTCGCGACGAGCGTATCCAGCATCGCCTCGCCCGTGCGGTCGCCGACGAAGCAGGTCCGGCGGAACGACTGCGCGCCGAAGTACCGCTGATTGATCTTCCCGTCCTCGGTGCGGTCGAACGGCATCCCCCAGTCGTCGAGTTCCCGGATGCGGTCGGGCATGTGCTTGGCCGTCAGTTCGACCGCCTTCGGGTCGTTGATGAAGTGGCCCTCGTCTAGCGTATCGGCCGCGTGAATCGTCCAGTCGTCCTCGGGGTCGAGCGACCCCAGCGAGGCGTTGATGCCGCCGGCCGCCCACGTCGTGTGCGCGTCGCCGTGGTCCCGTTTCCCGATGACCAGCGGCTCGACACCGTTCTGGGCGAGCCCGATGGCGACCCGCGCCCCGGCAGCGCCAGCGCCGACGACCAGCGCCGGAACCGACACCGTCTCGTAGTCGACCGCCGAGTCCGCATCGGTCGTTCGACCGCCAGCGGCCTGCTCGTCGTCAGCGGATGGCTTCTGTGGTGTCATCACTACATGTAGGTGCCGAGAACGTATGAGGGCTTCGCGCGCACGCGTGCGCGGACCGGCAGGGCTAACGGTCCGCCGACAATCAGCGAGAGGCTATGGCCCGCCGACAATATGTGCGTCGTCCGGGTCGAAGCCGACCGTGACGGTGCCCTCCGGCGGCTCCTCGGTCCGCAACAGGAGCTCCCGACCGTCCCAGTCGAGGTGAACCCGCGTGGTCTCCCCGAGGAACTCCGCGCTCGTGACCGTCGCCGTCAGGGCGTTTCGGTCCCCGTCGACAGTGAGCCGTTCCGGCCGAACACAGAACGTGAGCCGGTCCCCGGACGGGACAGCGGACGCCCGGTCGCCCTCGCCGTCCAGTCCCACCGACAGCGTCGTGCCGTCGACCGTCACGTCCGCGATGGATTGTCCACGTCCGCCGTCCGAATCGGTGCTCGACCGCACCGCCGTGACCTCGCCGCTGAGCACGTTGTTGTCGCCGACGAAGGTGGCGACGAACTCAGTCGCCGGCTCCCGATAGACGGTCCGCGGCGGCGCGACCTGCTCCGGCGTCCCGTCGCGCATGACCGCCACGCGGTCGGACACGGCCAGCGCCTCCTCCTGGTCGTGGGTGACGTAGATGGTCGTGATACCCAGTTCCCGCTGTATCTCGCGGACCTGCACACGCAACCGTTCCCGGAGCTTCGCATCGAGGGCACTCATCGGCTCATCGAGCAGGAGTACGTCGGGGCCGGGAGCCAGCGCGCGGGCCATCGCCACCCGCTGTTGCTGGCCGCCAGAGAGCGTGTCGGGGTCTCTGTCCGCCATGCCGCCGAGGTCCACCAACTCCAGCAGGTCCCGGACTCGCGCTGCCTCGCTGCCGCCGCCGGGCGGGTCGGAGAACTGGAGCCCGTAGGCGACGTTCTCCCCGACGGTCATATGCGGGAACAGCGCGTAGTTCTGGAAGACGACGCCCACGTCGCGGTCCTCCGGCGGGACGCCGGTGACGGACTCGCCGCCGAACCGGACCGACCCCTGCGTCGGCGCCTCGAAGCCGGCGACGAGCCGGAGCGTCGTCGTCTTGCCACAGCCCGAGGGGCCGACGAGGGTGAAGAACTCGCCCTCGCGGACCGACAGCGAGAGGGCGGAGACGGCGGTCGTCCCGCCGTAGCGTCTGGTGACGCCGTCGAGCTCGACGGCCGGTGGGCCGGCGGAGTCCGCGTCGGCGCCCTCCGGCGGCGCCCCCTCAGAACCCAACGTCGTCACCCCCAAGCCGGTCGATGAGCAGGAAGCTCGCGCTGGTGACGGCGAGCAGGACGACGCCCATAGCGGTCGCGGGGCCGAGCCGTCGGCCGATGAACCGCTCGATGGCGATGGGCATCGTGAACTGGTTCGTCCCGGAGGCGAGTACAATCGTCGCCGAGAACTCCCCGATAGAGATGGCAAAGGCGAAGGCGGCCCCGGCGACGACGGCCGGCCACACCAGGGGGAGTTCGATGTCCACGAGCGCCCTGGCACGCGGCGCGCCGAGCGCGCGGGCGGACTCAACGAGCGTCTGGTCGACGCTTTCGAGGCCGGGCGCGACGGTGCGGACGACGAACGGGTAGCCGGCGACGGCGTGGGCGGCGACGATGGCGAGGCCGCCGCCGACGGCGAGGCGGGACCCGCCGATTTCGACGCCGAAGACGAGGCCCCGGAGCAGGCCGAGGCCGACGACGATGCCCGACACGGCGAGGGGGGCCATCGCGACGGCGTCGACGAGCTTCCGGCCGCGGTAGTCCCGCGTCGTCAACACGGCCACGACGACGCCCATCGGGAGGGCGACGGCGAGCGAGGCGACGCCGAACAGCAGCGAGTTCCTGACCGCATCCCACGGCTGGACCTGGAACGCTGCGCCGGTCGTCTGCCGGTCGAGGAGGAACCGGTAGTTCGCCAGCGTCAGCCCCTCTGGCCCGCTGAGGCTGGCCAGAACCATGCTCGCCATCGGCGCGACGAACACCGCCAGCGCGACGACGGCGTAGACCGCGAGGCCCGTTCTGGGAAGCAGTTCACGGACCGAGAGCGACGGTGGTGTCAGCGGCCGCCGCGGGAGCGGTCGAATCCCCCGCGACCGGACGGTGTGCTTGGCCTCGTACCGGAGATACGCGTACAGCAGCCCCAGCGAGATACCGAGCTCGAGCAGCGCAAGCGCGGCCGCCTCGGCGTACTCCAGGTCACGGATGAGCCGGTAGACGAACACCTCGACGGTCGCCAGCTGGAACCCGCCCAGCGCGAGGACGATGGGGAACGTGCTGAAGGTGAACACGAAGGTCAGCGCCGCGCCCATAAGCACCGACGGGTACAGCTGCGGGGCGACCACGTCACGGAACGCCCGGAACGGGCTCGCGCCGAGGCTCCGCGCCGTCTCCACCGCGCTGGCGTCGACGGACTCCCAGGCGGCGGTGGTCACCCGCGCGACGAGTGGGGCGTTGTAGAACGCGTGGGCGACGATGACGGCCTCCAGCGTGAACAGGAGGTTCACCTGTCCCAGACCGAGCGCGCCGAGCACGGCGTTGAGCGTCCCGCGCTGCCCGAACGTGGCGACGAATCCCACGGCGACCATTATCGACGGGAGGACGAAGGGGAGAATCGTCAGCGACCGGAGCGTCCGTCGTCCCGGGAACTCGAACCGGGCCAGCAGATACGCCGCCGGCAGGCCCAGGGCGACGCTGGCGACTGTCGACAGCGCGGCCTGATACGCCGTGAAGCCGATGACGCCCAGCCGCCGGTCCGGCGACAGGGCGCTCTCGACGACCGCCGCTACCGGCTCGCCGGCGAGCAGCCGCGCCGGCTCGCCGAGATAGAACGGGTCCTGCAGTATCGAGACGAACACCCGGCCGGTCGGGCGGCCGTCGACGAGGACGCTGTCGACGAACACCGTCGCCACCGGGTAGTAGAAGATGCCAAGCAACAGCGCGACCGTCGCCGTCGCAAGCGCCAGCAGCCCCCGGCGTTCGAGGCTCTTGCGGATAGCTCGGCCCCACACGCGGGTTCTGTCCGCTGTCTCCGTCGCCCCCTCGCCACCGTCGTCGTCTGCGCCGCCGCCTGAATCTCGGGCCACAGTCGGTCGTTGTCAGTTCGAGGCGAACTGCCGTTCCCAGTCCGATATCCAGCCCGAGACGGAGCCCTTGAGTTCGTCGTAGCCGAAGGTGACCGGTTCCGGGGGCTCCTGTGCCAGCTCGGCGTAGTCCTCCGGGAGCTCGGCGGACTCGGTCGCCGGGAACTGGACGTTCCTCACCGCGATTTCGCCCTGGATGTCCGGGCGCAGGAGAAAGCCCATGAACTCCCGGGCGAGGTCGGGCGTGTCCGCCCCCTCGAACACCGCCATCCCCTCCGGGTTGGCGTAGCCCTGGTCGTTCAGGAACCGTATCTGGTGTTCCTCCAGGTCGGCGTCGTTCTGGTCGGCGAACACCTGGTCGGTAGAGTAGGAGACGACCATCGGCGCTTCGCCGCCCGACCACGCGCTGTAGGCGTCGCTCCAGGAGCCAAGCACCCGAACGTCGTTGTCCTGCAGGTCGCTCCAGTAGTCCAAGTAGCCGTCGGGGCCGAACTGTTTTATCGTGTGCAGCAGGAACGCCCGCCCGGTCGCCGAACTGGCGGGGTTCTGCGTGATGAGGTCGCCGGCGTGTTCCTCGGCCAGCAGGCCGTCGAAGGTCTCCGGCGCTGTGGTCGCCGTGCCGTCGAACACCAGGCTGATGTAGCCGGTGTCGTAGGGGATCGCCCGGCCGTCGGGGTCGAACTGCAGCCCCGGTTTGATGTCGTCCTGGCCGGCCACGTCACCGACCTCGGCGAACAGCCCGTCGTCGAGGTTCTGGTCGACACGGACGAGGTGGTCGGTGTTCAGCCCGAGGTACATATCGGCCTCGATGTCGACGCCGGCGTTGCGGCGCTCGATGTAATGGTTGAGCTCGTTGCTCGGCGTCTGCCAGACGAGGCGGGCGTCGAACGCCTCCTCGAAGCGCTGTTTCACCCACGCGCCCGGACTCGTCGACGGCGAGTCGATGAACGCGCTGTAGGTCCCGACGACGAGCGTCTCCTCGGCACCGCCGGCGTCGCCAGCCGTCGTTCCGTCCGCAGTCGCCTCGCCGGTGTTCGACACCTCGGTGCTCGCCCCGTCGTTGCCGCCCAGCCCGGCACAGCCGGCAAACGAGGCGGACACCGTCGCGCCGGCCGCTGTCAGGAAGGAACGTCGTTTCATTACACAGTGGTCACACCCAGTGGTATTTAACCCCGGTGTTCCTGAATCGGACGGCTTCAGCCCCTCAAATATCCGTAGCAGCCGTTATTACCCCGCGGTACTGCAGGATGGTGACTGCGTTGTAGGCAACGACAGCGAGTGTCACCAAAGCGAACAGGGCCAGAAACACCGTCGCGTTGGGCTCGGAGAGGAGTTGTTCTCGCCAGCGTGGCACCCCACTCTCGTCCGCCTCCGCGTTCGCCTTGCCGGGCACCATCGATTCCTCGGGCAGAAATGACATGAGTGCTCGGGCCAGCGGCGTCGGCGAATGGACTGTTTTATTTTCGCCGTCGTGGAACTCCCCTGCAATGCATCTCGTCGGCAAGTGCCCGCCGACCCCAGCCGAGCTCGACGACGCAGCCGACCGGGGTTTCGACAGCGTGGAACTCCACCTGCGACCGCCTGACCTCGACGACGTGGCGGCTACCGCAGCGATAGTCGAACAGTCACCCGTCTCCGCGGCGTCGGTCCACACGCTTCATGCCTGCCCAGACGACCCGGAGCCGTTTCGGCGGAGCGACGCCCTGGCCGAGCACCTCGACGCCTACCTCGTGGTCCACAGCCAGTACGCCCAGCATACTCACACGGACCAACTAGACAGCTACGACTTCGCCGCCCCCTGCGGGTACGAGAACAACCCCGGCGCGAGCCAGTTCTCGCTGGCAACCCTCCTGCTCGACCGCGGCCACGACCTGGTGCTCGATACGGCCCACCTGTTCATGTCCGAGCCTGCGTATCTGGATTCGCTGTCGGCCCTCCTGGAGAACTACGGTGACCAGATTCAGGTCGTACATTTCACCGACGGCACGGCACTTGCGGACGGGCTGGCGTTCGGTGACGGCGACATCCCGCTGGAACGGACCGCCGAGGTTCTCGACGCTCGCTTCGACGGGGCCGTCGTCCTCGAAGTGATGCCCGAAGACCAGGCCGACGCCCGTCGGCGCGTGCTGGAGTGGCTCGACTGAGCGGCCACAGACACAGCTTTTTGCTCGTCCGCTTCGACTGTAGCGGTACGAAATGTCACGTGACGTGCTCAATCGGGCTCCCGACGACCGCATACAGGCGCTGGATGCGGACGGGGAAATCGTCGACCCCGACCTCATCCCGGACCTGTCCGACGAGGCGCTGGTGTCGATGTACCGCGATATGCGCTTTGCCCGCCGGTTCGACGAGCGGATGATAAGCCTCCAGCGCCAGGGCCGACTCGGCACCTACTCCTCGCTGGCGGGCCAGGAGGGGGCACAGGTCGGCTCGACCTACGCGCTGGCCGACGAGGACACGGTCTTCTACCAGTACCGGGAACACGGCGCACTCGTCGCCCGCGGGCTCCCCTGGGAGTACGTCCTCTACTGGATGGGCCACGAGGCGGGCAACGCGGCCATCGGCGACGTGAACGTGTTCCCGCTGAACATCTCCATCGGCGCGCACCTCCCCCACGCCGTCGGGTGGTCGTGGGCGGCAAAGCGCAAGGGCGACCAGCGGGCGGGCGTCGTCCACTTCGGCGACGGCGCCACCAGCGAGGGGGACTTCCACGAGGCGATGAACTTCGCCGGCGTGTTCGAGACGCCGACGGTGTTCTTCTGTAACAACAATCAGTGGGCTATCTCCGTGCCCCGGGAGCGCCAGACCGCCAGCCCGACGCTGGCCCAGAAGGCCGACGCGTACGGCTTCGACGGCGTTCAGGTCGACGGGATGGACCCGCTGGCGACCTACACCGTCACCGAGGCCGCACGGGAGCGGGCCGTGGGAGCCGACGGCGGGGCGCAGGAACCAATATTCGTCGAGGCCGTTCAGTACCGCTTCGGCGCGCACACGACCGCCGACGACCCGGACGTGTACCGGGACGAGGCGGAGGTCGAGGAGTGGCGCGAACGCGACCCGCTGGACCGCATGGAGCGGTTCCTCAGAAACTGTGACCTGCTGGACGACAAGAAACTCGACGTGATGGACGACACCATCGACGAGCGCCTCGGCGAGATTATCGACAACGCCGAAGCACACGCCGCCGACCCGACGGACCTCTTCGCCGACGTGTACGCGGAGTCGACGTCGAACATCGACGAGCAGCGCGAGTACTTCGAGGCGCTCCGCGAGCGCCACGGCGACGACGCCTTGCTGGAGTCCGAGTAGCCGACCGAGCCTGTTATTGCTGTCCCGTCGCTTCCGTCTACTGTGACAGAGTGGCCACCGGTGGACCCCGCCGACGCGACGGCCGTTGCACAGCAGCGTGACGAACTGGTCGCGGCGGTCCGGGACCACGCCGGACAGGTCGCCTACCAGCTCGCCCGGCTGGAGGGCGGCGACTACGGACAGGCGGACGTCGAGACCGACCGCGGCGAATGGACCGTGAAATACGAGGGCGGCGACCTGGAGTACCTCCGGTTCTCGCCGTCGCGTGGCTCGGACACGTACGTCATCTCGACCAAACAGCCGCCGGAACCGGAGCCGCTGGCGGCCGCACTCGCCGACTACGACGCCTTCGTCGAGGGGTTCAACGACTACGTCGCGTCGCTCGACGGCGTGCTCGACGACGTGTCGACGGAGTTCCCCGACATCGCCACCACCGACGGCGTCGTGGCCGAGCGCGACCGCGTACTCGGGCGCATCCGGGAAATCTGTGACCGGATCGCCCGGGAGCTCCAGCGCTACGAGGGCGGAGAGTACGGGACCTTCACCGACAGAATTGGCGGCACGCGCTGGGAGCTGAAGTGGGACACCGACGGCGCGTCGTATCTCCGCGTCGGCGGCAGCAACGGGCTCTATCTCCTCTCACAGTACGAACCGCCCTCGGCGGCCGACATCCGCGAGTACGCCCCGCAGTTCGCGGACTTCATCGCGGCGTACAACGAGCACGTCGACGACCTGGAATCGGACCTCGGAACCGTCGAACTGTGACCCTGACCGGCTTCTCCCGCTTTCGTCAGCGTTCCACTTGGTGAGCGGATGCCGCGTCGTTATGCTAACACCGACGTCTCGACAAAACCGCCGTAAGGCGGTTGAATTACTGCAGAATACCACCGGAAGATATGTCGGCAGGGTTTTGAGGGGGGCCCACCCAAGCCGGAGGTATGAGTCCGACCGAAACCGTCGACAGTTCGGCTGTGAGCAGGGGCACAGTCGGTGACTACGTCGAAGCGATGGGGCCGTCCTGGATTGCGGGCGCCATCGCCGCCGGCCCGGCGACGATTGCCAGCCTCGTCACCGCTGGCGGCGCGTTCGGCTACAGTCTCCTGTGGGTCGTCGTCCTCTCTGCGGGGGCGGGGGCGCTGGCGCAGTATCTCGCGATGCGGCTGGGGCTGCTGACCGAGCGGGGCATCGTCGCCGTCGTCGAGGACCACCTCGGCGACACGTGGGCGTGGCTGCTGGTCGGCGACGCTGTGCTTGCCGCCGGCGTGGCACAACTGGTAATCATGAAGACCGTCGCCACGGTCTCGGCGACAGTGACGGGTATCGACGCGCGAATCTGGGGCGTCGCCTGGGCGCTGCTCCTCGCGGTGGGACTGGCGGGCGGCGGCTACCGCTTTCTGGAACTGGCCGCGAAAGTGCTCGTGTTGCTGGTCGTCGTCGCGTTCGTCGCCAGCCTGTTCGTCGTGCCCATCGACGCGGGCGCGGCGGCGACCGGGCTGATACCGTCCGTCCCCTCCGGGAGCGCGCTGGTCGCGGCCGGCATCCTCGGCGGTGCGGTCCACATCACGCTCATCACGATGCACTCCTACACGATGCGGGCACGGGGCTGGACCCGCGAGGACTACGACCTCGCGACGGTCGACGTGGGGGCGTCCATGCTGGTGGCGTTTGGCATCTACAGTCTTGCCATCTTCCTGGTGACCGCAAGCGTGCTCACCTCCGGGGACATCACGACGGTCGGGGCTGCGGAGGCGCTTGGCCCGCTGGTCGGTGACAGCGCCCGCTGGTTGTTCCTGCTCGGTCTCTGGGGCGCTGCCGTGTCGACGCTCGGGGGCAACACCATCGTCCCGCCGTTCCTGCTCGCCGACAAGCTCGGCTGGGGGACCACCATCGAGGACAGCCGCTACCGCGGGCTGCTCGTCGCCGTGGCGCTTCTGTCCGCGCCGGGGGCGTTCATCGGCGGGAACGTGCTCGGCCAGCTCGTCCTCGTGCTCGCACTCGGCACCGTCGGCACGCCCTTCGTCATCGCCCTCGTCCTCTATCTCCTGAACTCCGACGCGGTTCCGGAGTCGAACTCGACGCTGGCCAACGTCGGCGGGCTGGCGCTCGTCGCTGTCTCGGGCGGACTGGCCGGGAACTTCGTCGTCGAACAGCTCGGCGGCGGCGTCGGCCCGCTCTCTGGGTTCGTGCTGGCCTTTGCCGTCGCGCTCGGCCTCGCTATGACCGGCCTCGGCGGGAAGTTCCTGCGGGAGGAACTCCTCGCGTGACCGGCGTCCAGTTCCCCCTCACCGGGTCGACGCTGGTCACCGGTCCCTCGAACGCCGGCAAGACGCGGACGACCGCTGCCGCCCTCGAGGCCTGGCTCGACCGCGAGGGGACCGACGGCGTCGTCGTTCTGGATTTCGCGCCCGAGCTCGAACGGGAGGGGGCCGTTCTGGGCGGTCGTCTCGACCGCTTCACTACCGTCCCGGAGGCGGTCCGGGTCGGCCGAATCGACGCCAGTGCGCCCCGCGCCGAGAGCGAGACGGCCGAGCAGGCCGTCGCGCTCGCCCGGGAAAACGCTCGTTGTGCCGAGCGACAGCTCGACGCGCTCCCGGAGAACCCGCGGGCGGTGTTCGTCAACGACGCGACGATTCCGTTCCAGCACGAACCCGCCGCCGTCAGCCGGCTCACCGGGTACTGTGACGGGGCGGACGTGGCCGTCCTCAACGCCTTCGACAGCGAGGAACTGGGCGTCGACGACCCGGTCTCCCGGGCCGAGCGGGACGCGCTCGGCCGACTCCGACGATGGGCCGACCGGACCGTCGACCTGTCGTAGCGACCCGCCCCAGCGCCAGACGTCCGGGGCGTCGAACGCTGACCAGACGGTACCGTAGCCGGCTCCTACCCACCGCGTTCCCGGAACCAGACGCGCTCACCGACCGGGCTCTCGTCGTCGCCGATGTCCAGCCGACTGACGAACAGGTCCCGGACAGCCATGGTGACGACGAGCTCGGTCGGCTCGCCGGACTCGTCTTCGACGGTGACGACGCAGTGGCCGTCCCGTTCTGTCATCCCGGTTATCGTGCCGACCGTCCAGCGGTCGCGGTGGTGTGACGGCTCCCGCGCGTGAATGCGGTCGTGGTCCATCGGTACCCCCTTACCGGTTCCACTCGTAGAACCACCACGCGCCGCCCAGCACAATCAGGCCGACCCCGAGCGTCGAGGTCGCGGGCTCTGGGATGATAAACAGCACGAGTCCGATAAGTACCATCCCGACAGGTTCGAGTTCGTCGAAGTACTTTATGAGGTCCATATCTAGTGGTTCACCCGCCTGCGGTATAGAGGTTCGTCCGGCTGTCGGGGGGACAGCGAACCGGGAACGATGGCCGAATCAGCGAAAGCGGAACGTTTCGAGGTTCTCCGGCGCGAAGGTCCGGATGTTCTGGTCGTGGTACAGCGACGAGGAGAGGTCCTGTGTCGCGGATTCGTCGCCGTGGACACAGAGGATCTTCTCGGGTCGGGGGTTCATCGTCTTCACGAAGTTCTCAAGCCCCTGTCGGTCGGCGTGGCCGGAGAAGCCGTCGACTGTCTCGACGGTCATCTCCAGTGGGACCGTCTCGCTGCGCCCGTTCCCGACGGGCACCTCGTCGACGCCGCGCTGGATTCGGTTGCCGAGCGTTCCCTGGGCCTGATAGCCGACGAAGGTGAGCGCCGAGTCCGGGTCGGGGCCGATTTCTTCGAGCCAAGACATGACCGGCCCGCCGGTGAGCATCCCGGACGTAGAGAGGATGATACAGGAATCACCGTCGGCGATCTCCTGTCGCTCCTCGTCCCCGCCGTCGATGTGGTTGAACTGCTCGGCAAGGAACGGGTTCCTGTCGTCGTCGAAGATGCGGTCCTGCAGGTCATCCCGGAGGTACTCCGGGTAGGTCGTGTGCACGGCTGTCGCCTCCCATATCATCCCATCGAGGTGGACCGGCATCTCCGGGATATCGCCGTTTCGCATCGCCTCTTCGAGGACGAGCATGAGCTCCTGTGACCGCCCGACTGCGAAGGTCGGAATGAGGACCTTGCCGTCGCGGTCGGCGGCGTTCTGGACGATCTGCTTGAGCTTTCGCTCCGAGTCCTCCTGGTCGGTCTGGTAGTCGTTTCGGCCGCCGTAGGTCGACTCCAGCACGAGCGTCTCCACCCGCGGGAAGTCGTTGACCGCGCCGTCGAACAGGCGCGTGTCGTCGTAGTGGATGTCGCCGGAGAAGGCGACGTTGTACAGGCCGTCGCCGACGTGGAAGTGACACACCGACGAGCCGAGGACGTGGCCGGCGTTGTGCAGGGTCAGCTTGATGTCCGGCGCGATGTCGGTGACGTCGCCGTACTCCAGCGGGATGGTGTGTTTGATGGCCTCGCGGACCATCTCGGAGTCGTACGGCGGGGTGCGGCCGTCGTCCGCTGCGGTGCCGAGGTAGTCGAGCGTCAGCAGGCCCATCAGGTCCCGCGTTGGCTCGGTGCAGTAAACGGGGCCGTCGTAGCCGTACTCGAACAGCAGCGGGACCAGCGCGGAGTGGTCCAGATGCGCGTGGGTCAGGACGACGGCGTCGATACCGTTGGCCCCGGCCCCGAACGCCTCCGGGACGTCCAGATACGGCGTTTCGCCGTTCGAGCCGGGCTTGTTGCCACAGTCGATGAGGACCCGCGTGTCCGGCGTCGAGATGATGAACGCGGCGCGGCCGACCTCCCGACAGCAGCCAAGCGTCGTGATGCGGACGTACTCGTCGTCGGACATTGGCTCGCGGTGGATCTGCCGGCCGACGCGTTCGAGGATGTCCCGGCGGTCCTCCCGTTCCTGCTTGAGGAAGTTCCGGACGTTCTCGACCGTCGAGGACTCGATGGGCGGCGTTCGAACGACCTCGGGCGTCCACCCGACCTCGCGGGTGATGTCACGCAGGGTCGAGCCGCGCCGACCGATGACGACGCCGGGCTTCCGGGCCTGGACGACGACCTCGCCGGTGTCGGTGTGGAACTTCAGGTCCATGACGCCGGCTTCCTCGGGGATGATCTCCCGGATCGCCGCCTCGGCCTCGGCTGGCGGGGCCAGCACGTCCGGGTCCGGGCGGACCGTGATTCGTTTGCGGAGTTTCGACGCGAGTCGGCGAACGAGGTCGCTGTTCGCGGCGAACTCCTTCGGGTCCCGCGTGTATATGACGAGCTCCGGTCCCTCGTAGGTGACATCCGAGACGGAGATGCGGGGCGGGACTTCGTCGTCGATCGTTGCCTTCACGTCTTCGAGTTGCTTGTCTACAGTGCTCATAGCTCAAAACGGGGTGCAATCCCGGTAGCGGGGCCGTCCACGACTGGTGCGGGCCGACCTGATACCGCGGGATGTACGCTCTCTAATAAAGTCATCAGTTATCGGTGAGTTGCCTCCGGACGTGGAGAGATGTCCGGAAAACCGTCCTCTATTTCTCAGTATTCCCCTCGTGTTATAAAAGCCTTCGCAATACGGCGGTCGGAACCTGGACCGCAGTCGCCACGCTGTGTGCCCAAAGGGGTAAACCCACACCGTGTGAGACAACGCCATGCGACTGACACCCGACACAGTCCGCGAGGAGTACGAACGGGTCCAGGACCGTCGTGGCGACGTCGTCCCGCTGGTAAACGAAACGCGGGCCCACCTCGGGGCACAGTTCGACGTGGACGTCGAGACGCTCACAGACGACGCCTATACGGCCGCTATCGACGACGTGTTCGCCGACGGCGACCGCGCGGTCAACGTCGCTGCGCTGGTCCGTCTGCTCCGAGAACTGGACGTCGAAGGCGATTACCCGGGCTTCGTCGTCGACGAACTCCTCGGCCGCGAGCTGGCGGCCATGATCGCCGGCGAGCAACCGCTCCGGCTGCTCGCGGAGGCGACGTTTCACGTCGCGGACGTGCGAACCCACGGCGACGACACAGCGGCCGCGGGCGCTGACGACCTCGACGCAGCGCTCGCGGCCGGGGTCCAGACGCGGGTCCCGGGGTGGCCGTGGCAACGGACTGCGAGTCCGTTCGCCGTCGAGTGAGCTGCGCCGCTATCACGCACCCGAACCGGCGATTGAGGGCGTTCAGCTCCCCGAAAACGAGAACGAGGGCGTCGCCAGGAACGCCGTCTCGTAGCCCTCGTGACGGGACACCTGTGGCGGGGCAACGACGTCGACACCGACAGACGGCTCTTCGACTGTCGTCTCGACGATTGCGCCGTAATGATACCCGAGTTCGGGGTGGATTCCGGCGGTCAGCGCGTCGTCGAACACCTGTTCGCCGTCGGCTTCCACGGTCCCGTCCAGCGACATCATCGGCAAGGGGACGCGGTTGTACGGCGTCCGGGCCGAGACGGCGAGATACGACTCCCCGTCGCCGAGGAACGCGGCGTCCCGGAGCCACGTGACGGCGTAGACGCCGTCGCTCCCCTTGTCTGTCCCGAGGACCGTCCCGGGCAGCGCAGACACCTCTGGGAGTTGCGAGGTCGGGACCATCTCCATGTTCATCAGGTCGACCGCGGCGCGTTCGCCCTGTGAGTCCGGGAACTCCTCGAAGGAGAGCTGGTCGCGGGCGCTCTGTGCGAAGTCGAACTCGACCGTGGCCTCGCCGGCGTCGCCGAACCGCCCCTCGAAGGCCCCCAGCCGGCGCTCGCCCATCCCGTTGACGCGGACCGACAGCTGGTAGACGCCGTCGCCGTCGAGCGCGTAGTTGTCGCCGTAGTGAAAGCCCATGTTCTGTGATATCATCGGCCACGGGGACTTGTCGGCGACCGTCTCGCCGTCGCGTTCGACGGTGATCGAGAGGCCGGCCGACACCGGGAGCACCATCTCCGTCTCGGGGTCCCAGACGGTCGCCATCAGGTGGACGCTGTCCTCGCTCCGGATGCTGGCCTTCTCCGCTGTGGTCCCGGTCACCGTCCAGAATCGGTGGGGAAAGGAGTAGCTCAGCCCGACCATGTACTCGCCCGCCTGCGCCATCCCGGCCATCCCCATCCCCTCGGCGTGGGTGGGGCGGTACGTGGCGTCGGGGCGGTTCTCGACCAGCGGCGGTGCGCGCGTCGACTGGGAACGCAGAGAGCCACACCCCGCCAGGACCGTCGTGCCGGCGAGGCCGGCACTGGCGAGGAACTGTCGGCGATTCATAGACCGCTCTTGGACCCTCATCTGAAAGACCGTTCTGGTACGATAGCCGAATGTCGTGGCGAAACCGAAACGGCACAAAGTACTTGCTATCGGTCGGTGCAATCCCGGCCGTGTCCTCCAGGATTGCCCGCACTGCGGTCCTCGGCTTCGTCGTCCTGACTGCGGGATGTTTCGGTGGACCGTCGCCGGGGTCAGCGTCCCCGTCGGAGGCAGCGACAACCGTTGCATCCCCGACAGGAACCGTCGAGTTCCATGACGGTCCGAAGGACCGGCCCGACCGGCCCGCGACGCTGAACGACTCTTCGGTCCGCGAGTTCGCGTACGAATACGAGTACCGCCGCGTTTACAACGGGCTGTGGCAGGGCGAGCATACCCAGATGACCCTCGCTTGCCGCGTCGACAAGGTCACCGGGCGCTCGTGGGGGTACGATGTCATCGTCACCTGTACGGGGTCCTCGACGACCGACCCCCCGGCCGACTCGACGGCGACTGCGGGCCCGATAGCCGACTACTTCACGCAGTCGTACCGGTACAGCGTCAGTGCCGACGCGGTCGCTCGTGAGTCAGTCGAGAACCGCGACCCCGTGTCCTGACGACAGAAGCCAGGTTCAGGCCGGGTCGGCCGGCGGCAGGGCGCGCAGCGACCGTGGCGGGAGCAGGTAGTTCCCGCGTCGTCTGACCGTCATGTACTGGAGGATGCCGTTGTTCACGCGCTGGCCGACGGCGGAGTCTTCGGCCACGTCGGTCCCGTTCATCGCCTGTTTCGTCCCGACGAAGTCGGCGATAGACTGCTGGAGCGAGAGGAAGTGGACCCCGGCCTCGCCGCCGTCGGTCGAGTCGAAGTCGCGGCGGAGGATGAGCGGCGAGTCGCCGTCACGGGCCCGCGCGGCCTTCTGTGCGTGACCGGCGACCCCCTCCCGTCGGCTACTCTCGACGACATCTTCGGGACACTCGCCGACGCCGCTGTCCGTGCCGAGGTTCTCGCCGACGCCCTCGACCCTGTCCTCGGCAGCGTGGGCCGGACAGAACATCTTCGAGACACGCTGGTCCTGTGACTCCTGCTCGTACCACTGCTGGAGTTGCAGCCGTATCTTCGAGAGGTGCTGGGTCGTGCCGCCGGCGAACGGCCCCGAGTCGACCGTCACCCGGTCCTCGGAGGCCTGATTGCCGTCGAAGCCGGACTTGAACCCCATGAACAGCGGGGCGTCGTCGGGAACCGGTTCGGAGTCCGGAACCCCGTCGACGTCCTGGTTCTCGGCGGGCAGGCCGGCCCCGACGAACCCCGTCCGCCGGTCCGCCTCGCGCAGAACGCCCTCGAAGGTCGCAGTCATCTCGTGGCCGTTCGCGGCCTCTCGATTACCTTCCAGCGCCTCCTCGGCCTCGATGACGACCCGCTCGTCGTCGCTCGCGAGGTGCAACAGCGCGTCGGGCGTGTCGAACTCGGGGTCCTCGAAGGGGGCAAGCGCCGTCGGTTCGGGCAGGTCGACGCCGGCCACGTCGGCCTCGAAGCGGTCGAAGTAGGCCGGGCTGTACCCGAGCGTGAACAGCAGCCCCTCGGTGCTCCACTCGTAGGCCCGCTCGAGGTCCCGAAGCGCCGTTTCGACCTGCTCGCGGTCGGCGTCGCTCGGCGTGCCGTCGCCGGTGTACTCAAGCAGCAGGAGGACGTGGTGGCGCGACAGCCGGTGGTTCCCCGCGTCGTCGGTCGCCAGCGACTCGTCCCAGGCGTGCTGGCGCTCCGGGAGCGAGGCGGGGTCGTCAGTCCCATCCGGTACCGTCCCCGACCCGCGGTCGAGACAGGCGGCCAGCGCCGCGGTGCCGCCGATGGCGACGGCGCTCTTGGCGAACTCGCGTCGGGAGATGCCGCGTTCAGTCATCACCCGCTCTAGGGACTGCCCCTGCAATTGGGTTGTGGTACGAGACTCGAAAGCACCGGGTGTCTGCGGGTAGTCCGGCTATCCGCTCTCGAAGAACCGGTCGAGTAACCTGGCGAAGCGGTCCGACAGGCGGTCGGGGACCGTGGGGTCGACCGCCGCGAGCAGTTCGACCGTCCGTGCCGGCCGAGAGAGCGCCAGCGTCACCCCTTGCTCGTCTCGGCGCTTCTCGACGATGTCGTGGTCGACCAGGCCGTCGACGTGGTGTTCGAGCGTGCTCCGGGCGATGTCGAGGTAGGCAGCCACCGCTCCGGGGCGGGCCGCCTCGCGCTCTATGAGCACAACGAGGACGTCCCTCGCCGTCTCCCGCCGGAGGAAGGCGATGGCGCGGCGCTCCCAGGGGGTGAACGACGCCGCGTAGTAGTGCGTGCGCCCGTTGATTGACTCACTGGTGATACGGTCAAGTCGGGCCAGGTGGTACTGCACCTGTCCCGTTGCGAGGTCCAGCGCCCGTGTCAGTCCCCGGAAGTGAACGCCCGGGTTGGACTCGATGTGTCGGTAGATCCGGGCTCTGGTGTCGCTCATAGTCCCTCCTCGTCGAGGCGTTTCTCGACTGTCCGAGCGTAGTACACTGCGCCGAGGACGAGAACGACGAAGAGGGTGTCGAGCGCGTGCTCGAGGAAGTGGTGGGTCGGTGCCGAGACCAGTGAGAACCCCGACAGCAGCGCGACGAGCGGCCGGGCGAACAGTGCGGTGAGTGCCAGGGCGATCAACAGGTACGGACGCGTCCTGCGCTGTCGGTACGCGGCCACGGCGAGGCCACACAGGACTGCCACGGCTACGGCAGAGAGGACGACAGCGGCGACGTCCCAGGTCCCACCGCCGAGATAGCTCCCAACACTGGGTGGCTCCATCACAGTCCCACTTGGAAGGCGACGTGCCTCAGTCGTTCGGTTTGGCGCGGCTTTTTTATCGGACCGCTGAGATGTGGCGGTATGGACCGCATCGGCTTTATCTGCGAGCCAGAGCATCCGGTGTTCGGTGCCGTCGCAGAGCGGCTCTCCGCACGGGGGTTCGACGTCCAGTTCCTCCGCCCCGGGAACCCGGTGGCCGAAGCCGATATCGACGACCTGGCCGCGCTCGTCAACACGACGCTCCGGCCGGAATCGTTCAGCGCCCTCCGGTACGCCGACAGAGTCGGGGTCGAAACGTGGAACGGCTTCCTGCCGACGACGGCGCTGTCATGCCGGCTCGTCGCCCTTCACGGGCTGGAACACGTCGGCTGTCAGGTACCGACCGTCTGGTTCGAAAAGCCCGACTGCGACTACATCGCCCGGACGCGCTACTCCTGGGACGGGGTGCCGGCAAGCAGTGAGGAAGGCGATTTCTACCAGGCCCGGGTTCAGGAGGAGCCCGTCGAGTACAAGTACTTCGCCGTCAACGACGGCCGCGAAACCCATCTTCGAGCGATTCAGGTCCGGTCGGAAGTCTCCGGGCTGGACCACGTCGTCAGCGAGGAGACTGTCGAGGTGACACTCGCGGCCCGCGTCCGGGAGTTGCTGGACCGCTTCGGCGCGCGGGCGCTCGGCGTCGAGTTCGTCCGGGGCGAGTCGGAGTTCTACGCACAGGCCGTCGACCCCGCGCCGGGGTTCACCGGGACGGGGATGGAACGCCGCGTCACCGACTCCATCGCCTCGCTGACGACGATCGGGGCCTGAGCGGGGCGCGGGACGTCTCCGACGCATCGGCTGGGCCCTGGTACCGAGACACAAGACACTACAGGCTCACCGACGTGGTAGCGACCGGAGCTTCACATGAGTACCTTCGTTCACCTCATCGCGGACTACGGCCCGGCCGACCCGGCCTTCTCTGAGGTCGTCCACCGCCTCACCGCCGCCGACCCGACGATCACCGTCCAGTCGACCGAGGTGCAGCCGTTCTCTACCGTCGCCACGGGGTTCTGGATCGCACAGCTCGGCGTCCACAACCCCCCGTTCGACGACCTGCTGGTCTACTCGAACACCGCGCCACGGACCACGGAGTCGACACCGGAGCGGGCGGACACCGGCGGCCCGCTCTGCTATCTCGAACTGGACAACGGCGTCCCCGTCGTCGCCGTCGACGCCGGCTACAACCTCTCGTTTATCGCAGACCGCGCCACGACGTTTCACGAAGTCGAACTGCCGGCCGACACCGGCCAGTTCCGGTCGCGGGACGTGTTCCCGCGCCGGGTCGCCGAAATCGCGAAGGGCAACCGCTCCTCGCTCGGGGCAGAGCGGTCGCTCGACGACGTGCCGGCCCCGCCCGAGTCTGTCGTCTGCCACGTCGACGGCTACGGGAACGTCAAGACCTCGGTCCGCCACTCGGAGTTCACACCGGGAAGCGACACGGTCGCCGTCGAACTCAACGGCGAGGCCCGGGAGGTCGTCGTCAGGGACGCCGTGTCGGAGGTTCCGGAGGGCGCTCTCGCTATCGTACCCGGGTCGGCCGGTGGGGGTGACCCCTATCAGGAACTGTTCCTGCGGGGCGGGTCCGCGGCGGCGGCATTCGGCGGTCCGGCGCCCGGCGACGAAATGACGGTCCGGGTGTAACAGTCCCGAACACGGCCCCGGCCGACTTGCCAGCGGCTCAGCACCCTTCGGGGAGTTTATTAGCGCCGTGGGCCACGACACATCTAATGAGTGGCGAGCAGGAACTCGGCATCACCGAGAGCAAGGAGCATTCACCCGGCGAGTGGTACGCCGAGGTCGTCCAGAAGGCCGGCCTCGCTGACTACGCCCCCATGGGCGGGTTCATCGTCACGCGCCCACGTGGCTACGCCATCTGGGAGCGCATCCAGAGCAACCTCGACGGCTGGTTCAAGGACTCCGGCGTTCAGAACGCCTACTTCCCGCTGTTTATCCCCGAGAGCTATCTGGAGAAGGAGAAAGACGTCGTCGAGGGGTTCGACCCCGAGGTCGCGTGGGTGACCCACGGCGGCCACGAGGAACTCGAAGAGCGCCTCGCCGTTCGGCCCACCAGCGAGTCCATCATCGCGCCGTTCATGGCCCAGTGGACCCGCTCGCACCGTGACCTCCCGATGCGACTGAACCAGTGGTGTTCGGTCGTGCGGTGGGAGGCCACCGAGACCAAACCGTTCTTCCGAACCAAGGAGTTCCTCTGGCAGGAGGGCCACACCGCCCACGCCGACGAGGACGGCGCGTGGGAGGAGACGATGACCCGCCTGGACCAGTACGCCCGCCTCTACGAGGAGGTCATGGCGATGCCGCCGCTGAAGGGACGCAAGCCGCCCCACGACAAGTTCCCCGGGGCGCACACCACGACAACTATCGAGACGCTGATGCCCGACGGCAAGACCGTGCAGGCCGCTACCTCCCACTACCTCGGGACCTCCTTCGGCGAGGCGTTCGACATCACCTACGCCGACGCCGACGAGGAAGAGAACACCGCCCACACGACGTCCTGGGGGCTGTCGTGGCGTGCGATGGGCGCGCTCATCATGACCCACTCCGACGACCAGGGGCTCGTCCTCCCGCCCGCGCTCGCGCCTGACCAGGTCGTGGTCGTCCCCATCTGGCAGGAGGACACCCAGGCGGAGGTCGTCGACTACGCCGCCGACCTCGCCGCCGAACTCGACGAGGCCGGTGTCCGCGTCGAACTCGACGACCGCGAGCACCGCAATCCCGGCTTCAAGTACAACGAGCACGAACTGCACGGCGTTCCCCTCCGGGTCGAAGTCGGTCCCCACGAAGTCGAGGACGGGGAGGCCACGCTGGTCCACCGTCCCGACGGCGAGACAGAGACGGTCGACCGCGATGGCATCGCCGACACCGTCACCGAGCACCTCGACGCCGTCCACGCCAAGCTGTACGCCAGCGCCGAGGAGACGCTGGAAGGCGGAATCCGCGAGGCGGAGTCCCGCGAGGAGATTCTGGGTACCATCGGTCAGCACGGCGGCTACGTGAAGTGTGGCTGGTGTGGCGACGCGGACTGCGAGGAACCGATCAAGGACGCCATCGCGGCCGAGATCGTGATGGTCCCGCTGGACCGCGACGAGGAACCGATCCACGACGACTGCGCCATCTGCGGCGAGGACGCCGAGGAGACGGCGTACTTCGCCAAGAGCTACTGAGGGGCAGCACCGCGTTTCGTCCATTCTTCGGGATGTTTCCGACGCACGTCTGCCGGACGAGCGACGCGACTACCCTGACAACCGGCCGACTGAAGGAAGGATGGGGTCGGGGAGCGTGTGACATTTTCCTCCGTGCCCCCGATGAGCACTGCTGGCCCTACGTATATAAATCGCCGTCAGACTACAGTCATACAAACGCCAAACGGCGAACAGATACCGTCGTGGGCAACGGATATTCCGGGTCCCAGTGCTCCTGTCGGCTGTCCGTTTGTGTCGGCGTTCGCCACCCCGAGGTGGCGAATATCTCGAAATCGGGACAGCCAACAGTACGGGCAGGCGGTAGTCCTGTCGAGACCGACCACCTGGGCCGATGCTGCGGGGGACTGGCGAGTCGGTGCAGACGTAACAGCGGAACGCGGCATATTATGACCTTATATATTTCTCTGTCGCTGGAATCGATAGATATCCGGAACCAACACGGTTATATTGCGACCCATGTTATCGACTCGCATGGAAGACGTGTTTGTCGGACGAATTATGTCATCGCCTGTAACGACTGTTGCCGCCGACGCGAACGCGAAAGCGGTCGCAAAGCGGATGCTCGACGAGAACATCAGTTCCGTCGTTGTCGCCGGTGCCGACGGGGAGCTATCGGGGATTCTCACCTCGACGGACTTCGTCGAAATCGCCGCGGAGGGCGGCGATACGACCGGACTGAGTGTTTCCGAATTCATGACGACGGAGCTGATTACAGTGACGGCAAACGACGCCGTCGAGACGGCTGCTAGCCTGATGCTGGACCACGGTGTCCACCACCTCCCCGTCGTCGACGAGACGGAGGGTGTGGTCGGAATGTTGACGACGACTGACATTACTGCCTACGTTTCGGGCATCGAGGAGTCGGCTGCGCCGATACTCGGCTGAGTTCCGGACAAACCGCCAGCCTGCAGTCACCCACATATAAATCATGATATAGACCGAACAATCGTGACAAATATATATGCCTTAATGTGGGGTTAAACAACACTTATACCATTAGGAGTACCCTCTTATAGGGGCATACCTAGTCGTGAAACACATGGTTGAGCGACAGACGGGTCTCTCTGCAGGCGACGCCGGGCTTGCAGACCCCACGGACGAGCGGTCGAACTGCGGCGTCGGGGTCGTTATGGACCTCGACGGCCAGAGCGACCACTGGGTTGTATCGGACGGACTCGAACTCCTCGACAACCTCGAACATCGAGGGACGACAGGAGCCGAGCAGAACACGGGCGACGGAGCGGGCATCATGCTCCAGACTCCACACGAGTTTTTCGCTGCCGAAGTCGACGCCGACCTGCCACCCGCTGGCGAGTACGCCGTCGGGACGCTCTTTCTCCCGAAAGACGACGAGGTCGCTGCAAGCCTGAAAGACCTCGTCGAGACGGAACTCGCCGGAGAGGGCCTGGACGTCCTCGAATGGCGAGACGTTCCCACGGACAACAGCGACCTCGGCGCGACGGCGCTGGAATCCGAGCCCGACATCGTCCAGTTCTTCGTCACCTCTGCGACGGGTAAGACCGGCGACGCCTTCGAGAACCAGCTGTACGTCGGCCGCCGGTCGCTCGAAAACACCGTCAAAGAGGAGAAACCGACGGGCAACGAGCGCTTCTACGTCGTCTCGCTCGCGACCGACGTCGTCGTCTACAAGGGCCTGCTCAAGGCCGAGCAGCTCGAAGACTACTACCCGGACCTGGAAGACGACCGGGTGCAGTCGACGTTCGCGATGGTCCACGCCCGCTTCTCGACGAACACGCTGGGCGCGTGGCACCTCGCCCACCCCTACCGCCGTATCATCCACAACGGCGAGTTCAACACTATCCAGGGGAACATCAACTGGATGCGCGCTCGGGAGACTGACATCCAGAGCGACGAGTTCGAGGGCGACCTGGAGAAAATCAAGCCCATCATCGATGACCCCGAGCAGTCAGACACCGCGAGCGTCGACAACGCGCTCGAACTCCTGTTGCAGGGCGGCCGCGACCTCCCCCACGCCCTCCGGATGCTCATCCCCGAAGCCTGGCGCGGCGAGATGAACGACGTGACCGGCGACCGGCGTGACTTCTATGACTACCACGCCTCGCTGGTCGAGCCCTGGGACGGCCCGGCGCTCGTCGCGGCCACCGACGGCGACCGCATCGGTGCCGTCCTCGACCGGAACGGCCTCCGTCCGTGTCGCTACGACGTGCTGGCCGACAACACGCTCGTGATGTCCTCCGAAGCCGGTGCGCTGGAACACGACGCCAGCGAAATCGAGGAACGCGGCCGGCTCCAGCCCGGGCAGTGTTTCCTCGCCGACCCGGAAGAGGGCCGCGTCATCCCCGACGAGGAGGTCTTCGACGACATCACCGACGACAAGTACGGCGAGTGGGTCGCCGAGGAACAGGTCAGCATCGACGAGGTCGCCGACCGCGAGAACAACGCGCCCCGGGACCCCGCGGACGCCCTCCGGAGCCACCAGGCCATGTACGGCTACACGTACGACGAGGTCGACCACCTCATCGAGCCGATGGCCGAGAAGGGGAAAGACCCCGTCGGCTCCATGGGCGACGACACGCCGCTGTCGGTCCTCTCGCAGTTCAACCGCCCGCTGTTCACCTACTTCAAGCAGCTGTTCGCCCAGGTGACGAACCCGCCGCTTGACTACATCCGCGAGGAGCTCGTCACCTCGCTCGAATCCCGGCTGGGCCACCAGCGCAACATCCTCGACGAGAGCCAGGACCACGCCCGCCAGCTAGTGCTTGACTCGCCGATACTCACCGACGAGGAGACGGAGTCCATCAAGAACGTGTCCGAGAACGGCATGTCCACGAAGGTCATCGACATCACCTACGAGGAGGGCGGGGACCTCCGCCAGGCCGTCGAAGACGTGCGGGCCGAGGCCGACGCCGCTGCCAGGGAACACGACATTCTGGTGCTTTCCGACCGGGGCGCGGACGAGGACCGCGTGCCGATTCCGAGCCTCCTCGCCGTCGGGGGCGTCCACCACCACCTCGTCCGCAACGGTCTCCGCAATCACGTCGGCGTCGTCGTCGAGTCCGGCGACCCGCGTGCGGTGCATCACTTCGCGACGCTCATCGGCTACGGGGCCGGGGCCGTCAACCCCTACCTGGCCTACCAGACCATCGAGGACCTGGTGGCCGGCCCGGACGGCGCGGACCTGGCTGACGCTATCGACGCCTACATCACCGCCGTCGAGGACGGCCTCCTGAAGACGATGGCCAAGATGGGTATCTCCACGGTCGAGTCCTATCAGGGTGCCCAGATATTCGAGGCCGTCGGCCTCTCCTCGGACTTCGTCGCCGAGTACTTCGAGGGCACGACCTCCCGGACCGAGGGTATCGGCATCGAGGAGATCGAGGACGACCTCACGCAGCGCCACGATATCGCCTGGAGCGAGGAGGAGCCGGACATGCCCCGCCAGGGCGAGTACGAGTTCCGTTCGAACGGCATCCACCACCAGTGGAACCCCAACACGGTCGGCAAGATCCAGCAGGCCGTCCGCATGGGCGACTACGACACGTACAAGGAGTTCGCCGAGCTCATCAACGACCAGAACGAGGAGCTCCAGACGCTGCGGGGCCTGCTCGAGTTCGATTCCGACCGCAAGCCCGTCCCCATCGAGGACGTCGAGCCGGTCGAGGACATCGTCGAGCGCTTCGAAACCGCGGCGATGTCGCTCGGGTCGCTGTCGCCCGAGATGCACGAGAACAACGCCATCGCGATGAACCGGCTCGGGGCCAACGCCAACACAGGTGAGGGTGGCGAACCGCCCGAACGGTTCGACACCGAGAAGGAGTGTATGACCAAGCAGGTCGCCTCCGGCCGCTTCGGCGTCACCTCCGACTACCTGGCGTCGGCCGACGAGCTACAGATCAAGATGGCCCAGGGCTCCAAGCCCGGCGAGGGCGGCCACCTGCCCGGCAAGAAGGTCAACGAGATGATTGCCCACGTCCGGTACGCGACGCCGGGTGTCGGCCTCATCTCGCCGCCGCCGCTGCACGACATCTACTCCATCGAGGACTTAAAACAGCTCATCCACGACCTCAAGGCCTCGAACCCCGAGGCCGATATCAACGTCAAGCTTGTTTCCGAGGACGGTATCGGTACCATCGCGGCCGGCGTCGCCAAGGCCAACGCCGACGTGGTCCACATCTCGGGCCACGACGGCGGGACCGGCGCGTCGCCGAAGACCTCGATCAAGAACGCCGGCCTCCCCTGGGAACTGGGTGTCTCCGAGGCAAACCAGATGCTCCGGGCGACCGGCCTGCGCTCGCGCATCAAGGTGACAACCGACGGCGGCATGAAGACCGGCCGAGACGTGGCCGTCGCCGCCCTGCTCGGCGCCGAGGGGTACACCTTCGGGACCGCGTCGTTGGTCACCTCCGGCTGTGTGATGGCCCGGCAGTGTCACGAGAACACCTGTCCGGTCGGCATCGCAACGCAGAACGAGAACCTCCGGGAGCGGTTCCCCGGCGAGCCACAGCACGTCATCAACTACATGACCTTCGTGGCCCAGGAACTGCGCGAGATCATGGCCGAACTCGGCTTCGAGACGATCGACGAGATGGTCGGCCGGCCGAGTGTGCTGGAACAGCGCGACGACGTGACCCAGCCAAAGGCCCAGAAGCTCGACCTCTCGGCCGTCATCGCTGAACCGGCCGACAACGACGGCCGCTACAAGCAACGCGAGCAGACCCACGAGGTCGACCAGCAGCTCGACTGGGACCTCATCGACGCAGCCGAGGACGCCATCTACGAGGGCGACCCGGTCGCTATCGACGCCGACATCAACAACGTCGACCGCGCGGTCGGGGCGACGCTCTCGAACCGCATCTCACGCGAGCACGCCAGCGACGGCCTCGCGGACGACACTATCCGGGTCGACTTCGACGGCACGGCCGGCCAGTCCTTCGGCGCGTTCCTCGCGCAGGGCGTGACGATGGAGCTGACCGGGACGGCCAACGACTACGTCGGCAAGGGGCTCTCGGGCGGGAAGCTCATCCTGAACACGCCCGACAGCGCTCCCTTCGACCCGACGGAGAACATCGTCATCGGCAACGTCGCCCTGTACGGCGCGACCCAGGGCGAGGCCTACGTCAACGGCATGGCCGGCGAGCGCTTCGCCGTCCGTAACTCCGGAATCAAGGGCGTCGTCGAGGGCGTTGGCGACCACGGCTGTGAGTACATGACCGGTGGCGCTATCGTCGTGCTGGGCGAGACGGGCAAGAACTTCGCGGCCGGCATGTCCGGCGGCGTCGCCTACGTCTACGACCCCGACGGCGAGTTCGAGGAGAAGGCAAACACCGGCATGGTGTCGCTGTCCGACACGCTGGAGGGCAAGGACCGCCAGATGATAACCCGACTCGTCGAGAACCACGCCGCCTACACCGACTCCGACCGCGCGGCGGAACTCCTGGCGGACTGGGACGCCGAACTGGAGAACTTCACGAAGGTGATGCCCGACGCCTACGCCGAGGTCATCGCCGACCGCGAGCGCGACGACGTGCGCAACGAGCCGCCGGCCAAGGCCGCACCGAGCGCCGACGCCGTCGAAGCCGACTTCGCCGCTTCCACCGACGACTGAGCGGCCGGCATCGGCGACGGCCGACCGACTTCGACGTACCGTTTTTTGATGCTGCCGGGACAGGCAACGCTATGGACAGCGTCCTCGTCATCGGCGGCGGCAGGTTCATCGGCCGACAGACGGTCACCGAGTTCCGCGACGCGGGCTACGACGTGACGATGCTCACCCGCGGCCGGCGCGCGAACCCGTTCGCAGACACCGACGTCGCCCACGTCGAAGGCGACCGCCGCGAACGAGCCACGCTCGAAGCCGCTCGCGACCAGGTAGACCCCGACGCAGTCGTCGACTGCGTGGCGTACTTCCCGGCGGACGTTCGGGCGGCGACCGACGTGTTCGCCGACACAGCGGCGTACGTGTACGTCTCCAGCGGCGCGGCCTACGGCGCCGAACGGACGCCCAAGCGGGAGGGGGAGACGCCGCTTGCGGGCTGTACAGCCGAGCAGGCCACGACCGACAGCGCGGCGACCTACGGGCCGCGGAAAGCCGAGGGCGACCGTGAGGTGTTCGCCGCAGCCGAGGCCGGCGTACGGGCGATGAGCGTCCGGCCGACCGTCGTGTACGGTCCCTACGACTACACCGAGCGCTTTGCCTACTGGGTCGACCGCGTGGCCGAGTACGACCGACTTGTCGTTCCCAGCGACGGACTCAGCCTGTGGCAGATGGCCTACGTCGAGGACGTCGCGAGTGCGCTTCGGCTCGTCGCGGAGCGGGGGACGGCCGGCGAGGCCTACAACGTCGGCGACGAGCACGCGCCGACGCTCCGGGAGTGGGTCGACCTGCTCGCCGGGGTCCACGAGACGGAAGTCGAGACTATCGGCGTCGGCGAGCGCGAGCTCGCCGCAGCGGGGCTTGCCCCCGACGACTTCCCCATCTACCGCGACTCGCCCCATCTGCTGTCGACGGCGAAGCTCCGCGACCTGGGCTGGTCGTCGACGCCCCACGAGACGGCCCTGGCCGTGACCGTCGCCGAGCATCGGGAGAACGGCCGGACCGGCCGGGAGTTCGGGCCTGCCCGGGACGCGGAAGCGGCCCTCATCGACCGCCTGACCGAGTAGCCACTACGCCCGGCGGAGCGTCGTCTGCCGGACCTCGTAGTCCTCCAGGAACGCGCCGTATCCACCGACGGTGACGCGGTCCTGTCCGGTGTCGACGACCAGCGAGTTCTCGAACCCGAAATCGCTGTTGTGCGGTTCGACGAGGTTCTGTCTCACGTCGACCACCTCGCCGGTTATCACCTCGAAGTCGTCGTCGGAGCCTGTCGGCCGCGCGTACAGGTCGGCAACGACGGACTCGCCGGCTCGGAGCGCGAGCGTGGTCGTGAACACGACGTGGCGGAACATGTCGTACCGGGCCGGGAGCGACGGGGGCCGCGAGACGAGAATCTCCTCGCCTATCGGCCAGTAGTTGCCCAGGTAGGAACCGACCAGCACCGCCGCGACCGCCTCCTGCGTGAACGTGATCGCGTTCGTCTCGTCGTGGTCCCAGGTGAGCATCGTCGCCGGCGAGACGAACCCGCGCTGCTGGTCCGTCGCAAGCAACGAGGGCGTGCCGTCGAGGCCGAGGCGGACGGCGTTGGCGACCCCCTCTAGCTCCAGATTCATCGGTGCCGGGTCGGCGCTCGACAGCGTCAGGAGGACGAGGATGCCCCGTTCACGGGCACGGCAGAGCGTGTCGCGGATGTCGGGGAGCCGGCGGGCCGGAATCTGGAGCACGACCTCGCAGTCGGCGGCCTCGATGTGCTGTTTCAGGCGCTTGATGATGGTCGGTCTGGACTTGACCACCTCGAAGGAGTTGTCGTCGGCCGAGCTGTCCTCGTACCGGGCCTGCACCGCAGTCTCTAGGGTGTCGAGTTCGCGTTTCAGCGTGCCGAAGGCCTCCGACGGGGGCCTCGCACGGATGACTGTCGGCGTCCGGTGGTCGTCGACGGTGACGAAGCCGTCCGCAGCCAGGGAATCACAGATGTCGTACACGTAGCTCTTGGAGACCCCTGCCGTTTCAGCCACCGTTCGTGCCGTTGCCGGTCCCGTTTCGACGACCGCGAGGTACGTCTCGGCTTCTGTCTCGGAGAGGCCGTACTGCTTTAGTCGGTCCCGAACGGTCGCCTCGGGTTGACGTGTGGAGTCAGGCATGCGTGTCCCGCTCAAACCGTGCTGGGTGGGTTCCTGTCACTGGGTCGCTGTTTCGGCTAATATCATCGGGGATATATAACGATTAGTGAGCCTGCGAGTGCGACGACGTGTCTCTGTACGGGGTGGTGCTCCAGCACGGGCCACCGGCGGAGCGGGACCGCGCCAGCACGCTCAGGAACGTTGCCGAACCTCGTCAAGCAGGTCCACGACGTCCTCCATGGTGGGGTCGCGGTTGCTGTTGTTCCCGTTCCCGTTGTCGCCAGTGCCCCGGCCGGGGTTGCCACCCGACCCGTTCGGGAGGCCCGGAACGGGGTCCGGGTCGGTGATGCTCGCCGCGTTCTCGACGGTGAGCGTGGTCGTCGGGCCGTCCTGACCCACGGTGAGCTCGTACTCGCCGGCTTCGACGACCTTCGGGCCCAGTGCGAGTACGTCACCGGGAACGACTTCAAGCGCCGTCAGGTCGGCGGTCACGTCCACCGTGGCTGACTCATTGGGAGCCAGCGAGACGCGCTCGTAGCCCAGCAGCCGGCGAATCGGCTGGAGCACCGAGCCGTATGACTGGGTGTTGAACACCTCGACGATGTGCTCGCCGGCCATCCCGCCGGTGTTTGTCACCTCGACGCTGACGGTCACCTCCGACTGATTGGCCGGGTTCCCGATGGTCGGCTGTGTGACCGAGACGCTCCCGTACTCGAAGTCGGTGTAGGAAAGCCCGTGGCCGTACTCGAAGAGCGCGGTGTTGTCCGTCGCTCCCGTCGACGTCGGGTCGTAGCGGTTGTACTGTACAGGCGTGGTTCCGACGTTCTCGGGCCAGCTGAACGGAAGCTTACCCGAAGGGTTGTACTCGCCGACGAGCGTCTCGGCGATGGCGACCCCGCCGTCGCTCCCGGGCTGGCCGGCAAACAGGAGCGCGTCGAGCTGGCTGAACGTCTCCGGGGACCCCCGCGGCGCGCCGGCGAGCATGACGCCGATAATCGGCGTCGAATCGTCGGTGGACTCGGTGACGGTGTCGAGGAGGGCCTGCTGGGACTCGTCGAGGACCAGTTCGTCCCGGTCGCCAAAGCCCTCGTTGTGGGTCCCCTCGCCGAGCACCACGACGACGGCGTCTGACTCGGGGGCCGCCGACTCGACCTGTGACCGCTGCCCGTCGGTAAACTCGAAGTCGCCGTTCTCGTCGCTTTGCTGGTTCTGGCCGTCACCTTCGCCGGCCCACCAGGTGGTGTTCTCGTACAGGGTCGGTACGTGCGTGAGACTGCCGACCCGAGCGCGGAGCGCGTCTTCGAGGAGGTTCTGGCGCGGGTACGGGCCGCCGGCGCTGGCCCCCTGCCAGCCGAGCGTCCAGCCGCCGTGTTGCATCAGCGCGCGGGTGTTGTTGCCGTCGCCGTCGACGCCGGGGCCGGTCAGCAGGACGCTCTCGTCGCCCGAGAGCGGGAGCGTGTCGTCGGCGTTTTTCAGCAGGACCAGCGACTCCTTTGCCATCGTCTCTGACGAATCCTGTGCGCCGCCGAGCACGTTCCCGATGCGGGACGCGTCGACCGTCGGCTGCTCGAACAGGCCGAGGTCGGCCTTCAGTTCGAGGATTCGGCGGACCGCTCCGTCGATGCGCGCCATCGGAATCGCGCCGTCCTCGACGAGGCCGACGACGGTGTCGATGAACTGGACCGGACCCGGCGCGTCGCCGCCGTTGCCGATCATGTACATGTCGATACCGGCGTTGATGGCCATCTCAGTCGCCGTCTCGAAATCGGGCGCGTAGTCGTGGTTGGTTATCATCCGGTGCAGGTCGTCCCAGTCCGAGACGACCATCCCCTCGTAGCCGTAGGTGTCCCGGAGCAGCGTCGTCAGCAGCCAGTGGGAGGCGTGGGCCGGAATCCCGTTTATCGCGCCGCTGTTGACCATCACCGTTCCGGGTTCGGACTCCAGCGCGTCCCGGTACGGCGGGAGGATGTTCGTCCGGAGGTCGCGAAGGGACGTCGAGGCCGGCGCGCGGTCGTTGCCGTTGTTCGGGATGGAGTAGGCCGCGAAGTGCTTGACACACGCTGTCAGCCGGTCGTCGTCCTCGAGGGCCCGCGCCCGTGCTTGCGATACGTCGCCTTCGAGCTTCGGGTCCTCGCTGACACCCTCGAAGAAACGGCCCCAGCGGGGGTCCCGCTGGAGGTCGGTCGTCGGCGCGAACGTCCAGTGAGCGCCCATCGACGCCGTCGCGTCGCTCGTGTGGCGTTCGGCCTCCGCGATCAGGTCCAGGTCGCGCGTCGCACCCATGTTCAGCCGCTGGGGGAACACCGTCGCCCCCTCCAGCAGGCCGTTCCCGTGTGTCGCGTCGACGCCGTAGAGGAACGGGATGCCGTGGTCGGCGTTCGCCAGGTTGTACTCCTGCAGGGCGTTGATACCCTGGACCACCTCGTTGGCGTCGAAGCTCGGCGGCTCGGCCCCGCCGGAGAGGACCGACCCGACGCCGAGTTCACTGAAGTACTCGCCGACCGTGTCGACCCCGAAGCTGTCGGGGACGTTCGATTCCTCCGGCTCCGCCTCGAAGGAGCTAATCGCGACCTGTGTCATCTGGGCCGCTTTCTGTTCCAGTGTGAGGTCGCCGACGAGCGAACCGACGTCCGGTTGCGCCGCGGCGGTCCCAACACCTGCGCCGGTCGCGGCCGCTGCGCTGGCCATACCGGTCGCTTTCAGAAACGTCCGCCGAGACGCCCGCATGCCGTCGTCAGTCGTGTCATCTACCATGACAGGCCCACCCAAACATCGATGTTAATAATTGTTTTTGGAAAACTGGTGTGTGATAGTTGCCAAAAGATTTGCTGCCGGTTCGCTCTCGGCGCCCTGACTGACTGCGCGCACCTAAACTGTTTTCACGCGTGCCCGGAGACAGGCAACCATGTTCGAGAAACGCACCTGGATACGCCTGCCCCGGAACGTCGTGGTCGGGCACGGCGTCCTCGACCGGACAATCGAGGCCGTCAGCGAACTCCACCTGACCGGCAGGCCGCTCATCGTCTCCAGCCCGACGCCACACGAGGTCGCGGGCGAGAAAGTGGTCGCACAGTTCGAGGACGAGGGCTATGACCCCTCCGAGATCGTCATCGAGAAGGCCAGCTTCGACGCCGTCCAGCGCGTCATCGACCACGCCTCGGAGATCGACGCGGGCTTTCTGCTGGGCGTCGGCGGCGGGAAAGCCATCGACATCACGAAGATGGCGGCTGACGACCTGGGACTGGGGTTCGTCTCGGTGCCGACGGCCGCGAGCCACGACGGCATCGTCTCCGGCCGGGGCTCAGTCCCCGAGGGCGATACGCGCCACAGCGTCGCCGCCGAACCGCCGCTGGCCGTCATCGCCGACACCGAGGTGCTGGCGGAGGCCCCCTGGCGGCTGACCACCGCCGGCTGTGCCGACATCATCTCGAACTACACCGCCGTTCGGGACTGGCAGCTCGCTCACCGGCTCAAGAACGTCCACTACTCCGAGTACGCCGGCGCGCTCTCCCAGATGACCGCCGAGATGCTCGTCGAGAGCGCCGACTCGATCAAGCGGGGGCTGGAGGAGTCGTCCTGGATTGTCGTCAAAGCGCTCGTCTCCTCGGGCGTCGCGATGTCCATCGCCGGTTCCTCGCGCCCGGCAAGCGGTGCGGAACACCTGTTTTCCCACCAGCTGGACCGGCTCGTCCCCAACGGCGCGCTCCACGGCCACCAGGTCGGCGTCGGCTCTATAATGACCGAATACCTCCACAGCGGCCAGAAAGGCAAGTGGCGAGACGCCAGAGACGCGCTGGCCGCCATCGGTGCGCCGACGACGGCGGACGAGCTCGGCATCGACGACGAGACGGTGATCGAGGCGCTGACCACGGCCCACCAGATCCGCGACCGCTACACGGTGCTCGGGGACGGGATGAGCGAGGAAGCGGCGATAGAAGCGGCGACGGTCACCGGCGTAATCTAGACCAGTTCCGCGACCGCGACCTCACCCGGGTCGTCCCATCGAATCGACGCCTCGGCCTCGCCGGCCGTCTCGGCGACCTCGCCGTCCTCGAGGTCGGCGCTGTTGACCTCCGCGTCGAACACGATGCTGAGCCGGTACACCGTCTCGGCATCCGGGTCCGCCTCGTTCCGTACCCCACAGATGGTGGCCCGCACCGCGTCTCGAATCGTACAGGCGACGCCGGCCGTCTCGGTGACGACCCGTTCGACCGCCGTCGCCGGTCGCTCCATCCCCTGCGTTTGCCCCTGTGGAACCTCCCATGACCCGTCAGCGTCGCTGAGCAGCACGTCACCCGACTCGTTGTGGACGAACGCGTGCACGTCGACCTGGCCCTCCCGCGAGCGCTCGACGGCACGCTGGTACGCCTCCGCACCCACCGAGAAGGTGGCCTGGTCCACCGGCGTCGAGCCGAACTCCTGTTCGAGACGGGCGAGGCGCTCCTGTACCCGCGCTCGCGAGCGATCGGCTATCTCCATACGAAACGGTGCTTCGGAACCATGATAAATCCGTCTGAACGTTCTCGTCACCTGAAAACTCCCTGTGGAACCCCTGACTCCCCGCGCAGTCTCCGGGTCTGCCGGCAGCGCTGGGCATACTGTTTGCTATACCTGTTGTGAGATGTCCGCCGCTCCGGGGCGGCAAACGCCGTCACAGACGTACAGCCGACAGTATCAGACGTGTTGGTCGAGGAACTCGACGACGGCGGTGTAGGCCTCGATGCGGTTCGCCCGCTTGCTGATGCCGTGGCCCTCGTCGTCGAAGACGAGTTTCTCCACGGGAACTCCCTGCTTGGCCGCCTGCTCGGCGATCTGCTCGGCCTCGCCAACTGGGACGCGCGGGTCGTTGGCACCGTGGAGGACGAACAGCGGCGCGTCGATGCGGTCGACGTTGTTGATCGGCGAGATGGATTCGAGGAACTCGCGGTCCTCGTCGAGGGAGCCGTACTCGGCCTCGCGGAGTTCGCGCCGCCAGTCGCCGGTGTTCTGGAGGAAGGTGACGAAGTTGGCGATGCCGACCACGTCGACGCCGGCCGCCCAGATGTCGGGGTACTCCGTCAGCGCCGCAAGCACCATGAACCCGCCGTAGGACCCGCCCATCGCCACGATTCGGTCGGGGTCGACTGCCGGATGGTCGTGGAGCCAGTCGACGCCGGCCCGCAGGTCCCGCACGGAGTCCATCCGTTTTTCGACGTCGTCGAGGTGCGTGTAGGCCTTCCCGTAGCCGGTCGACCCGCGGACGTTGGGCTCGAAGACGGCGTAGCCCCGCGAGAGGAAGTACTGGGTCAGGCCGGAAAACGACGGCCGGCGCTGGCTCTCCGGGCCGCCGTGGATGTCCACGATGACGGGCGTGTCGCTGGCGGCGTCGCCAGCCGCCGGCCCCGCTGTCGCCCTGTCTGGCAGCGAGAACAGCGCCGGAATCTCCCGCCCGTCGAACGACTCGAACCGGACCACCTCCGGCTCGATGAACGTCTCGCGCGGAACCCCGCCCGTCGAGGCGGCCGTCCACTGCTCGCTCTCGCCGGTTTCGGTCTCCACGACGAACACGTTGGTGTTGACCGTCCGCCCGGTGACGCTGACGGCGAAGCGCTCGGCGTCGGGTCCCCAGGAAACGCCCCCGGCCAGCCCGCCCGGCAGGTCCGGCGCCGGGAACGTCTCGATGGTCATCGGCCCCGTCAGTTCGCCGACGGTGAGGTCGTTGTAGCCGTCGACGTTGCGCGAGTACACCAGCCGGCCGCTGTCCCTGTCCAGCGCGACGCCGTCGATGTTCCACTGGTCGTCGGAACGGACGATTTCGAGGTCGCCGTCGAGCGAGAGCCGGGCCAGTTCGAGCGTGTCGCTCTCGGCGTCGGTGACGAGATAGGCGGCCTCGCCCTCGGGCCCCCACGATGCGCTCGTGTACCGGACCTTCCCGTCGTGTGGCGTGAGGTGGGTCAGTTCCTCGCTGTCGAGGTCGAGCACGTAGATGTCCTGGTCGAAACTGGAGTGGGCTTCGCTGACCAGCAGCCGCTTGCCGTCGGGCGAGAACCCGCCGACGGAGAGCCAGCCGTCGCCCTCCCAGACCAGTTCCGCGTCGTCGCCGGTCGCGTCGCGGTCCTGCACGTAGATGTCGAAGACGGCCTCGTCGCGGCGGTTCGACGCGAACGCGAAGCGCTCGCCGTCGGGCGACCAGCCGCCCCAGCGGTGTTTCGCGTCGGGCATCCCGGTGAGTTCGTGGACGTGCCCGTCCGCGTCGAGGCGGTACAGCTGCGCCCGCTCGTTGCCGCCCTCGTCCATGCCGAAGACGAGTTCCCGGCGCTCGGGCGAGTAGTCGACGAAGCTCACGGAGTCGTCGTAGAACGTCAACTGCTCGGGCCAGCCGCGGGGCTCGGTAAGCGACCAGGCCTGGGCGACGCCGGTCGTGTCCATCAGGAAGGCGAGCGTCCCGTCCGGCGCGAACGAACTGCCGTAGGCGCTGCGGACGTTCAGATAGCGAGAGAGGTCGTGCGCGGTCACAACGGGAGGGAGGGCAGGCACGGCCAAAACCTTTTGTTGCAAACGGGGGCTTTTTGAGCGGTCACGTCGTCGCCCCTGTATGCGTGTCGCGGTCGTCGCCATGGAGACGAGTCAGTACCGGGACACCGAGGGCCGGACCCGGCTGGAGCGGGTGGCTACCGAACTCGCCGCCGCCGGCCACGACGTGACCGTGTTCTGTTCGCAGTGGTGGCCGGGCTTCGACAATCAGCGCGAACGTGACGGCGTCACCTACCGCGCCGTCACCGTCTCGCCGACCGTCCCTGCCTTCTGTGTCCGCCTGCCGGTCATGCTCGCGCGGTTCCGCCCGGACGTCGTCCACGTCTACCCGACCCCAGCGTCGGTCGCACTCGCGGCCAGGACCGGTGCGACGCTGTCACGAGCGCCGCTGCTCACGGAGTGGTTCGGCGACGAGGACGTGCCCGAGAGTCGCCGTGCGTCTCTCGCGCTCAGCTCGTCGGACTGTCTCATCACCCCCTCCGAACTCGTCCGAACGCGGGTCCGCGAGCGGGGGGCGACGGCGGACCAGACCGCGGTCCTCCCACAGAGCATCGACATGGACCTCGTTCGGGCGGCCGAGGCCGACGACGAGATCGACGTGGTGTACGCCCACCGACTGGACGGCAGCGCGAACGTCGAGTCGCTGCTGCTCGGGCTGGCGGAACTCAGACAGAAGGACTGGTCGGCGACGATCGTCGGCGACGGCCCGGAGCGGCAGTATTACGAACAGGAGGCGTCCGACCTCCGCATCGACGACCGCGTGACCTTCGTCGGTGCGTGCGACCTCGAGGAGCGCGTCTCCATCTACAAGGGCGCACACGTGTTCGTCCAGACGGCGTTCCGCGAGTGTTTCGCTACTGACCTCCTCTGGGCGATGGCCTGTGGCTGTATCGGCATCGTCGAGTACCAGGCCGAGTCCTCAGCCCACGAACTCATCGAGCAGCGCGACCGGGCGTTCCGGGTGACGAACCCGCAGGAGATCGCCGACAAGATCGCCGAATCGGCCGACTTCGAGCGCCGGACCGTCGACGAGTCCTGCGCCGAGTACGACCACGCGCAGGTCCGTGCGGAGTACGAGGACCTGTACGAGGCGCGTATCGAGGGCACCGGCATCTTCTGATCGGAACGCCGCCCAGACGCGCGGACGACGAGCGCGAGCGTGCCCTCGTACGGATTATTGTAGATTATTTCCGGATAGTTGGCTCTGTTCAAACTCTTAGAAACTGATACACACTGCATGCGGGATACAGAGGATCTATTCAGCACGGTCGTCACCGACTGTGGAGGCTCCGTGACGACCCAACCGTGAGTAAAGGATCTCTATTCAGTAGGGTGGAACAGCAATCGAATCGGGAGGCCGAACGTCCGTCGGTCGCTCAGGCACCCATGTTCGCCACTCTCTCGGCTAACTCGGCGTCGAGGTCGCCGTGGTGGTGGACGGCTTTCCACTCGTCCCCTTCCTTCCGATAGACGTTTGTCACCCGGCCCTCCACGGAGAGCGGTTCACCCGCAAAGGTCACCGATATCGACTGGTTGTAGAGCTCGTATGCAAGGTCGCCGGTGACGCGGATGACGTGATCCGTGCGGGTGACTGTGCCATCTGTACACGCTGACGCGAATCCCTCCAGACCCCCACCGACGGCCTCCCAGCCCTGCTCCCGACCACCGTTTATATGCATGGTCGTCACGTCGTCCTCGTGCGACCAGATGTCCGCCATAGGACTGGCATCCCCGTCCAATAACTCTTCGAGTGCATCACGGTACTGGTCGGATACAGCTTGGACTTCCTCTTCGGCGGTTGATATTGCCATGTGTCAGTCTCTCCACGCCGATATAGGACGCCCGTCCATGTGAACTGGTAGCATTTTCACGTTGCGATGGTGTGACGAGCATCCGAGTGACATACGACCGACCAGCTGGGACCCATGCTTCATACGCGCCCTGTATGCAGCAGTGCCTTTTCGAACTGCTCAGAATCTGTCAGTACCGGTGTGACCGATACAGAGGCTCTATGCATCAGAGCGAAAGTTCAGGAACCTTCCTGAACACCTATAGGAACGATGTCCTGCGGGAGTAATCACTCGTTAGGAAGTGGGAGTGGGAGCGAGCGGTGCTTTCGAGGCGGGAGGAGGAACGTCGCGCGGTTGGTGACCTCCATGTATGGAAGGATACCGTGGCCCCCCTCCCCGATGTGATTGTCGAGATGCGAGGCGTTCATCGCCTGCCGCGTCTTGACGAAATCCTCGATGTCTTCCATCACCGCGGAGAAATTGAAACCTACTTTCCCCTCTTTGGGGTGAACGAGACTGTTGTTGACGCCCTCGGATCGGCGAAGAATGAGCGGTTCGAAGTCCTCGTTTCTGGCCCCGGCCGTCTTCGCGGCATGACCGACCCGACCCCGGTTTTCCGCCGTCTTCTCGAGATCGTCGACTATCTCTTCACTGATGCCACTATCGTCTTCGAGTTTTTCCCCGATATCACCGATGTCAGACGGCGAGTGTTCGTGGCTGAACATGAGTTCATCCCGGCGTTGTCGGTCGTTCTCGTACCACTTCCCAAGGTCTAACTCGAGCTTTGAAACCTGAAAGGTCGTTCCCTCCTTGAACGGACCCGTCGTAATCGTCGCAGCGTCCTCCGTCGCCAAGTTGTCCTTGAACCCCGACTTGTACCCCATCGAAAGCGGGGCCTCCTCGCGAAGACTCTCCTTGACGTGCTCGTCAGTAATCTCGTCGGTTTCCTCGTCAGTAAGGGGAACGTCTGGGTCCTCCACGAGGTTGTCCCGAGGGAGCCCCTTCCCCACAAAGGCCGTCCGCCGTTCCGCCTTCTCAAAGATTCCCTCTAAACTCCCGCGCACGCTGACGCCGTTGAGGGTGTCGAGTTCGCCGAAGAGTGCCTCCTCGGACCCCAGTAACACTGAGACGGTGGCCGACGAGAGTAGAGTTACGGCGTCGTAGTTGTCCGCCTTGTCGGGGTCGTCGTCCGTTCTTCGAAGGACCTCCTCAGGCCGGAGGAAGTCGACGGCATTCGGCAGATCCTGCTCGAACCGGTCGAAATACGACCGGGAGTATCCTACCATGAACACGAGTCCCTCATTGTCGCCGGCAGAGTCCCCACCGGAAAGCCGCTGAAAAGCCAGCTCCAGTGTCCGGAATGCTGCCTCGACTTCCTTCCGTTCTTTTCCAGTTGGGGTACTACCGCCCTTGTAGTTCAGAAAGAGGATAAGTTGGTGATTCGGCAGCACACCGTTCCCGAACGGATCTGTCTTGAGGTCTTGCGCCCAGGCGTGTTGGCGCTCCGGAAACGCATTCGGGTTCTCTGGTCCCTGGGGCACATCAAAACTGTATCCTTCACCTTTGACACCGGCACCCGGTTGTGCGCCGATGACCGCTGTGAGTGCGCTCGAACCGCCGATCGCCAGTGCCGTCCGCATGAACGAGCGACGGTTTACTGGCCGATCAGCCAACCCTGGTTTCTCGGGCCCATCGTTGTTTTGAACCTGTGACACTTCTTTGGTTTCGCTGGTATCGTTGTGGAATGGACATCCACTGGATTGCCTTTTTTTATTATCCGTTGCGTTGGATTTCTTGTCCGAAAAATCTGTGTTCGTGTCCTCTTGATCACTCATAACTGACTCTCCCGTTTGATATCAGTCTGTCTGGTGCACACCACTCGGGTTTAGTCCGAACAGTGTCCATGTTGATGATTGATCAACGCTGAACGATTGCTTAGCTCAGTCACGGAGCACTTTTTATTGATTTGGCATTCACTATGACCGGGAGACGCGCACGTCGTCGACCACAATTTCGTCGGTACCCTCGCCGCCGTTGACGGCGCCGACGTAGAGGCCGGCTGCCGTCTCTCCAGTAATTCCCTCGACACTCCCATTCTGTAACTCGGCCAGTGTCGCCTCGATTTCTTTATTAATGAGTCGAAAGGAGGTGTCGCCGTCAACAATCACGGCTCCGTTTGCACCATAAAACGCAACGCCTTCATCATCGTTACCGGGTCCGGTCGGACGCTCGATTCCATCGGTGGTCTCCCACGTCAGGAACTCCCCGTTATCGTCTATGTCGAGGAACAGGCCAAGGAACAGGACGGCTGGTCCCGTCGTATTTGGGGTCTGGAGCGTACGGGCGTCAATGGTGATTGTCTCGAGTTCGCCGACCGACCCGAGATGCACGTCGAAACCCGCATTCCGATTCGGAGGCTCCGTCCCAAGATTCGACACGAGAATGCGCACGCCGCCCTCGTCGGTCGGTTCGGCCAGCCAGCGACTCTCCCCCTCCTCCATGTCGTAGGGCTCCTCCTTACGGCCCCACGACTCAGGTCCGAGCGGGAACCACGAGTAATGCCCATGACTCTCGATCATGGATGGGAGGTCTTGCTGCTCGTCCTGGCTCTCATCTTCCTGCCCGTCACTGTCGGCCTGGAACTCGGTGAGTAGCACGCTGCCAGCAATGAGCCCACCTGCTGTTTGCAGAACTGTCCGCCGGTTTGTGATTGATGAGTCGATCATCGTAGCCCTCTCCTATTCTGATGTCTGTCGTCCTGAGGGTCGGGTACCAGGCGTAGTGTTTTCTTGTGGTGTCGATGCCAGCAATACGTACAGATTCATTTCGGGGTTTGCCACACGACGGCGTGCCGTCGACCCACCAATCGGCAGGTCTATCTCAGCTACTGGCTGTCCTGTCCCGCTGTGACTACAGGACACTGATAAATTGTTGAGCGATGGTCGTAAATGTAATCTATAAAATATTATAGTAGCCGAGTCGACAGTCAAGCAGAGTTGAACCACAGGACAGAGAGTACGAGACAGTAACGTGGGATGGCGCTCACGGCGCTTTCCGGACTCGTTCGGTCACGTCAATAACGTCAGCCTCGTCATCGAGGATGATGGTGAGGCTGTCGCCGTCGAGTTCGACTTTCACAGCGATCTCCAGTGGTTCCTCCGCGTCTACTGTTACCTGTTCGACCGCATCAAACAGGACACCGTATTCGAACTTGTCTTCGAGCGCCTTGGTGTCCAGTCCGTGGTCGTGGAAGAAGGCAATCACGGCGACTTCAGTCAGGATCGTGTTCCAGATCCCCGTCCGAATACTGGACTTACAGACATCGCAGACGAAACTCGCATCGATTTCGTGCACCCGTTCACAGTGCTGACAGACTGTGAGATCGTGGCTGTCGTGGTCGTCACATACGGAGATTGTGGTCGTAATCGTTCCGGAGCACTCGGGACAGGCCCCCTCGATAAACGCATGCCGTTGGTGGCGCTGCCACGTTTTGCCTTGCTGCACGAACTCTTGCGGCGTACGGTTTTTCAGTCCGACCGGCGGGCGATACTCCTTGGCGATGACCCCCTCCGGCTCGTTGGGCTCTTGTGACACCCCATCGCAGCTGGGACAGCGCTGGGTGAGGACACCGTCGCTGTAGTCCACAATTGTTGATGTTCCACAGAGCATACACGCGGCGTCGATTCGCTCTTCCGCGAACGACGGGGCGTCGGTTACCGTTCCAGCCAACACTGTGCTGAGAACTCGTTTGGCACTGGTGGTGAGCCTATACCCCTCGTCAGTTTTGTTGACGAACTGGCCTGTGAGTTTCTCTAAGTGGTACTGAAAGTTCGAGGTCTGGTCGTACTTCACTCGATCGTACAGCTCCACAAACGAAGGGAGAGTCTCAGAGGCGTCGGTCTCAGGGCGGGGGTCCATGGCGCTCCAGAGCACCAGTAGGATTTCTACCCGCGTCTCGTTGGCCAGCGCGGCGAACGCCTCAGTCACTTGTGTGCTGTTCGTCTCGGTGAGTCCTTTAGGCTGCGATGAGTGTACATTATCGTTTACCATGTAAAAAGTTACCACAGTCCAGGATATAAAAGCAGGCCGAGGAGGTGTAAGGTGTCCGTATCTTAACTGACGTTGACGACCCAATCTAAAGGCCGGCATCATTTCCGTTCACAGACATAGGAATTCAACCGCGTCACGGCACGGAGAAAGATCAGCTCCTAACAGGAACGAACGCCTGTAGCGCCACCATCTAAGTGGTTGACCTGTCTTGAGTGTGGCGGCGATGTTGAGCGTGTTTCCGGTGCCTTCGATACGACGACCATCGGCGCCCATTTGTGAAAGGGGGCACCAGTACCCCACTCAGAACCCCTGCTTCTCGGCCTCCGATACTTTCCACATCGAACCTTCGCTCAGTATCTCACGCATCTACAACTCTCTCCCGGAATCTACTCGGATGCTGACTACGCGCTCTGTATTCAGCAGGACTGCTGAAACCTATCACCGAGTGGGGGCTTCAACAAGGCCGGATAGCTCCGACTCCGGGGTCGGAACATACTGGTAAATCGCTCCAATAATCCGTATCAGTCACACGGGATGACTCGGAATCCGCCGGGGAGCACCAGCCCGAGCGGGAAACAACACGGCCACGACTCGCTCGACCACGCCGGCAGGTCCGGGTGGGGCTACGTTCGTCTCCGTCTTCGGACCGGCAGCGGGGGTGTCCAGACGAAACCCGTTTGAGCGTCGACCCCCTCTGGTCGGTAGTGACAGCCGAGGAGCCAGCCGACCGAGACGACGACTCGGACCCCGCCACGGAACTCGAACTCGACGCCGTCTACGACGCCATCGACGCCGTCGGCCGCCCGCATCTGACGGCCACGGAGCTCTCCCGGAAGACGGACCTGACGCCCGACGATGCGCGGGCGGCGCTGGAGCGTCTCGCCGCCGACGGCGACATCGAGCGCCAGGACGTGTCCGAGGTGGAGTCCGTGTGGTACCCGACGGACATCGCCGAGGTGACCGACCGCGAGCGCGTCGTCCTGTTCCCCGACCGCCGGGAGGTGGTCGTCGAGCACCCCGAGCAGTTCACGCGGGCACAGCTCTCGCAGTTCGCCCGCCTGCAGGACACCAACCGCTCGGGCGGCTACGTGTACGAACTCCGCGAGGAGGACATCTGGGCCGCACCGCACGAGTCCCTGGAGGACCTCCTGGCGACGATGCGTGACGTGCTGGGCGAGCGCTCGCCCCATCTCGAAGAGTGGGTCACGAGCCAGTGGGAGCGCGCCCGGAAGTTCCGCCTGAAGACCCACGAGGACGGCTACGTCGTTCTCGAAGCCGAGAGCGACGACCTGATGGGCAACGTCGCCCGCCAGAAGCTCGACGACGACCACCTCCGGGCCCCCATCTCGGACTCGGAGTCGTGGGTCAACGAGGACGCGACCGCCGAGATCAAGCGGACGCTGTACGAGGCGGGCTACCCGGTCCGGGACGACCGCGACCTCGAGACGGGCGACGCCATCGAGATGGACCTCCTGTTGCGCCTGCGGGACTACCAGCAGGACTGGGTGGAGCGGTTCACCGAGCAGGGCTCGGGCGTGTTCGTCGGCCCGCCCGGGTCGGGCAAGACCGTCGCCGCGATGGGCGCGATGGCCGCCGTCGGCGGCGAGACGCTGATTCTCGTCCCCTCGCGCGAACTCGCGACCCAGTGGCACGACGAACTGGTTCGCCACACCTCGCTCACGGACGACGACATCGGCGAGTACCACGGCGGCGAGAAGTCCATCCGCCCGGTCACCATCGCCACCTACCGCACCGCCGGCATGGACCGCCACCGGAAGCTGTTCGACCAGCGCAAGTGGGGCCTCATCGTCTACGACGAGGTCCACCACGTCCCCTCGCCGATACACCGCCGGAGCGCGGACCTCCAGACCAAACACCGCCTGGGGCTGACTGCCACGCCGACCAGGGAGAGCGACGACGAGGAGGAGATATTCACGCTCGTCGGCCCGCCAATCGGAACGGACTGGGGCAAGCTGTTCGACGAGGGCTACGTCGCCGAACCGGAGGTCGAGATCCGCCTCGTGCCGTGGGGCAACGAGACCGAACAGTCCGAGTACACCTCTACCTCGGGCCACGACCGCCGGCAGGCCGCCGCCAGCAACACAGGGAAGGTCGACGAGATACGCTACGCGCTGGCAGAGAACCCCGCGGCGAAGGCGCTCGTGTTCATCGAGTACTTAGACCAGGGCGAGGCCATCAGCGAGGCCATCGGTGCGCCGTTTATCAGCGGCGAGACGCCACACGCCCGCCGGGAGAAGCTGTTCGACGAGTTCCGCCGGGGCGAACTGGACACGCTCGTCGTCTCTCGGGTCGGCGACGAGGGCATCGACCTGCCGGACGCCGAACTCGCTATCGTCGCCTCCGGGCTCGGCGGGTCACGCCGCCAGGGGGCACAGCGGGCCGGGCGGACGATGCGCCCGGCCGGCAACGCCCGGATGGTCATTCTCGCGACCCGAGGGACGACGGAGGAGGACTTCGTCCGCCGGCAGATGCGCCACCTCGCCTCGAAGGGTATCCGCGTGACCGAGACGGAGGCCGAGGCCGTCGAACCGCCCGAACCAGAGGAGTAATCCAGTCGCCGGTGCTGTGGGTCGAAACTACGCCGTCTCGGTGTCGAGCCGGCGGGCGGTCTCGGCCACGTCCTGAATCTTCTCCGTCTGTCTTTCGTTCGTCGCCGCGAGGTCCTCGAGCTGGGCCGACATGTCGTCGATGCCGCTGGACAGTTCGTCGACCATGCTGGCGACCTCCTCGGTCGACGCCGCCTGGTCGTCGGTCGCCGCGGACACCTCCTGGATGCCCTGTGACGCCTCGTTGACCGCCGAGACGATCTCCTCGAGTCGCTCGGTCGCCGTCTCTACCTGGTCGATGCCCTCCGTCACCTGCTCGGTCACGGTTTCGAGGCTCTCGACGGCGTCGACGGTCTCGTCCTGGATCTCCGTGACGGTGTCCTCGATCTGGTTCGCGTGTTCCTGGGAATCCCCCGCGAGCGTCTTGATCTCGTCGGCGACGACGGCGAACCCGTCGCCCGCTTCTCCGGCCCGGGCGGCCTCGATAGACGCGTTCAGGGCGAGCATGTTCGTCTGGTCCGCGATATCGTTTATCACCTCGACGATGTCGTCGATCTCGTCGGCCTGCTCCTGCAGTCCGGCGATGTCCGAGGAAACCGTATCGACGGCGTCATCGACGTCGTTCATCATGGCCGCCGCTTCCTGTGCGGCTTCGTTCCCGCGTTCGGCCTTCCGTTCGGCCGACGTGCTGGTGCTTGCCACCTCCTCGGCGGTCGAGGCAATCTCCTCGATGGTCGCGCTCATATCCGCGACCTCGCCCGCCACCTGGTCCATCGACTCGGACTGGCTCTCAGCGGTCGCAGTGACCTGCTGGTTCGTCTGTGCGACCTGTTCGGCGGAGGTACTCAGTTCGTCGATGGGCTGCCGGAGTCCGTTCTCGACCTCCTGCATCAGCGCCTGCTGGTCGTCGATCGCCGATTCCAGGCGCTGGCTGTAGGAGTCGATGTACGTGTCCATCGCCACCTGCTGGTCGAGATTGAGGAGCTTGAACACGGAGAGCGCCCGCGACTGCATCTCTTCGAGCGCTTCGTCCCGGTCGGCGTCGCCCGACTGCAGGTCCTCGACGATCGTCCGCAGGAAGTGTTCGACGTAGATGCTGTAGGCGCCGAGATAGATCTTCGGGCCGAGGTCGAGCATGTCGTGAAGTTTCCCGATTCGGGCCCTGTTCTCGAAGTACTGTCTGTCGTAACTCCCGGCGACGAGGTCGCGGAGGTACTGCGTCTGGGTGTTCTTCAGCTGGTCGACCGACTTGGTGGACCGCCCGAATATCTCGACGGTCTCGTCGAACGACTGGAGGTGCTCGTAGAAATCGTCGACGACAGCTTCGGCCCGGGCGTTCGTCTCGTCTGCCATCGCGGTGAGATTGTCGACGTCCGACTCGTCGAACCCGGTGAACTCCTTGCGCCAGCGTATCTCCCCGCTGTCCAGTCCGATACGGTCGGTAAGGGTCGCGCCGTCGACGCCTGACCGATCAGATTCAGTGATGCGTCTTCGAGAGCCGGCACTCTCGCTCTGGAATTCCATGGCGGGGAGTCAAACGACGCGGGGGTTATATGTTCGCCCCCGATTCTCACCGCTGAGAAATATGAACGGACGACGCAAAATTTGGGGCACCAGTCGTTCGTGGCACCCTCGCGGCTGGCCGACTCAGTCTTCGAACGCCTGGGGATTATGGGTCGCCTCGGCGACGCGAACGGCGGCAACGTTTTCGGGGACGTCGTGGACGCGAACGATGTCGGCTCCCCGCTCGGCCGCCAGCGCCGTCGCGGCGATGGTTGCCTCCAGACAGTCGCCCGCCTCCTGGCCGACTACGCGAAACAGCGACTTGTGGGAGTGCCCGACCAGGACGGGACAGCCAAGCGCCTCGAACTCCGGAAGGCGGTCGAGGAGTTCGAAGCTCTCCGTGGCTGATTTCCCGAACCCGATGCCGGGGTCGACGATGATCTGGTCGCGGTCCAGTCCGGCTTTCTCCGCAAGCAGGACGCGCTCTGTCAGCTGGTCGATGCAGTCCTCCACCACGTCGTCGTAGTGGATGTCGCTGTCGGGGTCGACCGGCGTTTCGATCGAGTGCATCACGACCACCGGCACGTCGTACTCGGCAGCGACGAGGCGCATCTCGGGGTCTTCGAGGCCGGACACGTCGTTCAGGATGTCCGCGCCGGCGTCCAGCGCCGCCCGCGCGACGGGGGCTTTCCGCGTGTCGACGGAGATTGCCACGTCCAGGTCCGAGAGCGCCTCGATGACCGGGACGACGCGGTCGATCTCGTCCTCGACCGGGACGGGTTCGGCACCGGGCCGTGTCGACTCCCCGCCGATGTCGAGGATGTCCGCGCCCGCCTCGACCATCCGCTCGGCGCGGGCCACGGCGTCCTCGACGGCGTTGTACTCGCCGCCGTCGTGGAAGGAGTCCGGCGTGATGTTGCAGATGCCCATGACGGCCGTGCCGTCGTCCCAGGGGTGGGCCGTCGACGCGTCCGGCTCGGGCTGCTGGATGGACAGCGCCGCCCGCAGTTCGTCGGCAAAGGACGCGAGCCCGTAGGGCTGGCCGTCCAGTTTCTCCGTGAGGCGCCTGTACTGTGCCATCGTGGCCATCGTGACCACGTCGACGGACTCCTCGTCCTGGTCGTTCAGACCGGACACCGCACATTCGCCGCCCACGGACAGGAGTTCCTCCTTGAGGTACCGGGCCTGTCGCGGCTGGACGCGGGTGCGCAGGACGCGGTGGACGCCCTTGCCCCGCATCCGCCAGGCCCCGGCGTCGGTGACGTGGGCGTCCTCGATAGTCTCGCGGGCCTCGGCCAGCGAGTCGACCTGCTTGGGGACCAGCGAGCGCGACCATCTGGTCCGGGCCTCCCGGACGGCGTACAGCGACCCCACCACGAGGACCGCATCGCCGGACTCCGCGGCGTCGAGCGCGAGTTCGAGCGCGCCCGCCACGTCGCGGCGCGTCTCGACGGCCGCGTCGGTCGCCTTCTCGACGGCGGCCGCGACGATGTGGTGGGACTCCGCCCGGTCGACGTTCGGCTGACAGGCGACGACGTGGTCCGGGTCCGGCAGCGCCGCGGCGATGCGCTCGTGGTCCTTGTCGACCATCGCGCCGACGACGACGTGGAGGTCGTCGTAGTCGAACGCGGACAGCGTCTCGGCGGTGCGCTCGATGCTCCCGGGGTTGTGTGCCCCGTCGAGGACGACCAGCGGCGACTCGTTCATCACCTCGAACCGGCCCGGCCAGTGGGCGTTCCGCAGGCCGCGTTCGAGGGCCGTCTGCGAGACGTCCGCGACCTGCCGGCACAGCGTGGCCGCGATACCGGCGTTCTGTGCCTGGTGTGTGCCAAGCAGCGGGAGGGAGGTATCGACGCTCCAGTCGGGGCCGTCGACCGACACCGACCCCTCAAGGCCCTCACGACCGCGGTAGTGTACCACTATATCGGCGTCATTTTCCGACGGTCCCTGGTCTGTCTCGACTGCGCTCCCGACGGTCACGACGCCGTCGGCGACCTCGCGGACGGCGGCGAGCGCGTCGCCGGTCGTGCCGGTCACCAGCGGGGTGCCCTCGGGCGCGACGTGGGCTTTGTCGCGGGCGATCTCTTCGACGGTGTCGCCGAGGATGTCGGTGTGTTCGAGCGTCACGGACGTGACGGCGCTGGCGACCGGGTCGACGACGCTCGTGGCGTCGTACCGGCCGCCGATACCGACCTCCAGAACGGCGACGTCGACGTCCTGGCGGTCGAACTCCCACAGCGCCATCGCAGTCATCGTCTCGAAGAAGGTGGGCGACTCGCTGGCCGCGCCCTGCTCGGTCACGTGCGTCCGGACTGCCTCGACGAACTCGACGAGGGCGGCTTCGGAGAGCTTCCGGCCGTTGATACGGATTCGCTCCCGCACATCGTCGAGATGCGGTGAGGTGTACAGCCCGACGTCGAGGCCCGCTTCCCGAAGCGTTCGCTCGACCATCCGTGCTGTGGACCCCTTTCCGTTGGACCCCGCAATCTGCACGCAGCGAAGTCCCTCCTGTGGGTCATCGAGCGACGAGAGCAGGTCCCGCGTGGCATCGGTACCGGCTCGCGGGGCGAACCGGCGCAACTCGAAGAGGAAGTTCGCAGCCTCGTGGAACTCCATAGTCGGGCTATCGGAGCCGCTCGCTTTAGCCTGTCGGACTGTTGTGTGTCTCCGACGTGCAGACCGCGTGTCCGTTCTTCGCTCCCGGGATTGCGAACCAGGGGCCGGTAGCTACGCCTGTTCGCTACGGTCGCGCGTGGCCCACCGGCCGAGCGCGCTCGAAAGAACCAGGAACGCGGCACCCAGGAGCGGTGCCGGGTCGATTTTCGCCTCCGGCCGCTCGTCCGCCTCCGGCCGCTCGTCCGCCTCCGTCTCCTCGCCCCCTGCCTCGCCACGCTCTGTCTCGTCGCGCTCCGGCGCATCCACCCCGGCTGCCGATTCGGCAACGCCAGACCGTTCGGTGTCCCGCCGCCGCTGTTCAGACCGGCCCGTCAGCGTCTCCGAAGCCAGCGCCGTCTGGCGTGTCTCCGGCGTCGGCGTGTCGTCGACGTCTCCGGCCGGCGCTGTGGGCTCGAGGTCCGTTTCGGTCGGGGACGGCGTATCAGGGGCTTGTTCGGCCGGCGGTGGCGTCTCGCCCCGGCTCTGGGCGGCCCAGTCCGACGCGTACTCTTCGGTGCTCTCGCCACCGCCCCCGTCAGCGCCGCGGCGACGATACCACCAGAGTCCGGCCGTCGCCGCGCCGAGGGCGATGAGGGACAGCCCCGTGCCGAGCAGTCCCCACTGTCGCCACAGCGACCCGAGTCGGTCCGTCAGACCGGGGCCGTCGGCTTCGTCAGACTCCGCTGGCGGTGGCGTCGGGACAGTCGCGTCGTCGACAACGGCGACGCCGGGGACGGCGTCGAGCACCGAGGCGACGGCGTCCCGCTCCACCTCGACTTCGAGGAGCGTGGGTGCGTCCATGTCTGACCTGTCGTCGGGCGTCCATGTAAAACCCGCTCAGTGTCATTCCCGGGCCGGCTCTCGCTCGCGGTCGGTGTCGATAGGACGCGTCTGCTCGGTACCTTCCTCCTCCGGGGACTCAGGGTCGAGATCCGCCAGTGACCCGGTGTCAGGCTCCTCGCCGTCGCCGAGCAGTGCCTGCAGTTCGCGCTCGTAGGTGGCTTCGGATATCTCGCCCTCGACGTATCGGCGCGTCAGTCTCTCGTGCCGGTCCTCGACAGATGGCGCGAACACGTCGGAGAGCCCCAGCGACGCGAGCGGTGGAACGAGTGATTCCAGCCGTGCGAGCCCGCCGGCGACGCGCTGGCTCTTCGGCACCGACGCCCGCCGAGCCAGCGCACGGACCAGCGCGACCGAGAGGACGACGTCGACGCCCACAAGCAGCAGTGTGCCGAGCAGGAATGCGGCGACGGTCTGGACGACCGCGCCGCCGCCGAGAAGCGCCCCGACTGTCGCGACGACGCCGACGATTCCCAGCCCGACGGCCCCCAGCGTCGTCAGAACGACGGCGGCGAACAGAAGCAGCAGGCGGTTACGTTTCACCCAGTTCACACCACCGATAGCCGGAGGGCGTTGAAATGGTTTGTGTCAGGGCTCCTCTTCCGGCGGCTCCGGGTCGCTTGTGGGAACCTCGTCCGTCGCCGGCACGTACGAGCGCCCGGAGGCGGACAGCCCGCCCCAGACCCACTCCCGGACGGTGAGCTGGCGCTTGGAGCCTCCTTCCCGCGCCGTTTCGAGCCGTCGCTCGGTCGTATGGAAGTAGTTGACGACGGTCACGAGCACGACGCCGCCGACGGAGTTGCCGACGAGCACCGGCAGGACGAACTGCCAGAGGCCGACAGACAGCGCCAGTTCCCCGATGAAGACAAGGTAGAACATCTCCGTCGCGGAGACGACGACGTGATAGAGGTTCCCGAACGGAATCGCCAGAAAAGCGATGTAGATCAACACGAGCCGTGAGATGCTGTCCCGCAGCGAGTAGTCGACCCAGACGACGCCGGCGACGATGAGCCCGGCGAACACCGCCTTCGAGAACAGCGTTATCTGCGATGTCTCGATGGCTTTCTGGGCGAAGCCGGCGGCGGCCGCCGCCGCGTCGGCGGAGAGGACGTTGGTCGTCGCGAGCGCGAGCGCCCCGAGCATCCCGCCGAAGACGTTCGACACGAGGACGACGGCCCAGATGCGAAGCAGCGACGGGAGGCTCGACAGCCGTTCGAGGACGAGCGCGACCGGCGGGAGCGTGTTCTCGGTGTAGAGCTGGTAATCCCCGAGAATGATGAAGATGAACCCGAGCGGGTACAGCAGCGCGCTCAGTATCGGGTCGCCGCCGGTCGTGCCGTACAGCGACGCGTACAGCAGGAACGTCACCGTGATAGCGAACCCACCGGCGAGCCCGCTGAAAAAGAGCTCCCGGGTTCCGGACGTCACCTCTTCGTCGGCAGCGGCGATGATGCGCTGGAATATCTCGTCTGCCGAGAACCGGTCCCGGATGACACTGCCCCCTGCCGGGGCACCGCTCCGGGAGACATCGACAGCGTCGCGAACCGCCTCCTCCCTATCGTCGTTGTCTGCCATCGGTCGCTGATTCAGTAGCCGGTATGAAACGTCTTTCGTTGCCGATAGTAGCCCTGGAAAAAGCCTGCAGTCAGCCGGTACGGGTCATACACTCGCTCGCTATCGCTCAGTCGTGTCTGAACGACCGCTGGCCGGTGAACACCATCGCCATGTCGTGTTCGTCCGCGGCCTCGATGACGCTCTCGTCGTTTTTCGAGCCGCCGGGCTGGATGACCGCCTCGATACCGGCGGCGGCGGCCTCCTCGATGCCGTCCGGGAACGGGAAGAACGCGTCCGACGCCATCACGGCCCCCTCTGCGTCTTTCCCCTCGGCGTGTTCGTCGGCTTTCATCGCGGCCAGTCGGACGGCGTCGACCCGGGACACCTGCCCCATCCCGATGCCGACCGTCTCCGTCCCGTCGGCGAGGAGGATGCCGTTGGACTTGACGTGTTTGAGCGTGTGCCAGGCGAACAGCATCGACTCGACCTGCTCGTCGGTCGGCTCGCGCTCGGTGACGACTTCGAGGTCGTCGGCCGAGAGGTGCTGGGTGTCCCGTTCCTGGACCAATCGACCCCCTACGAGGGGCTTCTCGGTCAGGTTATCGGTGACTTCGAAGTTCTCGTTTACGTCCAGCACCCGGAGGTTCTCCTTCTCGAACAGCACGTCGAGCGCGGCGTCGGTGTAGCCGGGTGCGACGACGACCTCCTTGAACGAGTCGATGATCTGCTCGGCGGTGGCGGCGTCGCACTCGCGGTTCAGCGCGACGATGCCGCCGAAGGCGCTCATCGGGTCCGTCGACAGCGCCTTCCCGTAGGCGTCGGCCACGGAGTCGGCGGTCGCACAGCCCGCGGGGTTGGTGTGTTTGATGACCGCGGCGGCGGGCTCCTCGAACTCCTTGATGAGGTTCAAGGCGCCGTCGGCGTCGTTGTAGTTGTTGTACGACAGCGCCTTCGCGCCCTCGTTCAACTGGTCGGCGTGGACGACGCTGGCCTCCGAGACGGTCGTGTCGGCGTACAGCGCGGCGTCCTGGTGGGGGTTCTCCCCGTAACGAAGGCTCGACGCGAGGTCGTCCGAGACGATGCGGCGGGCGGGGAAGTCGCCGCCGTCGTCGCCCTCTACCGAGACCGTGCCCTCCTCGAAGTCGACTGTCACGCGGTCCTCGGCGAACCACTCGACGACGCGGGGGTACGCGGTGAACTCGCCCTCGTAGAGGACGCGCTCTTTGAGGCTGGCCTCGTCGTCGCCCTCGAAGACGGGGATCGGTTCCTGCGTGACGATGGGGCCGCCGTCGACGCTCTCGTCGATGACGTGGACGGTACAGCCGGTGACCTTCACGCCGGCGTCGAGGACCTGCTCGTGGGCGTTCGCCCCCGCGAAGTTCGGCAGCAGGCTCGGATGGACGTTCAGCGTCGTCGGGGCCGAATCGAGGAACGTCTCGCTGAGGACGCGCATGTAGCCGTCCAGCGTGACGAGGTCGAAGTCGTACTCCGAGAGGGCATCGAGGATTCGCTCTTCGTGGGCCTCGCGGGCCTCGCCCGCGTCCCGTTCGACGACTTCAGTCGGGATGCCGCGCTCGGCGGCTGCTTCGAGTACCGGCGCGTCGGCGTCGTTCGTCAGGACCACGGCGAAGGACGCCCCGCCCGGGGCGCGGTCCGCGATGTTCATGAGGTTCCGGCCGCGGTTGCTGGCCATACCGGCGAGTTTCATGTGGGACCGACGGACCGGCCCGTGCAAAGTTGTTCCGAAACCCCCGGCCGACCTGTGGCGTGTGCCCGGGCCGCACTACTCGTCCTCGGTGCGGTGTGCATTTGTAGGCCGACGCCGACTCGCCCGTATGGCGAAGCTACGGTGTCAGCGCGCGGGTGCGGTCGCCGCCGTCGGTGGTGTCGTCTGGGTCGGCTGGGCCGTGGCGCTGTCCACGACCGGCCAGACCGCCACGAGCCAGCCAGTCCTAGCCGGAATCGTCGTCTCCGCACTCGGTATCGTGGCCGGGCACTACGCCGTCGAGGACTTCTACGGGGCCCGGATGAAGCGGCCCGGGACCGCCGGCGCGTGGGCTGGCGGCCTCGGCGGCCTCGTATTCGGGGCCGGACAGCTGCTCCGCCTCCTCGACGGGGGCGGCGAGGCGATAATCGGAATCGGCGTGCTCGTGCTGGTGGCCGGGTCGATGCTGGTCGCGGCCGGTCTCGTCAGGACCCGCATCCAGCCGCCGTGGCTGGGCGTGTTGCTCGGCCTCGGGACCATCGCCTTCCTCGGGTTCGAGGTACAGCCCGCGACGGCGACCGTCTACGGGCTGGCCTGGGCCGCGCTTGGCCAGGACCTCTACCGCTTCGACCCGCCGGACGGTCGCTTCGGCGAGGCCGACAGCGACTACGGCTGGCTGCGCTGAGCGAATGCCGCCAGCGGGCCTGTTCCCGGTCCGTCTCTCGTAGCGTTTTCAGGTCGTTTGATACAGATAGAATTATTACATATACCGGAACGTTACCGGCTCCGGAAGTCGAAAGTCGTTCTCGGGACGGGACTCTGATGTATGGCGCTGCTATCACGTAATCCGCAAAACTGTGGGTAGCGGACCTGGTGACCCGTACCAATCATGTATGAATAAAATCATAATTTTAATTAGTGAGATATACTATGTGCCATGTGTAATGCAAGCAGTACTACTAGAAGAGTTTCAGGAACCGCTGACAGTACAGGACGTCGACCGCCCCGAGCCGGAGCCGGACGGTGCCGTCGCCGAGGTCATCGGCTGTGGTATCTGTCGGTCCGACTGGCACTGCTGGCAGGGGGACTGGGACTGGTTCGGCTACCGGCCCGACCCGCCACACATCCTCGGTCACGAGCCGACCGGCCGTATCGTCTCTGTCGGCGAGGACGTCGAGAACCTCGAGGAGGGACAGGAGGTCGCCATCCCGTTCAACTTCGCCTGCGGGAGCTGTGACCTCTGTCGGAACGGGCGAGAGAACATCTGTGAGAACCACATCGGGCTCGGGTTCATGAACCAGGCTCCCGGCGCGTTCGCCGAGGAGGTCCACATTCCCAACGCCGACCTCAACGCCGTTCCGCTTCCCGACGGTATCGACGCCGAGTCGGCCGCCGGAATGGGCTGTCGGTTCATGACCTCGTTCCACGCGATGGCCCACCGGGCACCGATCAGCGCCGGCGACGACGTGGTCATCCACGGCTGTGGCGGCATCGGGCTCTCGGCGGTCCACATCGCGAACGCCCTCGGTGGCAACGTCATCGGGGTCGACCTGATGGACGAGAAGCTAGACCGAGCGGAGGACCTCGGCGCTGTCGCCACCGTCAACGCAAAGGAGGTAGACGACCCCGCAACGGAGGTCAAAGCCATCACTGACGGTGGTGCCGACGTCTCCGCAGACGCGCTCGGCATCGCAACGACCTGCCAGAACGCGGTGAACTCGCTCCGCAAAGGCGGCACGCACGTTCAGATCGGGCTGACCACCAGCGAGGAGGAAGGGATGGTGTCGCTCCCGACCGACGAGTTCGTCGCCAAGGAGATCGACTTCAAGGGGTCGCTCGGCCTGCAGCCGTCGCGGTACAGCGAAATGCTCGACATGGTGGAATCGAGCAAACTCGACCCGACAGCACTGGTAGAGGACACTGTCGACATCCACCAGGTGCCCGACGAACTGGCCGCGATGAGCGACTACAACACGGTCGGTATCCCGGTCTGCAACGAGTTCAGCAACTGACGTCGCGACCTTCCTTTTGCATTCGAACCCTTCCCCCGCTCCCTTCCAGTTGTCGTGTCGACGCAAGTGCTGCTGCACGGCGTCGCGGCTGGGGGAGAACGACACGCTTTTTCGCGCCTCCCGCGCACACTCGGGTATGACCGAGAGAGGGCCACTGGCCGCCGTTTCGCCGCTCGACGGCCGATACGCCCGCTACACCGAACCGCTCGTCCCGTACGCCAGCGAGCGGGCGCTAATGTCCGCCCGCGTCGAAGTGGAAGTCGAGTACCTCATCGCCCTTGCCGACCTCGACGCCACGCCGCTGTCCATCGACGACGGGCAACGCGCCACGCTCCGGGCGCTGTACGAGGAGTTCGACGACGAGGACGCCACTGTCGTCAAACAGCTCGAAACCGAGGGCTACGGCGAGTACGCGGCGACCAATCACGACGTGAAGGCCATCGAGTACTTCATCCGGCTGGGCATGCCCGAGGATTTGGACGCCGCTCATTGGATTCACTTCGGGCTGACCAGCGAAGACGTGAACAACCTCGCCCAGCGGCTGCTCGTCAAGCCCGCCGCCCAGGAGGTGCTGGTGCCCGAACTCCGCGAGATTCGAGATACGCTCGTGGAGATGGCCCACACCTACGCAGACGTGCCGATGCTGGCCCGCACCCACGGCCAGCCGGCGACGCCGACGACGTTCGGCAAGGAGATGGCCGTCTACGCCTCCCGACTGGGCCAGGCAATCGGCCGCGTGGAGCGGGCCGCAGACGCCCTCTCCGGGAAACTGGCCGGCGCGTCGGGGACCTACGCGGCCCACGTCGCCGCCTACCCGGACGTCGACTGGCCGGCGTTCGCCGAGTCCTTCGTCGGCGACCTCGGACTGGACCAGGAACCGCTGACGACGCAGGTCAACCCGTGTGACGACCTCGCGGTCCTGTTCGACGCCTTGCGGGGCGCGAACAACGTCCTGCTGGACCTGGACCTGGACGTGTGGCTGTACGTCTCGGACCGCTACCTCGGGCAGGAGGCCGTCGAGGGCGAGACGGGGTCCTCGACGATGCCCCACAAGGTCAATCCCATCGACTTCGAGAACAGCGAGGGGAACCTCTCGAAGGCGAACTCCGACCTGGTCTTTCTCGGCGACTACGTCACGAACTCCCGGCTTCAACGGGACCTCTCGGACTCGACGGTCAAGCGCAACATCGGGGCCGCCTTCGCCCACTGCCTCATCGGCTACAGCAAGTGCCAGAACGGGCTGGCGAAGGTCGTCCCCAACGAGCAGGTGATGTACGACGACCTGACTGCCACGCCGGAGGTCATCGGCGAGGCCGTCCAGACCATCCTCCGCCGCGAGGGGTACGCAGACGCCTACGAGCAGGTGAAGAAGGCCACGCGGGGCCGCGAGGTCACCATCGAGGACTTCCACGCCATGTTCGCCGACCTCGACGTGAGCGACGAGGTGCGGGCCGAACTGGAAGCGCTGACCCCGACCGGGTACACGGGCATCGCGGAACAGCAGGCCGACGGTATTTGAGGGCGGTCCCCGTTTTGGAGCCGACACCTGTCCAGCCGCGGGCGAACGCAACTATCAGGGGCGTGGCCGCCGTCGTGGGCGGTAGATGGTCCTCGGCACTGACTCGCGGGTCCTGACGCTCGCGTTCGCCCGGATGGCGGACGCATTGGGCAACTCGTTTCTCATCATCGTGCTTCCCCTGTACATCGCCAGCGGCCAGGTGTCGCTTGCCGGTATCGTCGGCCAACAGGTGCTCGGGTTCACGCTCCAGACGGAGACGCTCATCGGGCTGGTGCTCTCCCTCTTTGGCCTGCTGAACAGTTTCGGCCAGCCGTTCACCGGGCGGCTCTCGGACCGGACCGGGCAGCGTCGGATATTCGTCCTCACCGGGCTGGTACTTTTCGCCATCGGGAGCGCGGCCTACCCGTTCCTCTCCTCGTACTGGACGGTCCTCGCCGCGCGTGCGTTTCAGGGACTCGGTGCGGCGTTCACGATTCCGGCGACGGTGGCGCTGGTAAACGACTACGCCGCGAGCGACGCCGAGCGCGGCGGGAACTTCGGCGTGTTCAACACCTTCCGGCTCATCGGCTTCGGCTTCGGGCCGATAATCGCCGGCGTCGTCATCACCGGCGGGCTCGCCGCCAACGACGTGGTGACCTACCGGTTCGCCGGCGCCGCGATATCCGGCTTCACTGCCGCCTTCGCCGTCGCCGTGCTGGGCGCCGTCGTGAGCTTCGTCCTCGTGTGGGCCCTGATTCGGGACCCACCGTTCGAGGCCGAGGCGGGCAAAGACCTCTCGATAGCGGTTCTGGACCGCGAGGGACGGGGGCTGGATTCGGTGTTCGTGCTCGGGGTCGGCACCTTCATGATGGCGACCACTATCGCGCTGTTTGCCACGCTCGAAGGCCCGATTCGAATGCGACTGAACGAGTCGACCCTGTTTTTCAGCGTCCAGTTCGCCGCTGTCGTCATTGCGAACGTGGCCTTCCAGGTGCCCATCGGGCGGGCGAGCGACCGCTTCGGCCGCCGACCGTTCATCGTCGCCGGGTTCGTCGTGCTCGCCCCGTCGGTGTTCGTCCAGGGACTCGTCACAGGCCCGTGGCTCATGCTGCTGGCCCGGTTCGTCCAGGGAATCGCCGTCGCACTCGTGTTCGCGCCGTCACTCGCGCTCGCGGGAGACCTCGCCGGCGCCCGCGGGTCGGGGACGACGCTGTCCGTTCTGACGATGGCGTTCGGACTCGGGGTCGCTGCCGGCCCGCTGGCGTCGGGACTGCTGTACAACCTCGGGTCGTTCAGCACGCCGTTCACTGCCGGCGCCGTACTCGCGGTCCTCGCGCTCGTTCTGACCTACACGCAGGTCGAGGAGACCCTAGAGCTCGGGCAGGAGCCGGACCAGCCGGTGCCACAGGACTGACCGGCGAGGGTCGGCTGCCGTCCGGCAGTGTTCACCTGATTTCGGCCACCAATCGGAACGGTTAGGATGCGCGATTCCATATTGTGAGATATGTTCACAGACCGCTCGGATGCGGCGCAACAGGTCGTGACCGCGCTGCGCCGGCGGGATGTTGTCGGCGATGTCGTCGTCGCGCTCGCACCGAGCGGAGTCCCGGTCGGCAAGGTGGTCGCCGACGCGACCGACCTTCAGCTGGATGTCGTTGTAATACAGCGTATACAGGCCCCGACCCATCCCGACCTGACTATCGGGGCCGTCGCGCCGGGCGGGTTCTCGTGGATAAACAGCCCGATGATGCGGTTCCTGGACGTGGACTGGGAGTACGTTCAGGAGGCCAAGACGCACGCGAGCGACGCCGTCGAGACCCGGGCGGTCGGCTACGGCGAGACGTGGGGGCCACTCGACGTCTCCGAGAAACGAGTGGTGCTGGTCGACGACGGGATTCCGACGGGCGCGGCGATGCGCGTCGCCACCCAGCGCCTGCGGAAAGCCGGCGCCGACGAGGTCGTCGCTGCCGCCCCCGTCGCGCCGCCGGACGTGCTCGACGAGGTGCAGCAGTGGGCCGACGACGTCGTTGTCCCGCTGAAACCGGCGGCGTTCCAGGCCACCGCCGACTACTACGAGGAGTTCGACTGCGTGACAGACGAAGACGCGACGACGGCGCTCTCTGACCTTGTCCAGCGACGGTCGGCGTAAGCCAGTCTGTCGGCGGGGCCGCCACTCAGACCAGTCGTTCGACCGTCTCCCGCACGGCTCGTGCAGCGGCCCGGACCTCCGAAAGCCGGACGTACTCGCGTTTCGAGTGCGCGACAGCACCCACCTCGTCGCTCAGGTCGCCGGGGCCAAACACCACGGTCGGCCCGTGTGCAGCGAAGTACGAGGCTTCCGTCGCGGCCCCGAACTGCCGAACCCCGCCGCCGCTGGCCTCCTGCAGCGTGCGGACCAGCTCCGCGTCGGTGTCGGTCGCGAACGCCTCGGGAAACGGCGTGTCCGGGCGGATGAGGTCCACGGTGAGGCCCATCGATTCCGGGAGCCACTGTTCGAGGTGGGCCTGCAGGTCGGCACAGAACGACTCGCTCGTCTCCGGTGGCACGCTGCGCCGGTCGAACGTGATGGTGCATTCGGCCGGGACCTGATTGGTCGCCTCGCCGCCCTCAACCATCGAGGGGGTGAGGATTGGATACCCCAGCGTCCCGTGTTCGTCGGGCCCTCTCTTGTCATCATACGACTCCATCGCCTGTAAGATAGGCGCGGCGGCCCGGATCGCGTTGTGGCCGCTGCCGGGATCGGCGGCGTGTGCGCTCTCGCCGTGGATGGTGACCGTACCCTCGAACTGGCCGCGGGCGGCCGTACAGACGTCGAGTCCCGTCGGCTCGCCGACGATGTAGCCGTCGGCGTCGATGGTGTCCGCGAGGTGTGCGCCGCCGGTCTGTGTCGTCTCCTCGTCGGTGGATATCGCCAGCGTGACGCGGCCGTCGTCGGGCGTCACGGTGAGGAACGCGTCCAGCAGGGCCGTGAGCGGTCCTTTCGCGTCACAGGCGCCGCGGCCACAGGCGATGTCGCCGTCCCCGTCGCCGCCAGTACCGTCGACAGTCTCGTCCGGTCCCGGCGGCTCCCGCCGCCGCTCGTAGGGCAGGTGTGGCGGCACGGTGTCGATGTGCGTGTTGAGCAGGACGTGGGTCCCGTCGTCGCCGCCACGGGACACGACCACGTTCCCGAGGTCGTCTATCTCGGGGTACTCGCCGGCGTCTTCCAGCGTGTCGACCAGCAACGAGCGCATCTCGCCGACGCGCTCGTGGGAGGGCGTCTCGACGGCCTGCCGGTGGAACGAGGGGATGTCGAACGTCATTACTGTTCCATGCGTGTCACGTCCGCAAGCGTCTCGCGTTCCCGCACGACCCGCGTTTCGCCGCCCTCGAAGGCAACTTCCGCCGGCCGTGGCTGTGAGTGGAACTGGTTCGCCAGCTCGTAGCCGTACGCGCCGGCGTTGCCGATGGCAAGCAGGTCGGTCCGCTCGGGTCGGGCGACGGGCCGGTCGGTGCAGAACACGTCGGCGCTCGTACAGCAGGGGCCGCCCACGGACACCGGTTCGGCCTCGCGGTCCGGCGCGGTGACGTTCCGGATCGGGTGGTAGGAGCCGAACATCGCCGGCCGGATGAGCGTCGCCAGCGAGGCGTCGACGCCGACGACGGTCGCTGCCGGCGTCTCCTTGACCGTGTTGACCTCGGTGAGGATGCACTCGGCGTCGGCGACGACGTAGCGACCGGGTTCGAGTTTGACCTGCGCGTCGAGGTCCCCGACGGCCTCGCGAACCTTCTCACCGACCACGTCCATGTCCAGGGGCTCGACGTCCTCGCGGTACGGAACCCCGAAGCCGCCGCCGAAGTCGACGAAATCCAGGGCCGCGCCGCCGCCGATGACCTCCCGGCCCATGTCGGCGACCTTCGCGATGGCACGGCAGTGGTCGTCCAGGTCGTCGTGGAGGACGCCGCTGCCGGCGTGGGCGTGCAGGCCGACGAGGTCGAAGCGCTCGCGGACGTCCGCTGCGACCGCGGGCACCTCGTCGTAGGGAATGCCGAACTTGGCGTCCTTTCCGGTCGCGACCTTCTCGTGGTGGCCCGTTCCGATGCCGGGGTTGATGCGGATGGCGACCCGGCCGTCGTAGCCGCGCTCCTCGAGGCGGTCGAAGGTGTCCCGCGCGCCCCCCGTAATCGTCAGCCCGGGATTCTCGGCGGCCAGTTCGACGGCACGGTCGAGGTCGTGGTCCGGCGGATTGACGGCCGTGTACTGGAGCGTGTTCGGGTCCGCGCCGGCGTCGATGGCCCGCTGGAGTTCCCCCCAGGCCGCACACTCGATGTCGGCTCCCGTCTCCAGCAGTTTCGAGAGGACGGCCCGCCCGGTGTGGGCCTTCGCGGCGTACATGACGTGGGCGTCGGGAAACGCCGCGGCGAACCGCTCGTAGTTCTCTGCGACGCGGTCGAGGTCGACGACGTACAGCGGTGTGCCGTGGTCGGCAGCCACCGCCTCCAGGCGCTCGTGGTCCCAGTCCGCGAGGCGGCGGACCGGCGGCGAGTCGTGACTCATTAGCGAAACCACAGCGGCGGCGGCTAACAAGGGTTCCGTTTCAGGCCACTCGGGGAGTCGCTACCCCTCCGTCGGGACCGTCTCCGCCGCGAGTCGCTCCCGGGACAGCGCGTATGTCCCACCCAGCAGCAGGCCGTACACCAGATGCGCGACGCCGACCGAGACGATAACGAGGAAGGTCCCGAGCATCCCCGGCAGCGGCACCAGCGGCTCCGGGAACGACTGGACGCCGAGGGCATTCATCGAAATCGGCAACAGGATGCCGGTCGATATCAGTCCGATAGCGGCCGCGTACACGACCCCCGCGGCCACACTCTCGGCCGCCGAGGTCGTCTGCTCCCGCAGAACCGGCCGGGAGACGATGACCGCGAACACCAACCCGGCGACGGCGCTGTTCACCAGGTGAACGACCCACCCGCCGACGACTGTAGGCCACCCGTACAGCGCTCCGATGAACGGCATGAGGTTCGCCCCCGCATGGAAGACGACCCCCATGCCGACACCGGCGACCAGCCCGCTCGCTGCCCCGGCGACCCATCTGAACCGCAGCAGGCTTGCGACGCGAGCGCTAGCGTGTTGCTGGCTCATACGAGGTAGTGTGTTCCATGGTACCAAATAACAGCCGATAGTGCAGCCCCGGTAATGTGGCCTTACAGGTCGGCCGGGGTCAGATACCCGTGAGAATCAGGTTTTGGATTTTCTCGCTTCGCGCCTGTCGCTGCTCGCGTGTCGAGGTTGCGACGTTCAGTTCGCCGCTCGCGGGTCACTTCCGTTCCCCGCTCGCGTGTCGAGGTTCTTCGCTTCGCTCAGAACTTCGCTGCTCGCGGCTTCGCCGCTCGCATTTCGAGGCGCGTAGCGCCTCGCTACTCCCGAAGCGCGTCTTCTCTCTCCGTCGCTTCCAGCGTCTCCTCCTCGACGTCAGTCGCCACGACGGCGGGCTTGTACGCCCCGCCGGGAATCAGGTCGTTCTCGCCGACCGAGGAATCGACGAACCGCTGGAACGCGCGCCGCTCCGGGGGCAGTTCGCCGTACAGCACCTCGTCCTCGACGAGGTCGTACACCGGAATCCGCGGCGTCAGGAGCGTGTTCTCGCCGACAATCGACCCCTCGCCGACGACGAAACCGCTGGTGACGCGACAGCCGGCCCCCAGCGACACCTCGTCCTCGACGATGACCGGCGCGTTCTCGACCGGTTCGAGAACGCCGCCGATGAGCGTGTTCGCGCCCAGCTTGACGTTCTCGCCGATCTGGGCACAGGAGCCGACGGTGTCACAGGAGTCGACGAGCGTCCCGTCGCCGACGTACGCTCCTATGTTGACGAACGAGGGCGACATCATGATGCAGTCCTCGCCGAGGTACGCGCCCCGGCGGATTGTCGTCCCGTCCGGCGTGTTACGGGTGCCCCGTTCGCCGAGGTCCGCGGTCTCCCGAAGCGGGAGCACGTCGTGGTAGTCGACGCCGCCGTACTCGCGGGCGACGGTCTCGCGCAGGCCGAAGTTCAGCAGAATACCCTGTTTGACCCAGGCGTTGGCCTCCCACTCGCCGCCGGACTTCTCCGCGGCGCGGACCTCGCCGGCCTCCAGCGCCGCGAGGAACTCCGCGAGTACGGCGAGGTGGTCGTCGGTCGCGTCAGTCGCTGATAGCCCGTCCTGTTTCCGTTGCCAGAGGTCGTCGATGTCGGCTTCGAGGCTCATACCACCCGGTTGCGACGCCGGGGGCTTACCTACCGGGGTTTCGACGCGGCTGTGCTACTGTGACTCATTCCGCTGGTCGCGTGCCGTTTTCAGTCCGCCCCGTGGCCGGGGATGTACCCGCAATCGTGGCACATGCTGATTCGCGGCGCCGTCGCTTCGAACTCGCCGGAACACCGCGGGCAATCGGTCGCTGGCAGTTGGATGCGCTGGTTCGTAGCCATACACGACGTTCGGCAATTCCGACGTATAAGGCTAACCGTAATATCGAGGGAGGTCTTCGAGTGTGTATTAACACATATTCATATTTCCCGAATAGCGGGTTTCGATACGCGCGGCTGCTTTCCGAGCCGTCTAAAACAGCAATCCATGGGCTGCGAGTGGGGCCGTCGAGAAATAGTCCCGCCGTCGCTGTGGCGCGCTCGCTCAGGCGTCCACGACTTCACTGAACTCGTACCACCCGGCGTCGCGACCGACGAGCCACGTCGCCGCGTCGAGTGCGCCGGCGGCGAACACGCCGCGGTCCTCGGCCCGATGGGAGAGCGAGAGTACTTCGTCGTTGCCGGCCAGCACGAGCTCGTGTTCGCCGCGGATGTCGCCGGCCCGACGGGCGAACACGCCTATCTCGTCGTCGTCGCGTGGGGCGTGTCCCTCACGGCCGTACACCGGTTCCACGTCGCGCTCCGCCTGAATGACCTCGAGGATGCTGTTAGCCGTCCCCGACGGGGCGTCGACCTTGCGGTTGTGGTGGGTCTCCATGAGTTCGAGGTCGTACTCGTCGAGCGTCCCGACCGCCTCACTGACGAGTCGCTGGAGGACCTGGATTCCCTGCGAGAAGTTGGTCGCCTTCAACAGCGGAATCGCCTCGCTTGCGTCTCGCAGGCTGGCCAGCCCGCCCTCGTCGAAGCCGGTGGTCCCGACGACCATCGGGACGCCCGCTTCGACACAGGCCTCGGCGACGGTCAGCGCACCTTCGGGGACGGCGAAATCGACCACAACGTCCACGTCGTACTCCCGGAGCGCCTCGGCTGCATCGGCCGGGTTGACGACCGGGACGCCGTCGACCGCGTCCGTCTCGCTGGTCGCGAAGCCGACCACGACCTCGCTGTCGGTGGCGGCCTCGATGACGGCCCCGCCCATCTGGCCGGTGACGCCGTTGACCGCCACCCGCGTCATCGCTCGGCCTCCGCGTACTCGTCTTCGAGGTCTTCGGTTTCGAGGGTCGCCAGCACGTCACGCAGGTGGTCGAGGTGTTCGTCCGAGAGGCGGGTCAGCGGCGAGCGGAGATACGCCGGGCTGTAGCCCCTGATCCGCATGGCCTCCTTGACGGGGATGGGGTTGGTCTCGACGAATATCGCGCGGAACAGCGGGCCGAGTTCGTGGTGGATCTGGCGAGCGCGCTCGAAGTCGTCGGCAAGGGCCGCCCCGACCATCGCGCAGGTGCGCTCCGGTTCGATGTTGGCCGAGACGGAGATACAGCCGGTCCCGCCGACCGACAGCATCGGCAACGTCATACCGTCGTCGCCGGACAGCACCGCGAAGTCCTCGTCTCTGGTGCGCTCGATGATCTCCGAAATCTGGTTCATGTCCCCGCTCGCGGCCTTGTAGGCCCGGATGTTCGGGTGTGCGGCGAGCTCGACCGCCGTGTCGGGCTCGATGTTTTGGCCCGTCCGCGAGGGGACGTTGTACACTATCTGTGGCAGGTCGACGGCATCGGCCAGCGTGGTGTAGTGGTCGATGAACCCCTGCTGTTCGGGCTTGTTGTAGTACGGCGAGATGAGCAGGAGGGCGTCGGCGCCGGCTTCGGCGGAGCGCCGGGACAACTCCAGCGCTTCCTTGGTGTTGTTCGACCCCGAGCCGGCGATGACCGGCACGTCGTCGACGGCGTCGATGACCGCCTCGACGACCTCGATGTGTTCGTCGTGAGAGAGCGTCGCCGACTCGCCGGTTGAGCCGACGGGGACGAGGCCGTCCACGCCGGCGGATTCGAGCCGCTGGGCGTCGTCTCTGAGCGTTTCGAAGTCGATACTGCCGTCCTGGTGGAACGGCGTGCACATCGCCGGGAACACGCCGTGGAAGTCGATAGCTGTCATTGCTGAGTGTGTGGTGTCGCTGTGGGTTAGGTTGTCCGGTCGGAGGCGGTGCGAGTGCCGGCCCGCTGGTGTCTGTCAGATGGTCCGACCCGAGACGGAGTCGCCACGTCCGCCACGAGCCACTAAAACGGCGGTTTGCGTTTCGCGCGGACGACGCACTCACCGGGGTGCCCTGAGGCGGTTCCGGACTGATGGCGTCGTCGCATGGTCGAGTAACCACGTGTGACCGACTTAGCTTTTGTGTTCTCGCTGTCGCCTTCGACACTGTGCCGGAACTCCCATCGAGGGCTGTGTGAAATACGCAGGAAGTAGATTGCCTGTCCTGACCAGTCCGCTCCAGGAACCTGTCACATCCGCCAGCAACTGGTTAGTTGCGGCGTAGTTATCGGCCTATTTCGCGACTGTATCCCGAAAGCATATTCCGGGCGATATCGAAGACCAGATATGACAGTTTCCCATCCGGGACAGCGCGTGGCCGTACTGGCCGACGCGCAAAACCTCTATCACACTGCCCGGAGTCTCTACTCGCGGAACATCGACTACGACGCACTCCTGCAAGAGGCCGTCGACGACCGCGAGCTGACCCGCGCTATCGCCTACGTCATCCGAGCGGATTCGCCCGAGGAGGAGACCTTCTTCGAAGCGCTGGTCGACATCGGCTTCGAGACGCGCATCAAGGATATCAAGACGTTCCAGGACGGGTCGAAGAAGGCCGACTGGGACGTCGGGATGAGCCTCGACGCCGTCTCGCTGGCGAATCACGTCGACACGGTGGTGCTCTGTACCGGCGACGGCGACTTCGCTCGCGTCTGTCGGTACCTCCGTCACGAGGGTTGTCGCGTCGAAGCGATGGGATTCGAGGAGTCGTCCTCCGAAGACCTCAAAGCAGCCGTCGACGGGTTCATCGATATGAGCGACGACTCCGACCGGTTCCTGCTATAGTTGCAAGTGTGCGGGCGGTCTCTGCCCCTGTGCCCACCCGCTGGTCTGACTGCCGTATCCGCTTGACTCCCGGATGTACATCTACGTGCGGTTCGGTTGTCCTCGGAAGAAGGGCCTTCAGAGCGGTTAGACCGGGCGACCGTCCTCTGACGTTCCGACGAGGAGGGAGCCAGCGGCCAGTCCCAGCGCAGCCAGCGCTCCAGCGGCGGCCGGGATACCGATGTCGATTGCCCCTGTACCAAGAATGAGCACGGTGCTGATTGCCAGCAGAACAGCGCCCAGAATCACTTTCCGCGTGTCCGTAGCCATATCATCTGTTACTTGGAAGTCATCCGGTATAAATTTCTCCAAAATCGCCGGCCGAAAGTATGGTACGAGGCACCAATGACCATATTTTCGGCTCTGTTGAAATCCACAGCGTTTGACAGATGTGGCGTGCTGAATATAGAGCATGGCTCTTGCACGACGGGGGCAATACCTTGACAACTGAAAATCCGCTTTCCTGGTGGGGTCCACAAAAAACTGTTACGCGGGCCGGTTCCTCGCGGTGACTCCCGTTTACTCAGGCCGCGGGGCCGTCCATCGCGCCGACCTGCTGAAGGATCCCGAGGGTGTCGGTCTCCACCCACCCCTCGACGATCCGTCCGTCCTCGACGCGGAAGATAGTGATTCCGGTGATCTCGACGTACTCGTCTGTGGCGGGGATGCCCATGAACTCGCCGTCGTGGGTGCCCGAGTAGGTGACCCGGGTGGCGACGAAGTCGTCCTCGCAGAGGCTGAACTCCTCTGTGGCCTCGAAGTCGGAGAAACCGGCGTACACCTGCTCCATCCACTCCTCCAGGGCGTTCGTTCCCTGCAGGTCGCCGCTCACGCCGCCGTACTGGGCGAAGTCCTCGGCGAGTATCTCGTCGACGACGTCGAAGTTACCCTCGCTGATTATCTCAGTGATGGCGCGGCTGACAAGTTGCTTGTTTTGCTCGACCTCTGTGGCTTGACTCATTTGCTGATCTCTCCATGCTCATAGAGGGCGCCCACCAATGTGAACTGGCAGCATTTTCACACCACGATAGTGTGACGAGCAACTGAGTGACTCACGACCATCCAGCCGGGACGTCGTGCTGCATACGCGCGATGTATCATTGCACGCTCGATGCGATATTCCTGGAATCTGTCAAAACCAGCGTGCGAGACATAGAGGATATTTCAGTCACCGGCAGATTCGCTGAGTTCGACTAGACGGGTCACGGTAACACTCTCCTCGCCAGGGGCGGTCGCCTGTTCAGTGTAATCTAGCGAGAAGACGTACTCACCTCGATCAAGTGTGCGAATCAGGGTCGTCTCGGTGACCCCTGTTCGGCTGTATTCTGCGACGAATTGGGCGTCGCGGGCACCGTCCTCATAGGCGTCGTACGCCTCCCGCTCGAACACGAGGCAGTCGACCGCCCTGTCGCCCTCGACGGTGACATCGTAATGAAGGACCTTGCCACTGGCCTGTGGCGAGTTCGTGAGCGCAATAGCCGAGAACTCACCGGGCTGGAGCGTCTGGGTTCCTTCCGCATGGAAGTCCTCGAACGCCCTGCGGGCATCGGTCGGATAGTCGTCCATGTGGTCGGGAACCCCGTCGCTGTCCGTGTCAGGTTCTGATGTCGGCGTTGCGGCGCGGCGAGAACTGAGACAGCCGCTTCCGAACCCTGCGAGAGTTGCTAGGACTGCCCGCCGAGGCAATTGCATATTCGGGCGAAGAAATCACTTCTAATAAGCCTTCTCGTTGATCGGATTCGGTGAGGACCTCCTCTTCAGTCGGGTGCTCGTTTGAGAGTCACCTCTTTTGTAGTAAGTGAAGCCTTTCACACTAATCGGCGGAGAGAGAATGCTGCATTTGCGCTGTGTATTCAGCACAACTGGTGAAACATAGCACCGATTGAGGGTTTCAACAGAGCCTATTTTTTCGGGAGATACTGTCTCCAGTCGGTAGAACGGTATCCTGGGTCCACCTGCATAACTGAAGCAGTACATACATCCCCTCGTAGTGCCCCCCATCAGGTGGGTCACACAGACGACGTGTTGTCGCGTGCCGAGCAATGTCGGTACACCCTCGCGGCTGCCCGTCACAGGACAGGCGCGAACCGGAGACCCACCGCAGTTCCAGGCATCGTGGTCGGAACTCTGACCGCGGATTGGATACAGAGGCACTCGCCCCGCCTACTCGGGCCGGGGCGACCGACGGAGCGGACCAGCGGCATTCCGGGTCCAGGCTCCGTCCCCATAGCGCCGGACCGTTGATTCGGGCCGGACTGGGGGGAGTGGCATTCGACATCGCCACACGTGTTCGGTCGACCGTGGTTCGGGCAGCCACGGTCGGGCACGCGTTTCATTTCTTCGAAGAGTGTTCTCGACACATCGAAGAGTGGTCCCGACAGCGAGACGGACAGACCGAAAGGCGGTTTATGACACGGCATCGAACACGGGCAATGAGTGACGACGAGCTCCGCGGACTCCGGCGTGCGGCCGACTACCAGTTCGGCGGTGGCGGCGGGACGGCGCTGTTCGCAGGCCCTGACGCTCTCGACGTAACACACACCAGTTCCGGCCGGCCGCGGCAGGTCCATACCACGGACGGCCGCGTCGCCACCTACGGCGACGACGGTCGCTTCCGACTGGGACTCGCTGGCGGGAGCCGACTCCTCGATGCCTTCGAAGCGCCGCGACACCGCGTCGTCGTCGGCGACGAGAGCGAGCCGTTCATCCGCGAGGGCCGCAACGCCTTCGCGAAGTTCGTCCAGTCGGCCGACCCGGCGCTTCGACCGGGCGACGAAGCCCTCGTCGTCCACGAGGACGGCTATCTGCTCGCCGTCGGCCGCGCGGAACTGCCCGGCAGCGGCATGGACGACTTCGAGACGGGGATGGCCGTGAAGGTCCGGCAGGGCGCTGAGGACTGAGAAAGCACTTGCCGCTCCCTTCGAGACGAGCGATATGCGCCGTCGAACGCTTCTCACCGCCCTCGCGCTCTCCCCGATTGCGGGCTGTGGCGCTCCCGGTAGTGACCCCTCGGTAGCGGACAAACCATCGACGCCCACCGCCACACCGTCACGAGGCGCGGCAACGCCGACGGTGACACCGCCGCCAGAGGACCCGATCCTGTTCGTCGTCCACAACAGCACGGACGACGAACTGACAGTCTCGCTCACCCTCACGGACGACGGAACGACGGTACTCGATAAGACGGTCCCACTGACGGCCGACGAAGCCGTGGAGTACGACCCTGGCCTTCACACACCCGGGCAGTACACGCTTACCGTCACCGTCGACGGCGGTCCAACGCGGACCCGCGACCTCGCTATCGAACGGTTCGACGTTCGGGCTGGGTCGAACCACTTTATCGAGATCTACACCGACGACATCCGGATATTCGCCGAGGAGTAGTCACAGCATCCACCCGGACTGCAACAGCCAGACCAACACTGTGACCGTCACTGCGCTGACGACGGTCGTCAGGAACACGGTCGCGCTGACGAGTTCGCCCGGCGAGCGCTCCCCGGTCCCGTGACTGAACGCGCCGACGAGGATGATCGTCGTCACGCCGGTCGGTGTCGCCAGCAGGAGCACGACGACCCGTGCGACCGTCTGGTTCTGGAACCCGACCGCGAGCACCGCCGCGAACGCGAGCACCGGGGCCAGGAGGAGTTTCATCGCGCTGGCGGTGCCGACCGACTCGAGACTGCTGTCCCCGTCGACGCTCGACAGCTGGATGCCGAGAATGAGCAACATCACCGGAATCGAGGCGTTCCCGAGCAGTTCCAGCGTCTGCATCAGCGTTGAATCCGCCGGCGGAACCGCGCCGAGCCAGCGGAGCGCGAGCGCGACGACGACGGCGTAGACGAGCGGGACGCCGAACACGCGGCGCATGTCCGCAAGCGGACTGCTAGCGTTTCCCCGGGCAGCGATGTAGATGCCGACGGTGTAGAGCAACACGCCCTGCAGTGCGGTGACGAGGACGGCCGTGCTCCGCCCCGTCGCACCGAAGGCGAAATCCGCCAGCGGAATGCCGTAGTTCCCGGTGTTGGGAAACACGGCGACGAGAACGAACGCGCCGAGCAGGGGTTCCGAGTGGCCGGTCAGCCGGCCGACGGCCTCCGCGACGGCGAGCATCGCCGCGGTGAACAGCAGGACGGCGAGAACGACGCTCAGAATCGTGTCGCCGGCCAGCGCCGACGTGGTCAGGCTGTGGACGACGAGCGCGGGCGCGAGGACGTACACCGTGATGGTGTTGAGCGCGTCGGGGTCGGTGCCTTTCATCCGACCGAGCGCGAAGCCGGCCGCCGCGACGACGACGACCGGGAGGATGGCCGTGGCGAAGATAGACAGCAGTGACACGGCGGGGATGGACGGGCGAGCCTTAGAATTGTTACGAAGGCGCTGGAGCGTGCCGGTTTGGATGGCTGAGAGGCCGAACGATGATTCGAGTCCGGGTCGCTACGCTTTTCTGCCCTGGCCCGCCAGTCACACGTATGTTTGGCGGAGGCGGCGGGATGAACCCGCGCAAGATGAAACAGATGATGGAACAGATGGGCATCGACATGGAGGACATCGATGCGCAGGAAGTGATTATCCGCACGCCCGAGGAGGAACTCGTATTCGACGACGCGGAGGTCCAGCTCATGGAAGCCCAGGGCCAGAAAACGTACCAGGTCGTCGGGGAACCAGAGAGCCGCGAACTCGGTTCCGGCGAGGGCTCAGCCGCGGCCGAGGAGGCTGACGACGCTGACGAGGGCGACAGCGACTCCGGCGTCGACGAGGACGACGTCGAACTCGTCGCCATGCGGGCCGGCGTCGACGAGGACACCGCGCGAGAGGCGCTGGAAGCCAACGACGGCGACCTCGCGGACGCGGTCGACGAACTGGAGTAGCGTGGCGTACCTCTTCGTCCACGAGGACCGCGAGTACCTGCTGGACCCCGGCGAGCGGTTCGAGTCCGACCTCGGCATTCTGGAGGTGCCCGAGGACGTGGCACCGGGTGACGTCGTCGAGACCCATCTGGGCACCGGCTTCACCGTCCGCCGGCTGCGTGGCCCGGACCTGTTCACCCACCTCGAACGCACCGGCGCGCCGATGATGCCCCGCGACGTGGGGCTGGTCGTCGGCAAGACCGGCGTGGCCGCCGCGGACCGCGTCCTCGATGCCGGCACCGGGACCGGCATCCTCAGCGCGTACATGGGCCGCATCGGCGCTGACGTGGTCACCTACGAGCAGGACCCCGAGTTCGCCGAGGTCGCGCGCCAGAACATGGCGATCGCCGGCGTCGCGGACACCGTCGAGGTCCGGACCGGCGACGTCACCGACGACCTCGACGACCTCTCGGGGTTTGACGTGTTGACGCTCGACACCGAGGACGCCCCTGCCGTGGTCGAGCGGACGCCCACGCTGCTTGACCGCGGCGGGTCCCTGGCGGTGTACTCCCCGTTCGTGGAGAACACGCGCGAGGTCGTGGCGACGGCCACCGAGGTCGGCCTCGACGGCATCGAGACGCTGGACACCATCCAGCGGGAGATGGACTTCGACGACCGCGGCTCCCGCCCCTCGACCGGCGGCGTCGGTCACACCGGCTACCTGACGTTCGCGCGGCGGCCCTGACTGCCGCGTCTGTCTGCCAGACCCCTATCGTTGGGGTCGGTTTTAAACATGTAGTAGCACGTACATGGTATCGTATGAGCGAATCAGAAACGCCGACGGAGACGACAACCTGGCCCGACCTCGCTATCGGGCTCTACGACCGCCTGACGGGGCGCAACGCCGAGATAACGTATGATTTTGACGACATGGAGGTCGACGTTCCGAGCAAGGCCGGCGAGGGCGCCGAACACGCACGCTGGCGCGTCGACGGCACGCTCACCATCACGACACGCGATAACGACTGACAGTGGTCACTACGGCGAAGGCGGTCGGTGATCTGTTCGACCTGATCGAGCGAAAGCCGGACCTCCTCGTCGACGCCGACCTGACCGTCGAGCGGGACGGGGTCGCCTTTACCGTCCGCGGGTACGACGACCTCGTCGCCGTCGACCTGCCGGCTTTCGGGGCGGCACTCGACCTCTGGCGTGACCGACCGGTGGGGGGAACGGACGCCGCCGCGGCACTGGCTGCCGCCGGACTGACGGCCGAAATCCGCGTCCGCGGAGCGCCCGTCGCCCGCCTCGGCGCGGACGCCGTTCCGAGTTCGCTCGCACAACGGCTCGGGTTCGGTCCGATAGAGCTGTTCCTCGAAGGCGCGTTGCTGGCGCTTACGCCACGGCGCGGATGAGGGCCAGCAGTTCGGACCGGTAGTCCGACGGCGTCCGCCGGAGCGGTTCGGGCGGGTTCTCGACATCCAGCAGCGTCGCCAGCGACCGGTCGGGATACGCCCCGGCGGCGATGCGGAAGCCGTCGCCGTGCCAGACGCCGACCCAGCCGGTGATCGACAGCGTCGCGCCGACAGCGAGGTCGAGTTCGGCGCTGTAGGTCCGGAGCCGGGCACGGTCGCCGCTGTCGACGCGGACCCGTTCGCTGCGTCCGCGCTCGATCGACTCGAACCCCCTGTCCCTCAGTTCATCGGCGAAGGCCGACTGGGCCTCCGAGCGGACCTTCGGGAGAATCATCGCCGGTCCGATACCCGGCGCAAGCGGCGGCGTAAACGACAGTGCGGTCGCGAAGAAGAACCGCCACTGGTGGTCGAGCCCGATTGCGTTCCGGACGGCCTCGCGCGTCTCTACAGCGTCGTACACCTTCGTTGCCCCCTCGACGCGGGCCGTCGGCAACTTGAAGACGGTCTCGACACTCTCGTCGACGAGCTCCCAGCCGCCGTCGCGTAACTGGCCGGTGGGGACGTCCGGGTACGCGGGGTCAGTGGGCACTGTCTGGCCTCAGTGGTCGTCCTCTCGCCACTTGTGTTCGCACTCGGTGCAGGTGAAAAAGCGCGTCTCCGACTCGTCGGCCGCGCGGATCTGCTTCATCTCGTAGAAGGCTCGCTCGTTGCCACACTCGGGACAGCGGGCACCCGTCGTCGGCCCCATGTCTTCGGCATCGACCTCGGAGGTGTCGACGACCTCCGACTCCTCCTGGCCCTGCGTGGTGACAGCCATCTCCTGTTCGGTCTCGGCGTTTCGAGTCTTCTCGTACCCGCAACTGCCACAGACCCAGCTCTCGTCGTCCGTTTTCATCATCGAACCGCATTCGTCGCAAAACTCCATTGTAGTACCACCGTTTGCCTGCCGACCGTGTTAAACGCCCGGTTTCGCCGGGACAGTTCTGATGGTCCCCGTCGCTGTGCAGCGCGGAACGAGCGGTAGAACAGGGTCCGGAGCGTCTCAGTCGTTGCGGACCCACGCCGAGCAGGCGTCCATATCGTCCATGACCTCGCCGTGGAACGAACAGTACGGCTCGATGTCGCCGTCCTGCATCACGTACTGGAAATGCCGGCAGTTCCCGCAGTAGGTGTCCGGTTCGCCCCGATGGACCGCCGTCTCGGTGATCGCGTCGTGTCCCGTCGTCGCCGTGCCGCCGTCGGTCGACGGCGACGCTTCCGGGCCGGCCTCAGCTATCCTCGGGTCGAGTGCGTTCTCCGAGGGACCGGTCCCGCCCGTCGCGTGCGACCCGGCGTTTCGCTGGCCGGTGTTCGCGCGAGTGCCCCCTCGACGGTCCGACCGTCGCTCCGTCGCCGTAGTGCCCTTCGACCGCCGCTGTGACTGGGCGCTGTCGGACTGTGTCTCAGCCGCCGGCTGCCGACTGCGGCCGTTGGCCGCGCGTGTCTCACCCGAGCCCTGTCCGGTCCCGCCGTCGCTGACAGCGCCCTCGCCGGCCGCACTCGCCCGGTTCGTCTGCGTCTCGACTGCGCCGTCCGGGTCCTGTCCGAAGAAACCGATGCCGCCCAGCCCCGGCAGCGTCCGGGCTTCCTCGACGAGGCGAATCGTCCCCTCCTCTGTAACCTCCATGCGTGCCGTCCCGCCGGGGTCGTTGCGCGTCTTGAACGTCGCGAGCGACGCGAACAGACACCAGAACGTCGTCACGATACCAGCGAAGTACACACAGCCGGTAAGCAGCGCCAGCAGCGGGTCGCTGCTGGTCCAGTTGTAGGGGTACAGCGACTGGAACAGCCCGACGCCGACCGCTGCGACGCCCGTGGCACCGATGGCAGTCAGCCGGATCCGACGGCTGGCCGGCAACACCGCGAACACGCCGAGGATGACTGCCGGTAGCCCGAGCCCGGCGATGATGCCTGCGATGCGTCTGGCCGCGTAGGCGTCCAGCCCGTATCTGCCGCCGACGCCGGTCGTCGCGAGGGCTATCGCCCCGACGAGTCCGGCAGTCCCTGCGAGAAACAGCGCTGTCCCGACGAGTTGCTGGCGACGCGACGCGACGCGCCCGACCTCCCCCTCGTACACGTCGGTGAGACTAGTCATGGGGTATACTACTGCTACATCGGATAAAACTACCCGTCAGACGCCCGCATGACGCGGGCACGCGCGTACGCCGGCAAAAGGACCGCGCGAGCCGTTCCGAAAGCACTAATCAGGCCGACGGGCACAGTTCGGGTATGAGCGACGACGAAAGCGAAGACGCGGAAGAGCCGGCTGTCGAACTCGGTGACGGACCCGACGTTGCCGGTGCGCCACTGGCCCGCGTCTCGGCGCGGCTCACGTGGGGCATCGAACACAGCACTATCGTCGCCCGTGAGGGGGACACGACAATCCGGACGCCGGACGGCCCCCAGAAACTCGCCACAGTCCTTGAGGACGTCGACGTGTCGTACTTCGCCGACCGCCAGGAGTTCGAGGGCGCGGTTCGGGACGCCATCGGGACCGGTCCCGTTCCGACCGAGTGATAACCGAGCCCGGTGTGCCAGCATGGCCCGGCTCGGTTGCAGCGGCTGTAAACTGTGTGAACACATATCGCACACCGCGTGCCAGACGCCGCGTCTGAACCGCAGGATTTGACACCGTCTGTTGTGGAGACAGAGTGTGTTCCGCAGCGGTGGGCTGTCCTGGAAAGAGCGAACCGCGTTCGCCCTCTGGGGACTCGGGGTCATCATCGTCCTCCGGGTTCTGTACGACGTATTCGGCGTAGAAGGTCGAGAGCTAGCTATCGCGGCCGCGGCCTTACTCGCTGGCTCGTTCTTCGGTGTGTTCGTGCCGGTCTGGCGGCGCTTCTCCGAGGAGTGACCACCGAGACGCCCGAGAACGGCGGTCCGGGTTTCCAGACGCAGCGCAGCACGCTATCGTAGCGCCGAGACGCGACTGACTGCCGGTCGCTACCGCATGTTCTCGAGCGCACACACCGTATCGGAGATGAGCCACTCCGTCTCGGAGTCGGCGTGTTCGATACTGAGCGCGTGGAAGGTCTCTCGGCCGTCGTCGACCGTTATCTCGAACGCTCGGCTACGAAGCGACTCGGGATGTGGACGGGGTGGGGACACACATTGCCCTCGTAGAGTGGGACCGATAAACGAGTCGATTCGCCGCGACAGGCCCGTTACCTACCGATTGACCGCCGTCCGGCGATTGGCTACGAGTCGGCTGACTCACTCGCTTCGGCTCTGCCGCGGCGCTTCCCATACAGGTACGCGGCCACGACCAGTGCGAGTGGAACGACGAGGAACAGCCCCATCATGATGAGGACGATGAGCAGTTCGATGCCTCCGGGCATGCCGGGGAACAGAAGGAGGGCCATACGCCGTGTACTCCCTCCTGTCGCAAAAACCCAACTATCAGCGGGTCGATAGTATCGGGTCGCGACGGGGCCGAGCAGTGACCGCTGACAGCCCTGCGTTCCTATCCACTTCGTGGACACCTCGCGCTTTCGCGTGGGGAGGATGTCACACGTGTGGCTTCGGCAGCAGGTCTTCGAACGCCTGGGCGTCGAGCCACTCACAGAGCCTGACGAGCTGTTCGGTCGCGGCGTCGAACATCTCCGCGCCCTTCTCGGCCGTCGCGTCGGTCTGGTCGCCCAGGACGCCGTTGTCGGTGTTGTCGGCGGCGTCGTAGAAGGTCCGCGAGCCGTACTTCTCCGTCTCTGCCGCCTCGACGCTCGCGATTCCGCCGTCGCGCGCGTCTTCGAGCCGGTCGTCGTGAACCAGTTCGGCGCGCAGGTGTTGAATCATGGCCGTCTCCTTCGGGCCGCCGTGGGGGCCGTTCTGCTCGAACAGGTCGTCCACGAGGTCCGGGATGCTCTCGTTCCACATCCACTCGATGGCGTACAGCACTTCGTCGTCCCGGAGTCGCCGGCCGACCTCCCGGAGGTGCTCGACGTTCCCGCCGTGGGCGTTCACGTAGATGACCCGGTCGATGCCGTGGTACGCCAGGTTCCGGGTGAACGACTCGACGTAGTCTCGAAACGCCGGCGCGTCGACCCACATCGTGCCGTGGAACTGCCTGTGATGGGGGCTCACGCCGACGTTGATTGTCGGCGTACAGAGGAAGCCGGTTCGGTCAGCGGCCGCCCGCGCGAACGCTTCTCCGATGAGGTGGTCCGTCCCCTCCGGGAGGTGCGGTCCGTGCTGTTCGGTCGACCCGAGCGGGACGAGCGCCAGCGACTCAGTCTCGAAATACTCGCTGAGGTCCGGCCAGGTCTCGTCGGCGAGATACATATCACGTGGTGGTGACGGGCGCGTCTTCAATCTGTGCCTCGCCCCAGCCCTTACAGAGGCGGGGACTCAGTCGAACAGCTCGTAGATACGGGCCTCGTACGGCGCGAGCGTCACCGTCTTCGGGCTCGTGTCGTCGCGGCCGTAATTGCTCTCAAGCAGCGTGGCATCGGCGTACTCCACCGGGAGCTCGACGGTCTCGGTCACGTCGTCGAAGTGCAGGACGACGAGGACCCGCTCGGTCCCCGAGTCCGTCGACTGCGACCGCGTGAAGGCGAAGACGGTCTCGTGGTCGGGGAGCAGGTCGGTGTAGTCCCCGTACACCAAGACATCGCGGTCGGAGCGCAACTGGATGAGCCGCCGGTAGTAGCTGTAGACGGACCCCTCGTCTATCCGCTGGTTGGCGGCGTTGACCGCTGTGTAGTTCGGATTGACCTTTATCCAGGGGTCGCCGTCGGTGAAGCCGGCGTTTTCCGAGTCGTCCCACTGCATCGGCGTTCGGGCGTTGTCGCGGGTTCGGTAGCCGACGACGTCGTTCACGTCCTCGTAGCCCTCGACGCCGTCACGGTCGAGGAGTTCCTGTGCGTGGTTGATGGCGTCGACGTCGCGGAGGTCGCCCATCGCGTCCCAGTCGGCGTTTGTCATCCCGAGTTCCTGGCCCTGGTAGATGTAGGGCGTGCCACGGAGCGTGAGGATGAACGTCCCGAGCAGCTTCCCGGATTCCCGGCGGTAGTTCTCGGGGTCGCCGTAGCGGGAGACGCTCCGTGGCTGGTCGTGGTTCTCCCAGTACAGGGCGTTCCAGCCGTCCGCCGCCAGCCCGTCCTGCCAGCGGTCGACGATGGTTTTCAGCTCCGGCAGGCTCCAGTCGCCGACCGACCACCGCTCGCCGTCGTCGTAGTCGAGCTTCGTGTGCTGGAAGTGAAACGCCATGTCAAGCGGGCCGTCAGCGCCGGCGTACTCCCGGGCCGACTCGACGGTGAGCTGTGGCATCTCGCCCACGGTCATCACGTCGTAGTTCGACAGCACCTCGTCGTCTAGCGCCGTCAGATACGACGACAGCTCCGGCCCGTCGATGAAGTGCTCGGACCCGACCCACTCGCTGTCCGGGTCGCCGTCGGGCAGTCCCTCGACCTTCGACAGGAGATTGATGACGTCCATCCGGAAGCCGTCGATGCCCCTCTCCAGCCACCACTCGATGGTGTCGAAGACGTCCTGCCGAACGGCGTCGTTGCGCCAGTTCAGGTCCGGCTGGGAGTCGTCGTACAGGTGCAGGTAGTACTCGCCCCGCTCCTCGTCGTACTCCCAGGCGGAGCCACCGAAAAACGACTCCCAGTTGTTCGGTGGCACGGGGTCGCCATCTCCGTCGGTGCCGCCCTCGCGCCAGATGTAGTAGTCCTCGTACTCCGGGTCGCGCTGTCGGGACCGCTGGAACCACTCGTGTCGGTCCGACGTGTGATTGACGACGAGGTCCATCACGAGCCGCATGTCCCGGTCGTGGACCGCCTCGAGCAGCGCTTCCCAGTCGGCCATGGTCCCGAACTCGTCGTAGATGGCCCGGTAATCGCTGATGTCGTAGCCGTTGTCCTTCTGCGGGGAGTCGTACACTGGGTTGAGCCAGATGACATCGACCCCGAGGTCGGCGACGTAGTCCAGGCGCTCGATGACGCCCCGCAGGTCGCCGACACCGTCACCGTCGCTGTCACTGAAACTCCGGGGATATATCTGATAGACGACTGCTTCCTTCCACCACGCGCGGTCCAGTTCGCCGTCGGATAGCATCTGAGCGGAGATCATTGTACTTATGAGAGTTCGTAGAGGCGCGCTTCGTACGGCCGCAGGTCCAGGTCGGTGACGTCGTGGCTGCCGGCTTCGGTCGCCGCGTCCAGTTCGTTCCCGAACAGCAGTGTCGCCTCGGCCTCGACCGGTACCGAGACGCGCGTGGCCGTCGGCGAGACGTTCAACACGACGAGCACGTCGTCGACGTCGACCGCCGGGTCGTCGAGCGTCCGCCGGTAGGCGTACACCGTCTCGTGGTCGGGCAACAGCAGTTCGTACTCGCCGTAGACGAGCACGTCCAGTTCGCTCCGCAGGTCGATGAGGTCGCGGTAGTACGACAGGATTCCGTCCTCGGCCGCTTCGGCCGCGGCGACGTTTACGTCCTCGTAGTTCGGATTGACCTTTATCCAGGGGTCGCCGTCGGTGAAGCCGGCGTTTTCCGAGTCGTCCCACTGCATCGGCGTCCGGGCGTTGTCCCGCGAGCGGAACTCGACGACGTCGCGGGCCTCGGCGTAGTCCTCGATGTCGCCCGACTCCAGGGCGAGTCTGACGCGGTTCGACGCGTCCGCGTCGCGAAGCTCCTCGATGGACTCCCACGGGCAGTTCGTCATCCCGATCTCGTCGCCCTGGAACAGGAACGGGGTTCCCTGGTGTGTGAGCAGGAACGTCGCCAGCAGGGTCGCCGACTCCTCGCGGTACTCTCCGTCGTCGCCGAAGCGGGAGACGATGCGGGGCTGGTCGTGGTTGCCCAGGTAGACGGTGTTCCAGCCGTCGAGGTCGGTCTGCCACTCCGCCATCACCGACTTCAGGTCGGGCAGCGACCAGTCCTCGATGGCCCACCACCCCTCCTGGTCGTCGAGGTGCATGTGTTCGAAGTGAAACACCATGTCGAGCGGCCCGTCGGCGCTGACGTAGTCGCCGGCGGTGTCGACGTCGATGTCGACGCACTCGCCGACCGTCATCGAGTCGTACTCGTCGAACGTCTCGGCGGCCATCTCTTCGAGGAACTCCTGTGTCCGCGGGCCGTTAGCGAAGTGCTCGATGCCGACCCATCCCTCGTCCGGGTCGCCGTCGGGCAGTCCCTCCGGCTTGGAGATCAGGTTGATGACGTCCATCCGGAAACCGTCGATGCCCTTCGCCAGCCACCAGTCGATCATCTCGTAGATGTCCGAGCGGACGTCGGGGTTCTCCCAGTTCAGGTCCGGCTGGCGCTCGTGAAACAGATGGAGGTACTGCGCCCCGACCCGTTCGTCGTAGGTCCAGGCCGACCCGCCGAAGCCGGTGGTCCAGTTGTTCGGGGGGACGGGTTCGCCGTCCTCGTCGGTGTCGCCGTCGCGCCAGATGTAGTAGTCGCGGTAGCCCTCGTCGTCTCGGCGCGAGCGCTCGAACCACTCGTGGTCGTCGGAGGTGTGGTTGACCACCAGGTCCATGACGAGTTTCATGTCCCGGGCGTGTATCTCCTCCAGCAGTTCCTCCCAGTCCTCGAGGGTCCCGTACGCCTCGTGGATGGCGCGGTAGTCGCTGATGTCGTAGCCGTTGTCGACCTGTGGTGACTGGTACACGGGGTTGAGCCAGATGACGTCCACGCCGAGGTCCGCCACGTAGTCCAGTCGCTCGATGATGCCCTGCAAGTCGCCGACGCCGTCGCCGTCACTGTCGTTGAAGCTCTGTGGATAAATCTGGTAGACGACCGCTTCCTTCCACCAGGCGCGCTCTGCGGTCATACACAGGGGTAGCCTGAGCCGTTCCTTAAACCCACGGATTCATACAACACCTGTTGTAAATTCTCTTCGCGAACCGGGCGGAGAGGGTCCGCCGCTACAGGTCAAGCACCGTGTGTCGCGGGAGTTCGAGGTCGTAGCCGACAGCCGAGACCGTCTCGGTCGGCCAGTCACCGGTCCCAGACAGCAACTCGACGTCGTCGGATGAGACGAGATACGTGTCCTCGCTCTTCGCACCGGCGATAGTCGGGTTCCAGGCGTATCCCTGTGGCAACGCGACCTCGGCCCCGTGTCCGGGCGTGGCGATCCACTCGCGGCCGGCAAAGCCCGCAGCGCCGCCCTGGTGGTGATTGCGCCACTCGCCTTCCCAGCCGACCTCGGTGTAGGCGTCTTGGATGGCCTCGAACACGTCGCCCGCTGTGCCGCCATCTCGCCCGGCCGCCTGTGTCGCGGCCAGCGCCGTGGTCTCGACTCGGGTGGCCTTGCGGGTTCGCTCCGCGAGCCACTCCGGCGGGTCGAACGCGACAGCGCGGGTGGCGCTGACGTGCAGGCCGTTCCGCTGGGCGGTCACCGACACGAGCGCGTAGTCGCCCAGTTCCGTGTCGGTCGAGGTGTAGTGCCGGTATGACTGGGCCCGCGCGGCGCTGCCGACGAGCACGACGGGCGTAGCGATGTCCCGGCCCTCGAGTTCCTGCCGGAGTCCCGCGGTCACGTCGAGTTCGGTGTGGGAGGGCTCGGCTTTCCGCGCGACGGTTTCGACTGCCGCCGCGGTGTCCCGCCCGAGTTCGCGGTACTGCTCGACCTGCGCCTCTGTCAGTGGCTGTCGGAGCCCTGTGACGTCGACCGACTCGAAGCCGGGGACGTCGAAATCCGCCGCCGCCGGGGTCGGGCTCGTCTCCGCGACGGCGTCGGCCAGCGAGTCCGCGTGCCAGTCGAAGGTCTCCACGTCGACACCCCTGTCGAGTTCCTCGTCGCGGAGCCGCGGCGCCTCGATGTTGTCGGTGACGACCCGTATCTCGTCGCCGTCGTAGCCCGCGGCGGCGACGCCGATGTCGCCCTCCCGGTCGACGACGTTGTCGCCGCCCCCGGTGAGCCACGCGAAGGAGTTGGGTCGGGCGAACCACACGGCTTCCAGCCCCGCTGTCCGGAGATACTGGTCCAGGCGGTCTGTGAGTGTCATATCCCGACATGAGCCGCACTCGTAGTAAAATCCAAGGAGAGCGCCCGGCAACAGGACTGCCACGACAGCCCGCCGGAAAGCGGCATCGCCGACGCGCGCCGCTCGCTGGTGTCGTGTCCCGCTATGGCTCCGCCGCGATACCGCTGTCGGGGTCCCGGGACCCGAGCAGCGAGTATATGACCGCCTGGAAGGCCTCGCTGTCGACGGACTCCACGACGTGCGTGTTCGGGTCCCCGTCGGTCACGCCGTTGACGTCGACGCTGGTGTACCCGCGGGTGAGTCCCTCGCGGTCGTCGACCGCGACGTGATACGTCGCCACCTCCTCGCGGAGTTCCGGATACGCCAGCAACGCGGCGGTGACGCTGTCCGGGAGTGCCGTCCATCCGGGGTCGTCGGGGCCATCGCTGTTGAACGCCCGGGCCTTCGCTGTCACCGACTCGAAGAACGACGCCAGTTCGGTGTCGAACGCCGATATCGCATCGAACTCGGATGGACCGACCACCGCGTCCCGGAGACACAGGCCCCAGTCGACGAGCGTCACCTCGAAGGCGTCGAAGACGCGACTGGCGGCGTCGGGGTCGACCCACAGATTGAACTCCGCGGCCGGGGTGACGTTCCCCTCACAGTTGACGTTCCCGCCCATCACCCACACCTCGTCGACGAGGTCCGGTAGGTCGGGCTCGCGGGCGTAGGCCAGCGCCAGATTCGTCAGCGGCCCGATACAGAGCAGCGTGATTTCGCCCGGGGCCGCCCGACACCGGTCGACGATTTCCTCGGGGGCGAAGCCGGCCGCCGACGCGACGTCGGTGTCGGGGAACAGGTCCCCGCCGAGGCCGCCCTCGCCGTGGATGTACGTCGCGTGCTCGAACTCCTTGACCAGTGGCTGTCTCGCCCCTTCGTAGACGGGCACGTCGAGGGAACCGGCGAGACCCAGCGTGTATTTCGCGTTCTCGACCTCTCTGTCGAAGGGCACGTTGCCGGCCACGACCGTGACCGCCTCGACGGTCACCCGGTCGCTGAGACAGGAAAGCAGCATCGCCTGCGTGTCGTCGCCGGCGGTGTCCGTGTCGATGATGACGCGTCGCATACCTCCCCATCGCAGGGGGCATACAAATCATGACAGGCTACACCACGACGCAACCGCTACCCGTTCTACCCAACACACAGAATGGGTTCCAGAGTGGCTACTCTGTGGATTCCGCCGCCTCTTCCACGTCGGGACCGTCCCCGGAACCGGTGCTGTCAGTCGCCGTCTCGTCCCCGTCTCCGTCGTCGGCTGCCACATTGTCCGCGGTGGCCGGTTCGTCGTCGGCTGTTCCATCGGTCGCCGACCCACGTTCGTCAGAATCGCTCTGTTCGGTCGCTGGCTCCGTAGTGTCAGTGTCAGCTCCGAGCGATTCGGCCATCTCCGCCATCGCCGCAGCGGACTCGTCCGGGCGGTCAAGCACCGCCTCGGTGTGCATCCGCATCTCCTCGCTGGTCCGAATCGTCCCGTCGACCGTCGCGTTCTCGTGGAGTTCGACGGTCGTCCCCGAGATGTCGCCCCAGATCTTCGCCCCCGGGCCGACGCGGACGGTGCCGCTGCGAGTCGTTACGTCCCCTTTTATTTCCGTGCCCCGGCCGACCACGATATCGTCTTTCGCCCGCAGACTCCCGAAGACGACCGTGTCACGGCCGACTTCGAGGGACTTCGCGCGGATGTTGCCGTGGAGCCGGCAGTCGTCGCCGACCGTCGCCGGCGTCGAGACGCGCCAGGCGTCGTCCGAGACGCTCGCACCGCGTGGAATGAGCACTGGATCGTGTTCGTCGGCACCGTCATCGAGCATCTCCTCGATGACCTCCTCGGCCGCGTCTTCCTCGCCGATGCGGAGGAGTTGCGAGAGGTACACAAAGAGGAAGACGATGGTCGGCATCGGATTGCGGATGACGATCCAGCCGTTCGCCTCGAACCCGTTCTCGATGTCCACGTCGTCGCCGATGTCCAGGTCGCCCGCGACCCGGAGTTCGCCGCCGATATGGACCCGCTCGCCGATGTAGGCGTCCTCGCCGACGAGCACGTTGTCCGCGACGTCACACCACATGTCCAGCCGACAGTCACCTTCGGCTTCGATGTGGCCGCCAAAACGGACCCGCTCGTCGGCGATGACCGTCCGCCCGCGCACGCCGAACTCCACGGTCGACTGGCCGCCGACGATGACATCTCCGTCGGTCACCAGGTCGTGTTCCTCGACGGTGGTCCCGTCGGGAATGTCGAGTTCGGACAGCGGGTCGGAACCGAGAGGCACAGTTCTCATAGCGGTTTGGTTCATATTAAACCCTCATGACGTGCATGACGGGCGTCTGACGCTGGTCGGACGGGGGCGGCACGACCCCAGGCTTCCTGTGCGGTGGCGGTGCAGCCAGAGCGGGCCACAGCGCGCCTCGAGGACACAGTGCGGGCCACACCTTCCGACGGCAGCGAGAACGTGACAGCTGAACGGCCATAACGAACTAGTTCACTGATACAGTGGCTCCGGTATGTCACTCGAACGCCGCCACCTCTCGCTTGCACTCGTGGTGCTACTGACTGCCTCCGCTGGCTGCACCGGCCTGCTCGGCTCCGAGGCGGGATCGGGCGGCTCAGACACAGCAGTAACAACGACACCGGCTGATGCAAACGGCCCCGCACCCGGCACGTCCGGGTTCGACGCGGCGGCCACCGAACGCGGACACTTCGAGACGCTGTCTAACTCGTCGTTTACGACCGCACTGTCGTTCCAGCTCTCGACGGTCCGCGACGGCGAGAACCGGTCGGTGTTCATCAACCGGACCGTCGCGGTCGACCGCGAGAACGACCGGTCGCTGGCGACGGGCGAACTGGTCCAGGCCAGCGGTGACGCGCTGGTGACGACGACCTACACCGCCGACGGGACTACCGCCGAGCGTCGGGTCCTCACCCGCGGTGGGGAAACGATGTCGGACTACCGCTCTGCCACGCCGCCGTACGACGGGCAGGTCCAGCCGGTCAACGAGAGCAGCGTCATCGACCGCTCGCTGCTCCAGTCGCTGGGGGCGGACATCAACTGGACCTACGCCGGTACCGAGACGGTCGACGGTGACAGCGTCTCGCGGTTCGAAGCGACCGGGAGCGACGTCACCGGCTTCGCGGCCGACGACGCCGTCTCGACGAACGTCTCGGCCGACGGGACGACGGACGCTGCCAGTGCGACCGTCCTCGTCGACGAGGACGGCGTCGTCCGGTCGTTCCAGTACCGCGTGACGACCGAACGGGACGGGCGACCGGTGACGGTGACGCTGTCGGTCTCTGTCTCGAAGGTCGACGACACCACCGTCGCGGAGCCGGACTGGCTCTCGGACGCGTAGGCCCGACAACGACGCGGAGAACTACGGCGACTGCCCGGCGCTGAACTGCCTGGCGACCCAGCCTGAACTGTCGAAGGACTCGACGCTGTCCGTGAGACGTGCAAGCCGGTCACTGGCTTCTTTCGGGTCGAGCTCTAGCGCCGCCTCTATGGCGTCCGCAATCGCGGCGATATCGTGTGGGTTGACGGTCAGTGCGCCGTCGAGGTGCGTCGCTGCGCCGGCCAGTTCGCTCAACACGAGCGCGCCGTCGCCGTCGATGCAAGCTACCGGGTACTCGTGGGCGACGAGGTTCATGCCGTCGCGGTGTGGCGTCACCACCGCGACCTCGGCGGCCCGGTACAGTCCGGCGAGCGTCTCGTTGTCGAGGGTAGCCTCTGTGTAGACGATGGGCTGCCAGTCGTCGGTCCCGAAGCGGTCGTTGACCCGCTCGACGGCATCGAGGACGTCCGCCCGGTACCGGCGATAGGCGGCGATCCCCTCCCGGGTTCGGCTCGCCTTCTGGACGTACGTGAACGCTCCGCGGAGGTCCGGCCGCCGGTCCCAGAGGTGTGCCAGCGCCTCGATGCGCTCCGGGATGCCCTTCGAGTAGTCGAGCCGTTCGACGCCGAGCGCGATGGGAATCGACGTGTCCGAGCGGCTGCCGCCCAGCACGGTATCCCGGATGCTGGCAACGCCAGCGTCCCGCGCTCGGTCCCGAACCCCCTCGACGTCGATACCAAGCGGGTTCGCGACGGCGCGTGTCCTGTCACCGCCGCGAGCGACCGTCCCGCTGTCCGTGTCGACAGTCGCCGCGGGGAACGCGCTGTCGACGCAGTGGAGGAACTGCTCGGCGTACGCCGCCGTGTGAAAGCCGATGACGTCACACGCCAGCATCCCATCGAGGAGCGCGTCGCTGTGGGGACAGTGCCCGAACACCGACGGCGCGGGCCAGGGGATGTGCCAGAACTGCAACAGCGTCGCATCCGGCCGTCGGTCCCGGAGCAGTCTGGGCGCGAGCGCCAGGTGGTAGTCCTGGAACCAGACCGGCTGCCCCGCGTCGGCGACCGCATCGACGGCCTCGGCGAACTGCTCGTTGACGGCGCGGTACTGGTCCCAGTAGGCGGGTTCGGCCCATATCCGGCCCGTGTCCTCGTGGCAGAGCGGCCAGAGCACCTGGTTGGCGTAGCCGTAGTAGTAGCCCTCTACCGCCGCTTCGGAGAGGGGAACGCGTTTCAGGTCGTACGCCGGGTCAGAGGGTGGGACCTCGACGACGCCGTCCGTTGCCACGGCCATGTCGGCATCGCCGCTGCCCCAGGCGACCCAGGTGCCGCCCCGTGACTGCATCACCGGGTCGAGTGCGCTCGTCAGCCCACCCGCCGCGGACTGGACCCGTATCTCGCCGTCGTCGCCCCGCTCGTGGCTGTACGGCTCACGGTTCGAGACGACCACCAGCGAGTCCGGAACTGCACCGTCCTGCGCGTTTACTGACAGTTCCGGCACCATTTGGCCCCAATAGGTGCTGGCCGGCCTTGAGACTGTCGTGGACTGGTGACTCGCAGGTCCAGGGTACAGGCCCTCTCGGCCTGTGAGACTGTCATCTATGTCTGACGGTAAGAGAAAACTTATACCGGAGGCCTCGAAAGAAATGGGTGAAAGCCGAAAGGGCACCCGGGTAGGGGTACACGGACGTGCCATTTCGGCTCAACTCGGTTTATCTGGACACGAATCCGACAGCGACAGCTACGTTGCGGGGTTTGAGCGTATTGGAACCGCTGACCGGTGTGGGTGAACAAGACAGAAGCACCTCCGCCGCGTGGTGTCTGACGACAGATGGAGTTTCACACCTGGGAGCCGGTGTACGAGGATATTCTCGGCGACTTCGGCTATCCCCGTGACGGCGACGAGCACGCCTGCGACCGGTTCGTCGAACTGCTCGGCGACGACGGGACGTACGACCCGACCCGGCTCGGACTCGAGGGCGCAACGGTGGCCGTCGCCGGGGCCGGCCCGTCGCTCGAAGCCGAGGCCGACCGAGCGGCCGACGCCGACGTGGTCCTCGCGGCGTCGACGGCTGCCGACCGCCTGCAGACCGAAGGCGTCGCCGTCGACTGCATGGTCACGGACCTGGACAAGAACGCCGACACCGGGCGGGAACTGACTGCGGACGGGACGCCGGTCGTCGTCCACGCCCACGGCGACAACGTCCCGGCACTGGAGACCCACGTTCCGGCCTACGACACCGAGTTCGTCGTGCCGACGACGCAGGCGACGCCCGCCCCGCCGGTCCGCAACTACGGCGGCTTCACCGACGGCGACCGCGCCGCGTTCCTCGCGGACCACTTCGGCGCTGCAACGCTCGTGTTCCCCGGCTGGGACTTCGAGGACCCGTCCGTGACTGCGGAAAAGCGACAGAAGCTCGGCTGGGCCGAACGCCTCCTGCACTGGCTGGAACAGCGCCGCGGCGAGCGCTTCGACGTGCTCGACGGTCGACGCGACGATATCACGCCGGTGGACGGCGACTGACGACGCGGCCCCGATTCAGGGCGCCAGTACGTCGATAGTCGCGTCTATCGTGTCCCGGTCAGCGGCGCGGGGGAACGAGACGTTGATGGCGTCTACCCCATCGATGGCCTCGAACTCTGCCAGGCGCTCGCCACACTCGTCGGGCGTGCCGGCAACAGCAATGCTGTCCAGTAGCTCGTCCCCGATGGCGTCGACGGCAGCCGCTTTGTCGCCCGACGCCCACTGCTCCGCGATTTCGTAGGCGGTGTCCTCGTACCCCTGTCGGGCCAGCGCGTCGCGGTAGAACGTCCCCATGCCGCCGATGTAGAACGCCACGTGCTGGCGGGCCAGTTCGCGGGCCCGGTCCCGGTCGTCCATCGCACAGCACGTCAGCGACAGCGTCACCCGCTGGTCCGCGCGGTCGCGGTCGCCGAGGGCCGCCCCGTGCTCGAAGTCCTCCAGCCGGTCCCGCAGGCCGTCGGCGGTCAGCATCAGCGCGTGCCAGCCGTCGGCGAAGCGGCCGGCGAGTTCGACCGATTTCGGACCGAGGCCGCCGGCGTCCACGGGCGGCGCGGGTTCGGGCGGCTCACAGCGCAGTCGAAAGCCCGACAGCGAGAAGACGTCGCCGTCGTACTCGACGCGCTCCCCCGAGAGGACCAGTTTCATGACCTCGACGGCCTCCCGGGTGTACTTCAGCGGACGCTCGAACTCACGGCCGTGCCAGCCCTCGATGACGATGGGTCCGGACGGGCCGACGCCGGCGCGGAAGCGGCCGTCCGAGACCTCCTGCAGCGTCGCCGCGGTCTGGCCGAGCAGCGCCGGCGACCGTGAGTACACGTTCAGAATCGAGGAGCCCAGCCCGACCGTCGACGTGCGCTCGGCGATGCTCGTCAGCGTCGTCACCGCGTCCCGCCCCCACGTCTCCGGGAGCCAGACCCGGTCGTAGCCGTGGGCTTCGGCCTGCTGGCTCATCTCGACCAGGGTGTCGACCGACGGCTGTGCCGCGACCGGGAGATACACGTCCCGCACCGTCATCTGCTGACTCCCGTCCGTCGAGCAGCGACCGTCAGAGACTGGAACGTATGTGCCTTCGACATGGCTCGCAGTGGGGCCGCACGGGAGATAAAGCCACGTGCGAGGGGTAGCGTCGCCCGTTGTCTGCGGTTTATAGGCTGAGCAGGCGCAATACCACGGCCTTCAGGCCGTGGATACGCGCCGTCAACTTGGGAGAGAATCCACGTTCGACGCCCCTCTTGGGTTTCAGAATACCGGCGTTTAAGTGACAGGCAACCCTGTTAACAGGTAGGAATCGGTCGGAACGGAGCGGATTCCGAACCGTCCTTCGGAGGCGGCCTGTCCGCCCACGTAACGAGGTAGTATCCGAAAGGACAGTCGGTGAACGACACATCCTCGAAGGGTGTGCCAACGTGCCGAGTGCTCAAAGCACGCGATACGATACCCCCGAGTCTGCTGACGCCTGCTGGCGTCCCCGTGGCCAAAACAACACTTGGACGCCAAAACACGGTTGAGGATAGGGGTAACGGCGGTTTGGCACCGCCAGCAGTCCACCAGTCCGATGTTGTGGGACTACCCGCGCCCGAAAGGTCTGGTAGTCCGCTACTTGGACTGCGAACCTGAAACTCCCACCGCTCGGGATTCCTCCGCGTTCACGCGGAGGAGGATGTCAATCGCCGTTCGTACCTGTCGGTCCTGCCGCCTGAATGCCCGACCCGGCGACTGGCTATATGAGGGCGCCGGTTCTACGGGTGCCTATGCCGTTCGACCCGGACCGCGTGACGACGATTACGTTCGACTCGTACAGCACCATCGTCGACGTCGAAGCGGCCCAGAAAGCACTCGCCGACCGGGTGGACGACCCCCGGCCGGTGTCCCGGCTCTGGCGCTCCCGCTCGCTGGCGTACACCTTCCTCGCCAACCAGATCGACGCCTACAAACCGTTCTACGAGATGAACCGCGACGCGCTCCAGTACGCGCTGGACGCCCACGGCGTCGACATCTCCACGGAGGAACGAGACGAGATCCTCGCGGTTTATCACGAACTCGACGTGTTCGACGACGTTCGCGACGGGATGAACAGGCTCTACGACGCCGGCTACGACCTCTATGTCGTCTCGAACGGCAACCCCGAGATGCTCGACTCCATGGTCGAGTTCGCCGGCATCGGCGGCCTGCTCGAAGACACGGTCAGTGCCGACGAGATAGAGACGTTCAAGCCGGCGGCCGAACTGTACCGCCACGCCGCGGCGCGAACGGGGACCGAGATCGAGGCAATCGCCCACGTCACGGCCGGGTACTTCGACGTGTACGGCGCGATGCACGCCGGGATGCAGGGCGTGTGGGTCAACCGCGACGACGGCCCGTGGGACGCCTTCGCCGGTCAGCCGGACCTCACTATCGGGTCGTTCCACGACCTCCACGACGAGTTAGTATAAGCGGGGCGTCCGATTCGGACGGACTACACGCGACGGGACAGCGACGCTCGCAGTTCGCCAGCGAGCTCCCGGTGGCCGTCCTCGGCGAGGCTGTCCGTGACGACCTTCACCGCGGCCGCGGCGCCGCCGACGTAGAGCCCCCCGCCGTCTTTCTCGACGACCACCACGTCGGTCACCTCGGCGACGGCCCGGAGGCTCGCGCGGGCGTCGTCGGTCAGGTCGCCCAGCAGGAACGTGAGTGTCGCGCCGTCGTCGGTGCCGCCGGCGACCGTCTCGCCCAGGGACTGATGCCGGGCCACCTCCCGCAGCGTCACGTCGGTCAGTTCCGCCACGGTGGGGCCGGGTTCGGTCTCCGCCCGCGTCGTCCGCTCGTCGCCGAGCGCGTCGGCCACCTTGACCACGTCGTGGGTCTCGCGGGTGTCGTGTGTGCGGATGATGTGGGCCCCGCGTTCGACTTCCATCGTCGCCGCGGCCAGTGACACGGCGAGCTGGTTCTCCGTCTCGGGCTGGTCGGCCAGGTCACCGAGGAAGTCCTCGCGGTTGGTCGCGGTGAGCATCGGCCGGTCGAAGGCGCGGAACTCCCGGAGGCGGCGGAACATCTCCCAGTTGTCCTCGAACTCCTTGCCGTCGTACCAGCCGCCGAAGGCCGGGTCGATGATTGTCCTGTCGGTGAACCCGTCGCGCTGGAGCGCCTCGAAGATGTCGTCGATGGTTTTCAGCGCGCCGGGCCTGGCCAGGTCCGGCGGGCTGGCCATCTTGACGACCGGCATGTCGTGGTCCTCGACGACGCCTTTCATGTCCGGGTCGGCGAAGCCACACACGTCGTTGATGAGGTCGAAGCCGTAACCGATGGCCTCCTCGGCGACCTCGGCGTAGCGCGTTTCGAGCGACAGCGGCACGTCGGCGTCGAGTTCGTCGACGAGCGGCGCGACCTCTTCGAGGCGGTCTTTCTCCATCTCGACCGGCTTGGACTCGTACTTGGGGTTTGCCGACTGGAGGCCGACGTCGATGATATCCGCGCCGGCGGGGACGAGGGTCTCCTCGATGGCGTCGGCGGCCGCCTCGGGGTCCAGATACACGCTCGGCTTGTACCCGGAGTTCGAACTCATGTTCAGCACGCTCATGACGCGAGTCGGGTGGCCATCGCCCACCGAGAGATCGTCGATTTCGACCGTGCGCATACCGCTCTCTGAGGACTGTGGCTACAAAGACCCCGCGACATTGGCGGGTAACGACACGACCCTCTCGGTCGGTGACGTGATTGACGGACTGCACTGCTGGCCGGCTATACAGTGTGTCAGTGCAGACTCCGGCACAGGACATCGAAACCGTGCTGGTGGAGTCGGGCCCGGACTACGAGGGGTTCCGGGTCGAAACGCCGGGCGGGGGCACCCAGAGCGATGTCCCCGTGGTGCCGCTACGCCACAGCGGCAAGGCGTAACGAGGTGGTTGTGAAGTTCAAGCCGCCGGGCGACGTCCCCTTCGCCGACGAGCCCGGCCTCGCGGTCCCCCGCGGGGAAGCCCAGTATCGCCAGCAGTTCGAGCGACTCGTCGTGGAGATACGGGCGGATTAGACCGTCTCGGGCGATTGTCCGCTGTCGACCAGGTCCCACACCGACTCCCAGTCCAGCGCCGTCTGTGCGCCGGTCGACTGCGCTGCGAGCGCGCCACAGGCGTTTGCGACTGCGAGTGCCCCCTCCGGATCGGTCCCGCGTGCGTCGGCGAGGAGATACCCGGCGGCGAACGCGTCGCCTGCGCCCGCGGTGTCGACCGGCTCTATGGGATACCCGGCGTTCGTGACCGTCCGGTCGTCCATATGGGCCGTCGCGCCGCAGTCCCCGTGTTTGACCACGACCGTCGACACTGTTTCGAAGAGCCCGCGGTCCCTGGCGTGGTCGGCCTCCCGGTCGTTACAGAACAGGATATCCGCGTGTGAGAGCACCGCCGAGTAATCCCGGAACGGGAGCCGGCGACCGGGGTCGAAGCTCACCGGGACGTCCGCACTTGCAGCGTCGCGTGCGAGCGTCGCGGCCGTCCCGGGGTCCTGACCGGTCAGGTGGAGATGGTCAGCCTCGGCCAGGGTCTCGGCCGGGAGGTCCGACGCGCAGAAGGCCTCGTTGGCCCCGTCGTTTCCGAGCACCGCGACGTCGCCGTTCCCGTCTACGATGAGGTACTTCACCGCCGTCGGCTGGTCCGATTCGACCAGCAGCGTCTCGACGCCGGTGGCCGTCAGTTCGCGCCGGGCCATGGTTCCGTGGTCGTCCCGCCCGACGCTACCGAGGACTACCGGGTCCGCCTCAAGTCCGGCGAGCGCGACGGCCACGTTCGACGCGCTCCCCCCGCTGGACTGTGACTGGTCGGTGATACGCCCCTCGCCGTCGGGCTTCGGGAAGTGGTCGACCCGGAGCGTCACGTCCCAGTTGACGTGGCCGGCACAGATGACGCGCATGTCCACCGCTGGGAGGGGCGCTGTGATAGCAGTTTCCCACCGAGATAATATGCAGCATATTTAACATCGACCGGAACTGACCGGCCCACATGATAGTGGTCCCCGATAGCTTCCTCCTCCTGAGCGGTCGGACCGGCACACAGCTACTGCGGACAGAGGTGACCGCGTAATGCGCCAGGGCGTTGCTGTGCTCGCCTGTCTGGTCGTAATCGGCTCGCTTCCGCCCGCTGTCGCCGGCGCGAGCGTCAACGCGTCCATCTCGAACGTCGAGGTGTCGCCCTCGACACCGGCACCGGGCGAAACCGTCACGTTCGAGACGACTGTCCGGAACCTCCAGAGCAGCGACGCGCCGCTCGAAATCAACGACATCGCAATCCGGAAGTCGGGCGGGAGAGGTGTCACAGAGTACGAACGCGTCTCGAACCTGGGTTCGATTTCGCCGGGCAGCACGCTGGAAGTACCGCTGACCGCCTCCTTTGATTCGTCCGGGAGCAAGGACCTCCGCGTCATCGTGTACGGCCGCGACCGCGGGACTGGGGAGAACGTCGAGCTCAAATATCCGGTCCAACTGAGCGTCCAGGACCGTCACCCGCAGGTGGATATCACGGCCAACGACTCCGTGGCCGGCGTCGAATCGGCCGGTCAGGTCACCGTCGCAAACGGACTCGACTCCCAGATAACGAACGTCGAAGTCGTCGTCGAGGGCGACGGCGTCGAGATGACGGAGAGCCGCACAGTCCGGTCAAGCGTCGCACAGAACGGGTCGATGACTGCCCCGTTTCGGTTCCGACCGGAATCCGCCGGCGAACACCCGCTGACCGCGACGGTTAGCTACACAGTCGACGGAGAGACCATCCGCGAGACGACCCGGACGACAGTCGTCGAGTCGGACCCGCTCCGGAACAGCGTGGAACTCGACACGACTGCGGTCGGCAGCGGTACCGACCGCGCACTGCGAGTCGCCGTCTCTAACGGGGCCAACGCTCCGCTATCGGATGTCATCGTGAGCGCGTCCTCCGAGAACGCGTCGTTCCAGCGCGTGCTGCTGGAAAACGTCTCGGCCAGCACGACCCGCCAGGTGCGACTGAACGCCACGATGGACGAGCCGCGTGCGGATGTCACCGTCACCGCCGACTACGAACTCGGGACCGACACGGAGCAGACGACCGCCGAGACGACGCTCCGGTCCGTCCCGGGAACGATAGACCTCACCGGTCTGGACGTGCTCCGGCAGGGGGGACGCCTCCAGATATCCGGGAGTGCAAGCAACGTCGGGTCGACAGGCGCGGACAGCGTCCTCGTCAGTGTCGTCGATACCGAGACGGTCACTCCGGCGACGCCGAACCGCGACTACTTCGTCGGCACGGTCCCGGCCAGTGACTTCGTCTCCTTCGACGTGTACGCCCGCACGGAGGGGAACGTCACGTCGGTGCCACTGGAAGTGACCTACCTCGTCGACGACACGCGGAAGCGACAGACGTTCGACGTAGCCATCGACCGGACGGGCGGCGTGGCACAGCAGCAGGGCGAGGACGGCGACAGCGGCGGCGGGAACCAGAACAGCATGTTGCCGGTGTTCATCGCCGGCGGGCTGGCCCTGCTGGTCGTCGTCGGTGTCCTCGTGCGCCGCTACCGCCGCGGTGACGACGATATCGAGGTATGACAGTCATCGACGCAGAGGGGCTGGTCAAGCGCTACCGCACCGGGGGCCAGACCCTGTACGCACTGGCGGGCATCGACTTCGCGCTCGAATCCGGCGAGTTCGTCTCGATCATGGGCCCCAGCGGCAGTGGCAAGACGACCCTGCTGAACATCCTCGGGCTGCTTGACACGCCGACAGAAGGGACTGTCCTGCTGGAGGGCCAGGACGTGACCGGCCTCGGCGACCGCAAGCGGACGTCGCTCCGCAAGCGGACCATCGGCTTCGTGTTCCAGCACTTCTATCTCCTGCCGACGCTGACTGCCGTCGAGAACGTCGAGGTCCCCCTGCTGTTGGACCGCGACCCGGAGGTCACGAACCGGGCCAGGTCGCTCCTAGAGCGGCTCGGGCTCGGCGACCGACTGGACCACAAGCCCGACGAACTCTCCGGCGGCCAGAAGCAACGCGTCGCCATCGCGCGCTCGCTCATCAACAGCCCGAAGGTCGTCCTCGCCGACGAGCCGACGGGCAACCTCGACAGCGGGACCGGGCGACAGATACTCGACGAGTTCCGCCGCATCGCCGACGAGGACGACGTGGCTATCGTCGCGGTCACCCACGACGACCTGGTCAACGAATACGTCGACCGGACCGTCCATCTGGTCGACGGCACCATCGGGAGGGAACGCAAGAATGGCGGGTAGGTTCTTCCCGGCCGCGCTGATGGCGCGACGCAACCTCACGCGGACGAAGATGCGGTCGCTGCTGGCGTCGCTTGGCATCGTCATCGGCGTCGTTGCCATCGCCTCCCTCGGGATGTTCGGCGTCGCGCTCCAGTACTCGTTCACTCAGAACCTCGGCGACGTCGGGAACCAGCTCACGGTGTACCCGAACTCCGGCGAGAACATCACTGAACTCACCGAACGGGATATCCGAGCCATCCGCAGAGAGGCAAGCCCGACAGCGACCGTCTCACCGGTAAAGACCCGCGTAGAGCCGGTGTCGTACAACCGGGAGGAGGCGGTCCGGGAAACGATATACGGCGTGGAGAACCCGGCGGAGTTGTACGAGGCCGAGGAGGGGCGGGTCTCGCCGTTCCGGACCGGCGCGCTCGTCGGGTCGAACGTCGCCGAGGAACACGACCTGCACCCGGGGGCGCAGATCACTATCAACGGGACCAACGTCCGTATCCGGGCCGTACTCGCGGAAGGCGACCCGTTCTCCTCGACGAACCCCGACAACCGGGTCATAGTGCCAGCGACCTCGTTCAGCCAGCGCGGCTACTCGGAGGTGTACATCACCGAGTCCACTGGGACGCGGGCCAACGAGACCGCCATGGGGATACGCGACTCGCTCAACGACCGCGAGCAGCGGGTCTTCGTCCAGGAACTGGGCACTCTCGTCGACACCATCGAACAGCAGTTCCAGATCATCAACACCGTCCTCGCCGGCATCGCATCGATATCGCTGCTGGTGGCCGGCATCTCGATTCTCAACGTCATGCTGATGTCCACCGTCGAACGCCGTGAGGAGATCGGCGTCCTCAGAGCGGTCGGCTACCAGAAGCGGGACGTCCTCAAAGTGATGTTGATGGAGGCGACGCTGCTCGGCTTCCTCGGTGGCATCGCCGGCGTCATCTTGAGCGTCGGCGCCGGGCTGGCGATAAACCACTACGCTGTCGGTGACGCGATGGCCGTCTTCAGGCTGCCAAACGCCTGGTACGTCGGCGCGGCGTTCTCCTTTGGAGTGCTGACGAGCATCGTCAGCGGCCTGTATCCGGCCTGGAAAGCGGCGAGCGAGGAACCGGTCGACGCGCTGCGCGGTTAGACCGTCGTGTTAACGCCCGGTTCCAGCAGCGGGTCGGTCCGGTCGACCGACAGCGAGTCGAACTGTGCGAGCCAGCCCTCGTCGCCGCGCTCGAAGGCCTCCAGCGCGTCACCGACGGTGTAGGTCCGTTCCTCGTCCGAGCACGGGAACACGCCCTCCAGGTCGTCGCCATCGTAGATAGCCAGCGAGACGACCGGGAACACGACAACGTCGTCGACGCGGTCCATCCCGACGTAGGTCCGGTTCCGCCGCTCGAAGGCCGGTTCGAGCGAGTGGCCGTTCCGGCCCGCCCAGTTCATGAACTCCTCGTAGGTCTGGATGGCCTCGGACCGCTTGTCCTCCGCCATCGTCCGGATTCGCTGCCACTCTCCGGCGACCATCGACTCGCTGAACACGCCGTTGGCCTCCAGTCGTTTGACCCGATTGAGCACCTGTTGCTGTGCGTCGAACGTTCCGTAGGTATCTCCTCGAAGATACAGTTCCGCCCGAAGGTGTGTGTCCCCTGTCATAGCTTTCTCATCGCTAGCTTCTCCAGATACCCTCAAAACTCTTTCCCAGTAACACGTGCTACCATACAGCATAGAAGCCGTTGTAGGAATTGCAGTTCTGAGCGCCTCTGTAACCATAATATGAGGTATTATGCTGAATAGTGTAACCCCTTATATTGTTGGTGTATCTACAGTAATTTTCCCCCTCGGTCGATGCCTAATTCGATAGCTGTCGAATAAATCTGGACTGTGTTCTATCCGGTTTAAACAACCAGTTCGAAAAACCATAAGAAAGAGTATACTTGTCTGGCCGGTGCTTTGGTGCTCAGGCAGTCCTGTGAGGAACTGTTCACGATTGCACTGGCCTGCCTACCGCCGGCAGTGTTTGGTGCAGGTCCCGATGTGGGCACTACGTGTGTCTGCGATTTTTGCCGGTTCACGAACCGCCGCGCCCGAGAATATTCGATAGCTGCCGAAATCACAGCCCTCATGCGTCGAAAACACGGTGAGTTGCGCCACCGCTTCGCTCGGGCGGTTTGGGTCTTAGTTCGTTCCGCTCGCCGCTCACGTTTCGCGGTTCCCACCCACGCTGGTCGCTCACACCGTTTGCAGTTTCACTGCTCGCTACTTCGAGAGCCGCTCACCGATTCGCCTGTCTCGCAGCCGAGACCGCTCACCGATTCGCCTGTCTCGCAGCCGAGACCGCTCACCGGTTCAATCGTCTCGCGGGTCGCTCCGCTCCCCGCTCGACTGTTCGAGGTCGCTGCGCGACCTCGCTAGTCATCCGCGCTCGCTTCCGCACCACTCGAAACGACGTCGATTTCACCGGCGTCCAGTTCCGCTTCGATTTCCCGGGCCGCCTGCACCATGTTCTCCATCTTGCCGTAGGCGACCTCGCGGGGCAGGAGCTTCACGCCACAGTCCGGGGAGACGGTGAGACGCTCGGGCGGGACGACTTCAAGGCCCTTCTTGATGTTGTCCTTGATCTCCTCGACGGACTCGACTTCGGCCGTGTGAGCGTCCAGCACGCCCATGGCGAAGTCCTTCGTGAACTCGTGGTCCTTGAACACGTCGAGCTGGTCGTAGTCGCCGTTGGCCAGTTCCAGGTCGTACTCGTGGACCGGGTAATCGAGGATTTCGGGATAGATACGCGAGTAATCGCCGTAACAGACGTGCAGGCCGAGGCGCACGTCGTCGGGAATCTCGTCGACGATGCGCTCCAGACACTCGCCGACGATGGCGTGGTCGTCCGGCGTCGTGGCCAGCGCGGGCTCGTCGATCTGGATGTAGCGGGCGCCGGCCTCGACGAGCGCCTCTATCTCCTCGTTGACGAGGTCCGCAAGCTCGTAGGCCAGTTGCTCCTCGCTGTCGTACACCTCGTTGAACGACCAGTTCGCCAGCGTGTACGGGCCCGTGATGGGGACTTTGACCGGGCGCTCGGCGACCTCGTCGGTGAACTCGAACTCCTCGACGAGCCACTGCTCGTCGTACTCGACCTCGTCGGCGACGCTCGGCTTGTCGAAGTAGTTGTGGCCCCACACCTTCACGCGGCCGTTGAACTCGTAGCCGTCGATGCGGTGGGCGAAGTACTCCACCATCTCGTTGCGGCGCATCTCGCCGTCGCAGATGACGTCCAGCCCCGCGCGCTCGTGCTCGTGGGTGATGAGCCGCGAGGCGTCGTCTTTCGATTCTTCCCACTCGTCTTCGCCGAAGTCGGCGTCCTCGTCCTCGAACAGCTCGCGGGCACGGTCGTGCCACTTGGGCTTGGGGTAGGAGCCGACGACGGTCGTCAGCAGGAAGTGGTCGTTCGGGTGATCCGCCGGCTTGAACTGGTCTCGTGGTCCTGTCATTGGTTATGCCTCCGCCGCCTCCAGGTCCGCGGCGTTTGCGAGGGCTTCGAGCTTGTCTTCGAACTTGTTCACCGGGAGGTAGAACGTCTCCGTGTTCGCCGTCGCGTAGACGGTGTCGTAGGCGGTGTTGGTCTGCTGTTCGAACCAGTCGATGCGGTCCCGGATCGTCTCGGGGGACTCGACGAGCGTGTTCTGGCCGTCGACGACGCCCAGCGCAACGTCGTCCTTGGTGCCGTACTCCTGAACGTTGTAGACGGTCTGGTCGTGGCTCGAAACGAGGTCGAAGCCGATGGCGTCCACGGCGGCGTCCATCAGGTGCGCGTAGGCCTTCTCCTCGATTGCACCCCAGTAGGTGTGGGCGACGACCTCGGCGTCGGCGGCCGAGGCGACGGCGTCGATTGCCTCGGCGGCGCGTTCGTCCTCGCCGTCGGCGGGGGCGTTCTCGACCAGCGACGGTTCGAGCAGGAACAGCGTCTCGACCTCGGGGAAGGCGTTCACTTCTTCGACGAGGAAGTCGGCGATAGCGTCGAGGAACTCGGCGTCGTCGCCGTAGTGCTCGTCGGTCGCGAGGTCCGCGAGCGAGTAGGGGCCAGGAAGGACGGCCTGCAGCCCCGAGTCGACGAGGTCGGCCGCGGCACCGAGGTCTGCGGCGACGTCGCCGCCGTCAGCACTGAGGTCACCTTGCACGACCGGCTCTCGGTAGAAGTTGTTGTTGTCGTAGTAGCGAACGATGCCTTTCGTCTCCACGCTGTCGTGGACCGCGAGCGGGTGCGCGAGCATGTCGTCCCAGCGGAGTTGGCCCTCGACTACGCGGTCGAGTCCGGCGTCCTGCTGGATGGAGATGACTTCCGCGCGTGCCTCGTCGTAGGCCGCGACGACCTCGCCGGACTCGTCGCCCGAGATGAGGTCGGTCTTCTGATGGCCTTTCAGATCTGCCAGTTCGTCCTTGGCCCAGTCCGGGAGCGGAAAGAGCCCAGGGGTCGTGGCGATTACCTGTGTCATTGCCGTGAGGTAGGAAATGATGGGCTTTAATATTTCCTATTCGATTAAATGCTCAGCAGTAATTAATCACGATAGAACCGCAGGACGACGAGCGCTTCGTATGGGTGTTTCTCACTGGCAAGCTGTTCGCTCGCCAGGCCGTGTTCGGCCGCGTACGCTCGCACTGCCTTCGGGTCAGTGAGACTGCTGACGAGGACGAGCGCCTCGCCGCTCGGGGCCAGCACGCGCTCGACGGTTTCGAGGAACGGGTCGACGAGCCGGCGGCCGTCGTCGCCCCCCGACAGCGCGTGTTCCATCCAGTCGTCCCACTCCTGCTCGGGCGGCGTCGGCAAATACGGCGGGTTGAAGGCCACGAGGTCGAAGGCGTCCGTCCGGAACGGGTCGACGAGGTTCCCGCGGACGACCGGGACACCGTTGTCGGCCGCCTCTCGACACGCCAGCGGACTCACGTCGACCCCGACCGCTTGAGCGCCTGCCTCGGCGAGCGTCGCGGCGACGTAGCCGGAGCCAGTTCCCACGTCGAGGATTGTGTCGCCCGCTTGGACTCGCTTCCGGGCCGTCCGTGCCAGCAGGTCCGAGTCCTCCGCCGGCTGGTACACCGACGCCACGTCCCGCTGGTCGGCCAGCGACGGGCGGTCGCCGGAGTCGCCGTCGCCGTCTGCGTCGCGGTCGCTCGTCTCCTCGCCCATCTCAGGCCTCCGGCTGGCCGGCCTCGGCGGCGAGCGTCGCCAGCGTGGCGAAATCGGCCGGCGTGAGCTTCCCGGCACGGGCGCTCATGAGGTCCTCGTCGGCGGCCTCGACTACCGCGTCGGGGTCGCCCAGCCCGGAGATGTGGGCCGTGTTGCGGACGGCGTTGCGCATCGTCTTCCGGCGCTGGGTGAACACCGCCTTCAGGAACTCCATGAAGAAGTCGTCACTGGGGACGGTGTAGTCGGGCTGTCGCGGCGTCGTCCGGACGAGCGCGCTCGTGACGCGGGGTTGCGGGTCGAACGCTTCCGGCGGGACCGTCTCGACGACCTCCACGTCGGCGTAGTGGCCCGCCGTGACCGAGAGCCGCCCGTAGTCGTCCGTCGCCGGGTCGGCGGCCATCCGTTCGGCGAACTCCCGCTGGAACATCAACAGGAGCGGGCGCTGCTCCGGCAGCAACCGAAAGGCGATCTCCGACGACGCGCCGTACGGGAGATTCGAGATGCTGGCGGTGAACTCCGGCAGGTCGACCTCGAGGGCGTCGCCCTCGACGACGGTGAGACGGTCAGCCGCGATTTCCTCGGCGAACTCCTCGCGGAGGTGGGCCGCGAACTCCGGGTCGCGTTCGATTGCGGTCACGCGCTCAGCCGCCGCGAGCAAGCGGTCCGTCAGCGCGCCGGGGCCCGCGCCGATCTCCAGCACGTGCGAGAGGTCGACGTCGGCGTCGGTCGCGTACTCCGGAATCCGGTCTAGCACCCGGTCGTCGACGAGGAAGTGCTGGTCCTGCCGGGTGTCGGCCCGTTTGCCGGCCCGCCGGACGAGTGCGTCGGGGTCCCGAGTCCCTGTCTCTGTCGTAGTCATTAGTGAGCCGTAGCGGGTCGCGGTAGAAAAGGGTCGCCTTATATCGTTGCCTGTAACTCGGTGCCGATATTCGCCGCCCCGAGGGGGCAATGTTTCTCACGTGACCGACAGGATTACGAGGACTGTTCCTCGCGGCGGACGAACAGCCGGTACTTCAGGTCGTCGTCCTGTAGCTCTTCGAGTATCCGCTCGACCAGCGTCTCCTTGGGGCTGTGGAGGCCGCTGACCCGCTCTTCGAGGTCCTCGAAGCTCTCGAAGGGCTTTCGCTTTCGCTCGTCGAGAATCGTGTTCCGGAGCTTCTTCCCGATGCCCGGCAGGAGGTTCAGCTGGTGGAGCCGCAGCGTGATGGGCTGGGCGTCGTTGTAGAAGTCGACGAAGCGCTGTTCGTTCGCTTCGACGATCTCCTCGACGGCGTAGTCGAGTTCGGACCGGGCACCGCTCGGGATGTCCTCGAACTCGACTTCCGTCACGCGGCCGAACTCCGTCAGATCGACGCGGTCGCCGAACGCGATGTCGACGTCCTTGTCTTCGAGCTGGAGTTCGTAGATATAGAACTCCGCGAGGTCCAGCGCGTACGCGAGCGGCTCCTTCTGGTGCTGTGGCCGGTCGTCTCCGGGCCGCCCGTGTGGGAGGACATCGAGGACAGCCGCCATCATAGTGTCACCGCCGCTCTCCGATTCAGTCATGTCACGCAGTACGAGCAGAGCACACTTAATGCCGGTGGATGCCCGGAACCGCTTCACGGAGCGCCGTCTCCTCTCGGTCCCCGACATCGGAAAGCGAAGCCCACGGCACAGCGGTCGCCGCGGGGCAGAGAGAAAGAGCGGCGAACGGCCGAACTGACGCCGTCGTTACGCGTACTGCTTGACGATGTTGAGAATCTCGTCGAGTTCGTCGCCGTCGAGCGTGTACCGCTCCTGTGCGAACACGGCCCGGAGCTCGTCTCGGTCCAGCGGCCGCAGGTTCGCGATCTTGTAGGCCGTCGGCGTGTCGACCTTCTCGAGCTGTTCGAGGTCCTCGACCAGTTGCAGCGACTCCTCGGGGTCGAGGACGGCAAAGCGGTTGACGTGCTCGATGGCCCGCTTGAGCTCGTAGCGCATCTCGCGGTCCTCCTCCGCGGCCCGCTCCATTTCGAGGTCTTCGAGTATCTCCTTGGTCTCCGCGACGGTGAGATACTCCTCGCTGACCTTCTCTTTGAAGATCGTCATTCTTGCCGGCGCAGGTGCGCAGCAGTGACGATGATGGTCTTTGCTTTGCCACCATCGACGATGTCGACCTTGTAGGCGTCACCCTGCTTCCCCTCGACGGTTCCGGTCTGGCCGTCGAACCGCGGGTGGAAGCGCCCGTTGGGAACGGACGGGTCGATCTTGAGGTGGACTTTCTCGCCGGCGTCGAACTCTTCGACGGCGCGCTGGGGCGGCGAGGTGCCGCGGTCGCGAGGCTTGTTCTTGAGCTTGTCTCGTGTTCCTTCGAGGGGTCCGTTTGAACTAGGCATTCTTGGTCCTCGCTAATCCGGTCGCCCTAATAAAACGTGCGTTCCGCGGCCGCCGCTGGTCGCGCTCTTGCAGTCGCTACGGACTCGAGTGGAAAACTGCGGCGGCGAGTCGATTACAGGCGGCCGGTGCTCTCGACGGAGACCGACTCGACGTCGTCGACGTTCGCAAATGCCTCTTCGACGGCTTCCGTTCCACCGGTGTCGTCGGGGACGATGACAGTCGGCGTCAGCGCGACGAGGCCAAAGGCGACGTCCTCGCGCTCGAACCCGTTGATCTTCGTTCCTTCCGGAAGCACGCCCTCGAGACGCTCCTGCAGGTCGTCGAGGTCGACTTCGGGGCTCTCCGGCATGACCTTGATCTTGGCTGCTACCTTCCCCATCGTTATGGTCCCATGAAGCCGCAGTCGGGGCACTTGTAGAGGTTGCTCTGCTTCCGGCAGGTGGCACAGCGGTAGATCTGCTGGCCACAGTCCGGGCACTTGAAGCGGGCAGCGTTCGTGCCGGCGATGTTGATGCCACACGAGACGCACTTGCGCGCCTGTTTCTGTTGGCTCTCGCTCATACCACTCCGTATCCGACCGCGGCTTTTAACGATTGCCAAACGCGACTGCCACCGCGAGGGACTGCCACGACCCTAGTTCCCGGGCAGGATGTCCCCGAGCGCAGCGCCGATGGCCATCGGGACGAACGCCACCGCACAGATGCAGGCCGACTCGTAGACGACCGCGGGGTCGGTCGACCACTCGACCAACCCCCAGCCGGTAAGGAGCGCGACGGAGACGACGAGTGCCGTCCCGGTGACGCCGACGAGCCGCCGCGGCACGATTCCCAGTATCCGATTTGCGACCCGTACGTCCTGAAAGTCGGCGACGTACAGGATCGAGATGACCAGCGCGACGGCGATAACCAGCGTCGCGACGAGATACAGCGGGTGCTGGGCGATGTGCAGTCCGGCATCGACCGTCCCGCCTTCGACGGCCATCGGAATCCCGAAAAGCAGCGAGCCGAGCAGCGCCTCCGCGAGGTCGGACCGATTGAAGCCCCAGACGACACGGCCGAAGGTCGCGGGTTCGTGGTCCTGTGAGTCCGCGGCCGCGCGCATCGCGTCCCGGACCTGCCGTCGCTCGTCCTCGGAGTCGACGAGCTTTTCTAGCTCCTGGAGCTCGTCGAACAGCGTCGCGAACTCGTTGTCCGCCGTGTCTAGTTCGGCCGGTGGGTCCCGCTGTTCGCTCATCTGAACTCGGACTCGCTCCCTCGCGTTGGCACGTCGGGGTCCGGGTCGGCGCCGGCAATCGGGGTGCCGTCCTCCCAGACGTAGAACCCCTCGCCGGTGACGACGCCCAGCTGTCCGTCCTCGACCTTCCGTCGGAGCAACGGCGGCGGCTCGAACCGCTCGTCGAGCCGCTCGGCGAGGTCCTCGAGCGCCGTTATCACCGTTTCAAGCCCGTGCCTGTCGGCGCGGACGAGCGGGCCGTCGCGGTCCGACTGCCCGCGTTCGAACGTCCGGTCGATATCGCGAACGCCGGCGACGCGGTCCTCGACCATCCGAACGGCCTCGGCGATGGTGGCGAGTTCGAGGCGCAGCGCGGCGAACCCCGGCGTGTCGCGGACGACGACCGGCGACGCGTCCAGTCCTGCGACGAAGTCGGTGGCTCGGTCCCGGGTCGCCGCCGTCGTCTGCTCGGCGATGACCACCTCGACGATAGCGCCGTCCGGCGGGTCGACGAGGTTGAGACCGACTGCCCGGTCCGGGCTCCGCAGGCCGGTCGCGACTGCGGTCACCGACAGCGACGTGTCACTGACGGCGATGAGCGTCTCCGCCTCGACCATGGTCTCCGTTTCGGCGACCACTTCCCTGTGGCTGTCCGTCCCTCCATCGGTTGCGTCGATGACGATATCGCTGCCGCTGACAGCGCTTTCCAGTCCAGTGGTTCCGTCGATGCCAGCCGAGACATCCCCGTTGAGTGCGTGTCGTATTTCGTCGACCCGGTCCATCACGTCCGACGCATCCGTCCCCCGGAGACGCACCTCGTGGCCCGCACGGACACATCGCTGTGCGATATCCCGCCCCCGCTGTCCGGTTCCGAGTACCGCCACAATCATGACTGAATCACTGTACGCTCCGGGTTAAGCCTTTACGCCACGGGCTGTCACGGTCCCGTCTCCGGTCCGTGTTGCGTGCTGGGCAGACGGGCCGTGGCGACGGCAGTACGTTTTTTTCGACACCGGGTGTATCGCCGGCCATGGACATCGGTGTACTGACGGTTCCCCTGGGCGGGCAGTCGCTCGACGAGGCACTGGCGTATCTCGACGACCTGGGCGTCGATGCGGTCGAACTGGGGTGTGGCGGCTTCCCCGGCGACGACCACCTCGACCGGCAGGCGTATCTCGACGACGAGGCGAAGCAGGCCGAGCTCGAGGCGCTCCTGGACGAGCACGACCTCCGGGTGAGCGCGCTGGCGACACACAACAACCCACTCCATCCCGACGACGAGCGGGCCGCGGAGGCGGACACGGAACTCCGGGAAGCGATCCGGCTGGCCGATCAGCTCGACGTGAACACCGTCACGGGCTTTTCGGGACTGCCGGCCGGCGGGCCCGACGACGAGGTCCCGAACTGGATCACCGCACCGTGGCCGACCGAACACGCCGACGCCCACGAGTACCAGTGGCGCGTCGCCGACGAGTACTGGTCGGACCTCGCGGCCCACGCGGGCGCACACGACGTAGACGTCGCCATCGAGATGCATCCCAACATGCTGGTGTACGAGCCACGTGGCCTGCTTGAACTCCGCCGGCGGACGAACGACCGCATCGGCGCGAACTTCGACCCGTCGCACCTGTACTGGCAGGGCATCGACGTGACCGACGCCATCCGCCTGCTCGGCGAACACGACGCCATCCATCACTTCCACGCCAAGGACACGAAGGTGTACGAAGCAAACGCCCGGGAGAAGGGCGTGCTCGACACCGCGCCGTACACGGACGAGCCGAACCGGTCGTGGCTGTTCCGCTCCATCGGCTACGGCCACGGCGAGTCCCACTGGAAGGACGTCGTGTCGACGCTGCGGATGGTCGGCTACGACGGCGCGCTCTCCATCGAACACGAGGACTCGCTCACGAGCGCACGCGAAGGGCTGGAGAAGGCCGTCGACGTGCTCGACCGCGCCGTCTTCGAGACCCAGCCCGGCGACCCCTACTGGGCTGAGTAACCGGTACGGCCGACAGCGTGGCTTTTCCGGGCACTTACGCTTATATGGCGTCTGTGAGATACTACGACCGGATTACGGTATCCAGTGACACCACATGGACATCGAACTCACACACAAGCCCTCGTACACGCACGTCCGCGCTGCCCTCGACAGCGGCGAATCGATACTCGCGGAACCCGGCGCGATGGTCAGCCACTCGCCGACCATCCAGATCGAGACGACGACCAGCCGGGACGGCCTCCTCAGCTCCGCGAAGTCGATGCTGGGCGGCGAGTCGCTGCTCGCAAACGAGTTCACCGCAGAGGGCGGCCCCGGAACCGTCACCCTCGCGCCGCCGACGCCGGGCGACGTCCACCACCACGAACTCACGGGCGAGACGCTGTACGCCGTCGACGGGGCGTTTCTCGCGGCCGACCCCGACATCGACATCGACTCCGAGTTCGGCGGTATCAAGTCGCTGCTGGCCGGCGCGAGCATCACGCCGCTGGCGCTGAAAGGGACCGGAAACGTCCTCATCGAGGCCTTCGGCGGCCTGGAGACCGTCGAACTCGACACCGGCGAGTCCTACACCATCGACAACGACCACGTCGTCGCCTGGGAGGAATCGGTCCAGTTCGATGCCCACCGCGTCGGCGGGCTGAAGTCGACGCTACTCAGCGGCGAGGGCCTGGTGATGGACTTTACCGGTCCCGGGACGGTCTGGTACCAGACGCGCGGCCTCGACTCGTTCACCTCGGCTATCGCTGACGCGCTGCCAGGCACGGGTGACAACGACAACGATGCGTCCGGTCTGGACGACTTCATCTAAAAATCCGGGGAGCATCCGCCGGTGAAAAGCCCCTTTCAGGAGAGCGCCTGCGTGATATCCGTCGATGACACCATGCCGACGTAGTCCTGGTGTTCGTCGATGACCGGGAGGTGCTTGATGTCGTAGGTCGTCATCATCGCGGCGGCCTCGCCCAGTTCGAGCGAGGTCGTCACCCGTTCGACCGGCGTGGTCATCACGTCACCCACAGTCGCCGACGAGAGGTCCTTCCCGGCCGCGACGGCGTCGACGATGTCGGTGGTCGTGATGATGCCCGCCTGCGCCCCCGGGACGAAGATGCCGTTGATGTTCTGCTCTCGCATCTGCGTCGCGGCCGCCTTGACGGTCTCGTCGGCGGAAATCGTCTCCAGCGGCGTCGACATGATGTCCTCGATACGGACGGTCGTTTCAGTGGCCATGCGCTGTCAACGCACGCATCCGGTTTTGTCTTTTCGCTCGGAGCGGCCCGCTGCCCTGCCGTCACCATGAGCGTTATTTCGGCGCCGGATGAACAGGCGCACATGACCCTCGACATCGGCATGCTCGGCTATCGGTTCATGGGCAAGGCCCACGCGAACGCGCTGGACCGCCTACCCATGTTCTTTCCCGAGGCACCGGCCGTCAACAAGGACGTGCTCGTCGGCCGCGACGAGGACGCGCTGGCCGATGCGGCCGACCAGTTCGGCTTCGACCGGACCGCGACGGACTGGCAGGCCGTCGTCGACGAGGTGGACGTGTTCTATAACCTCGGCCCGAACCACGTCCACGCCGAGCCGTCCATCGCGGCGCTTGAGGCCGGCACGCCGACGTTCTGTGAGAAACCGCTCGCGCCCACGCTCGAGACAGCCGAGGCGATGGCCCAGGCGGCCGCCGACGCCGGCGTCCCCGCAGGCGCGGCGTTCAACTATCGCTTCGTCCCGGCCATCCAGTACGCGAAGGGGCTCATCGACGACGGCGAACTCGGCGAGATTCACCACTTCCGCGGGCAGTACCTCCAGGACTGGCTCGTCGACCCCGACGCGCCGTGGTCCTGGCGCAACGACGAGGAGATGGCCGGCAGCGGGGCGCTCGGGGACCTCGGCTCGCACACGGTCGATTTGGCCCGGTTCCTGCTGGGCGAGGCCGCCGGCGAGATAACAGACGTGAGCGGCCATCTCCGGACGTTCACCGAGGAACGCCCCGTGGAGGGAAGCGACGAGACGCGCCCGGTGACCGTCGACGACGCCTATAGCGCCCAGGTCGAGTTCGAAACCGGTGCGATGGGGACGCTGGAGGCCTCCCGCGTCGCCAACGGGCACAAGAACGCCCACACCATCGAAATCGAGGGGTCGAAGGGCGCGATCAAGTTCGACCTCGAACGCCTGAACGAACTGGAGGTCCTCACCGAGGGCGACCGGGGCTTCCAGCAGGTGCTCGTCACGGACGCCGACGACCCGTACGTCGACCACTGGTGGCCCCCCGGCCACGTCATCGGCTGGGAGCACACGTTCGTCCACGAGAACTACGAGTTCCTCACTGCCGTCGCCGAGGGTGGCGACCAGGAGCCGTCCTTCGCCGACGGACTCGCCGCACAGCGTGTCCTCCACGCTATCGAGCAAAGCGACGAGCGCGGCGAGCGGGTCAGCCTGTAGGGCCGCGAACCGAAACCCCCTTTCCGCGGCCACTGGTAGCTGGTCGCATGCTCTCTATCGCGCTGGCCGGCAAACCGAACGCCGGCAAGTCTACTTTCTACAAGGCGGCGACGATGGCCGACGTCGACGTCGGCAACTACCCGTTTACGACCATCGACGCCAACCGCGGAGTCAGCCACGTCCGAACGGAGTGCCCCTGTCTCGACCGGGCAGAGCGCTGTGGCGACGACAACTGCCGGGACGGCAAGCGCTACGTCCCGGTGGAGCTCATCGACGTGGCCGGTCTCGTTCCCGGCGCACACGAGGGCCGGGGCCTCGGGAACCAGTTCCTCGACGAGCTGTCGACCGCCGACGTGATTCTCAACGTCGTGGACGCCTCCGGCGGGACCGACGCCGAGGGCGAACCCGTCGAGGTCGGCGAGCACGACCCCGTCGAGGACGTCCACTTTATCGAGGAGGAGATGGACCTGTGGCTCGCCAGCATCGTCGAGCGCAACTGGGAGTCCATCGAACGGCAGTCCCGCTCGCCTGATTTCAAGCTCGACGAGTCGCTGGTGGACATGCTGGCCGGCGTCGGGGCCTCCGAACTCGACGTGGCGCGGACGCTGCGGGACCTTGAGTACCCCGAGGACCCAATCGCCTGGACCGACGAGCACCGCGAGGCGCTGGCGACGGAGGTCCGTCAGCGGACGAAACCGCTCGTCGTCGTCGCGAACAAAGCAGACATAGCGCCGAAAGAGAACATCGAGGCCCTGCAGGCGGTCGCCGACGTGGTCGTGCCCGCGACGGCCGACGGCGAGCTCGCGCTGCGCAACGCCGCGAAAGCTGGCGTCGTCGACTACGACCCCGGCGACCCGGACTTCGACATCGTCGGGGACGTGAGCGACCAGCAGCGCGAGGGGCTGAACCGCATCCGCGGCGTGATGGAGGAGTGGGGCGGCACCGGCGTCCAGGGCGCGCTCGACACCGCCGTCTACGACCTGCTGGACCACCTGACGGCCTACCCCGTCCAGAACGAGACGCACTGGACCGACGGCCAGGGGAACGTCCTCCCCGACGCGTTCCTGCTGCGCCGCGGTGCGACGCCCAAAGACCTCGCCTACGCCGTCCACTCCGACATCGGCGACGGCTACATCCACGCCGTCGACGCCCGCGAGAACCGGCGTATCAGCGACGAGACGGAACTGGAGGAGGGAGCGGTCGTCAAAATCGTCTCGTCAGCGTCTTAGCGAAGGCTTCCGGTCCGTGTCGGGACCGTTTTAGTTGCAAGTCCAAGGAAAACGCCCAGACATTAGCGAGGCACAGGCACCCTGTCGGGGCCAGCCACCGGCTTGGAGGACGTGTCATCGCCTCAGCTAGCCTTTGCGAAGCACACTTGTTCGAATGTTCGTGGAAAGAAAGCGATTAGGATACCGGCGAGTACCAAATAAGAACAAGCGGGCGCCGGCTGTAGAGTCGCGATTACTCCGACTGCCCTCGCTGAAATCAGCTCATCTGAAAAAACGGTTCCATCGGCTAGAGAAGGCTGCATCCGAGCGTATGGCAACTCTCCGCATTATTCTTAGTACAGGGCCACGACAATCTGTAACTGTTCGACTGGTATCTAAAATTCTGCCTACAAATATCCGAGAGTTCAATAAAATAGTTGCAGGTTTAAAATTATAGTTTCGCGAGTGGTTACCTAGCTATTACTCCCGTAGGGGCCGTCAGCATCAGTGACGGCAAACCTGATTTCTCCGCCAGGCAGGCTGCCCTTGTCTCGCGTATCAATCATCACGCCAACCAGAGTGGAGTCACCCGGGCTGAGGCCACCTCCGCTTGCGTTGGTGGTTTCGTACCCCCCGAAATCATCCCAGCTGGGATAAAAGCTATCTTCAGGATAGTTCCCACTGTATTCTTCGTAGACTTCTTTTGGAACAAATTGCCAGCAGTCTGGGTTGGCCAGTCCGGACTTGTCGACAGTAATATCAAGTTCATTCGGACCGTTATTCGTCATTTGGAACACCCCGTCAAACGTAGTGACGGCATCGGCGTTCACACCTTTACCGCCCTCACCGTTATCATCGAAGTTCAACACTAGCTGCTTGCCCTTCACTTGGGCGTACGGTGAGGTTCCATCTAGCCCCAGGTACGCACTCTGGTCGCCTGCGACATTGACGTTGACAGTACGCGTTGCCTCAACGCTCGCGAACGCACCAGTACCCATTGCGGCCGCCGAGCCGGCGGCGAGCGATCCCATTCCGACGAGGAACTTGCGTCGTTGCATTGTAATCTCTCCGTGTGCACACCCGTCCGCCCGGTCACGTCACCGACACCACCTCTGAGGTGTGCTCGCTGGATACAATGACCTATCACCTCTTTGGTATACACACCGGCCATACTGCAGAGACCGTTTGCATCGCTGTAATCGCCTTTTGCGGTGTTCAATCAATCTTTGCACGAATTTAAGGTAGCATTAATATTCAGGTCAAAAATGCTGAGGACCGCCCACTACGTGATAGAGTTACCCTATCGACAAGTGTAATATTATTAACTATGTGGGTTCGTAACAACGAACTCCTTGCGGGAACGGTGTGGTGGCAGTATGAGCGAGGCATTAGTCGATTCTTCCCAGGACGGCGGGGGACAGGGCGGAAATCAGATGCCGACGGAAGAGGCAGTCTTCGAAGTACTCAGCAACAGGCGACGGCGGTACGTGTTCCACTATCTGAAACAACAGGATCGGCGGGTGTACATCAGGGAACTGGCCGAACAGGTGGCTGCTTGGGAGAACGACAAGGCCCATCGTGACCTGTCGTCGGCGGAGACAAAGCGCGTGAAGACGGCGCTGCACCAGCACCACCTCCCGAAGATGGACGACAGGGGGTTCGTGCGGTACGACGCGACCCGAGAGACGGTCGAGTTGGACGACAGCGTCGCGGATCTGGAGGTGTACCTGGACGTGGTTCCGGGAGCCGACGTGCCCTGGAGCCTCTACTATCTGGGTCTCTCGGGGGTCGGAATCGCCACGCTGGCTGGAGCGTGGGCGGACCTGGGGCCGCTGGCGTCGATTCCCGACGCCTCCGGTGCGGCGTTCGTCGTGGTGGCGCTGCTGGTCTCGGCCAGCGTCCACACGTACGTCACGTATTCACGCCTGCGGCTCGGTGGGACCGACAAGCCGCCGGAGGTGAGCGACCGGTGAACCTCGGCTCCGTGTCGGTCGCGCTCTGTGCGCTGGCCCTTTCGATGACGCTCGTCGCACAGACCGGGGCGGTGACCAGTATGTCGGCCGAGCGCTCGATCGAAGTGGCCGTGGCCGACGACGAGGATGCGCTCCTGGGCATCGAGGTGCAGTCGGTCGAAGTGCAGCGCAACGCGACAGAGAACGTGACGCTACTGACTGCCGAGAACCGGCTGGACCGCCCCGTCGACCTCGATGCGACGGCGACCGGTGACGAGGACACCCAGCGGTTGAACGTCACGGCCGTCGACGCGCCCGAGTCGCTAAGCAGTGGCGAACTGGGCAGCGTAGTGGCCACGGTGGAGTGTACGAACGCGACGACGGCGGAGATGCTTACCGTCGCCCTCAGCGCGTCGGGTGGCGGAACCAGTGTCGAGCTATCGCGGAACATGCACGCGCAGTGCGTCTGACCTACTCACCCTAGCTCGATCTGGCTTTATCGGTTAGTTCCGAACCTGTGGTTACCTTTGAATTTCAGCATCTCACTTCGGCAACAGGTCCTGCAGCGTCGCCCGAACGTCCTCGCTCCCGGGGCTCTGTGGCACCTGCCCCAGCACGTCCCGGCCGAGTCGCTCCGTCGCCGCACCGACCGAAAGCCCGTCCAGAAGCGCCCCGTATTTCAGCGCCGGCCGCGGCGACACGTCGAACAGCAGGTCGCGCTTCCCGATGAGCGAGTGGGTCATCGACAGGATTTCGACGGCGCGGTCGACGTACCGCTCCCTGGCGTCGTCGTCTCCGGAGCCGGCTAACGCGGCCAGCAGGAACCCCTCCAGTTCGGCTTCGCGGTCGTGGAGCGCCGGCGAGTCCGGAAGCATAGTCGTCCCGTCGGGCCGTTCGGGGAGCATGCTCCGGCGCGGGGCATACGAGAGGACCGCACCGGTGGTGGGCGTGGTCGCGGCGGGCAGCGGCGTTTCCAGTCGCTTCGAGGGGTTCGTATCGGTGAAGACGACGTGGAGGTTCGCCGGGTCGCCACACACGGGCTCGTCCCAGCCTTCTGGGGTGTGGGCGTACCCACGCCGGAGCGCCTCCCGCAGCGTCCGGGGAATCCGTCCGGATTCGCCCGTGAGTTCCAGGTGGAGCACGACGGGACCGTCCCCGCTCTCGTCGATGAGCGACCACAGCGCCGGGAGCGCGTCCGCGGCACCGGCCGAGAGCTCGTAGCAGGGCGCGTCTTGCTCTGTGGCCAACAGCCGCGCGAGCGCGCTGCCGCGCCAGCCGGTCAGGTCGGCCACGTAGAACCACGGGAGCGCGTGTATCGGGCCGATCGCGGCGTCGCCCGCCGCCGTGTCGATAGTCGTCGGGACCGTCTCGAGATAGCTGTCGATAGCCGCCAGTTCGGGCGTGAAATAATCGGTCGTCGCAGGGGGCAGGTCGGTCGTCCGGCGACGATGGTCGTCGACTGAAGCCATACCAGGTGTAGGCCCGAGTGGCGGAAAACGGTGACGAGGGAGACGGGCCGTGAGTCGAGACGCCGGGACTGCCGCCGGTACGCCCGGGTTCGAAGCTACCTGCCGCTCGACAACTGTGTCGTGTCTCCCCGACCCACGTTCAAAGCCGTCTCCGACCGACGAAGGGAAACCCGTTTTTTGCCTCGTCCCGAACCAGGCGTATGAACGTACGGACGATAGCCGACCTGGGTCCCGACGAGCGGGCCGCCTTCTTCGACCGCGATGCCGGCGTCGACGCCGTCAGAGACGACGCGCGCGACATCGTCTCGCAGGTACAGGCGGAGGGCGACGTGGCCCTGCGACGCTTCGCCGAGGAGTTCGACGGCGTGTCGGTGGGCAACATCGACATCACGGACGCCGCCGAGCGGGCCTACGAGGAGATCGACGACGACGTGCGCGAGGCCATCGAGGACGCCGCGGCGAACATCCGCGCGTTCCACGAGCGACAGGTCCCCGAGGACTGGCGCGACGACTTCGAAGGGCGCGAACTGGGCCGGCGGTTCCGACCGCTCGAAAGCGCCGGCGTCTACGCGCCAGGCGGCACGGCGGCGTACCCCTCCAGCGCGCTGATGGGCGTCATCCCGGCGAAGGTCGCCGGCGTCGAGTACGTCGCCGTCGCCACCCCGCCGGCCGAGGAGGTCAACCCCGTCACGCTGGCCGCCATCCACGTCGCCGGGGCCGACGCCGTCTACCAGGTCGGCGGCGCACAGGCCATCGCGGCGCTGGCCTACGGAACTGAAACTGTGAGCGCGACGGACATCGTCGTCGGCCCCGGCAACCGCTGGGTCACCGCAGCGAAGGCCGAGGTCCGCGGCGACGTTGCCATCGACTTCCTCGCCGGCCCCTCCGAGGTCATGGTGGTCGCCGACGGCGACGCGGACCCGTCGCTAGTCGCCGCAGACCTCGTGGCACAGGCCGAACACGACGAGAACGCCTCGGTGGTCGCCGTCACCGACGACGCGGACCTCGCCGAACAGGTCGCAACCGCCGTCGACGAACAGGCCGACGGCCGGGAGCGCGAGGCGGTCATCCGGGGTGCGCTCGACAACGACGCCTCCGGCGTCCTGCTCGCACGGTCGATGAGCGAGGCCGTCCTCTTCGCCGAGGAGTACGCTGCCGAGCACCTCTCGATTCAGGCCGACGACGAGGAGGCCCTGCTGGAGCGAATCCCCTCCGCCGGGTCCGTGTTCCTCGGCCCGTACAGCCCGGTCGCGGCCGGCGATTACGCCACCGGGACGAACCACGTCCTCCCGACTGGCGGCGGCGCCCGACTCACCGGCGGCCTCTCCGTGGACACCTTCGTCCGGTCGACGACTGTCCAGCGCCTCTCCGAGGACTCGCTGGCCGATATCGCGGACACGATTACGACGCTCGCCGAGGCCGAAGGCCTGGAAGCCCACGCCGAGAGCGTCCGCAAACGGTTCGAGGAGTAGGTGGTTCTCCGGACGACTGGCTCGCGGGTATCATGGCAGTGTCTTAGAACGAGGAACTGGTGGCGAAGTCTCGCCCAGAGTCCCGCCTCTGCCGGGCGTCACTGTTAACACGTTCGGGCGTCCACGTATGTGTATGAGCAGCACAGCGGACGATGGCGACCCGAAACTCGGGGGCGAGGACGTGGCCGTCACCGAGCAGGCGGCGGGAGAGGCACTGGACCTCCTCGAAAGTGAGGGAATGGACGTCGACGAATCCGGGCTCCGCCTGTACGTCCAGCAGGGCGGCTGTGCCGGACTCTCCTACGGGATGCGGTTCGAGCACGCACCGGAAGCTGACGACGAAGTGTTCGAGCGCAACGGCCTCCGCGTGTTCGTCGACGACGCGAGCATCGACTACATCGAGGGGTCGGTGCTGGACTACGAGGGCGGCCTGCAGGGGGCCGGGTTCCACGTCAAGAACCCGAACGTGGTCAGCGAATGTGGCTGTGGCGAGTCCTTCCGGACGTAGCTACTCTTCGAGTTCGAACGCCACGACGACCTCGGCCTGGTACTCGCGCCCCTCGACACTGGCGATCTCGACGCCGAGTTCCTCCACCTCGACCCACATGAGATTGTCCAGTGTCGCCTCTGCGCGCTCGATGGCGTCGTCGGCTGCTTTGTCGAAGCTCTCCGAACTGGTCCCGATCAGCGTGATTTTCTTGAATACCATGGATGGATACACCGTGTTGTGTCGGGCAGTCTCCGCCAGTAGTTGCGGGTGCCCTGTGTGGACCGTCTATTCGAAAACTGATATAACTTGGCGAGGAATACAAAAGTGGATGGTGCGCCACTCCCCGGAGGCGGTTTAATCTCGATACGAGTTCGGGCCCGAGACAGCCACCCACTGTTTTTGAGGTTCCTCACAAATGTACGGCACACGACAGCTATCGAATGCTCTCGTGTGGGTTACGTTCAGACGTCCGTGCTTGGTGAGCCACGTGTACGATGTATTTCAGCATGGTAGTCACCTACCTATCATGTACTATCATCCACGTTCTGAAATCAGACATTTAATTGACGGTTCGGCGAGATACTCCTCTTCCCCGGCCTACCAGTGGCCGTACAAGTTGACGAGGAGCCAACTCCTCGGCCGCTCATAGATTGTGGCCGGAGCCGAGATGGTTCGGTCAACTCGCTACTACGTACCAGGGGTCTGTCACTGTCTGGGAGTCTCGCCTGACCTACTACTCCGGTAACAGTTGGCTATATTCAGTAATCACAGCTAACTTCGATATTCGAACGTGAAGCATTATAGCATTATTAAACAGTGTGACACTTTGTTTGGGTGGAATGCACACACAGACCGATAAACTCACAGCAGTCTCGATGGTACTGCTGTTGCTAGTATCGTCTACAATCGCGATAGGCTTTGCCGGCGGCGCGTCACTGCAAGAGGCCGGGAACGCCGGGAACGTCGAGGGCGAGTCCTACACCGTCTCGAACCTCTCGGCACCGCTGAGTGCCGAACAGGGCGACACGGTGACTGTTAACGCGACAGTAACCAACCCGAACACCGTGACTGACACGCAAGAAGTGGTGTTCCGGTTCGACGGCGAGGTAGTTGCACGCGACCTGGTCGAGCTTGAGGCTGGGAGCTCCACAACCGTCTCCTACAGCATCAACACGTCGTCTGTCGACACTGGAACGTACTTCCACGGCGTGTACACGCAGGCGGACGGAGCACCGGCACAGATCCAGATCGCCGACGAAGTCCAGTCCTTCGAGGTTTCGGACCTCTCGGCCCCTGAAACCGTCACCGTGGGAAGCGAGTTCACGGTGACCGCAACCGCAACCAACCCCAACGCGTTTGCCAGCGAACAGCCCGTCGAGTTCCGGTTCCAGGGCACTCTCATCGAGGCACGGGACGTCTCTCTCGAGGCCGGAGAGACCTCGACGGTCGAGTTCCAGGTCGACGCGACAGGCATCGGTCCGGGCACGTACATCCACAGCGTGTTCACCCGTGACTTCGGCCAGTCCGCGCTCATCACGGTAGAGACGCCCGGCGAGGGACCGCCGACTGAAGAACCAACGGAGACTGAGGAGCCAACCGAGACGGAGGAACCGACTGAGACCGAGGAGCCAACGGAGACAGAGGAACCGACAGAAACCGAGGAACCGACAGAAACCGAGGAGCCAACGGAAACTGAGGAACCGTCAGAGACAGAGGAAGCAACCGAGTCGGAGGAGCCAACGGAATCAGAAGCGTAGACCCGTACTGGGGACTCGATTCGAAAGCCCGCCAAGGAAGCGAACCGCCAGCAGTCCCGGGCAGGCGCTCAGCACAGTGAGCCGCGTCTCCGTTCACGACGTAGCGGACGGCTCCGAACCAGGGAGCTGTCGGTCGCCGTCGGCACCCCGCAGATGGCACGTCTGAAACGCGGACAGGTCACTGCGCCTGTCGTTCGAGCCAGGTCTCGACGTGACCGACCACGCCGGTGAGGTGTGCTGTCCCCCAGATCGCCACGATAACGGCACCGATAGCGTCGAACACGAGGTCGAGCATCGTGTCCCTGAGACCGAACTGTGTCAGAATCGTATCGTTCCCGGTCGCCGTCGCGGCAAGCGTGATAGAGAACTCGATGACCTCCCAGAACACGCCGAAGGCCATCACGAACAGGAGGAGGAACACGAACATGAACCGCGAGGGGATCGAGATCTGGTCTGTGTGCTCGTCGAGTGCGCGAACCGTCGTGTATCCGACCGCGGCGACGACCGACGACGAGAGGGCGTGGGTGAAGTGGTCCCACCACCAGATGGTGACATAGAAGTTCTCCTCGGCTCCGGGAAGGCCGACGGTGCCGAGCGCGTGGAAGAACGCCGCCGACGTGATCCACAGCGTCAGCGCGGGGTCGAGCGCGATGCCGTGGTCCCGTTCCAGCAGCGCCGGGAGCTGCGTGACGAGGATGGCGACGGCGGAATTGACGATGATACCGACGTTGCCCCGCTCGATACCGACCGCGAGGAGCCCGATCAGCGCGAGCGACAGGGTCCGCGAGAGCAGTTGCTGGGTCGCCGTACTTATTCGGAGTCGGTCACGGACTCTCATGCGTCCGGCTTGACCTCCTCGGGGACGCGGCCGGTTCCGGTCTGCCGGCGCACGTAGTACGCAAACACCACGCCGGCACCGATACCGGCGATAGTCGACGCGACGAACTCCCACATCAGCGCCTCCTCAATGACGTGTTCGGACACTGTGGGGTCGAGGATGAAGGTGGTCCCGAGAAACTGGTCGGCCACCCAGCGGGCGACCGCCCAGACGCCGGCGGCGGCCATCGTGGCGATGGCGACGAAGACGACGGCGAACCGGGGCGTCATCCGGACTGGGGTAAAGAGCTGGAGTTCGACGGCGAGGATGAGTGCGATGGCGGCAACCGAGAGGTAGGTCGCGAGGTTACCGGTCATCGAGAGCGTCGCAAACAGGCGGCCGACAACGGGTAACGCCGCCAACAGGAGGATCTCCCAGGGGAGCATCGCGTACCGGTTGCGCAGCAGGACCGGCGGAAACAGCGCCAGCGCCGCGACGGCGGCCGCGAACCCGGCCCACAAGAGGTTTGCCTGGACGGCACTCGTCACCGAAACCGCGGCGAGCATGGCGACGATACACCACGCGGCGAGCGCGTTGACGCGCCTGTCCCGGAGCAATCGCGCTACGTCTCGGTTCATATTGCCTGGTGAGCCGCGACCGGAAAAACCCTATCGACCGCTATCGGTGGCGTGGGCTGTTCAGATAGCGCCATACGCCATGGCATACGCGAGTGCAGCGATTGTCACTGCCGCCAGCCCCGTCACGACCGTCTCCAGCCAGTCGACCCCGTCACTGAACGGCCGCACTGGCGCCCCGATGACGCCCAGCGCGAGGACGCTGAACACGAAGTGCGCCGACCGTTCGAGCGTCGGTGCGGGCAGGAACAGGACGGTCGCCGCATACCCGATTCCCAGCGCTGCCCGGGGACGGACGAGTTCGGTCAGCGTGTCTCCGCGGAGGTGGACGTACGTCAACACGGCGAGCCAGACGGTCGCGAGCTCGATAGCGAACGCCGCCAGGAGGTGCGTCGTCGGGTCGGGGTGGAGTATCACCCGCTCGGCGACGACCGTCACGTCGACGGGGTACAGGAACGGGGGCGGGCCGCCGGTGAAGAGGTCCCCGAACGGGTGGGAAAGCAGCCCCAGGAGCGCCAGCCCGGTCACCGCTTGCGGGCTGACCTCGCGCGATTGGGCGACCGTGGCGACGGCTAGCACGCCCAGAACGAACAGGAGCGTCACGAGCCCCGCGACGGGACCGCTGAGTGCGCCGGTGAGGGCAGTCAGAGCGACGCCGACAGACAGCGAGCCGAGTCGGGCAGCCCGCGAGTCGCTGGTCCAGAGGCCGGCCGCGGCAGCGAGTGCCGCCCCAAGCAGGAGCGAGTGCGTTGGCCCGCGGTGGATGACGTTCGCGGTCTCCCAGAAGCCGTCCGCCGTCAGATTTTCAGCAGCCCCGACGAGCAGTCCGAACGGAGCGTAGACGATGTCGACGTCGGGAACCGCGGCGAACAGGCCGGCGACGATACCCAGCTGGACCGCCCGCTCGCGGGAGAGCCCCAGCCACCTGGCAGCGAGGGCGCCGAGGGCGAACGCGAACAGTGCGTGCCCGATGAACATACGCCCGGTACGATAGCGATAGGCTTAAACACCACGTGTGAAGAGGTAGCGCGGCTCCCGACCCGCTCAGGTCGCGGACTCGACTTTCGTCCAGCGTTCTTCGATGGCTGCGTTGGCCCTGACGACAGTATCGCCGTCGACCCGGAACCGCGTCTTCCGGAGTTCGATGGCGGCCACCTCGCCGGTGGTGTCGCCGGCCTTGACAGTGTCGCCGGGGTTGAAATCGGGGTCACGCAGGAGGTAGACGCCGGCGACGGCGTCTTTTATCATCTCCGAGAGCGCGTAGGAGACGCCGAGTGCGAGGAACCCCGTCGCTGTTCCGAGCGACGCGGCGATGGCAGTCAAACCGACGATAGAGAGGAAGGACAGCGCGACGCCGAACCACAGGAACACGAGCACGATCACCGCCAGAAACTGTCGATACACGGGCGATTCGCCGGGTAGCGACCGCTCCAGAACGGCCCGGACGACGAACATGATTGCCTTGATGCCGACTGCAGCGACTGCGAGAAAGACGAACCCGGTTATGAGACGCGGGAGGGCGTCGACGACGTTCGTGACTAGCTGTTCGAGCGCTCGATTGATGACACCGACTTGCACGCCGGATGGTCGACGGAGAGCCCCCTAAGTGTTGGCGTCAGCCGACACGGTCGCGTCGCCGGGGTGACGGACGACCTCGTAGTCACCGTCTTCGGTGATACCGATGACGGCCCAGTCGTACGATACGTCTCGCCGATTGAGACGGCGGCTGAGGTGCGATGCCTCGCCCGTACGTGTCACGAAACAACGCATGTTGCCGCCCTCGGGTATCGGGTCCTGCGAGTCGAGCACTGAGACAGTGACGACGCGCCAGTCGTGTTCCGCTCGCAGTTCAGTGCCAGTGCGCGACACGGTGTATCCGAGGTCATCGAATATCGACCGGGCCTGCTCGTCAAGTGATGTGGTAACGGCCCCCATCTGAGAACCAGTACCACTGGCTATCTGATAAACGTTCCCACTAGCGACAGAGCTGACAGTTCCCGGAGGACACGACTACTGAGACGAACGGACTGGCCGGTGCTGTCAGGGAACGGGCCTCCCCGCGTCAAGCCGACTCAGTGACGATGCAGGGAGACTGGACAACGCAGCCGTCTGGACCCCCGTTACTCGTGGGCCGCGTCCCACTCCTCGGCCTTGCGGAGGTTCGAACAGTCGTTACAGCGGATGCGTCCCATCGAGTCCATCGCGTTGTTGAACGTCTCGCAGTTGCTACAGAAGTATCCCCAGCGGTGCTCGCGGTCAGCGTCGCGGTAGACGACGTAAAAGGCGCCTTTCGTGCCGATGTCGCCGTCGCTCCTGTCGACGTACAGCGTCTCGTCGTCGGGTCCCTCGAGTGCGTCCATACGTAGCCATGACGGGCCAGCGGCTAAATCACTGCGGAAACCATTAGTGGCTGGTTCCCCTGCACTGTGGGTGTGAGTCCCCGGCTGATACAGTACTCCGACGTGGAGAAAGCGTACGATACACCCGAACGGATCGGGCGGTTTGCGGGGACGGTGGCCGCCGCTGACGGTCCGGACGCACTGGTGGTCGGAACCGGGGACGACACCGGTCCGGGGGTGCTGTCGCTGGTCACCGACGGCGAGCAGTCGCTCGACCTCTTTACCGCCCTGACGCCCGCGTTCGAGACGCTGGGCAACCACGACTTCGACCACGGACTCGACGCGACGCGGGACATCATCGCCAGGTCCCCACAGACGTGGCTGACTGCGAACGTCGAACAGGACGGCGACCGGTTCGCCCGACGACTGACCCGGCCGTGGGCGAGTCGAACCGTCGACGGGCTGACAGTCGGCTTCGTCGGCGTGACCGACCCCGACACGGCCTCGGCGAATCCACAGGCGACGACGCTGACGTTCACGGACCCGTTCGCGGCTGTCGCCGAGGCCACCACAGCGCTTCGAGAGGGCGGGGCCGACGTTGTCGTCGTGCTCTCACATCTGGGGCGTACTGACGAGAAACTGGCACGTGCCTGTGATGTGGACGTAATCCTCGGCGGGCACGTCCACGAGCGCCGCATCGACCGCGTCGCCGGGACGCTGCTCACCAGACCGGGCGCCAACGGCAGGACCGTCGTCGAGGTGGACCTCGGCGGGCCGGAACCGACCGCGCAGTTCCGCGAGACGGCCGACGGCCCCGTCGACGACCGCGTCGCCGGTGCCATCGCGGACCGGCTGTCAGCAGCAGGGCTGGACGAGGTCGTCGGTCGCGTCGCGGAACCGCTGGACCGAAGCCGGGCGACGACCTACGGCGGCGAGTGTCGGCTCGGGAACCTCGTCGCGGACGCGTACCGCTGGGCGACGGGCGCGGACGTGGCCCTCCAGAACAGCGGCGGCCTCCGGAACGACACGGTCCCGCTTGACGGGGCACTGACGGTCGCCGACATGGTCTCTGTCGTCCCCTTCGAGGAGCCCCTGACCGTCGCAGAGCTGACGGGCGCGGAGCTTCGGACGCTGTGTCGGCAGGGCAGCGGGCGAGCGGTCGGGTTCGGGGAACCCGACTGGTGGCACGCCCACCTTAGCGGGGTCGAACTGGTCTGGAACGACGACACGCAGGCTATCGAGCTGTTGCGGGTCGACGGGCGGCCGGTCCGCGACGACGAGACGTACACGCTCGCGACGAGCAACTACCTCTACTACACCGAACGGGAGTTTCCGGTCTTGACCGAGTCCCACCGGGTCAGTGTCGCCGACGTGCAGTACGAGGCCCTGGCCGACTACGTCCGCGCGACGGATATCGCCCCGGCAATCGACGGGCGACTCACTCGTCGCTAGCGATTTAAGCCTCGGCACGGTACGTTCCGCCGATGCCACAGGTCGTCGTCCCGGTCAGATACCCACTCTCCGAGAACTCCAGAGCCACGCTCGCGGAGGCCATTCAAATCGCCGACGAGGAAGACGCGGACCTCACTGTCCTGCACGTAAATCTGTACCAGAACAGCCACCGAGTCGACCGGACAGAACTCAAGCGCGCCGTCGAGGAGTCCTTCGGCCACGTCCCGCGGACGCGGTACGTCGTCCGGTCGGGGATGCTCGTGGAAGAGACGATCCTCGACGAGGTCGCCGCACAGGGGGCCGACGTCGTCGTCATCGGGAGCAAGCAGGCGAGCCGCTGGCGACAGATGATCCGTCGGCTGGTCGACGACCCCGACGTCGAACAGTTCCTCCGCGAGGAACTCGACTGTGAAATCGTCACGGTCCAGCCGAATTCCCAGTCCAGCCGTCACTCCTCGCCGAGTTCGTCGGGGTCCTGACCCGGTGGGACGGGCGAGTCACCGGTGGCCGTGGGGGTCCTGTCGGCGGCGTCCAGACCACCCAGCCCATCGGTGAGTGAGACGTTCATCTCCCCGCTGGTGTCGTCGAAGTACAGGTGCGAGTGGGGGTAGGCGATTTCGACGTTGACCTCCTCGAGTCGCGTCCAGATGTTCGTCTGGACTTTCGAGCGGGCGGCGAGCAGTTTGTACGGTTCGGTCACCCAGTACCGAAGCGTCAGCAACACGCCGTGGTCGGCGAAGTTATTGATATACACCGTCGGCGAGGCGGGATACCGGGCCGCGCCGACGCGGATGTTCGGCCCGCCGGAGATGACGTTGTCCACCTCTCGGGCGGCTTCTTCGATGAGGCCCCGTGCGACGGCGATGTCGCTCTCGTAGGTGACCAGCACGTCGAGGGAAAGCCGCGTCCGTGAGTCCTCCGCGGAGTAGTTGACGACGTCCCGCTGGCGGATCTCCCCGTTGGGGATGACGAGAAACGTGTTGTCGAGCGTGAAAACCTTCGTGTGTCTGAGCGTGATGTCCTCGACGAACCCCCGCTGGCCGGTGTCGACGAGTTCGATCATGTCGCCGATCTCGTAGGGCTGGTCGGCCAGCAGGAACACGCCGGAGATGAAACTCCCCAGAATCGGTGCGAGGACGACACCCACAACGGCCGTGAACACGGTGACCGAGAGGGCGATGTCGCCCAACTGCAGGCCGTAGATGCCCAGGATGGTCAGTAACGCGAAGACGTACACGCCGACGCGGATGCCGCGCAGGGCCGTTCGAGTCAGACTCGGCCGCCGGAACTGCTGGGCGACCCGTCGACCGAGAAGGCGGACGAGGACCCGTGAGAGGACGATTGCAAGCGCGATGACGACCAGGGACTTCCCGAGGTTCGCCACCCATATCGGAATCTCGAAGGGAAGCAACCCACCGATGTCGGTGGCCACCTCCGTCGCGACTTCGGTCGGCGTCGGGGTGGGTGTCTGTAACGGCCAGACAGGGCCAAAACGCATGACATGGATTCGACCCCGCCACGAGAAAAGGATTCCCCTCCCGAACTACTTAGCCCTCGCGTCCCGTGTGAAGGAGTATGTCTCTGGATGACATTTCGGTAGTCCTCTCGGACGACCGGCCGCCGGTCGATACGCTGGCGGTCGGTGTCTCGGAGTTCGGCTTAGCCGGCCTCACGGCCGTCGATTACCTGTCCGACCAGTCCTCGATGCGGGAAATCGGGCACCTGCGGACGCCGGGGCCGCCGTTCATCACCCCCTTCGAGAACGGAACTCCGAGACATCACACGCGCCTGTACGCCGACGAAGCGGCGTCGCTTGCCGTGGTAGTCGGCGAACGGTTCGTACCGCCGGCCCAGGCCAAGTCGCTCGCCGAGGCCGTAGCGACCGCCGGGGGAAAACTGGACGTTTCGAACATTACGATGCTTACCGGCGTCCCCGTTGCACACGGCCCGGACGACCACATCCCGTTCTACATCGCCACGCCAGCGTACAGGGAGGCGTATCTCGACGAGACCGACATCAAACCGATGGGGAACGGGTTTCTCGAAGGGCTGAGTGCGGAGCTTGTCACGCGAGGGATGGACGACGCGGTCCCGACTGGCGTGTTCACGACGCCGGCACACCCACAGGCGCCCGACGCTGCGGCTGCAATCAGACTGCTCACCGCGCTGAAAGAGACCCACGCGATCCAGATCGACATCGGTCCCCTGGAGACTTTCGCCGCGAACATCGAAGCCCACTATCAGGCACTCGCAGAGCGGATGGAGGCCGCCGATTCCGACACGGAGCCCGATGACCGAATGTATATGTAAAAATCAAAATACAGCGCATATGTCCATATTTTCCGGGATTAAAACTATATCAATTCCACATTGTGGGTGAACAATCAAACATTCTGCCGACACCTTTTTCAGCGTACGGCGCGTTCTTTTCTCTAATGACTTCCACCGAAATCTACACGACCTGTGCGGTCGATTCGGACCCGCCACCAGGAACGCGGTCGAAGACGTCGCTGTTTTGCCCCGACTGCGGTCACGAGAGCGCAGTGACGGGCGACTGGTCCGTCGAAGGAACCGAGCACAGCTGGCGGCTCCGCTGTCCGGACTGTGACACTGTCGTCCAACAGCGGTAGTCCGCTGTCAACATAGCTGTTTTCTACTTGTCAGTACTCGCGAACTCCGTCGTCAGTGACGACCGTATCCAGCAGGCGCGTCGGCGTGGCGTCGTATGCCGGGTTTGCGATCTCGAATCCGTCCGCGGGCTCCCGGAGCACCTCCGACGGTGACCGGTTCTCGTTCTCGAAGGCGAAGGCCCCGTCGACGTACTTCGCGGCGGAGCCGACGACGGTCACCGGCACGTCGTTGTCCGCCGCCGCCGTCGCAATCGGATAGGTTCCGATGCGGTTGTACAGCGTGTCGTCGACGATGCAGTCCATGCCGACGAGCACGCGGTCGACCTGTGGCATGAAGTGACCGGCCGCGCCGTCGACGATGAGCGTCACGTCGATCCCGTCACGCTCGGCGAGGTGTCGCGTCATCTTTCGGCCGAGGAAGCGCGGCCGCGACTCGGTGACGTACACGTCGAAGGCGTGGCCGGCCTCGATGGCGTCGTCGATGGTCGCAAGCACCGTCGAGGAGAAGTCGTGGGTCAACAGCACGTCGTCGCTGGCGATTTCAGACACCGCGCGCTCGGCGGCGCGGTCTTTCGCCGACTCCACCGCCTCGATGACCTCTTCGATGGCCCCGATAGTCAGTTCCTTGGCGGTCGCCACGTCGTCGGGGTCCGCGTCCGAGACGGCGGTCACGATCCGGTGCTGGGTCGTATGGAGGGAGGCGTGTGAGGGGTTCGCTCGCCGGAGGGCGCTGCTGTTACGGTCAAGCGTACGGATGTAGTCCTCGACCGTCGGGAACTCCCTGTCAGTCAGGACCCGGAGCGCCTGGGCGGCTTTGACTGCGACCACGGAGGAACTGTGGGTCTGCATCTCCGAGATCTCCTCGACAGTCTCGTCTATCATACGGGTGGCTGTGAGTCGGACCGATATGTGTCTTCCCCTCGCCGTCGAACAGCATTTAACGCTGTCTCACATTGGGGTCGATAGACGGCTATGGGACGGTTCAGCACTGACGCGGTCGGGATGACAGAGGGCATCGGCGTCGCTGTGCTCGTCGGGCTGACGCTGCTCGTGACGGCTATCGTCGGACTGAACGTCCTCGTCATTGGGGAGGACGACGGCGGCCCGCAGGCGAACTTCAGCTACGACTACATCGCGACCAACGATGCCCTCATCGTCACCCACGAGCGTGGCGACGAGTTCGAAGCCGGCAACGTCGAGTTCGAGGGGCCCGACACGCGGGTCACCTGGGCCGAAGTGGCCGGCCGGGAGCCCGCCGCGGCCGTCGGGCCCGGCGACATCGTGCAACTGAGCAACGGGAGCGCCTACGGACAGCGGGTCAGGGGCCAGGACACCATACGGATATACCACAACGCGAGCGGGAACCGGACCCAGCTGGACCAGTGGAACGGCACGACCTGACCGGCGGCGGAGGGTCAGTCCGCCGAGACGCCGGTCTCCTGGTCGGCCCCTGCCGGCCGGCCGAACCAGTCGTCAAAGGAGAGCGGCCCGGCGCCCATCGTGAACACCGCCGACGCCATGCCGAACAGCGTGATGTGCGCCAGCACCGGGTCGTCCGGCAGGCCGAACAGCGTCGTGGTGAACAGGACAAATGAGACAGCCGCCGCCCCGCGGGTCATGAACCCGGCGATCAACACAAGGCCGACCAGCATCTCGGTCAGGCCGGCACCGAGCACCCACATTCCGGGGTCGACGGGCACGACGGCGGTGAGGTCGTACTTCTCGACGACCAGCAGCGCCCGGCCGGGGTCGGCGAGTTTCTGGATCAGCCCCAGGTAGACGAAGGTCACGCCCATGCCGACGCGGACGATGACCGGGACGTATTCGCGGTACCGCGCTGTCGTCACGTCCAGAAAGCCCTTGAGATGGTGGACCGGGTCGACGCGGCTGTAGTAGGTCCCGTCGGTGCCGGCGACCTGCTGGAGCATGTGGTCAGCGCTCGGGCGACCACCGCCCAGAATCAACAGCGCCAGGAACGCCGGGACGTACTCCATCGCGAGGACGACGCCGGGGTCGACGCTCAACGCCCAGCCGAAGGTCAAAAGCCCGATCGTCGTGACGATACGGGTCGCAAGCCCGAACAGGAGCGTGAACCCCAGCCCGATGAACAGGACACGAGCGACCGGGTTCGTGCTCGGGTCGAACGTCACCGTCGGGGCGAACAGATATCCCTGGAACCCAGCACCGACGAGAGGCAGCCCCACGCTGAGTCGGAGCATCCACGGCACGAGGTCCGAGTAGCCGACCAGGACGTCCCGGAGGATGACGATGTCCGCAATCGTCGGCCGGATCCAGATGTACGCCGCGAGGCCACCAGTCACTGCAAGGCCCGAAACGCCGAAAATAGCCGCGTTCACCGGATCGGAGAGGACGGACAGCGCGAAGTCGAGCGCGTCGAGCGCGTCGCCCGGCCCCTCGGTCACGTAGTCGACGTGTGCCGACGCGGGTCGCGAAAGGAGCGTGAGACCGAGTGCGACGATGCCGGCGAAACCCGGGATACGAGTGTCCATGCCTGATAATTCGTGCGCTGGCTACCTAATCCTGTTCGTCCGTTCCGTGATACTGGGCGGTGAAATAGCCCCACCAGCGACCCGTCCCAGCAGGCGGTGGAATTATACCCACTCCACTACTACTTATACGGCAGTGAGCGTCAACATCGAGACACAGATCGTCGAGCGGGGGGACGACGAACACGTCGACGCGGCGTGGCGGCTCAAGGAGGACATCCGCGAGTCCGACGGGGTCCTCCGACAGCGGCGGGGGTTCTTCCGGAACGCCTACCGCCGGTCGACCACCTATCTCTACATCGACCGGTCGGCTGACCGCCTCATCGGCTTCGCCGCGGTTCGACGCGACGGCTATATTCTCTTTCTCGCAGTCGACGACGAGTACAGGGGCCACGGCTTCGGCAAGCGGCTCGTCGCCCGCGTCGCCGAGGACTACGGCAGCGTGACCTGTCACGCCCGGGCGACCAATCGGGAGGCGCTGGGCTTTTACAAACACATCGGCTTCGAGGTCCGGCGGCGCATCGACAACTACTACGAGGACGGCGGCGACGCCTACTACCTCAAGCTCGGCGAGGACTCGATCACGGACAAACTGTCGAAGTTCCTGCGCGGCTAAGCGAACGCTTTTCAAGGGACCTCCCCAACGAGGTAGCCGATGGAAGAGCGGACCCGCGCGTACCTCCGTGGCCGGTTCGGCGACCACTACAGACAGGCGTCGGTAACGCCGCCGCCGGCCGCGAACGAACGGGAATGGGGGTTCATCCCGTGGACCGACGGCCCCGGCGAAACGATGGTTCGTCATCGCTCGCTGCTGGACCTCGGCGAAATCGAGGACTTCCTCGGCCGCCGAAAACCGCGTCACGTCTACTTCTCCGCGGGCCGCTACGACGAGCCGAGCGCTTCGACGATGTCGGACAAGGGCTGGCGCAACTCCGACCTCGTGTTCGACCTCGACGCCGACCACCTGCCCTCCGTGGTACTTGGCGAGGACAGCTACGCCGAGATGCTCGGAAAGTGCAAGGACGCGCTGTTCAGGCTGCTCGACTTTCTTGAGGACGATTTCGGCTTCGAGGACCTGACGGTCGTCTTCTCCGGGGGCCGTGGCTACCACGTCCACGTCCGCGACGAGCGCATCCGCCACCTGGAGCGGGACGCGCGCCGGGAGATCGTCGACTACGTCCGCGGTATCGGCCTGGAGTTCGACGAGCTCGTCGACGAGGAGGCCGTCGCCGGCACGGCCGGCCGGTCCAGCCCGGCACAGAAGCGGACGCTCTCGACCGAAGGCGGCTGGAGCGCTCGCGCGCACGGTCACATGCTCGCCGTCGTCGACGAGCTGCTCGCGATGGACGAGGCGGCCGCGCTGGACCGGCTACAGGAGTACGACGGCATCGGGGAGGGGAAGGCGACGGCGGCGCTGAACGCGGCCCGGTCGAACTACGAACAGCTGGAGGCCGGCAACATCGACGTCCACCCCGCGTTCTACCAGCTGGCGAAGATTCTGCTCCACGAGGTGGTCGCGGCGGACAACGCGCCGATCGACGAACCGGTGACGACGGACACGAACCGGCTCATCCGCCTGCCCGGTTCGCTACACGGCGGCAGCGGGCTGGAGGTCCAGCGCATCGACCGCGACGACCTCGACGCGTTCGACCCGCTCGTCGACCCCGTGCCGGAGACGTTCCGGGGCCACGACATCACCGTCGAGGTGACCGACGGGGGCCTCGTCGAACTGGATGGCGATAGCTTTACACTGGAGGCGGGTAATGAGACTGTACCAGAGCACGTGGGCGTGTTTCTCATGGCCCGCGGGCGTGCCGAGAAGGGGAAGGAATGAACGTAGACGAGCTACAGTCCGTCCAATCGCGCGAGCGCCAGACCGACCAGCTCCAGCAGCTGCGCGAGACGTTCTACGAGGACGCCGGACAGTTCATTCAACAGCTCCGGACGGAGCGCGACCGCGCGGCCGAGCGCGCCGAGGACCCGTTCGACTCGCCCGAGGTCAACCGTCTGACCGACGATATCAAGACCGCCGAACAGACTGTCGAAGCCGTCTACGAGCGCCGCGTCGGCAAAATCGTCAAGATGGCGTCGCTGGCCGCGGCGGACATGCCGACCGAGGACGACGGCCTGACACGGGAGGAGCGGGACCTGTTCGAGACGATGGTCGGGGCCATCGAGTCCAACCGGGGCCACGTCCTCGACGTGATTGCGGGGGAGGCCCCCACCGGCGCGGTCGGCGACGAGCCGGACTCGGAGGAGCCCAAGGCTCCCGACCCGGACCCACACCAGGCGGCAAACGACGCAACGACCGGTGTGGAAGACCCGGGTCCCAACCGGACGGCGAACGACGCAACGGCCAGTGCGGCAGACCCGGCATCGACGCCGGACTCGGGCGTCGACGCGGCCGACATGATGGGCAGCGGCGGGGCCCAGTCGCCGGCCGAGGAACCCGACGCACCGACGCCGCCACCCGACCCGGACACCAATCCGCCTGCCGGCAGCCAGCCAGATTCCGCGGAGGTGCCGGCCGGCGGCGACGACGTTCCGGTACCTCCGCCTGAGGCCGGTAGCGACCCCGGACCGGCGGCCGACGGCGGCGACACGTCTCCGGCGGGTCCTGACACGGCTGGTGGCGCCGACGTGGACCGACGGACGGTCCGCATCACGGACGACGTGGGCGAGATATTCGGCGTCGACCAGCGCGAGTACGACCTCTCGACGGACGACGTGGTGACCCTGCCGGCCGACAACGCCGACCCGCTGGTCGAACAGGACGCCGCGGAACCGCTGGAATAGCCCGCTTCGACCTATCTGTGGACAGATTGTCTCCGCTTGGAGTGCCGACAGTGGCGGGCACCAGCAGCTATAATGTAGCTCAGCTTATATTATCCCGCATGAACGGGGTTCGACCGATTGCCTTCGCGGCCGTCGTGGTCCTCGCTGGCTGTTCCGGCTTCTTCGGAGACGCGACGGAGACAGCAACACCGACCGAGACGCCGTCGGGAGCCGTCCCGCCATCGGAAACTGAGACTGCGGCGGTGACGTCGACGCCGAACCCCACGCAGACCTCGCCACCGACCACCACGGAGACTGACCCACCGGTCGACGACCGGCAACTCGCGCCCGGCGTCACGCGCGACGGCATCGTCAACCCCGTCGCACTGATGAGCGCACACCAGCGCGAACTGCTTGCCGGGGGCTACATGCTCAATCAGACCGTCGTGAGTACCTACAACGGGTCGGTCAGCAACCGGCTCGTCGTCCACACCACCGCCGGGCCGGGCGGCGAAATCGCCTACCAGAACGGGACGTCCTACGGCTACGACTCCGACGGCAACGAGAGCGTCACCGGCAACGCCGTATGGCTGAACACGACGACGATGGTCACCAGACACGTCGAGGCCGGGAGCGCGACCTATCGGAGCCAGCCGCGCCTCTACCCCCCGGAGTCACTCATCTGGTACAGCGGACTCCAGCGTGACATCCAGTTCGCCGCCGACGAGTACGAGGTGACGAGCGTCGACCAGCGAGACGGCGTGCGCGTCGTCACCCTGGAGGCGTCGATAGACCGTGTCGCCGGCGACGACATCGACGACACGACCTCGACCCTCCGGATCGACGAGAACGGCGTCATCAGGTACGCCGAAACGACGGCGAACTACGGTACCGGGAACGTCTATCACACGTCATACGCGGTCGAGCGGCTCGGCTCGGACCCGCCGGAGCGACCCGCCTGGCTGGCCGCCGTCCCGCCGAGCGCCTCGCTCACCGTGGGGATGGACGTGTTCGGCTTCGACGAGAGCAGCGTCGAACTGGTCCATACGTACGGCGACGCCGCGCCCGCGGGCTCCATCGTCACGGTCGTCTCGAACGGGACGCTGTACGAGGCCACGCTCGACGACCCGTTCCGCGACGGCACGCTGTACCTCTGGGTCGACGCCGACGGCACGCTCCGCGCGACGGGCGACCGTCCCGACTCGGCCGCCGCTCGCGAACTCGGGCCGGTGGTCACGGTCACCGTTCGCGCGCCGGACGGCGGAGAGCTGTTCTCGACCAGCCTCGGCCGGTAACTACGGCGCGCCGGCCGCAGGGCTCCCGGTGAGGCTACTGCTGGCCGCCGTCGGCTTCCTCGTGGCCGATGGGAGCCGTCGCGAACAGGGTGGGCTCCGGAGATGCCACGCGTGGGGGTGTCCGGCCGACGGAGCGCGTTACGGCTCCGGTCTGGTCCCGAGCGTGAGCTCGACCGTCTCCCGCGTTCCGTCCCGTTCGACGGCCACGTCGACCGTGTCGCCGGGGCTGGTCTCCAGCGCGAGGAAGCTTCCAAGTGCCTGTCGCGTCGGCGTCGGCGTGTCGTCCATCTGTCTGACCACGTCACCGCCGACAGGGACCTCCGTCCCGGAGACCACCGTGCTTCCGTCGCTTCCCTGCAGCACGCCCGCCGCCGGGCCGCCGTCGAGGATGCGGTCGATGTACACCCCCGACGCGGGGTCCAGGTCGTTCGCCTCGGCGAGACGCGGCGAGACGCTCCGGAGCCCGACGCCCATATACGGATGGTCGTAGTCGCCGGTCTGGATGAGCGACGGCACGACGCGCTGGGTGAGCGGGGCCGAGATGGCGAACGCGACGTTGTCGCCGCCGCCGGAGTTGATGACGCCGACCACGTCGCCGTCAAGGGTGACCAGCGGTCCGCCACTGTTGCCCGGATTGACCGGCGCGTCGGTCTGGACCGCGTCCGCGATGGAGAAGTTGTTGGCGCCCTGGAGCGTCCGGTCGACGCCGCTGACGATGCCCGCGGACACCGAGCCAGAGAGTCCAAACGGGTTCCCGATGGCGACGACTTCGGTCCCGACCGTCACCTCGCGTTCGACGAACGACAGGGGCGTCACGTCCGGCGTCGCGCCGATTCGGAGGACCGCCAGGTCGCTGTACACGTCCGCGCCGACGACGGAGGCAGAGCGCCATCCAGTGTCCGCAAAGCGGACGTAGTACTCGTCCCCGCCCGCGACGACGTGTTCGTTCGTGACGATGTGTTCGTCGTCGATGAGGAAGCCGCTCCCCTGCCCACCACGGGCGGTCTCGGAGTACACTCTGATCGAGACGACGGCGTCGGCGACCTCCCGATACACGTCGGCGTAGACGCTTTCGGACTGAGCGACCGCGTCGGTCGACGCCGACTGGTCGGCGGTGCCACCGTCTGATTCGCTGCTGGTCCCGGGGCTCTGACAGCCGGCCGTTGCCGCGGCGGCTGTCCCTAGGGCACCCAACATCGCCCGGCGCGTGAGAGACTCTTTCATATTGGGGCGTAGGCCCGGGCTGCGAAAAAGGCACGGTCAAGCCCCGCCGTTGTCGCGGCGCATTTGTTCGATGGCTGTGTCGCCGTCCAGGTCGACCCCGAGAACGGGCATAAACTACAATTGTCCCGTTCTCATACGAGGGGGCATGGCAGAGGACTCATCGGGAACGAAGACGCCGACGCCGGGGTTCGTGTTGCCAGGCCTTCGATGTGGCGTCGAGATGGCACTCGTCGGGACGATTGTCCTCCTCATCGGGCTCCCGACCGAGGAGCCGATACGGCTGGGAATCGTCTTTCTTGCGGCGCTGCTGGCGATGACTGTCGTGCTGTTCTGGGCGGTCGGCCGGCACATGCGGCGCTGGATCCGCTACGCACAGGGGAAGCCGACCCGTATGACGCCGTTCGACTGATACGGGTTGGTGTAGCGACCTGCCGGGATGTGGCGACCCCGGTGTCGGCACCAACTGGGAGTAACCACCGACAATCCGGATAGGGACAACCAACAGCCCGGCCGATACCGCCTGAGTTAATAAATAATGCGACCTATTTTATTAATCAATCCCACTTTCGGCCGCACCCTTAGCAGACGAATTAATAAGTCGGGGCGGCCTAGCGCCGGTAATGACGGAACCCGACAGCTGTTCGGATGGCGGCGGGTGCGACGGCGCGCGTGCCGACGGCCCCCCGGCGGACCCGCGTGACGGGGCCCACGTCGCACAGCTGTCAGTCCCGGAGATGGACTGTCCATCCTGTGCGGGGAAAGTGGAGTCGAGCGTCCGCGAACTGTCGGGCATCGAGGCCGTCGACCCGCAGATAGCCACGGGTCGGCTCACCGTGGAGTACGACGGGACCGAGACCGACGTGGACGCGATAGTAGCGCGCATCGAAGCGGCGGGCTACACCGTCGCGGACGACGGCGGCGAGACGCTGCGGTTCAGCGTCCCGGAGATGGACTGTGCCTCCTGTGCCGGCAAGGTCGAGAGCGCACTCGGGGGCGTCGACGGTCTCAGAGCCGTCGAGACGCACCCGACGACCGGGACGGCCGTCGTCACGTACGACCGGGCGGCGACGACGGAACGGGACCTCGTGGCGGCCATCGAGAGTGCCGGTTACGAGGTCACGGAGACGACGGGAGCAAACGAGACGGCAGGCGGACAGACTGACGGGGACGGCTCGCTCTGGACCAGTCCGCGGGCGCTGAAGACCTGGGTCAGCGGCGTGTTCGTCGCGTTCGGGCTCCTATTCGAGTTCCTGCTACCCGGTGCGAACGCACAGGTCGGGAGCGTGCTCGGGTCGGCGCTGCACGTCGCCGACGTCCTGTTCCTCGTCGGCGTGGCGACCGGCGGCCAGGAGATCCTGCGCAACGGCTACTACTCCCTGCGAAACCTGAATCTGGACATCGACCTGCTGATGTCCATCGCCATCCTCGGCGCGCTGACCGCGAGCCTGGCCTTCGGCGAGGCGCTGTACTTCGAGGCCGCCACGCTGGCGTTCCTGTTCAGCGTCGCGGAGCTGCTGGAACGCTACTCGATGGACCGCGCACGGAACTCGCTCGAGGAACTGATGGACCTCTCGCCCGACGAAGCGACGGTCAAGCGCGACGGGGTCGAGAAAGTAGTCCCCGTCGACGACGTGCAGGTCGGCGACGTCGTCGTCATCAGGCCCGGGGAGAAGATTCCGATGGACGGCGAGGTCGTCGACGGGACCAGCGCCGTCAACCAGGCCCCCATCACCGGCGAGAGCGTCCCCGTCGACAAGACCGAGGGCGACGAGGTGTACGCCGGGACGGTCAACGAGGAGGGGTACCTGGAAGTGCAGGTCACGGCGGCGGCCAGCGACAACACCCTCTCGCGTATCGTCCAGATGGTCGAGGACGCCCAGTCCAACAAGACCGAGCGCGAGCAGTTCGTCGAGCGCTTCTCGTCGTACTACACGCCGGTCGTCGTGGCCTTTGCCGTCCTCGTGACGCTGACGACCCCCGCTGTGCTCGGGGTGGCGTGGTCGACCGCTTTCGTGTACGGCCTGACCCTGCTGGTGCTTGCCTGCCCCTGCGCGTTCGTCATCTCGACGCCCGTCTCCGTCGTCTCGGGCATCACCAGCGCCGCGAAGAACGGCGTGCTCATCAAGGGCGGCAACCACCTCGAAGCGATGGGGGCAGTCGACGTGGTGGCCTTCGACAAGACGGGCACGCTGACGAAAGGCGAACTGACCGTCACCGACGTGATTCCGCTGAACGGGAACACGGAGGCGGAGGTCCTGCAGTGTGCCCGCGGGCTCGAACAGCGGAGCGAACACCCCATCGGCGAGGCCATCGTCGCCAGGGCGGGGACTGCCGGCGTCGAGAGCGCCGAAATCGACGACTTCGAGAGCATCACCGGCAAGGGCGTCCGGGCGGACCTCGACGGGACGCCCCACTACGCCGGCAAGCCGGGGCTGTTCGACGACCTCGGTTTCGACCTCTCGCACGTCCACGCGACCACCGACGGCGGCGTCGTCACGAAAACGGCCCAGCGACTCTGTGAGCGCAACAACTGCCTTGACCTGCTCGATGACACGGTGCCGGAACTCCAGGCCGAGGGGAAGACGGTCGTCATCGTGGGCACGGACGAGGAGATAGAAGGGATCATCGCCGTCGCCGACGAGGTGCGCCCGGAGGCGAAAGCCGCCGTCTCCCGGCTCCGCGACCTGGGCGTCGAGCGGACGGTGATGCTCACCGGCGACAACGAGCGCACTGCGGGGGCTATCGCCCGGGAGGTCGGCGTCGACGACTACCAGGCCGAACTCTTGCCTGACGAGAAAGTCGCCGCTATCGAGGACCTCGTCGAGGAGCACGACGGAGTGGCGATGGTCGGTGACGGTATCAACGACGCGCCGGCGCTGGCGAGCGCGACCGTCGGCGTCGCGATGGGGGCCGCCGGGACGGACACGGCCCTCGAGACGGCCGACATCGCGCTCATGAGCGACGACCTCTCGAAGCTCCCGTACCTGTACGAACTGGCGAACGACGCCAACGGCGTCATCCGACAGAACATCTGGGCCAGCCTGGCGGTCAAGGCCGGTCTCGCCCTCGCCGTTCCGTTCGGCTACGTCCCCATCTGGGTCGCCGTGCTTGCGGGCGACGCCGGCATGACGACGGCCGTGACCGGTAACGCGATGCGGCTCTCGCGAATCCGACCCGACGATGGCCACGATTCCTAGCCCGGCCCGGTGTACTATTAAGTAGGCACCGCGAGTAGCGTGATTTGACATGGACCTTACATGGTACGGCCATTCGACGTGGCACGTCACAGTCGACGACACCGAGTTGCTCATCGACCCGTTCTTCGACAACCCCAAGACCGACACGGACCCCGAGGAACTGGACCCCGACTACGTGCTGTTGACCCACGGCCACGCCGACCACATCGGCGACGTGGACCGCTACGAGGGCAGCGGGCTCGTGGCGACGCCGGAAATCGTCGAGTACTGCGAGGACAACTTCGGCGACTTCCACGCGGTCGGCGGCATGGGGATGAACATCGGCGGCACCGTCGAGATCGGCGACGCGTTCGTCACGATGCACCGGGCCGACCACACCAACGGCATGGACACCAGCTACGGCACCAGCGGCGGGATGCCGGGCGGGTTCATCATCTCCGACACGAAGCCGACACAGATCAGCGACAAGGAGTCGACGACGTTCTACCACGCCGGCGACACCGGCCTCATGACGGAGATGCGCGACGTCATCGGGCCGTTCCTCGAACCGGACGCCGCGGCGGTGCCGGTCGGCGACCACTTCACGATGGGACCGATGCAGGCCGCCGTCGCCGTCGACTGGCTGGACGTCGACCACGCGTTCCCGATGCACTACGACACGTTCCCGCCCATCGAGATCGAAACGCAGGACTTCGTGAACGAGGTCAAAGGCACCGGTAGCGACACCGAGGTCCACGTCCTCGACGGCGACGAGACCTTCGAGCTCTAATCGGGTCGTTCCACGTCGGTCACGGTGAACCGCGCGCCGCCGTCCTCGCTCTCACCGACGGCCAGCGACCAGCCGTGTTCCTTCGCGATCCGGCTGGCGATGTAGAGCCCGAACCCGCTGTTGTGCTTCTCCGAGGCGTACCCCGCCTCGAGCACCCGGTCCGGAGGCGAGACGTCGACGCCGGGACCGTCGTCCGCGATGAAAAACCCGGAGGATGTGGCACCGACGCGAATCGCAACGTCGGCGCCGCCGTGTTCGACGGCGTTCGAGAGCAGAATCTCAAGGAACAGCCGCATCGATTCGGCGTCCGCCAGCAGCCGCCGATCGGACGTGACTTCGAGCGACGCCGCCTCGAGCGACAGCGAACTCCACACGTCCCAGACGACCGTCGAGAGCCGCAGTCCCTCGGGCTCGAACTCCGGCGAGTTGTTCGACGCCAGCGAGACGACCTTGTCGACGATGGCGGCGAGCCGGTCGATAGAGTCCTCGGCGGCCGCCACGTGCTCGTCGTCGACATCGACCTGCGAGAGGTGCCCCGTCGACACCTGGAGCTCGTTGCGGAGTTCGTGTGCGGCCAGCAGGGCTACCTTCCGGAGGCGTTCGTTTTGCTGTCTGAGGAGGCGCTCGCGTTCCCGCTGGTCGGTGATGTCCTGGGTGACCCCGACGAGGCCAGCCAGTTCACCGGTCTCGTCGTGCCAGGGGACCCTCGATGTTCTGAGGTGTTTCTCCATCGCCGGTGAGAACTCGTGGACGTCCAGCACGTCGGTCCCGTCGTCGATGACCTGCAGGTCGTCGCCGCGTGCCGCCTCGAGATACGCTGCCCCGGCGGGCAACCCGTCCTCGTCTCGCCGGCCGAGCAGTTCCGGGGGCGCGTACGAGGAATCGTTGAGCAGCACGTACTGCCTGTCGGTGTCTTTCACGAACAGGTGCTCGGAGCTCCGTTCGAACAGCGTGGCGAGAATCGTCTCGGGTCGTGAGACGGGCCGAGAGGCCATCGTCTCGCTGCTGTCGAGTGCCGCACCGACTGCCCCGGCCAGTGCCGGCGATTCGAGAGCGTCGTCGCCGACCGTCTGAATGTGGTATCCGCCATCCGCGTCGCTGCCGTACATAATCACGGGGAGGTCCGGGTAGAGGCCGGTGGCCGCCTCCGCCAGATGGCCGCCAGCCATCCCCGCACACGTCACCGGGACCACGAGGCAGTCAGTCGGGGTCCGTAGCAGTGTCGTATCGACGCGTTCGGGGTCGGTCGTACGGACCGTTGCGTCGATTGCCGCCTGTTCCAGTGCCGCCTGTAACTGCGCACCGGCGGCAGTCTCGGCAGCGACGAGGAGGACGGTCGCCGGGGACATCAACACCCCCACCGTTTGTACTGGGGTTGTAAATAGGTTTAGCAGCCACGAGCGGGGGACGGACCCGCTACCGCCGATGCCAGACACCGCTGTCCGCAGTGACAGGCCCGCTCCCGACTCGTCCCGCTGACCGGGATGGCAGTGCGCTACCGGGCTCTGGGGTGTTTTCGATGGGCGGGTTCCGGCCCGTTCCCCTGGAACGTCCGCTATCGCTGTAGTGGATGCTCCTCGTCGGTCCGACTGAAACAAGTCACAACAACCGAGTATCCGGACGACGTACTGTCGGTCGTGTCTGAAACGTACGTGTGCGCCCGATGCCAGGCCGAAGTCGAGCGGGACTTCGAGGTTCGATCGATAATCAAGACCTGCGACGACTGTGGCGAGAATGGTCGCTTCCTCCACAGAGACCTGGTCGAGTCCCTCTCAGAGATCGCCACTGAGAACCAGCCGGACGGCTGGGAGCAGATGACACTGGACGAGCGGTTCGAAGCGGCGCTCAAAGAGGGGCTCATCACGGTCACGCGGCAGTGAGTCCCGGTTTTATCTGACGAGGCCGCTCCGACCCGGGCGGCACGGTGTGTTAGTCGAGGCTGTGATTATGGCCAGACGGTATCGGTTCGGTAGGGATTGCTGTTGAGTATCTCGGTTCCGTTGAAACCCTCAGCGTCTGATACAACCGGTGTGGGGCATACAGAGGGTGTATGTAGCACCAGCGGTCGGTTCTATCCTGCTCGTGTTGGCGGACAGTGGGACACTGATTCGCGCCTAAGTACCCGCTCACGACACTGCTGTGGCCCACGATTGCGTGGCGGGACGATGGCTGATGGACGGGGAAACACGACTCCAATTGATTACTTCACTCTCCGAGGTTAGGGGGAGCGTAGTCGGTTGCCAGCGTCTGCGAACCATGTTTCGAACATTACGAGACTGGAATAGGATTTATTAAAAAACACGTCTATGTCCGGATAATGCGCGAAGCGATCGTCACAATGAGTGACGAAGCACTCGAGGAGATGGGACTCGGTGACTTGGTTGCCTACACCAGGGACGCCGGTATCCGTGAACTCGAGGAACTCGACTGCCACGGAAACGGTGGCGTGATGCAACTCGAAGTCGAGGAGAAACTCGATGGCGAGCGCCTCTCAGCGTTCGAGGCAGTCTCCCAGTGGGAGTTCGTCACAGAGAAAGAACATACCTATCTCTATCTGGTCGAGATAGTCGCGCCGGATCTGACCGACGAGATTGCCGACTACGGCGATGAGCTGATCGGGACCTGTGATCCCTCAATGACCGAGCACGGTGCCACAATGGAACTTGTCGGTCCCCAACAGACGATCAGCAAGGCTCTCCAGGAGTACGAAGCTGCCGGCATCTCGCCGGAACTGGAGAAACTCGGCGACTACGACGGTACCGAGACAGACCTCGATGCACTCACAGAACGCCAACGGGAGATCGTACACACTGCTTACGAGATGGGGTTTTACGAAGTTCCCCGTGAGGTGTCGACAGAAGAGGTGGCCGCTGAACTGGATTTAGACGCCTCGACGGTGGCCGAACACCTTCAGCGGGCCGAACGGAACCTCCTCTCTCAGAAATTCGGGGCGCAGGGGTAATCCGCCGACAGCGTGTCGTCTTTTCGCGGAACGGTCCCCTATACTCGGCTATCCTGCAGTCACACGCTCTCTGTCGTTGTCGAGGATTCTCTGCAGGATGGTGCTGCGATCGTCACTGTGTAGATTCCACCGAGGAACGATTCCTCGGTAGTGAGTTCGAGGTCGGTATCGGCCGTCATTGGTTCTAGTCGACGGGTGAGGTCAGCAAACAGAAACCGAGCAACTGGATTGATCGCACGACGCAGAAGTGACGGCCTCGTGCCCTCGGGAACGAACTTGTCGTAGATAGAGACACGTCCTTCGGAGTCGAGGACGCGTGCTGTCTCGGCGACGACTCTCTCGGGATGGGAGATCACCGACAGGATCAGATGGAGCAATACGACGTCGAAGGAGTCGTCTTCGAAGGAAAGTGACCGGGCGTCCCCGACTCGTGCGTCCACGTCCAGCCCTAGGGAGTTGCCTCGCCGCTCCGTCCGTCGAACCATCGCTGGCGTCACGTCGATGGCGGTGACCTCCACGCCTGCGGGCAGGTGTTCGAGATCCATGCCGGTTCCGGATCCCGGGATGAGGACGCGGTCGCCGGACTGGATGTCAAGTCGTTCGATAGCACGTCTGCGGCCTCGCTCCAACGGCTGCGCACCCCAGTCGTAGACCGGCGCGTACAGCCCGTATCTGGTTCGGTTCCACCAGTTTGAGACCGTCATACTGTGGTTTCCTGCTGGGCTTCGGAACTATCACGATACAGCGTGACGCCCACGACGAACAGCCAGGCGAAGCTAAGTGCCTGTGAACCGATAGCCACCAGACTCGCCGGGGACCGGACGGGCGCAAACGTTACGAGTGTCACGACACCCGCAAGCGCAGTCATCACGCCGACGAGACCACCGAGCCAGGGGAGCGCCCGATGGGTCAGTCGCGTCCCCGCCAGCACCAGCGCGAGTGCCGTAATCGCACTTCCGATAATGATCGCGAACATGAGCATGTGGCCGGTGCCGAAGGGATGGAGGAGCGGCAGTGACAGCATCTCGTGGGCGTTCTGCTGATAGGCAATCACATCTACATACACCCAGGTCGCCCACTGGAGCGTGTGGAGCACGCCTAGTCCGACGAGCCCACTAGCCACGTAGCCGACGATACCAGTCCGCGACGCAGGACGGGCGACGACGAGCCGTACCGTTCCGATAGCGACGAATGCCGTCGCCACGATCCAAAGCACGTGACTCAGCATCCACGGGAGTGGTGTGGATGCGCCTGGCTGACCGCTCTGTGTCAGGACGGCACTTCCCGCGAAGAACGCAATCGCCCCACAGAGAAACGCCGTCCCGTTCCTCCGGGCCATATCGGCGAGTAGCTCGCTGGTCGTCCGCTCGGTGCCTGGTCTGATTGATTCAGTTGCCACGTTGTCTCACCGTAGTCGATAACACGAACGGGAGTCTAATCGTGATATCTGCCCATCTGCTGGGCAGATTTAAGTCGTGTTGCTGTTCGATTCGCTGGCGCTACGGGCAGCAGGCGTATCTGACGAAGCGTTCGAGGTTTGGTGTGGCTGACTGCGCTGACAATCTCTGTCACTGGAACGTACGACAAGCACTACGGCTATTCCGCCACTCAGCCAGAGCGCACTCACAACGAGTATTGGATGCGTCGGGAGGGCCGAGACAATCAGTAGCGTCGCAGGGACGATAGCCGCATAACTCAGCGATGTCAGAGGAGAGGGGGCACGTCGACTGATTCTATCTGGTGTGTGCGTGATGGCGCGCGTTCTTCGGGGTGGAGGTTGGGTATACACTGGTTGTCACCTCGAGAATACAGACGCCGTACTGGGGTGTTTCTCTGACCCCCACTGTTCTGGGTGGATTTATTAGACGCTCACATCGGCCGTACGGAGGCGGACCATCTTCGAGGATGGTGACTACGCGCCATAGGGTTTGCACGGAGACGAGACTGGCACCTGCCAGTCGCCGACATACCCCTTTCTGGACGATATTGGTTCTACAGCGGACCGAAACAATCCCAACGGGTGTTCGTGGGTCTAATAGTTGGCACGAATACAGGAACAGCGGAATCACCTGCGTTCGTCACCCCGTGCAGTATGACACAGTATTACAGTAATAAACCGGCCCACATCACTGGGAGCAAAGAAGACGCTGTAGCGTCTCGTCTCGTAAAATGCGATGTGTGACACAGAAACCGATACCACGACAGTCGACGTCACCGATGGATGCTGTGGCGTCAACCCACAGGAAACGGCGCCCGAAGGTGGCTCCGGTCACTGGCTCGGGGAAGCCGGGCTTGACCAGCGGCTCCCCGAGGACTTGCGAACCGCGCTCGGACGCTTCTTCGGCGTCGAATCGGTCGATACGCTGGCCGAATGGAGCGAGCAGATCCGTCGACAAACCGGCGGTGGCTCCCTCGACGCCGATCAGCTTTGCCACACCGACGAGGAAACAGACCACTGGGGAGAGGTAACTGGCGAACGTCACCACTTCCGGTGTTTCTACGACGCGATCATCCTCGCTGCACTGGAACACAAACCTGTTGAGGTTCATACGGTCAGCCCCGACGGGGTGGTTATCGAAGCCCGCGCGGTGGGTAGCGAGGAGCTGTCGGTCGACCCCGAAACGGCTGTCTTCTCACTGGGAATCGGACTGGATGCCCACGAAGAGTCGGGCGGTGACCCGACGCTTCAGGACAGTTATGCTGCTATCTGTCCATACGTCAAGGCCTTTGCCGACCGCGATGCGTACGACAGGTGGGCCGATGTCGTTCCCGCCGCAACCGTGGCCACGCCACTCTCAAGTGCGACAGCGTTCGCTCGAGCACTGACCACGGAGGGTGACGATGAGCAAAAATAACACGAGAACGTCCATGCCCACCAGACATCGGCGTCATACTCTGGCCGATGTCAAGGAAACCTACCGTGAGCAGGCCACGACGATGGCCAAGATGGACTGGCTCAATCGGGCATTCACTGGTCGGTACCGCCGAGTGCTGTTTGGCGATGCGACCGGCCGAGTCCTCGATGTGGGTTGTGGGGTGGGGACCAACGCCCAGTATCTCGACCGAGCTACTGAGTACGTTGGCATCGACATCAGTGATGCGGTGCTCATAGAGGCAAGCCAGCATCTTGACGAAAGTCCACAGGAAACGACACTGTACGAGATGGATGCTCAGGATCTCGACTTTCCAAACGATAGTTTCGATACCGTCATATCCTCACTATCGACGTGTACGTTTCCCGACCGGGTCGAGGCGCTCTCGGAGATGGGGCGTGTCTGTGCGCCCGATGGACGAATTCTACTGTTAGAGCACGGTCGAAGCAGCGTCGGACCCATCGCCCGTTTCCAAGACTGGCGGGCAGACGCACACTTCGAGAAACACAGTTGTCGGTGGAATCAGGAGCCACTCGCCGTTGTCACCGAGTCGCCACTAACGACTATCGAGTCATCGTCCGCCTTCTTCGGTATGATTACTGCTATCGAAGCCCGTCCAGCGTAACGATGGTATTTGTGGAGACAAGCGAGGGAATCGACGCACTGGATCGAGAGGAAGCCACGTAGTTGCTCCGGACAAGTGCTGTTCGCTACTATGTTGTTATAGTAACAATTGAAACGATTTACACACCGACCGCACTGCAGTCGTGCGGTCGGGTGTGTATTGATTTTCAATGGCTACTATAGTTTGGCTACGAATCCGTAGCGGCAGTACGAGTTCTGCTGCACATGTGCCCTGAACTGAGCGATTCGAGTCGATGAAATCAGATGAGGAACTGGTCAGCGATACGTGCTGTGTATTCAGCACAACTACTGGAATCTATCACCGACTGAGGGTTTCAACAAAGCTGTGTATTTCAAAGAGCAGGTCTGCGAATGAACTCGAATCGGTGTCCGATTCTTGGCCAAGAGTCGGACAGGTCGGCTCACAAGAGGAGCCTTGACGAGGGATTTACCAGGACCTGTCAGATGTAGTCTACTGAATACAGAGCATTCGTTCAGCACGTCCACTGTAGGTCTCGTCTATCTGGAAACCGAGGTTGGGGTCACTCGGATAATCAAAACCACGCAGAGTTTCAAAATGCTAACTATTCACAAGGAATCGGGTCGTAGGCACCGTATGGTACCATCAAAGCCACAGGCGGACCAGTCAACGACGGCGGAACCCAAGAGCGGCGGGTTGGAGGACAACCAGATTGACGTGAAATTGAAGCTTGCCGGATTGTGGACATCATTTATGTTTTTATATGTATATGTAGATGTTTTGGGGTTTTATAAGCCAGGGACTATTGAGGATATACTAATAGGAAAAGTATTCACGTTCCAAATTTCGCCATTATTTATTATGATTGCACTGGTATCAGTAACAATTCCGGCTTTGATGGTTGCCCTGTCTCTGACATTGCCGGCAAGAGTGAATCGCTGGACGAATCTCGTCCTGGGAATACTCTATATTCCGTATTCATTATTCAATTTAGCGGGTGCAGGATCTTGGCCACATTACTACTTTGGTGCTGGTGTAGAAGTTCTTCTTCTTGCACTAGTTCTATGGTATGCCTGGAAATGGCCGAGGACCCCGGTGGACGCAACCCGAAGGGCTGAGGCGAACGACCGGAAGACAGTCCAACCTCAAGATTTCTGAGGGTGCGTCGTTCGTCGGAACGTCGAACGCGACCGACGAACCACCTCCCAGAAACTCGACGAGGGCCGCGTTTGCGGACGTCACGCACTCGAATGACCCATCCCGATACCAATACCAGAGCGCAATCGACCACAGGGACCCATCTCCTCGGTGAACCGAGTGGCGAATTGGGATCCGCGACTCCGTGAGAAACCGCTCAAGTTCCTGTTCGGTCCAAGCACCGCGGAGTTCAACCATTTGGTAGTAGCACAGCCCCAACATTCAAAATAGTCCGTCGGGCCGTGCAAGACACGCGCGTTGTATCTTGCACGTCCGATTCAACGTTTCCAGAAGCTGTCAGAATAAGCGTGCAAGACTCAGAAGGTACGTTCAGCAAGACGTCCCACCGATTCCGATGCCGTTCTGCCGGTAGACTACAGACTGAACAGTATCAATGTTAGCAACGGATCCGAGGCCAGTCTCGTACGCCGGAACTCTATTAATCAAAAATCAGATTAGTATGAAAATCTATCCCATTTAATCATGACTGATTACAAGTCTACATTGCTCGCTCACAAGCGAGTGATTAGACATGGCAAACGAATCACCGGTACGAATCGGCCACTGTATTCCTGACGCTCCAGACATGGACGTTCGCGTCGACGGCGAGATAGCCTTCGAGCGAGTTGCATATCCCAACGTTACCGACTACGTAGCCCTCCCTTCGGGCAGTCACGAGCTGATTATAAGCGGACACGGGGAGACTGATCCCGTTCTTGAGGCGACGCTTGACCTCGAAGACGATACCTCCTACACTGCACTCGCGACCGGGATGCTCTCCGAGAACGACATCGCGGCCACCGTGATGATGGACGCCCCGGGTAGGCTCGCTGAGGGGATGTGTCACGCCCGGTTCGTCCACGCTTCGCCGGACGCCCCGGCAGTGGACGTCCGTGTCGCGGGCGGCGGGCCGACCCTCTTCGAGAGCATCGGCTACAGAGAGTCCTCGGAGTACACACCGGTCGACAGCGGGGAGTACGACCTCGAGATCTGTCCGGCCGCCGGTGACGACGTAGCGTTGTCACTGCCGAATACAACCCTCAAAAGCAGGAGTGCGATAACGGCCATCGCCGTCGGCCGGGTCGGCGACGACACGCTGAGCGCAGTGCTCACCGAGGACGCGACTACGACACTCGCCGCTGACGACTGATTCACCCTTCCTCCCACCCGCGACACCGCCGGTCATGCTTTGTAGGATGAGAGGTCGAAGTAATCACGCGCCCAGCAGTTCTCGGGACTATGGGTCAAGCGAACGTGGAACAGCATCTACGCACTCTCATCCATGTTCGCGATCATCTCGGCGAACTCGGCGTGGATATCGGCGTGATGGTGGACGACCTTCCACTCGCCGTTCTCCTTCCGGTAGACGTTGGTCGCCCGGCCCTCCAGAGAGAGCGGCTCGCCCGCAAGGGTCATCGACGCCGACTCGGTGCAGAGTTCGTATGCGAGGTCGCCGGTGACGCGGATGAGCTGGTCCGTGCGGGTGACCTCCCCACCCTCACTCATTGATGCGACTCCCTCCCAGGACCCTTTCACAGCTTCCCAGCCCTCCTCCCGTCCACCGATCGGGTGCATGGTCGTCACGTCCTCATCGTGTGACCACACGTCCGCCATGGAACTGGCATCGCCGTTCGCCATCTCGTCCAGTGCACTGTAGAACCGGTCGGATGCGTCTCGGACGGCGTCTGCTTCGGTATGTGAGTGGCTCATGTGCTGGTCGCTCCATACTCACACAGGACACCTACCCCTGTGAATTGGTAGCATTTTCACGCTGGGATAGTATTACGAACAACTGAGTGACTCACGACGAACCAGACGGAACGCGTGCTGCATACGCACCCTGTATGCAACAGGGTCGCTGGAACGCATCACAGATTGAGGGTTTCAACGAGGCCGGTTCCGGTGTATGTCATGGAGTGTGTGTTCGTGGCCGAACTCCCGCCGGGGCGAGCGACCGTGGAGGTGTGGTCGCGGTCAGCCCGTGCGTCGCGTCCCCCCGAGAGGCGTGTCTCGGCAGGTCAGGGAGTCGAACCGGTGTGATTACTCAAGCTGGTGGTAGTTCAGTTCGTAGCCGGCGTCTAGCGCCGTCTGAACCGCCTGGCTGGGTGAGCCCACGGCGGTTGTGCTCAGATGCATCCCGCCGACGCTGTCGCGTTCGATGACGATGTTGCGTCGCCAACCGTCGTCGGTCTCCGGGTGGTCGGTGCGGTAGTGGGCGCCGCGAGACTCCGCGCGCTCAGCGGCCCCCCGGAGGACCGCCTCGGTGACGGTCAGCGCGAACCCGAGGTTCAGTGCGAACTCGAACGACCGGCTGGTGGGGTCACCCACCGCGAGGTCGCCGGCCCGCTCGCGCAACGCCTCCAGTTCGGCGAGCCCTTCGACCAGCCCCTCGCCGTCGCGAAGGATGCCGGCGTGGGCGCCCATCAGCCCGCGCAGCTCGTCGAACAGCACTTCGGGGTCCTCGCTCCCGTCACTGCCGGCCAGCGTCGTGAGATCGGCGAGATGGTGGCGCGCGAGACGGTGGAACTGGTCGTCACCCACCGCTGGCCGGTCCTCCCCGGCCAGGCGGTCGGCGATAGCTTCGCCAGCCGCCTCGCCGAAAGCGATGGTTTCGGCCAGGGAATTACCACCCAGCCGGTTGGCGCCGTGAACGCCGGCCATCGTCTCGCCGATGGCGTACAGCCCATCCACGTCGGTCTCGCTGTGCTCGTCGACGACCACGCCGCCCATCCCGTAGTGAGCGGTCGGGGCTACTTCGACGGGCTCGGTAGCCATGTCCACGCCCAGATCGGCGAACCGCTCGTACATCCGGGGGAGCCGCTCCTCGATGTACTCGCGCTCGCGGTGAGAGATGTCCAGGTAGACGCCGCCGTTCTCCGTTCCCCGACCCTCCCGGACCTCGCGGTCGATGGCTCGGGCCACAACGTCGCGGGCGTCCAGTTCCATCTGGTCGGGGGAGTACCGCTCCATGAATCGCTCGCCCTCGCTGTTGTACAGCCGGCCGCCATCGCCACGGACCGCCTCCGTGACGAGTCTGCCGTCCCACTCCTCGCCGTAACGGTCGCCGACCATCCCGGTCGGGTGGAACTGGACGAATTCCATGTCCATCAGCCGAGCGCCGGCCTCGTAGGCCAGCGCCGGCCCGTCGCCAGTGTTCTCGTCGTCCTGCGACGAGTGGCGGTCGTACAGGCTGGTGTAGCCGCCCGCCGCGAGCACCGCGGTGTCCGCTCGGAACGCCAGGAAGTCTCCGGTGTCCAGATCCACACCTACCGCCCCGAGCGCCCGGCCATCTTCGGTCAGTACCCGGCTGATAAAAACGTTCTCGCGGTAGGGGATGGACAGCGACTGGGCCTTCGCCACCAGGGTCTTCAGCAGCGACTCCCCGGTGTAGTCGCCGGCGAACGCTGTCCGACGGAACGACTGTGCGCCGAAGTAGCGCTGGTCGATGTCGCCGTCGGCGGTGCGGCTGAACGCCATCCCCCAGTCGTCCAGTTCCCGAAGGAGCCGGGGCATCCGCTGGGTGACCGTCTCCACCTTCCCGGGGTCGTTGAGGAAGTGCCCCTCCTTGAGGGTGTCCGCGGCGTGAATCGTCCAGTCGTCCTCGGGGTCCTGCGTCCCGAGCGCGCCGTTGATTCCACCGCGTGCCCACGTCGTGTGCGCGTCGCCGTGGCCCCGCTTGCCGATCACCAGCACGTCCTCGGGATCGACCCCCTGCTGGACGAGTTCGATGGCGGCCCGAGCCCCCGCGGCTCCCGCGCCGATCACCAGCACGCTCACGTCGACCGTCTCGTAGGTCGGCTCGGGCGACGCACCGTCGACGGGTCGGTCAGATTCTATCACGTATATACTCTCTCCGTGCTCATACAGGCTCCCTACTCCTGTGAACTGGTGACATTTTCACGCCGCGATGTTGTGACGAGCATCCGAGTAACTCACGACCAACCAGACGGGACCCGTGCTGCGTAGGCGCCCTCTATCTTGCACGCTCCGAACTAACTCTATAGAACCTGTCCGGAATACGGTGCAAGATATGGAGGGTATCGTCAGCAGGACCGTTGTTTTGAGAGTAGGGCTTTGCTGACTGTAGGTGTGTTAGCGAGTGGTCACGTCCGAGAGCGTCTCGACTGCTAGAACCGCTCACGGTTCCCGAGGATGTAGCCCAGCAGGACGATAAGCAGCGTACCGCCGAACGTCTCCACCAGTGCGACTGCTCGCACGACCTGTAGCGTCGGTTCGCTCTCGGGCGGCGGCGCAGTCGTGAATGTCACGACACTGTAGTAGATGCTGTCCGAGATGCCCGGGTCTACTTCGTAGCACACCGCCGAAATTGCGAACAGAAACAGCATCCAGAGAGTCAGTCGGAAGGGTCGAACGCCAAAGCCCGTCGTCACACGGGAGAGCCACGAGCCGATGTAGGCCGCGTCGGCCCCGACGTTTCCGTGCTCCCGGGAGAACGACGGCACTCGCTTCCCCTCGGCGAACTGGAGAGAGCCCGATATCGCACCGTTTGCCTTCGCCTCGTACCCACGGGCGCGTCGCTCCAGCACGTGATGCTTCCTGGCCTTGCCGACCAGTCCGCCCTCGCTGAACGCGCTTTTCAGCGTGTTGTACGCCCGTGCAATCTGGTCCCACGCTTCGGCGCCGACGGCCGCGCGTTCCGCTCGCGTCTGGCGGCCGCACCGCGTCCCCTGACTCACTTCGACGTTCCTGAGGACGCTCCCTCTGAGGTCGCTGCCAGCGAGTGTCCCACCCCTGAGGTCCGCATCGGTGAGGTCGGCCCGCCGGAGGGTCGTAGCAGCGAGGTCAGCGTCCACGAGGTCCGTCCTGACCAGTGTGGCGCCCTCGAGATCGCTATCACGCAGATCGGCCTCTCTCAGGGTCCCATCGCTCAGGGTGGCGTCTCTGAGGGTCGCCCCGTGGAGGTCGGCCCCATCGAGAACCACGTTCGGCATTTCGGCGTCCGTGAGCGTTGCCTCGTGCAGGACGGCGTTTTCGAGAACCGCGTCACCAAGGTCGGCGTCACGCAGATTCGCCTCGTGAAGGGAGGCGTTGCGGAGGGTCGCCTCAGTGAGGTCAGCCCGTCCGAGGTTCACGGCCGACAGGTCACCGTCCCTGACGTTCGCACCCGACAGATCCACCTGTGCGAGGTTCGCACCGGTCAGGTCGGCGCTGCTGAGGTTCGCACCCGACAGGTCGGTGCGACCGAGGTACGCGTCGCTCAGGTCGGCCCTGTAGAGTGTCGTCTGTCGCATGACAGCACGGCCGATACTCGCCTCCGACAGGACGGTTCCCTGCATTGTCGCTCTGGTCATATCCGCCCGCCCCAGGACCGCACCAGTCAGGTCGGCACGGCCGAGGTTCGCGCCTGTCATGTCGGCGTTCTCGAGGTTCGCACCCCTCAGGTCCGCACGGCCCAGGTAGGCCTTGCACAACGTCGTTTCGAAGAGTTTGGCCTCGGTCAGTGTCGCACTTCGCAAGTTCGCGTCAGTCAGGTCGGCCCCGCGGAGGTTCGCGTCAGTCAGGTCGGCGTTTTCCAGGTCAGCGTCCCGCATGTCGACATCCCGGAGGCTGGCACCGGTGAGGTCCGCCCCAGTCAGGTCCGCGTTCGAGAGATCAGCTCCCCGCAGGTTTGCCTCGCTGAGGACAGCCCCCGATACCGTCGCTCCTGACAGGTCCGCCCCGTAGAGGGCTGTCCTGGCTACCGGTATCGCATCGGTGAGCGTACACCCGGACAGAATCGCCCCGCCGAAGTGTTCCGCGAACGGTCGAGTCTGGTCGCGGATCGTTGACGGCACACAGCTCTCGACCAGTGCATCGACCGTCTTCCGTGCACTCAGTTCCTGGCCGGCATGCCAGACACACCGGTCCGCCTCCCCGTCCACAGTCGGGCGAAAGCAACACGCCGCCGGAGTGACCGCTGCGAGCATGCTGTCCACCGAGTCACCGTCTGCCGGCCACTCGTATCCGCATCTGGAAACCGGTGCTCCGGACATACGTAGTGTCAGTTGCACGGGACATTAGGTGCCGGACATATAGAAGTGTGACCCGTCCCGGGTGCCAGTCGCGGGACCGCTCACACGCCGTCGTACAATCGACCCGGTTTTCGGTTCCTGCAGTCACTATCGAGCAGTTCGAGAGCCTCGGAGCTGGTCCCGATACGGCCAGTATCTCCGGTAGTGCCCAGGGCCGACACGTACCGGTACAGCCCGTATCAGTCCCACTTTGCGCCGGGGTTCGTCACCGCACCGTTGGCCGCGGAGCCGAAGTCGCTGTGGTACTTCGCCAGCACGCCGCTGTCGTAGGTCGGCTCGGGGTCGTAGTCTTCGAGGCGCTGTGCCATCTCGTCGTCGGTGAGGTCGACCGACAGCTCGTGGTTGTCGATGTCGATGGTGACGGTGTCGCCGTCCGCGAGGGCGGCGATGGGGCCGCCGACGAACGCCTCGGGGGCGACGTGGCCAATCGAGAAGCCGCGGGTCGCACCGGAGAAGCGGCCGTCGGTGAAAAGCGCCACGTCCTCGGCGTGGCCCTGCCCGGCGACGGCTGAGGTCACGCCCAGCATCTCGCGCATGCCGGGACCGCCCTGCGGGCCCTCGTTGCGGATACAGATCACGTCGCCGGACTCGACGTGACCCTCCTGGACGTACTCCATGGCCCCTTCCTCCTGCTCGAACACGCGGACCGGCCCCTCGTGGTGGAGGTGGTCCTCGCCGGTGATCTTGATGACCGCGCCGTCGGGCGCGAGGTTGCCAGAGAGGATGCGAATCGCGCCGCGCTCGTGGATGGGGTCCTCGACGGTGTAGAGGTAGTCCACGTCGAGGTCCTCGATGGCCGGCGGGTCGATTCGGTCGAGTTCTTCGGCGATTGTGTTGCCCGTGACCGTGAGTTCGTCACCGTGGAGCAGGCCGGCGTCGTTCAGCGCCCGCAGCACGACCGGGACGCCGCCGACCTCGTGGAGGTCGTTCATCACCCGCTCGCCGCCGGGCTGGAGGTCGGCTATCTTCGGCGTCCGGGCGCTGATCTCGTTGAACGTCTCGATGTCGAGGTCGATGCCGGCCTCCGCCGCGAGCGCGAGCAGGTGGAGGACGGCGTTGGTCGACCCGCCGACCGCGACCTGCAGGGCGATGGCGTTCTCGAAGGACTCGCGGGTGAGGAAATCCGAGGGGCGGCGGCGCTCCTGGACCACTTCGACGGCGAGTTCGCCGGCCCGCCGGGCCTCCTCGTAGCGTGACTCGTGTTCGGCCGGCGGGGAGGCCGACCCCAGCGGCGCGAAGCCGAGGGCCTCGGAGATGGAGGCCATGGTGTTTGCGGTGAACATCCCGCCACAGGAGCCAGCGCCGGGGCAGGCGTGGCGTTCCATCTCGTCGAGTTCGCCCTCGCTCATCTCGCCGTCGGCGACAGCGCCGACGCCCTCGAAGACGTTCTGGATGGTGACCTCGCGGCCGTCGTGCTCGCCGGGCATGATGGAGCCGCCGTAGAGGAAGACGCTGGGCAGGTCCGTCCGGATGGCGGCCATCATCATCCCGGGCATGTTCTTGTCACAGCCGCCGATGGTGACGATGCCGTCCATGCGCTCGCCGAAGGTGACGAGTTCGACAGAGTCGGCGATTATCTCGCGGGAGATGAGCGACGCCTTCATCCCCTCGGTCCCCATCGAGATGGCGTCGGAGATGGTGATGGTCCCGAACTCTATCGGCATCCCTTCGGTGTCGTCGATACCGTCGTAGGCAGCGTCGGCCACGTCGTCCAGATGGACGTTACACGGCGTGATGTCGGCGGCGGGGTTCGCGACGCCGATCATCGGCGAGGAGAGGTCCTCGTCGTCGTAGCCCATCGCGCGGAACATCGCGCGGTGGGGGGCCTTCTCGTACCCCTCCGTCACCTCGGTACTCCGGAGCTCCGGGTCCTTCTCGGGCCGCTCTTGCCGTTCCTGCTTGCTCATATTTCACCGACGACATGGGCAACCATAAATAACTTGTACTCGCGGTAACGTCCGACACGGGAGCGCGGCGAAACCGACCGGTGACAGTAGCTTCTTTTCCGTCGGAGACCTCCGCCGCCGTATGCCGACGGTCACGACTGCCGCGCGACTCCACTTCGGGTTTCAGAACCTCTCGCTCGCCCACGAGCGCCTCTATGGAGGCGTCGGGCTCGCGCTCGACGAGCCGCGGCTGACCGTCGAGGCGACGCGGGCCGCCACGGTCAAGTGTGACGACGCAGCGACCGAACCGTACGTCCGGCGGGTCGTCGACGCGCTCGACGTCCCCGGTGCGGCCGTCTCCGTCGAGGAGCGGTTCCCGCGACACGTCGGCCTCGGGAGCGGCACCCAGCTCTCGCTTGCGACGCTCATCGCCGTCGTTCGGGCCTACGACCGGACCGCTGACGCACGGACGTACGCCCCGCAACTGGGACGGGGCGGCCGGAGCGGCGTCGGCGTCGCGGCGTTCGAGGCGGGCGGTTTCGTCGTCGACGGCGGGCACCCGACGGAGCGGTTCACCGCCGAGCCGCCGGCGGAGGGCGACTGGGAGGTGCCGCCGGTGCTGGCCCACCACGACGTCCCGGCGGACTGGCGCTTCGTCGTGGTCGTTCCGGACACCGACCCCGGCCAGAGCGGCAGCGCGGAGGACCAGAGCATGCGAGGGGCCGTCGAGCGCGCCGACCCCGGCATCGCCGACGAGATATCGACGCTACTGACCCGGCGGGTCCTCCCCGCGATAGCGACCAGAGACCACAACGAGTTCGGCCAGGCGGCGGCGCGGCTGGGCCGGCTGAACGGCGCGTGGTACGCCGACGAACAGGGCGGCGTCTACCGTCCGCCGGCCGGCGCGCTCGTCGACTCGCTGTCGAGCGTCCCGGTCATCTCCGGGGCCGGCCAGAGCTCCTGGGGGCCGACCGTCTGGGGGCTGACGACGGCGGAGTACGAGCCGGCGGCCCGCGAGGCCGGCGTGCTGGCGCTCGAGGCCGCCGGCGTCGAGGGGACGGTCCACGTCGTCGCGCCCCGGAACACCGGTGCCTCGCTGACTGAATAGGGAGTCGGAACCGTGGGGCCTATCGGTGCGAACCGCCGGCGCTGACCACGACTCTTGCAGCCGCCAGTGCGGTTATCCGTCTCGGCGGCGAACCCTCGCCGATGACTGCACTGTTCTCACCGCTGGAACTCCGCGAGACGACCGTCCCGAACCGCGTCATGGTCTCCCCCATGTGCCAGTACTCCTGTGAGGCCCGCGACGGGCTGGCGACCGACTGGCACCGCACCCATCTGGGCTCCCGGGCCGTCGGCGGCGCGGGACTGGTCATGAGCGAGGCGACCGCCGTCGAGGCCCGCGGCCGCATCTCCCCGGAGGACCTCGGGATATGGAGCGACGAGCACGCGGCGGCGCTGGAACCGATTACGGAGTTCGTCAGCGAACAGGGCAGCGTGCCGGGTATCCAGCTGGCCCACGCCGGCCGGAAAGCCGCCACCTCGCGGCCGTGGGAGGGCCACGGCCCGCTCCAGCCAGAGGATGGCGGGTGGGAAGCCGTCGGGCCGACCGGCGACCCATGGCCCTACGAGGACGGCGACGCACCGCCGACAGCGGGGCTCGACCAGGACGGCATCGAGGGCGTCATCGACTCGTTCCGCGCTGCCGCCGAGCGCGCGCTCGACGCTGGCTTCGAAGTCGCCGAGGTCCACGCCGCCCACGGCTACCTCCTCCATGAGTTCCTCTCGCCGGTCACGAATCACCGCGAGGACGACTACGGCGGCGATTTCGAGGGGCGCACACGGCTGCCCCGGGAGGTTACCGCCGCCGTCCGCGAGGTCTGGCCCGACGACAAACCGGTGTTCGTGCGGGTCTCGGCAACGGACTGGCTCCCCGACCGCGAGTCCTGGACCGTCGACGACTCCGTGCGACTGGCCGACCGACTGGCCGACGTCGGTGCGGACCTCATCGACGTGAGCGGCGGCGGCATCCACCCCGAGTCCCGCCCCGACTACGCCGGCCCGAACTACCAGCTCCGGTACGCCGAGCGCATCCGCGAGGAGACCGAGTCGGACATCGCCGTCGGCGCTGTCGGCGGCATCACGACGCCCGAACAGGCCGAGGCCGTGGTCGCCAACGACCGGGCCGACATGGCAATCGTCGGCCGTGAACACCTCCGGGACCCGTACTTTACGATGACCGCCGCGAAAGAACTCGACGCGACCGACGAAACCGAGGGGCCGCCGCAGTACCGCCGCGCCTGGGGCTTCTGAACGCGTTTAGATCTTATCCAGGTCGAGGTCGACGGCGTACCAGTCGAGCGCGAGCAGGACGGCCGCGCCGACGGCGGCGGCGGCGACGAACGCGACGAGAACGTCCGTCGAGAAGCCAACCGTCCCCCGGACCTCCACGACGGGAGCGCGGAGCGCGCCGACGACGAGCGCAACGAGGAAGGCCAGCGTCGCCCGTCGGTTGTAGTCCAGCGCACGGCGGACGACCCGTGCGATTGTGAACAGGCCGACCAGCCCGCCGAGGATGAACGTCACGACCGGCACGGCGGCCGTGGTCACGTCTTCGGCTGGCCCGCCGGTGACAAGGGCGATGAGGGCGTCGACGAACTCGCTGAGTGCCGTCGACATGCGGGTGTACTGACCGAGGATGATGAGCAACAGCGACCCCGAGATGCCGGGCAGAATCATCGCACTCACACCGATCATGCCGGCGAAGAAGACGAGTGCGAGACCGCTGCCGTCAGCGGCAGACGTCGACACGCCGGACACGTAGAACGCGACCAGGAAGCCGACGACGCCGGCCCCGATCTGGAACGGCGACTCGACCGTGAGACTGCGCAGTAACACCACCGCCGAGGCGGCGATGAGTCCGAAGAAGAACCCGAACAGCAGCGCCGGTGTCTCCTGGCTGGCGACGTGGACGATTCGCGTCACGATGACGACGGCGGTCCCGACGCCGGCGACCAGCGCGATGAGGAACCAGATGTCCAGTTCTATCAGTTCCGAGAACGCCCCGCGAAGGTCGACACCGCCGTCTACGGGGGCGAGCGCGCGAAAGAAGCGTACTATCCGGCCCGGTGTCACGGCGGTGATGGCGGCGATGAGCCGCTCGTAGACGCCGGCGATGAGCGCGATTGTCCCCCCGGAGACGCCGGGGACGCCGTCCGCACTGCCCATACAGAGGCCGATGAGAAACGTTCGAATCCACGCACGAAGCGGCGGCACCGAGCCCCGTATCGTTGGTAGGTCGCTCGGGTCCCGGCTGGGAGGGGTAGTCATCACTGAACGGTTCCAGCATCACGCTCAAATCCCTTGTGAAGTCGCGTCGTGTCCCACAGCTGCTACGACTGCGAGACTGCGGCAAAACGAGTGGCCAGCGAACGCGCTAGCGCCGGTGTGATAGCGTGAGCACGCCGTTCCTGAGTGTCCGGACTGCGCCGGCGGCCGGCAGGTCGATGTCGAACTCCGTCTGGAGGTGCGGGGCGTCGACGGCAACGATTGCCTCGGTTCCGATGACGTCGACTGTCACATGGTCGTCGCTGACCTGTAGGGCGTTGAGGTCGACGGCGACCGTCCAGCCGTCATCGTGGTCGGTGTGTGAAACGTGTAGCGGCGACCGGTCAATTTGTGCGTCCATTCGTCATCCGTGGGTACGTGTTACACACATAAAGGTCCACGCTCGGCGCATGCCGATACCCACAAATTCCGCGGGCGAAATCACGCGTACAGACCGGTTTCCACCACGATTCGGACAAGTGCGACCCAGGCGACCTGAACGAACGGGGCCGAGAGAATCACTGCCTTCGCGCGGGTCGGTCGGCCCTCTGCACGTGCCGCTATCCCGTACATCGCTGACAGTGACGCCACGAACCAGAGGAACAGTCCGAGGTCGTAGACGACCATCTCCGCGCTCGTCAACGACCGGGGGAGATAGTAGTTGACCACTCCGAGATACACTCCGACCATCGCGGCTCCGGAACTGACAAACCCCCAGACTGCGAGGGCGGCAATCCGCTGGTACGTCGCCGCTCGCACGTGGAGATACAGCAGTGTCGCGACCGCCGGCGCTGTCAGGAGTATCGGAACCGGTCCGGCACGCACAAACAGGAACTGGTCGATCAGATGAGCGACGAGTCCGAGGCCGAGAGCGACCGTCCCGGGCACCAGCGATAACTGGGACTGTCTCCGTCGGTTGAGTCCGCTTGGCATACGTCGACAGGTTCTGGCAGAGCCAAATAGATACGGTGTGTCGCTGTACCCGTCGGGCGCTTATCGGACGAACACGAGCCCTGCAGCGACGACGACCTGTCCGAGCGGGGCGAGCGCCAGCAGGGCGACCTCCTGACGCCTCGCCGTCTGGCGACGACCAGCGGTTGACGCACTGCCGGTAGCTGACATCACTGCGTCTCGACGTCGACCCTGATGTCGTCGACGAAGTGGGTCGCGTCCCCTTCCCAGATGACGCTCGTCCCCAGCGCGATGTAGAGCGTCTCCGTCGAGAGTTCGGGCGTGGTCCACTCGAAGGTGTACTCCCGCCAGCCGTCGGCGAGCCACAGCGGTTCCCGGAGTCCGCCGTAGGGCGTCTGTCCGAGTTCAGTGGTGTTCACGCCGGGGTGTGGGAAGTCCTCCTCGACGTCCGGCGGCTCCGGTCCGAGCCGCATCACCGCGTCCCGGAGCGTGTTGAACGACTCCGATTCGCTCCAGAACTGGGCACTGACTGTTATTTCGTAGGCCTGTCCGGACTCGATAGAGACGGGGTGGACGCCCCACGTCACGCCGTCGTCGTAATCACCCTCGTTCCAGATACGGAGCGAGTGGTCGCCGGAGGCTGCTTCGGAGGCTGAGACGCCGAACTCCCACTCGAACTCCGAGAGTTCGACCTCCGGACCGATGGCCGCGCCGCTCTCCCAGTCACCGAGGCCGTCCTCGAACCCTTCCTCGAACGCCGGTCCTGTGGACCCGCCTGCACAGCCGGCTATGGTCGCGGCACCGGCCGCGACGCCCGCACGGATTATGTCGCGACGGAACATAATACACACTGACAGTTCGCGGGTTTATAATCAGTATGGAGAGGCGAATCAGCCCTATATCTCGTCGCCGACGGCGCGGACCCGACGTGAGATTTGAGTGTTTAACACGTGGACTGGTACCGAACCACAAAAAATAGCATCCGCCGGTCACTATCGCCGGTATGTCACTGGCGCGGCGGACTGTACTGGGTGTCGTGGCTGGTGCGCTTTCTGCGGGCTGTTCGACCCTGAACGAGGGCGACCCGGGCACCGGAGCGACGACAACTGAACCGGTGGACCAACCCGCCTGTGACCCCGCCGACGTCACACGGCCCCCGGTCGCGTCGGGGACCAACATCGAGGGGCGGAACTACCCGCAGAAACCGGAACCGCTGTCAGACCAGTCCATCCTGGAGTATCTGGACGATTTCGAGACCGCCTTCGCCTGGAACCGGGTGCTGCAGTCGGCTGCGAACGTGACGAGTCTGAACGTCGACAACCTCGACGGCTTCACGTCCGACGAGACGGGTGACGGGTACCTCGCGTCAGGCGGCATCCGCGTCAGCTACAGTCCCGAGGACGGCGAGCCGACCGACCGCGAGTACGTTGCCAACTACTTCGTCTCCCCCGGGCCAGTGTACCGGTACGAGTCGAGCACCGAGCCGACGACTCCGGAGCCGGGGTCCCAGGAAACGCTGCTCGTTCAGTGCGGTGCGGGCACCTGACTGGTACTTTCCCCGAGCCAGGGCCGTGGGATACGCGTATAAGTGCGTTCGCCGAAACACCGCTACGCGTCGAGGGCTCGCAACGCTGTTGACGGTGGGACTGCTGTTCTCCTTCCTGCTTGCCGTCGTGCTGGGGCTGATGCTGTTTGTCGGTCCCGTCAGCCTCCCGGCCGCGGTGGCGGCTGTCATCGTCATCAACGTCGTGATTTCCCTCGGTGGGGGAGTGCTCGCGCTCCCGTACATCCTATGACCGAAGCGGCCGGCGATAGGCGGCAGCGTCAGCCCTGTACGACGAACACGACGCCGGCGACGACGAGGACTGTCGCTCCAATCAGCCGTGCCGTCACGTGCTCATCGTCCTGCAGGAACATCGCCGCGCCACCGACGACGAACAGAGTGCTGGTACCCAGGACGGGCGTGACGACGCTGACAGGAGTCCGTGCCAGCGCGGCGAAATACGCCAGCAGGTACACGGTGTTGGCGACGCTTGCGACGATGAGCCAGCGGTTCACGCTGAGTGCGTCCTGTCGGGTGCCACGCACTGCCTGCCAGAGGAGATACAGCCCGAACCCCGCGGCCGCCGCGGCCACGCGGATGGTGACGCCTACCAGCGCAGATGTCCCCTCTGCGAACCCCAGTTTTGTGAATATCGGGTCAATACCGAGAAGCAGCGCCGCGGTGAGTGGAAACGCCAGGGACACCCACAGCTGTCGTCCGGTCGGGGTCGCCGGGCTGTCCCGCGATTCGAGGGTCACCGCGACGCCGCCGGCGATGAGGAGGACGACGCCGGCAAGCAGCGTCACCGTTACCTGCTCGTCGAGGACGACGACGGCAGCGCCGACGGCAAACAGCGGCAGCAAGGCTTTCAGCGGTTCGGTACGGCTCGCCCCGAGGCGGGCAATACCGACGAAATAACAGTACCGCGCCAGCAGCGAGCCCAGTATGCCAGAGACGGCAAAGGCCCCGAGAGACACTGGCGTGATGTTGTAGTCAGGATACGCGCTGATACCCGCCACGGGAAGCAAAACGAGGAGATTGACCGCGAACATGACCCCGATGACTGACGAAATCGAGTGGGTCCTGGTCCCGAGCCGAACAGCGAGGCTCTGGACCGCGAGGCCGACAGCCGCGAGGACCGCGAATCCGACTCCGACGAGAAAATCCGACACCTTTACCGGGTAGTCACGCTCCCGCGGTTTGACCGTTCGGAACTCGCTGTCAGTGCGTGGTGCCGTCGCGGACCGACACGCCGCCGTTGCGGTCACCACCGGCAACATCCGACCTACGCCTGCGGTCCGAGATAGCCCCACGCCTGCAGTCGGTCCCCGTCGCCGTCGATCCAGCGCTCCCCGATGTCGTCCCGGTAATAGAGGTTCGGAATGAGGATATCGTCGACGCGGTCGTAGGCCTGTCCACGCGCCGCTTGCATCGTCTCGCCCTTGCCTGTGACGACCAGCGGCATCCCGCTCTCGCCGGCGGCGCGCCACTGGCCATCAATCTTCTTCGTGTCTTCTAAGTGGATTCCGTCTCGGCTTTCCCTCTGGAACACCACAGCTGCGTTTCGAGAGTTCTCATCGTACGTCTTCTTGTCATCAAACGGGAACGGCGGCAGGACAATTCGAACACCAATCTGGTACCCGTTGTGCACCTCTAGTTCGGGGTCGTTGCCGTGTGCGAGGTCGTAGAAAAACTCACCGGTAGACGACTCAATGGACTCTTCCTGCAACGCAATTGTCGGATACCCGAACCGGGGCGTAAACTCCAATGGGTAGATACCGGTCTCGTTCACGATGCAGTTGATGTCGATGCTCCCGACGTAGCCCTCTTCGGCGAGCCAGTCTTCGAGTTTTCCGAGAGTCTCTTTGAACAATTTGTTCTGCCTGGCCCAGAACATTGATGTTCCCATTTCGCCGGTCTGAGGGCCGATGTTTCCCGGGAATAACTTCTTATGCTCAAAGTTGAAATTGACCTGCTCAATGAACTCGTTGCCGTTGAAGAACCCGCAGATGGCAACCTCCACACCTTCGACTTTCCGCTGTAGTTGGAATCCCTTCATCCGGTGTCCCCACGCCTTCTTGTAGGCGCGAAGCACCTCTACAACGTCGCTGCCATCGTCCTCATTCCCGACGTACAGCAGTCGTTTCACGTTCTGGACTTCCCCAAGTGGCTTGATGACGTACGGGGCAGGGTTCTCTCGGACGTGCTGGATTCCCGCGTCGAAGTCGTTGAAGATGTGATGTTCGACGGTGTTGACACCGTGCTCTTCGAGAATCTCCATCGCGTAGCCGCGATCTTCTTCGAGGCGATCGGTGTTGGGCGTTCCACCGACGACAGCGTTGCCTTGCTCTCGGAGTTCCTGAGCGAGTTTGCCTGTCCCGATATCCGAGCCAACCCAGATGTCGTCGAAGACGACGACGTCGGCCCAGTCCACTTCCGCGCGCCAATCGTCGGTTTTGGGCACGAAGCCATCGCCGATTTCCGTGTCACTCTCGGCTTCGATGTAGTATTTCACGTCGTGGCCCTCGCGGTGGACTTGCCACGCCAGGTCGGTGATGAGTGCTACGTCCAGTGAACAGAACAGGAAGTTTGCCATGCCACGCCTGCGAGCGGGCGCGGGGTAAACGTTGCCCGTCCAGCCAGCTGCTGGTCGTTGCCGTCGCGATGGCGGTAAATCGACCCCGCCTGCCTGCTGGACGGCCGCGGGCCTGTTCGATACACTCCGCCCCCAAGCCGAACCGTTTTAGTTCCCATCTGTGAACCTCCCTGTATGACACGCGACGAACTCGCGTCCGCGAGCGAACTGCTCGAATCGGCAGCCGGAGACACCGACAGCGACGATGCGAGCGACCGCCTCGCCGAACTCGCCGGTCAGCTCGACACCCTCGCGACTGCCGACCGCGGCCCGGACCACGGCCGACTCGCGCGGATCCAGTCGGCGCTCAACGACCTCAGTAGCGGCGACGCCGAAGACGTAGCCGACACCATCGGAGACGCCGACGACCGGATCAACGAGTACCGGTCCGACCTCGAAGGCGTCTGAGGAGGAAGCCACCCGAACCAGGGCGTGCCTGGGTGGTTCTGAGTACGGGGCGGTTTTCCCGCGCGACGGGTGGTTACGACTCGGTCGCGGTCTCCTCGTCGGTCGGCTTGATTCGGTGTGTCGCGTCGTTGTGGTCGTCCGGGGCCCGCAGTCGATACACGACTTCACGCGGCTCCGTCCCGTCGACGTAGGGGCTCTTGGCCCGGTGTGAGATTCGCTCTGTTTCCCCCGGCGCCAGTTCCCCGTCGAACCGGCCGACGGGCGCGTAGGCGACGCGCGGACCGGTCCGGTTGAGTGCGATGACGTATCGACCGGCGACATCGCCCGTGTTCGTGACGGTGATCTCAAGTGTCGGCCCGGCGGGTTCGGCGACGCGCTCCGGACCGTCGAGCGTGATATCGAACGAGGGAAGTGGTGCTTCGAGACCGGCCCGAACTGCCTCCGGCGGCGTCCACTCGCCGTCGGGCCAGGAAAGTCGGGCGCTGCTGGCTGACCCGGTTTCTGGGAGTTCGAAGACCAGCGGCCCACCGGCCTCGGTGAACTGCCGACCCCACTGGCCGTCGCGATACAGGCCGTTTCTGAACGTCTCGGGGCTGTACGCCGCCCCGTCGAACCGGAGCGAGAACGCGGTGCGGTCTATCCCCGGCCCCTCGACAGTCGTTGTGAGCACGAGGTACTGGCCATCAGCCGGTTCGACGCTGATGGAATCAACGTCAGGAATCACAACGCCGGGGACCACTGCAGCGTCTGTAACCGTCACGGTTGGCGGCGGTCCGGTGTCAGTTTCGCTGCCGGCCGGCGACGGGACTGGTGTCACTGTCTCGGTGTTGCCCGTATCGCTCTGACATCCTGCGCCGGCGACGGCCAGTCCACAGAGCGCCAGTACTCGACGGCGGTACATGCCCCCGATTTCTCCTGGCCCAGATAAATGCTTTCAGAAGGGTCTCGTCCCGTTTTGACCGACCGCCTACAGGCCGCCCTCCATTGGACCGCACTCCCCGCGCTCTGACTCAGTCTGCGCTGTTGCTCAGTCAGCTGGTATCCGGTTAAACTATATTTTAATAATGTTTGTGAGTAACCAAAAGCTTTTGACAATTCAGGTGGTTTCAGTCAAATGTATATCAAGTTAGGGAGATCGGGTGGCGGTATCTTCCCTGCGTGGTGATAGCTATGATCAAATCTACAAAGGGCCGAACGGCCCCTAAATCGATGCGTCACAAGCAAATACTCGACGTAGCGGCTGAGAACCCCGAGGCGTCAATCGAAGAGCTTGCTGCCGAAGTGCCGAGCGCGACAGTGGACCTCGTCGAACGGGTGCTCGAAGAACACGGCGACCCGGCCGAGACCGACGGGACAGACGAATCCGACACGTCACCGAGCGACTCACCGACGGCGTCACAGTCGCATCCGGCCCCCGAAGACCTCTCGTCGGCAGAACGTGAGACGCTCCAGGCGATCCGGCAACATCCCACCGCGTCCCAGCGGGACCTCGCTGAGAAACTCGGCGTGACTGCCTCGACAGTGAGCAACCGGGTCAACGGGATCGACGGGTTCGACTGGGCGGACCGCGAAGCGTTCGCAAACGCCGTCTTCGTCGACGAGGCGCCCGAGTCGGCGACGGCCCAGAACGAAGCTGAACCCCAGGCGTCCGACGCCGAACCGACCGACTCCACAGGGGTGTCCGACGGAGCCGAAACCGCGTCTGAAGCCGACGACGGAGTGTCCGAGGCCGACGACGGAGTATCCGAAGCCGATGACGGAGCGTCCGACGACCGCGACCACTCACTGCCGGTGCCACCGGGGGCGGCCGGCGAGGTGAACACCACCCTGACTACGTTCCAGTCGACTGTCGAGGACCTCTCGGACAAACTGGCCGAACTCGAAGGGCAGGTCGAGACCGTCACTGACGGCGGCGACACGCCACAGCCGTTCCAGGACCCCGAACTCGTCCACAAGGTCGTCCACGCGTGTATGGACTCAGACAAGATATCCGAAGAGGAAGAGCTCCGAATTCTGGATTCGTTGCTCTAGTTGTACTCCCGCCATCGGTGGCCACAGTCCTGGCACTTGAAGAACCGCGTCGGCGGTTCGTCGGCCGACCCGGTCTGTTTGATCGTGTACCACGCTTTCCCGTGCCCGCATTCCTCACAGGTCACGTCGTCGGCCGTCGGCTTGCCCTCGAAGTTCGAGCCCTCCTCGGTCTCTATCAGTTCGTCGCCGCTCTGTTCGGCCGTGCTGACGAACTCGGCAGCGCGGTCCTCGTCTTTCGCGACCCGCGCGCCACAGGACTGACAGACCATCTCGTCACCGTCGGCGTGCATCATCGAGCCACAGTCGTCGCAAAACTGCATACACGTCCGTCGGACACCGAGGCAAAAAGCCGTTACTGCTCGTCCTCGATCTCGTGTTGCTCGGCGACGACCGGACAGTCCAGGAGCCGGACCGTCTCCATGTCCAGGAACTCCATGATCTCGGTCCCCTCGTTCGTGCAGTGTGCGTTCGGCGGTTCGGAGAAGAACTCACACTGCTCGCAGTAGCGGTGTTTCGACACCTCCGCGTAGCGGCTCTCGGACGTGGTCTCGCCGTCGTCGTCCTCGGCGAGCTCCGCCCACACCCTGTCGGCGTCGATGTGGGCGACATCGACCCGCTCGAACGCGCTCTCGCCGCTCCCGAAGGGGTCCCCGCCGCGGTCGTCCATCCCCGAAAAGGGGTCGTCCGGGTCGGGTGACGACCCCGAAACGGGACCGTCCGAGCCGGGCGACGTCTCGGAACGGAACGCCTCCGTGTCGACAGCCGAGAGGGGGTCGTCACCACCGGGTGCAGCGGGCTCCGCCTCGGACGCGTCCTCGGCCTGTGGGTCGCTCGATTCGCCGCCCGGCCAGCCATCGTCGGGTGGGCGGTGCGTGTCTGTCACACTGCCCGTGTCGTCCTCGGACCCACTCTCCTCCGACGGCCGTGGCCCATCAGGCCCCGTCTCGGTCCCTGTCGAGTCCGCGTCGTCGGGCCCCGAACCGAGGCGCTCGAACGGGTCGCCATCGCGGTCGGTGCCCGCGTCGAGCTCCTCGAAGGGGTCGCGCTCGTCGTCACTCATCGGTCTCGCCCGGTTCAAGCTGTGCTGCGGCCACGAGCCGCGCCTTCGTGCGGATGATGCCGCCCTCGGGCCGCACGTCCGACACCGTCGTGTTGCAGTGTGGACACTGCGGTTCGGTCAACAGTCCGATCTCGACCTGTTCGTCACAGTTCGAACACCGTGCCGTCGAGATGTTCTCCTGTGCCGCGGCGCGTTTCAGCCGGTCGACCGCCTTCCGGTTCCGGTCCCGGCCGCCCCGGTCCTCCCGGAGGTCGCTGACAACCCAGGCGACGCGGGTGAGTTTGTCTTCGACGTCGTCGAGCCGGCCGTCGATGTCGTCGAGGCGGTCATCAGTATCGTCGAGTCGCCCCTCCTGTGTGTCGAGCGAACCGGCCACGTCGTCCCGAAGCGCTTCGAGTTCCGTCTCCAGGCCGTCGAGCTCGCCTGCGAGTGTGTCGATTCGGTCGAACTCCTCGTGGCTGTGGTCGGCTGGCGCTTTCGCGTCGGCCTCCCGTTTGACCTGCACGACGCGCTCGCGGACGTCTTCGAGTTTCGTCTGAAAGTCCGCTTCGAGCGTGTCGAACCGTTCGGCGAGCTGGCGTTCCACCGTGTCGACGATGTCGGGGACGTGGGCACTGACGGCGCTCTCGGTCGCCGGTTCGACTGCACCCGCCAGTTTCTCGTCGACGGTCGCGGCGACGACGGCATCCAGTTCGTCCGCCGATGGCTGGAGGAGTTTGCCCACGTCATCGTCCGAATCGGCCGCCGCCACGTACGCGGCCAGCAGTTGCTCCATGACGGCTTCGCGAGGAACGCCGAGCGTCTCGGCCCGCTCGGTCAGCCACTCGTCTAGATCCGCGGATAGCTCGACGCGCACCCCTCCGTCATCGGTCGACTCGGAGGACATTACGACACCCTTGAGGAACGAGACTGATAAGGGTTTACCGCCGATTTCAGATACCGAGAGCGAGCGCGAACAGTCAGCGCCCCGCTCGTTGTCTTTTACCGACAGTTACGGGGCCCCGTACTGCACGCTATCGCTATCGAATCTTGCGCACGTCGCTGATGTCGAAGCCGGCCTCGCCCAGCTCCGTCTCGAACTGGACGATGTCCTCGTCCTCGATCTGTGAGAGGACCCCGCGGAACTGCTGGACGACGAGGGTTCGGGCCCGGGTGGAACCGCCGGACTCCCACGCGAACTCCATCGTGCCGTGGGAGGCGTCGACGAGCTGGCCGTGTTGCACCGACGACAGCGTCTCGGGGTTGACATGTACCAGGAGGAGGCCACCCCAGCGGTGGGCTGCCTTCTGGAGTCCCTGGACGATCGAACTGATGTCCGACCAGTCGATCTCCTCGCCCATCGCGCTGGCGAGGTCCGACAGCGAGTCGATGATGACGAGGTTGTTCGCCGCCACCTCGTTCAGGACCATCCCGAGCGTGCCGAGCAAGTCCTCCCGCTCGTGACGCGCCCGGAGGTCGGTTATCGACGCGGTTTCGTCGGCGTACCAGTCCCGCGGTACCGGGCTGATGTGGAAGTACCGCTCCGAGAGGTCGTGGAACTCGACGGCCTGGCTCCCTTTGTCGACCACCTCGTCGTCCATCGCCAGTCGCATCTCGCTGACCAGTTGCGACTCGCTTGCGGTAAAGGAGATGTAGTGAACTTCCTCCGGCGCGACGGCGTCGGCCGAGCGGTCGCCGTAGTAGAGGTCGTGTAGCTCCCCGTCCACCTGCTCGAGTCCGTTGATGAGCGCGCTTGTGTGCATGAACTCCCGGGAGCCAGCGCCGGCCTCGCCGGAGAGCAAGACGACGCTCCCGGCGGGTGCCCCACCGTTGATGATGGAGTCGAGCTGGCGGATTCCGAACGGGATTCGCTCCATACGTCCTCCTACCTACGCGGTCGCTTAAACGCTTGGCTGTCGCAGCGTCGTCGGCAGCGCGACAGCGAGCCTGCAGACTGTCACCGCCAGACGGCACGGCCGACCCGGGTCTCCGAGAGGTCGAAGTCGAAGCGGTCCGTCCAGAGGAGGCCCGCTCCCAGCAGCGCGGCGAGACCGACCGGCACCCAGTTCGCGTAAAAGAGGTTGATACCGCCCCAAAGCAGGACGAAACTCACCAGGTCATCGAGCATGAACGGGCAGTCCCGGAGCCGCCGGCGGAGCCCCGCGCGGTCGAACCCGAGGTCGAACAGCAGGACGGCGACCGACCCCGACAGGAGCCAGCCGGCGTAGTTCTGCCACGGGACGCCGTAGAACTGGGGCACCGCGTAGGTCCAGAAGCCGATGGCCACGGCGCCGGGGTCGAGCACGAGGTCGACGAGCATGACCGTCGCCAGCGTCGCCAGCAGCCGAATCGCGGTCGACGCCGCTCTGTGACCGAGCAACAGCAGGACGAGCAGGTAGGCGTTCAGGACCAGCGGGAAGAAAAACACCGGGAGCCCGAGCGGCACCTCGCCCAGCAGCATCGGGCCGAGGTCGACCCCGTAGGTGAACTCCCCGTACGGCCAGCCGGTCCTGACGCCGACGAGTTCGATGCCGTAGGAGTACAGCGTCAGCGCGACCAGCGCCAGCCCGGCCCGGCGGTCCACGAGCGGGAACACGCCAGCGACCAGCGGGAGCCGCATGACGAACGTCCCGAACAGGACGAAGTAGGGGTTGAACGCGAGCGGGTCGGGCAACAGTCCCTCGGCGCTGGCCAGCAGGGTCACTGCGCCGACGAGCGGGAACACGACAGCGATGGTAAAGCGGTTCTCGGTGACGAACTGGTCGAGCTGCGCGGTTGCGTCGGCCCTCGTCTCCGGCAGCTGAACCCCCGCTACCGTCCGCCCTTTGCCACTAGCCATACAGCATCACCCACAGGGCGATGAGCGTAAACACCATGCCGACGACGGTGTTTATCGCTGGATACCACCAGTACGCCTCGTCGATGTCGACGCCGATGCCGAGAATACCGAAGACGAGGCCGGGGTAGACGAGCAGTATCAGGCCGAACACCCAGTGGGTGAACGTGAACACGAACGCGGCCGTGAGCCAGCACATCACGCAGTAGTAGTAGGTGTTCGACTCGCCCAGGAACGTCGCCGTCGTCTGGATGCCGGCCTCTCGGTCGGGTTCGATGTCGGGAATCGCCGAGAAGGTGTGCATCCCCATCGCCCAGAGCCACGCGCCGGCCACCGCCGTCGCCGGCGGGGCCACCCCTTCGATTGCGGCGTAGCCGATGACGCCCGGCAGGATGTACAGCCCGTTCGAGATAGAGTCCAGGAACGGCGTCGTCTTGAACCGCAACGGCGGGGCCGAGTACTCCACTGAGAGCGCAATCCAGGCGAGCAGGGCCACGACACCGAGCATCGGAAGCCCGAGGACGAACAGCAACGCGAGCGCGCCGCTGGCGACGACGACGGCGGTGACGGCCCTGTCCCCGCGGTAGCTCACCTCTCGGCCCTCGTCTTTCTTCGGGTTGTGCTCGTCGACGTCGGCGTCGAAGATGTCGTTGACGCCGTAGAGGAACACGTTCGCGGGGAGCGAGAAGTACAGGAACAGGGCGATAGCTAACAGCGAGAACAGCTCTCCCGGGCCGTCGGCCGCGTAGCTGACGCCGACGATGACCGGGCCACCGAGGTAGAGCCAGAACCGCGGCCGGGAGAGCCGCAGCAGGTAGCCCACCAGCGTCTCCTCCGGCGGGATGACGGCGGTGATGCGGTCGGTCGGGAGTTCGGGCATTACTCAGGCGGTGTCCTCGATGAGCGCCTTCGCGGTGTGTTCGCCGCTGATGAGACACATCGGCACGCCGATGCCGGGCGTCGTGAACGACCCCGTGAAGTAGAGGCCGTCGACGGCCGACGAGCGGTTGTTGGGTCGCAACAGGGCCGTCTGGCGGAGGGTGTGGGCCAGACCGAGGGCGGTCCCCTCGGTGGCGTTGTACCGCTCGCCGAAGTCGGAGACGGCGAACTGCTTCTCGTAGACGATGCGGTCGCGCAGGTCGACGCCGGTGTTGTCGGCGATGTCGGCCAGAATCTTCTCGCGGTACTCCTCGCGGATCTCGTCCTCGTCGTGCAGCCCCGGCGCGATAGGGACCAGGACGAACAGGTTCGAGTGGCCGTCGGGGGCGACGCTGTCGTCGGTCTTCGAGGGCACACAGAGGTAATAGGCAGGGTCGTCGGGCCACGCGGGGTCCTCGAAGATGTCGTCGAAGTGCGGGTCCCAGTCCGTCGGCAGGACGAGCGTGTGGTGTTCCAGGGGCTCCACGTCGCCCTCGACGCCCATGTACATGAGAAACGCCGACGGTGCGTACGTTTTTTCGTCCCAGTAGTCGTCGTCGTACTGGCGCTCGTGGTCGGGGAGGAGCTCCCGCTCGGCGTGGGCGTAGTCGGCGTTGACGACCACTTCGTCGGGGTGAGTCGTATCGCCGTGGACCGTCTCGACGAGGAAGCCCTGCTTGCGGCGGGCGATCTCGGCAACCTCGGCGTCGGTCTCGTAGGTGACGCCGAGTTCCTCGCCGAGTTCGACCAGGCCGTCGACGACCGCGCCGACGCCGCCGTCGGGGTAGTAGACGCCGAGGTTGAAGTCGACGTGGCTCATCATGTTATAGAGCGCCGGCGTCGTCCGGGGCGAGCCGCCGAGGAAGACGAGCGTGTACTGCATGATCTGCTGGAGCTTCGGGTGCTCGAAGTAGTCCTCGACGTGACCCTGCATCGAGCCGATGAGCTGGAGCCCGACCGGGGCGGCGGTCATTACGTCGAGGTCGACCCAGTCCCGAAGCTTCGAGCGGTCCTCGTAGACGAACTTGTTCATGGCCGTCTCGTAGTGGCGTTCGCTGGTCGACAGGTACTCCTCGAAGGCCTCGCCCGCGCCGGGCTCGTACTCCTCGAACTTCTCGCGCATCTCGCTGTTGTTGCCGGTCACGTCGATCTGGTCGCCGTCTTTGAAGAAGATGCGGTAGTGTGGGTCAAGCCGCTGGAGGTCGTAGTAGTCCCGGGGCTCCTTGCCGAAGTACGCGAAGAACCGCTCGAACACGTCGGGCATCAGGTACCACGACGGCCCCATGTCGAACCGGAACCCGTCGACTTCCAGCCGGGAGGCGCGGCCACCGAGCTGTTCGTTTTTCTCCAGTAGCGAGACGTCGGCCCCTGCGTCCGCCAGGTAGCACGCTGCGGAGAGGCCGCCGATGCCGCCGCCGACGACAGTTACGTCTTCACCGGACAAGTCACTCATTACTTGTACAGAGGGGCTGGAGCGTCAATAAATGGGCGGCCAAACTGCATCGGTGTGGTACTCGTGGCCACGTGTCTGGGGGTCGTCGGTACCGTGTAAGCCGCCGGGACACGCGACCGGTCGGACTTTCGGGGCACAGAGACCCAGTGGGAGACGTATATGGGGATGGGGGCCAGACTGGGACGTATGGAACCCGACCTCTCGGCACTGGACGCGTATCTCGACGACGCCGGCGTCGACGGCTACCTCCTCGATGCGGATTCCGAGGTGTCTGACCAGTACTACCTCTCCGGCTTCGACGCCCCGGACCCGTTCGTCACGCTGTACGACGGCGACACGCATCTCCTCTTCCCGCGGAGTCTGGAGTTCGGCCGAGCCAAGCGCGAGTCGCGGGCCGACACCGTCGAGCGGTACGTCGACTTCGACCACCAGGAGAAAGTCGAGGAGTACGGCCCCGACGAGGCAGTCTCGCACGTCCTCGCGGATTTCCTCGCGGCCTACGACGTGGAGAGCGTGGCCGTGCCGCCGCGGTTCCCGCTCCGAACCGCGGACGGCCTGCGCGCACGCGGCGTCGACGTGACTGCCGACACCGACGGAATCGTCACGGAGATCCGGGCCACGAAGACCGAGACCGAAGTCGACTATATTCGGACGGCACAGCGGGCCAACGAGGCAGCGATGCAGGCGGCCGAATCACTGCTCGAAGCGTCGGTGATTGCTGCCGACGACACCCTCGAAGTCGACGGGGAGACGCTGACGAGCGAGCGGGTGAAAGAGGAGATAGAGGTGACGCTGCTCCGCCACGGCTGTTCTCTGGACGAGACAATCGTCGCCTGTGGCGCGGACGCCGCGGACCCCCACGACCGCGGGAGCGGGCCGCTCGTCGCTCACGAACCGATTATCGTCGATATCTTCCCGCAGGACAAGGCCACGAAGTACCACGCCGACATGACCCGGACGTTCCTGAAAGGCGAGCCCAGCGACACGGTCCGCGAGTGGTACGACCTGACCGAGCGCGCGATGGCGGCCGCATTCGACGCGCTGGAACCCGGTGCGACCGGCGCGGACGTCCACGACGCCGTCTGTGACGTCTACGAGGACGCTGGCGAGCCGACGCTGCGCGACGACGAGCGGACGGAGACGGGATTCATCCACAGTACGGGCCACGGCGTCGGGCTGGACGTCCACGAACTCCCCAGGCTATCGCCGAACGGCGGCGAGCTCGAGCCAGGTCACATCGTCACCATCGAACCCGGCCTCTACGACCCCGAGGTCGGCGGCGTCCGCATCGAGGACATCGCGGTCGTCACCCCCGACGGCTACGAGAACCTGACCGAGTACGAGGTCCAGCTAGTCGTCTGAGCCAGTCGTTTCAGAGCCTTTGTGTCCCCCTTAGGACGAACAGGCCGTTCTGGCGTCTCCGGTCCGGGCCCACACACCGTTCGTTCGTGACGTTTGTTACCTTTTGACAGTATATTCCGCAACTCCATCATGAACATTTATTATGGATGGGGCGAAAGGTGGTGATACTCAATGCTTGTATCCATTGTACGCCCCGCACACACCTCCCCCACTGCACTGCCCACAAACCACAGACGCCGGCCGACACGACCCCCAGGATGACAACACGAATCACGACCCCTCGAAACGACGACTCGTACCCGACAACCACGCTGCCCTTCGATGACGCGGACGGTCAGTCCCGGTCCCGCCGCGCGCCGAAGATGTTCTCGCCGACCAATCACGCCACGATGGGCCAGTTCGACACCGAGGCCACGGACCCGCGCTGAACTGGGACACAACGCATATCCCGCCGGCACGCCTCCCTGCCGACATGTCCGACTACACCACGGTGTCGATTCCGAAAGACCTCGCCGAGCGTGTCGAAGAGACCATCGAAGGAACGAGCTTTTCTAGCACTTCGGACCTCGTTCGGTTCCTGCTCCGGAGCATCGTCGTCCAGCACCAGCGGGAAGGGGAGCTGACCGAAGCGGAGTTCCAGGATATCACCGACCAGTTGCGTGACCTGGGCTACCTGGAGTAAGCCTCTCGGAGCGCTCTGAACGCTACTGCGGATACTTCTCGGGCGGTTCGACGTCGAGCACTGTGACTTCCTGTGCCTGACCGGCTCTGTCGAAGGCCCCGAAGGCGTCGATGTCCCACGGGGGAATGGCGACGAAAATCACCTCGTGCAGGTCGTCGGTCTTGCTGACACCCATGTACCCGTCGGGATGGGAGACGAACCGGCCCTGCGTCTGGCCGGCCGGCGTGCCCAGGTCGACGCCGAACACCGCCCGGACCGAGGCTCCGGCCGAGGGGAGATAGAAGTCGGTGAACACCGGCGTCTCGTCCGGCAGGTCCGCATCCGGGAGCTCCCCGGCCGGCGTGACGGCCAGCGAAATCGTCACGTCGTCAGGTTCGGCCTCGCTGGCGAGCCGTAACAGCGTCTCGACCAGTCCGCGTGTGACATAGACCACGATACTCTTTCGCACGGGCCGGGTAAAACGGCGTCGTTTGCGTCGGTTCAGCCCAGCACGAGCGACTTGAGGTTCTTCGCATACAGCCCCGGCGTCCGGCCGCGCGACCCGCGAAGCGCGTACGCGATGGCCTCGGTCGCGTCTTCCATCACGCCCTCCCCGTGCCCGACCAGCACCCGCTCGGGGTCAAGTCGGGAGAGCTTCTTCGGCGGGAACAGGCGCAACATCGGATGGACGCCGAGTCGCTCGTCGCCGGCGAGGAAGTAGTCCGCCGCTCCGACTGCCTCGGGGACGACCAGCGTGTCGTCCTCGTCGCCGTACAGCGCGGCCTCCTGCCAGAACGGGTTCTCGATCAGCTTGTGGACGCCGTAGTCCGTCCCCGGCAGTTGCCGGTGGATGCGTTCGACCGGCGCGTCGATGTCGTCCTCGACACCCGACATCCACTCGGGGATGTACACCGGTACGCCGTGTCGGTTCGCGACGGCGGCGCTGTCGCGTTTGTGCCGGCCCAGCAGGATGACGACGCCGGCCACCTCCCCGAACTCGGCGAAGAGGTCGTCGATGCCGTCGACGTCTATCGGGTCGACGACGAACACACCGGCGTCCGTCTCGAGGACGTGACTCGCCCGGGCCATCATCTCGTCGGGATACGGAATGTAGCTCACCCCGCGCTCCCAGCGGTTCGTCTCCAGCCACTCCGTCGCTTCGCCCTGACCTTTGATTGGCATACCTCTCCGTACGGGCCTGAGGCGAATAAATGGTCGCGAACGGGGCCCGCGCGTTCTGGGGTTGTTTCGCCGGCGACGACGGCGTCCACAGCGGCTTTGTCGGTGGCGGTCGAAGCGCCGGTATGCTCTCATCGCCCGCCTGGCTCACGCTAGAGGTGAAGTATCCGGACCGTGCGACGGCGTTCTACGAGGCCTTCCTGGAACTCGACGTGCTCTCGGAGACTTCCGACGAGGCCGTGCTCGCGGCCGGTGACACCGAGATCCGACTCCGCGCGCCGGGCCCAGTCCCCCGGGGCGGGCTCCACACCCACTACGCGCTGACGATTCCCGAGCGGGAGTACGACGACTGGTACGACCGACTGGAGGAGCGCTTCGACCTGGTCGAACACACCTTCGGCGACGCACGTTCGCTGTACTTCTATGACCCGCAGGGCAACTGTGTGGAACTGGGCGAGCGGGCGGTCGACGGCGACGGCCTCACCGGACTGTTCGAGCTCGTCCTCGAAGTCGAGGACCTGTCCTCGGCTGTGGCGTTCTACACCACGCTGGGTTTCGAGGTGGTCGACGACAGCCGCGACGAAGGTCGGGTCAGACTGTCGACCGGCGAGTTCGACCTGGAACTGTGGTCACCACGGCTCGGTATCGCCGACGCCCGCGGCGGCGTCCACGTCGACTTTGGCGTCGTCGCCGAGGACCCGAAATCGACGGCCCGGGAAGTCGCCGACGACGCGCTCGCGGTCACGTCGGTCGAAGAGGGCGTCCGAATCAGGGACCCGGACGGCCACTACCTGACGCTGGTGTCGGCCTGACGGCCGCCCCGGGAGCGGATATAATGACTGCCCCCATCCTAGTAGCCGTATAGACCCCTCATAGGCAGGGTCTTTTCGTGTCGGCGACCACGTTCCACCTGAGGATGTCCCCGACCGACACCCGGACCGAGCGCGATGTTCCGCCGAAGGCGACGCTGTTCTGTCCGGACTGCGGACACCAGAGCAGGTACGACGGCGACTGGGACGTGGTCGAGCGTCACGGCGGGTCGCACTACCGCTGCCCGGACTGCCACGCCCAGGTCACCACCCGCGCGAGCCACGCTGACAGGGGGCCACCCCGGCTTCTGGACAGCTACTGGCACGCGTGGGACCACGGTATCCGCGTGTGGCACGGCCTGCTGCAGCGGTTCCTCTCTCCGTAAGCAGGTCTGTCGCCGGAGTTCGCCCGTCGAACCGCTCAATCCAGCCGCTCGGAGTCGATGCTGACGCCCGGTGGCGTCACGACCAGGAAGCCACGGAAGTGCATCAGTTCGCCGCCGGCCTCCCGGACCGGGCGGGCGAACCCGGCGGCGAGTTCGTTCAGATCGCCCTCGACGTTGAGGACCAGCACGGAGCCGCTATCGATGGTGTTTATCCACTGCTCGGGCGGTTCCGACCCGTCGAGGACGCCCAGAACGACCCGGTTGCTGCCCGCCCCGTCCCGGTCCTCGTCCATCTGGTCCTCCACGGCCTGCAGGTCCAGGCCCTCGAAATCGCTCATAGCGACAACCATGCGCGGATGGAGCAAAAACCCTCCCCAAACCGTCTGACGCGCGGCAGCCACGGTGGCCGCGATACCGGGGCATCGGCCGTGTGGCGTGGCCACGTACCACCGGTTCATAGACAGTTATAAATAGTGGAAGCGACCAGATACAGGTGCTTATGTCCAACAACGAGGGCACGTCGGAATCTCCGGCGGATCGAGTTCTTCCAGGGCACACTGGATTCCACGTCTGAGATAACAGACGCACGGATTTTCGACACCACGCTGCGCGATGGTGAGCAGTCACCACGCACGTCGTTCAACTACGAGGACAAACGCGAGATAGCCGCGCTGCTCGACGAGATGGGTACCCACGTCATCGAGGCCGGGTTCCCCGTCAACTCCGACGCGGAGTTCGAGGCAGTGCGCGACATCGCCGAGTCCACGCGAGTGACGACCTGCGGACTGGCGCGTGTGGTCGAGAAAGACATCGAGGCGGCCCTGGATTCGGGTGTGGACATGGTCCACACCTTCGTCTCGACGTCGGACGTACAGTTGCAGGATTCCATGCACGCGACCCGTCAGGAGGCACTCGACACCGCAGTCGACTGTGTCGAGATGATAAAGGACGCGGGCGTCGAGTGCATGTTCTCGCCGATGGACGCCACGAGGACCGACGAGGACTTCCTCGTCGAAGTCATCGAGGCCACGTCCGCGGCGGGGGCGGACTGGATCAACATTCCGGATACGTGTGGGGTCGCCACGCCGCGGCGGTTCTACGACCTCATCGAGATCGTCGACGGCTGCACCGACGCCTACATCGACGTGCACACGCACGACGACTTCGGGCTGGCGTCGGCCAACGCCATCTCCGGGTTCGAGGCCGGAGCCAGCCAGGCGCAGGTGTCGGTCAACGGCATCGGCGAACGCGCCGGCAACGCGGCCTACGAAGAGGTCGTGATGGCGCTCGAGTCGCTGTACGATGTCGACACCGGTATCGACACCACCCGCATCACGGAGCTCTCCCGAATGGTCGAGGAGAAGTCCGACATCGGGGTGCCGGCGAACAAGCCCGTCGTCGGGCGCAACGCCTTCTCCCACGAGAGCGGTATCCACGCCGCCGGCGTCATCGAGAACTCCGACACGTTCGAGCCCGGCGTCATGACCCCCGAGATGGTCGGGGCCACCCGCGAACTCGTCCTCGGCAAGCACACCGGGGCTCATTCGGTCCGGGAACGGCTCGTCGACGCCGGCTACGACCCGACCGACGCAGAGGTCCGGGAAGTGACCCGCCGTGTCAAGGAGTACGGCGCGGAGGAGCAGGTCACCATGTCGGTGCTTGAACGGTTCGCCGAGGAAGTCGGCGTGACCGAGGAGAGCGAGGAGGTCCGGGCGTAGGCCCATGCCTTCGCTTCCGGCCGTCACTACGAGTGAGCAGCCACCGGTGAGCGCCCGGTTTCGAGATGCCATCCGCCAACGACTATCACAGAACGTTTATTATTCGGGACGAACTGCTTTCGGACGTGATGACCGCGGCCGCTGGGCGTCAGGTTCGACCGCTCGCCAGCGCCGCGACCGCTATTCTCGGCGTGGGTATTGTAGGGGCACCATAGCCCCTCTTTCCACATTTTCACACCCAGTCGAACCGATTCGCTACAACACCACACAGTCACCAGTCATGCACGCAGCACACACACCACCGCGGTATCGAACCCGAACGCGAACAGACGGAGGGAGGACACGATGAGCGAACGCGCATCCGTCCCCAAAGAAGAGGAAGAACGGGCGTCGGAAACGGAACAGGAGCCCGTCACGACGGGCGCGCAGTCGGTCATCCGGGCCCTGGAAAACGCCGGGGCCGACTACGTCTTCGGCGTCCAGGGCGGCGCGATCATGCCCGTCTACGACGCGCTGTACGACTCCGACATCAACCACGTCACGATGGCCCACGAACAGGGGGCCTCGCACGCGGCGGACGCGTACGGAATCGTCACCGGCGACCCCGGCGTCTGTTTCGCCACGTCCGGGCCCGGTGCGACGAACCTCGTGACCGGCATCGCCGACGCGAACATGGACTCGGACCCGGTCATCGCGCTGACCGGCCAGGTCCCGACGGAGTTCGTCGGCAACGACGCCTTCCAGGAGACGGACACGGTCGGCATCACCCAGCCGATCACGAAGGAGAGCTACTTCGCCGCCGACTCGGACACCGTCGGCGACGACGTCAGCGAGGCGTTCGCACTCGCCGACGCCGGCCGGCAGGGACCGACGCTGGTCGACCTGCCGAAGGACGTGACCCAGGGCGGAACCGAGGTCGAGCCCGGCATGCCACAGACCCCGGACACCTACGACGTGCCCGAGGAAGCCGACGACGCGGACGTCCAGGAAGCCGCCGAGGTGCTGGCCGAAGCCGACCGCCCGGTTATCCTCTCGGGCGGCGGCGTCATCAAGGCGAACGCGTCGAACGCCCTGCGGGAGTTCGCAAAGGAGTACGAGATTCCGGTCATCACGACGATGCCCGGCATCGGCTCCTTCCCCGAAGACCACGAACTCTCGCTGGAATGGGCCGGGATGCACGGCACCGGCTACGCCAACATGGCGATCACCAACACCGACTGCATGCTGGCGATCGGGACGCGCTTCGACGACCGCCTGACCGGCGGCGTCGACTCCTTCGCCCCCGACGCGGAGGTCATCCACGTCGACATCGACCCCGCCGAGATCAGCAAGAACGTCTACGCCGACTATCCGCTCATCGGGGACGCCCGGGAAGTGCTTCGCCAGCTGTTCGACGCGATGCCGCGCGCGCCGGAAGCCGACGAGTGGCGCGACCAGTGCCAGGTGTGGAAGTCGGAGTACCCGATGTCCTACGACACGCCCGACGACGAACCGCTGAAACCGCAGTACGTCGTCGAGAAGTTCTCGGACATGACGCCCGACGACACCATCGTCTGTACCGGCGTCGGCCAGCACCAGATGTGGGCCTCCCAGTTCTGGGAGTACACCGAGCCCCGGACGTGGGTGTCCTCTCACGGTCTCGGGACGATGGGCTACGGCGTTCCCGCCGCCATCGGTGCGAAACTGGCCGCCCCGGACCAGGAAGTCGTCTGCTTCGACGGCGACGGCTCCTTCCTGATGACCGTCCAGGGGCTGTCGGTCGCGGTCCGTGAGAAACTGGACATCACCTACGTCGTCCTGAACAACGAGGCGGTCGGGATGGTCCGCCAGTGGCAGGACGGCTTCTACGAGGGCCGCCGGATGGCCTCGGAGTACCCGTGGATACCGCAGTTCGACAAGCTCGCCGAGGCCTTCGGCGCGCGCGGGTTCACGCTCGAATCCTACGACAACGTCGAGGAAACGATACAGGAAGCACGCGACTACGACGGCCCGAGCGTCATCGACGCCCACATCGACCCCGGGGAGAACGTCTTCCCGATGGTCCCCAGCGGCGGTGACAACGGCCTGTTCGCGCTCGAAGAAGACCATCTGGACCAACTATGACTGGAGGAATGCCAGGCCCCGCGCCGGACGAACGGATGCGCCCGAAGGGCCGACGCAACACGCAGGGAATCCGCGTCGACCCCGAGGCCGAAGTGACCCACGAACCGCGGCAGGCGGTGCTGTCAGCCCTGGTCAAACACCGACCGGGCGTGCTTTCGGAGGTGTCGGCGCTGTTCAGCCGACGGCAGTTCAACATCGAAAGCCTCACCGTCGGGCCGACAGTCGACGAGGACACAGCCCGGATGACGATCCTCATCGAGGAGCCGGAACCGGGGATCGACCAGGCGAAAAAACAACTGCGGAAGCTCGTGCCCGTCATCTCGGTCAGGGAACTCGAAGGCGAGGCCGTCCGTCGGGAGCTCGCGCTGGTGAAGGTCAGCGGCGAGAAACCCGACGACGTCAACGCGGTCGCCGACATGTACGACGGGCAGGCCGTCGACGCGTCGACCGACTCGGTCACCGTCGAAATCACGGGCAGCAAGCAGAAGATCGACGCCGCCGTCGAGGCGTTCAAGCAGTTCGACGTGCAGGAGATCGTGCGAACCGGGGCCGCCGCACTTGAACGCGGCCCGAAAACACTGGAGAAAGATGTCTGACGAATTCACCACAACAGTCTACTACGACGACGACGCCGACGTATCGACCATCGACGACGAGACCGTAGCCGTGCTGGGCTACGGGTCACAGGGCCACGCCCACGCGCTGAACCTCCACGAGTCCGGCGTCGACGTGATTGTCGGCCTCCGCGAGGACTCGTCTTCGCGGGCCGACGCCGAGGACGCCGGCCTCCGCGTCGAGACCCCCGACGTCGCCGCTGGCGAGGCGGACCGCGTCGTGATGCTCGTCCCCGACACGGTCCAGCCGTTCGTGTACGAAGCCATCGAGGACGAACTGGACGCCGGCGACACGCTCCAGTTCGCCCACGGCTTCAACATCCACTACGGCCAGATAGAACCGCCGGAGGACGTCGACGTGACGATGGTCGCGCCCAAATCGCCGGGCCACCTCGTCCGACGGACCTACGAGCGCGGTGAGGGGACGCCGGGTCTCATCGCCGTCTACCAGGACGCGACCGGCAACACCAAAGAGGAGTCACTGGCCTACGCGAAGGGCATCGGATGCACCCGCGCCGGCGTCATCGAGACCACGTTCAAAGAAGAGGTCGAGACGGACCTCTTCGGCGAGCAGGCCGTCCTCTGTGGCGGCGTCACCGAGATGGTCCGCACCGGCTTCGAGGTCCTCGTCGACGCGGGCTACTCGCCGGAGATGGCCTACTTCGAGTGCCTGAACGAACTCAAGCTCATCGTCGACCTGATGTACGAGGGCGGCCACATGGGGATGTGGGACTCCGTCTCCTACACGGCCGAATACGGCGGCTTGACCCGCGGCGAGGAGGTCATCGACCGCGACGGGATGGAGAAGATTCTCGAAGAGGTCCAGAACGGGGAGTTCGCCCGGGAGTGGATCAACGAGAACCAGGCCAACCGGCCATCCTACAAACAGTATCGCGCCGCGGAAGAGAACCACCAGCTCGAGGTCGTCGGCTCCCGCCTGCGCGAACTGTTCTCGTGGGGCGGCGACGCCGAGGCCCAGACAGAGGAAGCCCCTGCAGATGACTGACAACACCACAGACACCAGCGAAGAGACGGGCTCGCGGGACACGATGCGGAGCGTCGAGCACACGCACCCGGAGACGAACGCCACCTTCGGCGCGGTGTTTCGCCGCGGCCCGGTCGTCGCCGCCGACGGCGGCGAGCGCGACGGGGAGCAGGCCGAGGAGACGATGGAGGACATCGACCACGAGCCACCTGGCGAGGGCGTCACTCGCGCGTACGAGCGCGGGACTGAAGGACGGGACGAGACAGTATGAGTTCAGGAACACTGTACGACAAAGTATGGGACCGGCACAAAGTCACGACCCTGCCGAACGGCCAGGACCAGCTGTTCGTCGGACTGCACCTCATCCACGAGGTCACCAGCCCGCAGGCCTTCGGCATGCTCAAGGAGCGCGGCCTCGAGGTCGCCCGACCTGACCTGACCCACGCGACGGTCGACCACATCGTGCCCACCGCGAACCAGGACCGACCGTACAGCGACGACGCGGCCGAGACGATGATGGCCGAACTCGAGGAGAACGTCCGCGACGCCGGCATCCAGTTCTCCGACCCGACGACGGGCGATCAGGGTATCGTCCACGTCATCGGCCCGGAGCAGGGCATCACCCAGCCCGGGAAGACCATCGTCTGTGGTGACAGCCACACCTCGACCCACGGCGCCTTCGGCGCGCTCGCGTTCGGTATCGGGACCAGCCAGATACGGGACGTGCTTGCGACCCAGACCATCGCGATGGAGAAACAGAAGGTCCGCAAGATAGAGGTCACCGGCGAACTCGACGAGGGCGTCGAGGCCAAGGACATCATCCTCGAGATTATCCGCCGGCTCGGGACCGAAGGCGGCGTCGGCTACGTCTATGAGTACGCCGGCGAGACTATCGAGAACCTCGACATGGAGGGCCGGATGTCCATCTGTAACATGTCCATCGAGGGCGGCGCTCGCGCGGGCTATGTCAACCCCGACGAGACCACCTACGAGTGGCTGGAGGGGACGGACTACTTCCAGGCAAACCCCGAGAAGTTCGAGGAGCTCAAGCCGTACTGGGAGTCCATCCGCAGCGACGACGACGCCGAGTACGACGACGTGGTCGAAATCGACGCCAGCGAGCTCGACCCCGTGGTCACGTGGGGGACCACGCCCGGACAGGGCATCGGCATCGACGACCCGATTCCGGCCCCCGAGGACCTGGCCGACGACAAGGTCGACACCGCCCGCCGCGCCCAGAAGCACATGCGCGTCGAGCCCGGCGAGACCATGGAAGGGTACGACATCGACGTCGCCTTCCTGGGCTCCTGTACCAACGCTCGCATGCCGGACCTGCGCCGTGCGGCTCGCATCGTCAAGGGCCGCGACGTCGCCGACGACGTACGCGCGTTCGTCGTCCCCGGCAGCCAGCGCGTCCAGCGTGCCGCCGAGGCGGAGGGCCTGAAAGACATCTTCGAGGAGGCCGGCTTCGAGTGGCGTAACGCCGGCTGTTCGATGTGTCTGGGCATGAACGAGGACCAGCTGGAGGGCGACGAGGCCTGTGCCAGCTCCTCCAACAGGAACTTCGTCGGCCGACAGGGAAGCAAGGACGGCCGCACCGTCCTGATGAACCCACGGATGGTGGCCGCCGCGGCCATCACCGGCGAGGTGTCTGACGTGCGCGACCTGAAGGAGGTGGCACTCCAATGAGCAGCGAGACGCTACGCGTCTCGTCACCGCGAACGGGGAGCGAAGTGACCCGTGAGCGTCCGATGCGGCCGCGCCAGGACGAAGTCCTGGAGGTGGTCGCATGACCGACGCCACCGAGGAGATTCCGGAGGTCGACTACGTCGAGGGCACCGGTATCCCGATTCGCGGCAACGACATCGACACGGACCAGATAATCCCCGCGCGGTTCATGAAGGTCGTCACCTTCGACGGCCTGGGCGAGTTCGCCTTCTTCGACGTCCGCTTCGACGACGAGGACAACCAGAAGGACCACCCGATGAACGAGGAGCGGTTCCAGGACGCCAACGTCATGGTGGTCAACAACAACTTCGGCTGTGGCTCCTCCCGCGAGCACGCGCCCCAGGCCCTGATGCGCTGGGGCATCGACGCCATCATCGGCGAAGGCTTCGCCGAGATATTCGCCGGGAACTGCCTGGCGCTGGGCATCCCGACGGTGACGGCCGACCACGAGACGATCAATGCGCTCCAGCAGTGGGTCGACGACAACCCCGACGGCGAGATCGAGGTCGACGTGGCGGCCGAGACGGTCCGCTACGGCGTTCGGGAATCGGACGATTCCCGAGCCGATGGGAACTCGGAGAGTTCTGAGCTCGGCAACGAGATCAGCGTCTCCGTCGACAGCGCCCAGCGACAGGCCCTCGTCGAGGGCATCTGGGACACGACGGCGCTGATGAAGGCCAACCAGAACGCCATCGAGGAGACGGCCTCGCAGCTGCCGTATCTGGACCAGACGCGGTCTGATATCGAAGCGGACGATTAACGCGAGGTCACCCCGCGACCTCGGTTCGCGCGAACGGCACCGCCGTGAGCGCAAGAGAACCGCTTCGCGTGTTTTGGGCGTGAGCGTCCGGTTCGCAGAAGCGGACGATTGACGCGAGGTCGCTTTGCGACCGCGGTTTGCCCGAACGGGTTTTTTGTCTGTGAGATGGTAAGAACAATGGCTGTGTGGGGCGGTTTTCGCACATGGAGCAGATCCGCGAGATACACATCGCCCCGCTGGGGCACGAACGCGACCGGATTACCGAGCCGATCCGTCAACACAACGCCGACGACGTGTACCTCCTCACCCCGACGACGGAGCCGTCCCGGCTCACATCCTACCAGCAGGCGCTCATCGAAGACCTGGACGGCAACGGCGTCAGCGTCGAACTGTACCGAACGGAGTTACACGACCTCTATGACGTGCTGGCGGTCGTGACGACGCTTTCCGCCGACCACCCCGAAGATATCGTGCGGGTCAACGTCTCCAGCGGGCCGAAGGTGGCCGCCATCGGGAGCGCAATCGCGTGCATGGCGACGGCGGCGACGGCGTACTACGTCCACCCCGAGGAACACGTCCCATCGATTTCAGCGGAGCCGCTGACACGCGGCATGGAGCGCGCGGAGGTTCTCCCGTCGTACCCGATCGAAGCCATCTCGCGTGACCAGGTCGCGGTGCTCGACTATCTCGAGCGGACAAATACGAGCACGTACTCCGCCAAGAAATCGGACCTCATCGAGTTCGCCGAGGACGCCGGGCTCTCGTTCATCGCCGACGCTGACCCGGCAAACGAGAAGGCGAAGTTCGCGCTCTTGAACGCGAACGTCGTCGACCCACTGGTCGAGGACGGCTACATCACGGTCAGTGACGTCGGCCGGACGAAACAGATAGAGTTGACCGAAACTGGCGAGAACGTCCTCCACGCGTTCCGACACAAGCTCTGAGACGAGCCATCTCACGCCGAGTGTTCGAAGTCACCTCTCGGTCGCAGCGAGACTCGTCGTGGCAATCGTTTAGATGATACGTTCAGAAGCGATAGTATCTATAGTTTTGATTGTATGCATAGTTTTGCGATAGTAAATACATATCACCCACGACAACACTGGGGTGCGCACGGGCCCCGGTGACGCGCTGACGTTCCCGCCGCTTTGGCCCTCCACCAGTTCGGTGCGCTCGCTGGGGAGCCGTGCCACCCTGCTGCTATACCTGGCTCGACCCACAGCCACCGCCCGACGGGTCGAGACGGTCCACCGCTGACGCCACGCGGACACGACGATGTCCGTCGGTACCTCTATTCCGGGGCGGCTTCGGCGCCGCTCTCGACCGTGATTTCGGTGCCAGCGAACCGAACCACTTTCACCAGCCGGCTACGTCTCTCCCGCTATGACACACGAGATTGCCGTTATCCCCGGCGACGGGATCGGACAGGAGGTCACGCCCGCAGCGGTCGAGGTACTGGAGGCCATCGACGCCGTGGACTTCGACTTCGTCGAAGGTGCGGCCGGCGACGCAGTGAAGGCGGAAACCGGCGAGGCGCTCCCACGGGAAACACGCGAACTGGCGGCCGACGCCGACGCGACGCTGTTCGGCGCGGCCGGCGAGACGGCGGCCGACGTCATCCTTCCCCTCCGGCAGGTCGTCGGCTCCTTCGCCAACGTCCGCCCGGCTCGCTCGTATCCCGGACTCGATGCCGTCCAGCCCGACACGGATATCGTGTTCATCCGGGAGAACACCGAGGGCGTCTACAAGGGCATCGAGAGCGAAATCTCCGAAGGAGTCACCACCTGTACCCGGGTCATCACTGAGGAGGCGTCCGAGAAAATCGCCGAATACGGGTTCAGCTACGCGAAGGGGAACGGCTACGACGACGTGACAATCGCCCACAAGGCTAACGTCATGCGTACCACCGACGGTCTGTTCCTCGATGCGGCGTCGGCGGTCGGCGAGGACCGGGACGCGTCCTACGACACCGCGCTCATGGACGCGCTTGCGATGCATCTCGTCATGACCCCGCAGGACTACGGCGTCGTCATCTGTCCGAACCTCGCGGGAGACATGCTCTCGGACCTCGCCGCGGGCCTCGTCGGCGGTCTCGGACTCCTCCCTTCGGCCAACATCGGCGAGGAGAACGCGCTGTTCGAACCGGTCCATGGCTCCGCGCCGGACATCGCCGGCGAGGGCATCGCCAACCCGTCGGCGATGATTCTCTCCGCCGCGATGTTGCTCGACCACCTCGGCTACGACGACCAGGGTGATGCGGTCCGAACGGCCGTCGAGGCCGTGCTCGACTCGGGGCCCCGAACGCCGGACCTGGGCGGTGACGCTTCCACCGAGGACGTGACGGCGGCCGTCATCGACGAGCTGTAGACCGTTTTCTCGCGCCCGATTCCGTCAGAAACAAGCACGCCCCGATAGAAAGAGGTAAAACCGAAGCGAAACAATCACGGCCGAGAGGATGCTCCCGGCCGAGCGAAAGCGCACTATCGTCCAGTTGGTGACAGAGCGAGACGGCTGTTCAGTGTCGGAGCTGGCCGCGGAACTGGAGTTCTCGAAGGCGACGATCCGTCGGGACCTCCGGGACCTGGAGTCGGAAGGCCGGATCAAGCGGTCCCACGGCGGCGCAGTGCCGGCGTCCTCCGTCGGGGCCGAACGACCGTACGGCCAGCGTGAGGTCGAACACTACGCCGAGAAGCAGGCCATCGCCGAACGGGCCGCCCGAGAGGTCCGGGAGGGACAGGTGGTCTGTTTCGACGCGGGCTCGACGACGATGGAGGTCGCTCGCGCGGTTCCGGACACAGACTACGTCGCGGCGACGAACATGCCGGACCTCGCCACAGAACTGGCCGAGCGAGATGTCGACACCAAACTCACCGGTGGGACCCTCCGGCCGCGAACCCGCGCGCTCGTCGGTCCGACGGCCGAGCGAGCCGTCGGACGGCTGAACTTCGACCTGCTGTTTCTGGGGACGAACGCCCTCGACAGCGCCGCCGGGCTGTCGACCCCCAACGAGGACGAGGCGGCCATCAAGGAACTGATGGTCGAGCGCGCCCGTCGGGTGGTGCTTGTCGCGGACGCGTCGAAGTTCGGCGACCGGAGCTTCGTCAGCTTCGCCGACCTTGACCAGGTGGACCTGCTGGTCACCGACGCCAGCCCGTCCGGGACGCTCGCTGCGGCACTCGCGGACGCCGACGTGACCGTCGAGGAGGTCAGTACATGATTGTCACCGTTACCTACAACCCCGCAGTCGACCAGACGATCCAGTTCGACGAACAGATGGCCCCCGACCGCGTCATGCGGGCTGACGGAGCGCAGTTCGACGCGGGCGGGAAAGGCATCAACGCCGCGCAGTTGCTCACCGCGATGGACCGGCCGTGCGTCGCGACGGGACTGCTGGGCGGGTTCACCGGCTCGTTCATCCGAGACACGCTGCAGGGCGACGGCATCGAGACGGCCTTCGTCGAGGTGGACGGAACGACGCGGCTCAACACCACCGCTATCGCCGCTTCTGAGGAGTACAAACTGAACCAGAACGGGCCGACGGTCGGCGAGTCGGTCGTCGATTCGCTGCTCGAACAGGTCCGAGCGCAGGCCCCCGACCGCGTGCTCGTCGGTGGGAGCCTGCCGCCGGGGCTGTCCCCGGACGCCATCGACCGCATCGCGACCGGTGGCGACTGGGAGACCATCGTCGACACCGGCGGCGACGTCCTCCGGGAACTCGATGCTCAGTACGGACTCTGCAAACCGAACCGGGCCGAACTCGGCGACGCCACTGGGGCCGACGTCTCAACTGTCGAAGGGTGTGCGGACGCGGCAGAGACGTTCAGAGAGCGTGGCTTCGACCGCGTGCTGGCCTCTCTCGGTGCTGACGGCGCGGTCCTCGTCGGCGACGCGGGCCACCTGTACGCGGAAGCGCTCGACATCGACGTCGTCGACACCGTCGGCGCCGGCGACGCGCTCCTCGCGGGCGTGCTGAGCGCCTGGGAAACCGGCGCGGACGACGAGACGGCGCTGCGGACCGGCGTGGCCGTCTCCTCGCAGGTCGTCCAGCAGGCCGGGACGGCCGTTCCCGACCTGGACGACGTCGACTCGCTCCGGGACGGCGTGACGGTGCGGCGGCTGTAGCGGGAGTAAAAAACCGGGGACGACCCGACCGCTCAGAACTTCTCGAGGTAGTCGTCGACGAACGCCCGCACGTCGGCCAGCGACGGCTGGTCGGCGGTCCGGACGAAGTAGCCGGCGACGGCGTTGCCGAGGACTACGGCGGCGGCGGGCGGGAGGCCGGCGATGCGGGCGAGACCCAGCCCGGCGTTGAAGTGGTCGCCGGAACTGGTCGTCAGTTCCGGGTCCGAGACGGCGGGCACGGCCACGCTGTCGGTGCCCTCCTCCGAGATGACGACCGACCGCTCGACGCCGTGGCCGACGAACCACGTCGGCGAGAGCGCCTCGAACACCGCCTGGGCGTCCTCGGTGAACGAGCGCTCGGCCTCGCCGGCGTAGGCGTCCGCGAGGACGCCCGTCTCGGCGCGGTTCGAGGTGACCACCACGTCCGTTACCTCGTCCAGCCGGCCGATGGCCTCTCGGCCGGCGCGCAGGCGGTCGGCGTCGAGCTTTCGCACGTCCCCGGGGTCGAGAAGCACTGTCCCGGGCGGGTCGTCGATGTCGCTCCAGAGGTTCCGGAGCCCGTCGAAGATTGTCGGCAGGTCCGGCGTCTCGGACCAGTAGCCGGTTCCTAACAGGCTCGCGCCGGCGAGTCTCCCGGCCAGTCGGTCGTGGCCGAAGGCCGCGTCGAGTTCGGCCCAGTCAAGCGTCATCGTGTCGCCGATCTCGGTGAGCATGAGCTTCCCGTCGTCGAACTCGACGGCGTCGGTGACCCCGGGTTCGCCCAGCGAGTGGAGTTCGTAGTCGCCGAACTCCGACTCGAAGGCGTCGTGGACCGGCTCGCCGTACATCCCGACCATCACGGGGTCGAACGACCAGCCGCCGAAGGCCCGCCCGAGGTGACTGGTGTGGCCGCCGGTCCGACTGCCCTGCTGGAGCCACTCGAAGGAGAGCGAGCTGTCGGCGGCGACGGAGCGGTCGATGCGGTCGCCGAAACCCTCCAGCGTGGCGAGTCGCTCGTGGCTCTCGGGGTCGGTGCGGTCGGCGACGACCTCCCGGACGCGGTCGAGGTAGCCGTCGAAACCGAAGACGACCCGGCCGGTGTCGATGGCGCCGGGGAGCGCGTTCCTGGGTGGCAACGCCTCGTCCGCCGCGGCGACGGCTCGGCGCGTCTCCTCGTCCATGGCCTACAGGACGTCGTCCGCCGTCGCGTCCTCGAAGATGACGCCTTCGAGCTTGTCGAGGATGTCGTAGGGGTCGTCGCGCTGCCAGACGTTGCGGCCGACGGCGAGGCCGGCGACGCCGACGTCCATGCAGTCCTCGACGAGTTCGAGGAAGTCGCGGTCGGAGGTCTTCGAACCGCCCGAGAGGAGGACGCGGTTGTCCGCGGCCGAGCGGACGGCGTGGGCCATCGCCTCCTTGTCACGCGGGTACTTGACCTTCGTGAAGTCAGCACCCAGTTCGAGGCCGATGCGGGCCGCGTAGGCGATGGTGGAGGGGCTGCGGTGCTCCTTGATGGCCTGGCCGCGCGGGTACGACCACATCGCGATGGGCAGGTCGTGGTCGCGGGCGTTCTCCTGGACCGGGCGGAAGTCCTCGAACATGTCGGTCTCGCGGTTGACGCCCGGATAGACAGTGTAGCCGATGGCGTCAGCACCGAGTTCGGCCGCGTAGTCGACCGACCAGTTCTGGGGCGAGTACGGGTCGCCCATCCAGAGGTCCGAGCCGCCGTTTAATTTCGCGAGCAGGTTCACGTCGTCCTCGTAGCTCGGGTAGTACGTCTCGGCGAGGCCCTTCCCGACGGCCAGCGCCGTCACGGCGTCGTGGGTCGCCATCTCGAACACTTCGCGGGGGTCGAGGCGCTCCTCGACGCCGCTGAACTGCTTGGGACCGTGTTCCAGCCCGTGGTCGTGGGCCAGCACGAGCGTCTTGTCGTTCCGTACGAGCGGTGAGTCACCCAGTGGTCGCATGTGTCCTCTTTCTACCGAGAACGACCATTAACAGTTTTCGGTTCTGATTTGTTACTACTGTTCGCGTTCGTTTTTGAGCGTGGGCGGGAATTAAGTGTGTTCCAGTGAAAGGTCCAGCCATGCCAACCGTGGAACTGGACGCCGAAACGGTGGACCGTCTCGACGACCTCCGCGTCGAGGACGAATCGTACGACGACATCGTGACGGAACTCATCAACATCTACGAGGCCGAGGAGTTGACACTGTTCCACGCCGGCGACGAGTACTAACCCTGGGCCTGTTCACAGACGGACTGCCAGCGTCCCTTCGATTCCAGTTTCTCCTGTAGCTGTTCGGCGTACGCCTGTGCGAGGCGTGCCGCCTCTTCCTCCTGCTGTTTGCTACCGCCACCAGACCCACCGAGTCCGAGCGCGTCCTTGACACCGGAGAGGAGGCCGCCCCCGGAGCTACCGCTGTCCCCGCCAGGTCCGCCCATCGGGCCCTGGTTCGCGACCCGCTCCATCTCCGGCATGACACTCGAGAGCTTCGACGTATCGGCGACGATCCGAGCGGCGTCGGGGTCGCCCGGGTTCTCTATCTCGAACTCGACGGCAGTCATCACCAGTCCCCACTGCTGGCTGGAGAACGACGACGCTTCGACCTGGTCGTTGAACCGCTGGTCGACCGCCATCCGTTCGCCGGCGATGCGGTCGGTCCAGTCTGAGTCACTCATAGGCAGGTGTTTGCGGGCCGGCGGTATGAGCGTTTCCCGCTTCGGCCGGCGGTCGCAGTATTGTCACACTGGCGACGATACCACTACGACTGTCTGCCCGCTGTTCCCGGAGTGACCGCCTCTGGGCCTGTGGCCCGTAAAAAGCGAGTGAGACCGCCGCGTTACTGCGCTCAGACGCCGGACTCGATGGTGATCTCGGCATGAAGCTCGTCCCGCAGCGCCGAGTGGACGTGACAGATGTCCTCGGCGAGTTCGACGATGTCCTGCTCTTCGTCGGCCAGCGACGCCTCGACCTCGACGTGGAAGTCGATGTACTCCAGGTCGTCGTCCTCGTCGAGACCTGCGGCGACTTCGACGTCGATGGTGCCGATGTCATCGTGGCCGTACTTGTCGGCGGCGACCCGCAGCGCCGGAATGTAACAGGAGGCGTAGTCGGCGGCCAGCACCTCGTTCGGCGAGGGCCCGTTCTCGCTCAGCGCGTCGACGATGAGTTCCCACTCGCCGTTGATGACGCTCTCTACCGTGTAGCCTTCCTCGCACGTGCTTTCGACTTCGATGTCTGCCATAGCAGTGTGTGGGTCACAGCCCTCCCTCTAAACGTTTCCTGCGTGGCATCCGCTCGCGGGCGCGGACCACAGATGCCTCATCAGCGCGGTACCGGAATACCGCGGGCAGAGCGGCCCTCGACCACTGCCGAAAGGTAATACACCTCCAGCCCCTACGAACGGGCGATGGAACACCTCGCACCGTCGAACGTGCCGGTGTACGCCACGCGGGAACACCAGCGCGAAATCTGGGAGCGCTGTCGGGACAGAGGGCAACCGGTCCTCGCCGTCCGGGACGCGTCTCGGGGGTTCATCGTCCGGTACGACCTCCAGCACCTGTCCTACGAGCTCTCGGACGCCGCCGTCCAGGCGCTTCGGGACCGGGTTCGGTCCCGCCGACCGTATCCGACCACGACGGACCCGATATCGGAGACGGAGGGCGTCGGCGGCGAGGCCGGCCCGGTGTCCGGCGAACTCCACGCGGACACCGAGAGAGACGCCAGGGAACTGGCCTCGCACATCTCGGGGTTCGTGCTGGACCGGTCGAACTGGCGGTAGGACCGAAACAACGCGCCTGGGTCTTTTTTACCCAGCCGTGCCTTGCATTCGTATGGCAGTCGCCCGACACGAAACCGGTCCGGTCGCAACTGTGAGTGCCCTGGCATCGCAGGTGCACCCGGTGTTCATGCTGCCGCCGCTTGCGACCTCGCTGTTCGGTGGGGTGCTCTCTGGGGGATTCTGGCCGCCGGTGGCCGCGCTCCACGCGGGAGCGATGTTTTTCGCCGTCTACACGGCCCACGTCAAGGACGGCTACGTCGACTTTCACGTCCGCGGCGAGGACGAGGACCATCCCCTCACTGCCTCGGGCTGTCGGATGGCGCTGGTCGGTGCCGGCGTCGGCTTCGCGCTCTGTGTGGCGGCCATCTCGCTTCTGGCCGGGCCCGGCGCGGCGCTGCTGACGGTTCCGACCTGGGTCATCGGCTACACGCACGCGCCGCAACTGGACATGAACCCCGTCGGCGCGACGATGGGCTACCCGACGGGTATCGCGCTGGCGCTGCTTGGCGGCTACTACGCCCAGGTGACGACGCTGACGCCGCGAGCCGTCGGTCTCGCGGCCGTGTTCCTCCTGTTGCTGACCGGCATCAAGATCATCGACGACGAGCAGGACTACGACTACGACCGGTCGATACAGAAACGGACCGTCGCCGTCGTACTGGGCCACCGGCGTGCCCGACGGCTCGCGCTCGGCCTGTTCGGGGCGGGCCTCCTCGGAATCGTCGGCCTGTCCGTGGCACTGCCGGGCATCCCGCCCAGCGCTGCGGCGGCCGCGCTCGTCTTCGGGACTGTCGCGGCCATCGCCCAGCGTGGCGACCCCGAAACCGCGACGATGCTGCTGATTCGCGGGTCGTACCTCCTGCTGGCCGTCCTCGTCACCGCGGTCTGGTTCCGACCGCTTGCGTGAGTCCCTCTTCCGCACGCGAGTCGTCTGAGCCGCTCTCCCATCGGGATTTTTCCTCGGCCGCCGAGTCGCCGGACTGAAACTGCGTGGCCACCACTGTCTCCCTATGGACGAAGACACCGAGGACTGGGCGACACAAGTGGAGGCGAACCGGGCCGAGAAAGACCGCTTCTTCTCCGAGCACCGCCAATCGCCGATTCCGCCGGCGGAGCGCGACGACTTCGACGGACTCAGCTACTTCGACCCGGACCCCGAATACCGGGTCGAAGCGGCGGTTACCGTCCACGAGACCCCGGAGTCAGTCGACCTGGAGACGAGCGACGACCGGACGGTGCGGTACCTCCACGTCGCGACGCTGTCGTTCGACCTCGACGGGGAGTCCCGCGAACTGCACGCGTTCCGGCAGGCCGCCGACGAGTCCCGGACGCTCTTTGTCCCGTTCCGGGACAAGACGACCGGCCAGCAGAGCTACGACGGCGGCCGCTACATGGAACTGGAACCCGACCGCGACCTGAGCGACGGCGACGAGATCACGCTGGATTTCAACCTCGCGTACTCGCCGTTCTGTGCCTACAGCGACACCTTCTCCTGTCCGCTACCGCCGGAGTCGAACTGGCTCGAAACCGCAGTGAGTGCCGGGGAACGGACCGACTGAGACGCGGTCGCGGCACCGACACCAAACGAATTGTTTACACATCACCACGACCTAGGCGACCTATGGCAACGGCGACCCGCGACCGTCCGGTCCTGCAGGCCTTCCAGTACGGGTTTACGCTCTTCTCGGCGCTCCTGTTGGGTGTGATAGGGCTCGGATTTGGCTCGATATTGCTGCTCACTATCGCTGCTGTCCTGTCGTTCGGCGCAGGAATCCAGATAACGACAGTCCAGACGCTCGTGCTCGGGCTGATAACGGTCCAGGGGATCGGCTGCCCGGTCATCGCGTACACGTACATCAAACTCAGGCCGGTGGTCCGGTCGAAGGTCCGCGAGCTCTTCTCTTACTCGGCGGACAGCGACGAGTTCTCGATCGGCATCGCCGTGCCGAGTCTCCGTGAAGCCGGTATCGTCGTGCTGGGCTATGCCAGCGCAATGGGTGGGCTCGTGGTGGTGGCGGTCATCATCACGATGCTCGTCTCGATGTTCGGAGTCGAACCGGCGGCGAACCAGGCGGCGGAGATCGGGATGGAGAACCCGGACGTCCTCCTCCTGTTGATTCCCGCCTCGTTCCTCCTCATCGGCCCGGGCGAGGAACTGCTGTTCCGCGGTGTCGTCCAGGGTCGCATCCGGGACCACTTCGGTCCGATTGCAGGCGTCGCCATCGCGAGCGTCATCTTCGCCGGCATCCACTACCCCGCCCTCAGCGGCGGATCGGTCACTGGGAAGCTCGTCTCGGTGAGCGCCCTGTTCATCCCGGCACTCATCCTCGGTGCGACCTACGAGTACACGGACAACATCGTCGTCCCCTCGCTCATCCACGGCGCCTACAACGCGACGCTGTTTACCGGCCTGTACGTCAGCGTGAAATACAGTAGCGAGCTCTCGTCCGCTGCGGGCGCTCTCTATACCGGCGGGTTCTGAGCGGTGCCTGGTCCGGCATGCTCGTGACAGGTCACGTTTATATTTCATGTGACTGGTCACCTGGCTTGTGAATACAGGGCGATGCCGACAATTTATCCGACGGACCGATAGCTACAGGGTTGTTACCCCTCGATAGCGTCTCTACCTGCTAAGTAGTGCCCTCTGCTGTGCCGCCGTTTCATACAGTGGCTGGACTCGATGCGACGACATACACTTGAGATGACAAATTTCTTATTACCGTTTTTGCACTATGTGCGGACAGATGGCTGGTTCAGTGCGCGTGCTGCATGTCGATGACGAACCGGACTTCGCCGATCTGACTGCGGCATACCTCGAGCGAGCCACGGGCTCTTTCAGCGTCGATACCGCAACGCGGGCCGACGACGTCGTGGCGGACCGCCCGCAGGACACGTACGATTGTATCGTCAGCGACTACGAGATGCCCGGGCTGAACGGGCTGGAGTTCCTCGAACAGATCCGCGAGGACGCGCCAGGGTTCCCGTTCATCCTCTACACTGGGAAGGGCAGCGAAGAGATAGCGGCCGAAGCAATCTCCGCAGGTGTCACGGACTACATCCAGAAGGAACCGGGGACCTCTCAGTACACGATTCTGGCGAACAGGGTGCAAAACGCAGTCGAGGCCCGCAGAGACGAACTGCAGGTCCTGCGGGGCCAGCGAGCGATGAACGCGGCCTGGGACGGCATCGGCACGCTGGACCGCGAGGGCCGGCTCACCTATCTGAACGGCGCCTACGCGGAGACGTTCGGCTACGAGCCCGACGACCTTCTGGGCGAACACTGGAGGACGATACACTCGACGGAGAGCCTCGAAACGGTCGAAGGCGAGATCCTCCCGGCCGTCGAGGAGAACGGGACGTGGACGGGTGAGACGCTGCTCGAACGGGCAGACGGCACGCAGTTCGTCGGCGAACACACCGTCGCGAGCATCGAGAACGAAGGCGCCGTCTGCGTGGTCCGCGACAGGACTGACCGGGACGAACTCGACAGACAACTGCGACACGAGCGCGAGCGGTTCCGGTTGCTCGTCGACGCGGTCGAGAACTACGCCCTGTTCCTGCTTGATCCCGACGGTCGCGTCCGGTCGTGGAACGCCGGCGCGAAACAGATCACGCAGTACGATGAGTCCGAGATCCTCGGCGAGCATCTCTCGACGTTTCACACCGAGAAACAGGTGGCCGACGGCATCCCCGAGGACCTGCTGCGAGCTGCCGGAGAGCGCGGCCAGGCCACCGACCGTGGGCTCCGGGTCCGGAAGGATGGGAGCACGTTCTGGGCCGACGAGACCATCACGGCGCTCCGGGAACACGACGAGATTCGTGGCTTCGCGAAAGTGACTAAGGACATCACGGACCAGATCGAACGGGAGCGCGTGCAGGCACAGGCCGAACGGTATCGCGAACGACTCTACCAGATTACGAACGATACGGACCGCCGATTCGAACAGCGGTTAGTCGACGCGCTGGAACTCGGCGTCGAGTACCTGGGCGTCGACCAGGGCCGTCTCGTCGCCATCGATCCCGAGGCGGGGACACACGAACTAATCGCCATCGGCGGCGACCCGTCTCTCGTCGCCCCGGGCGACACGATACCGCTCTCCGAGACGTACTGCCGACGGACGGTCGAATCCGACAGCCTGTTTTCCGTCTACAACGCCGAGCAACAGGGCCTGGGAGACGACCCAGCATACCAGCAACGCGGCCTCGGCTGTTACCTCGGTGCTGCAATCGAAGTCGACGGTGAGCTGTTCGGGACGGTCTGTTTCGTCGCTCGCGACCCCCGCAGCGACCAGTTCAGGCAGGAAGAGGAGACCTTTGTCGAACTGCTCGCCAGTTGGCTGAAACACGAGCTGGACCGACGCGACAACCAGACCCAGTGGCCGCCGACGTCGTAGTGTCGGCCGAGATTGGCGGCGATGTTGGACTCTCTGTGGCCGGACACGCGCTCGCTCGTCCGGGACAGCCCAGACGACGTGGCTCACCCGTTGTCGCCTCGCTCTTCGGGCGGAACGAACGGGCCGACCGAGACAGTACGGCGGGCGATGGTTGCCGCACGGAACATGTACGCGATGAACACAGCGAGCGGGGTGACGATGACCCCGAGACTGAGGCTAAACGCAACTGCGAGATACGGTTCCGGAACGGTCACGGAGTCGGGCCGGTAGACGAGGGCCATCGCGACGGTGGTGGCGAGGGCGACGAGGCCGCTGTACGCGACCACACGGGAGAGTCGAGCGAAGTCCTGCTGGAGCGAGAGCGTCTTGAAGAACTGACGCGTGACGGCGATAGCCTCCAGGAGGTCGTCTATCGCGTCGAGTTCCGACTCGGCGGCCGGGGGGAACTGGTCGTACTCGTTCTGTAGGTGTTCCGTCGCGGTCATGTTCTGTGCGTATTCGGTACCCAGGACGACCGCCAGAACGTTCACGATGGCCGTCTGACTCTCTATCTTCTCGGCGATGCTCTCGCCGTACGTTGCGATCCCCTCCGCGTAGTCTTGCGCCTCGGCGGGCGTGTCGTCACTGGCCTCGAACGCTGCACTGAGGCGGTTCGCGCGTTCGGTGAGCGTCTCGGCGGTCAGCCCGAGAAAGTCCGCCGGGTCGTTCGGGACGGACGACTCGCCGGCGTGCTCACGGACCCGACGGCGGAGGTCACGCGTGCCGTCCATCTGGTCGAACAGTTCCCCTGGGGACCCGAACATGCGCGAGAGGACCAGTTGGTTGATAGAGAGCGCGATGGTCACGAGTGTCACCGTGCCGGAAACGAATCCGCTTCCGAAGGCCGACGCCGCGGCACTCCCTGGCCCGATAGCCACCAGTCCGAGTCGGACGAGCGTAAAAAACAGCGCCGCGATAGCGCCGACGAGAACGCCTGTGACGGCGATCCGATTCCCGCTCAGAACGAGCCAATGCAACGCTCGTTCCCCGATGCCATCGATATTCCGGACCGAACTCGCCGTCGACACCCTCTCACTCATTGACTCCTCCGGGAGGACCGTCGTACTGTCGATAGAACCATCACGCGTTCACTACCGCTTCGAGGCGTCATTTCATAGTCTTGGGGCTGGGTAACTCTCTCGCGGTGTGAATGTCCCGACGGTTGACGGACAGCGCCCGTCAGTTCCGCTACTTCGCGTGGCACATCTGCTTCCTCGTCTAACAACTGTCCCTTCGGAACGTACGCCCGGAACACTTCCGGGTGATAATCTACTAGTGAATCCACATTCGAAGTACGCCAGTACATTCATTACGTAAGCATGCTAATTTCACAGTATGCCCGTGAGCATCGACGAGTTCGAATCGGGTGAGCTTCCAGAGGGGCCGAGTGTGCCCGAACAGGTGATTACGTACCTCCACGCGAACCGGGACGCAGCGTTCACTCGGTCGGAGATAGCTACTGCCATCGACGAGGACCCGAACACGGTCGGCACCGCGCTCACGCGATTGAAAGAGCGTGACCTCGTCCGCCACCGAGGACAGTACTGGGCAATCACGGAGGACGAACAGCGGGTCGCCGCAGCGTACGATCTGCACGACGTGAGCGCCCAACTTGACGAAGCCGACGGCGGAATCGAGTCGGAGCACTGGGACGCTGTCGCACCAGACCAGCCACATCCGAGCGAACAGGATTCGAGCGAGGACGAGTAATCGATGGAGCCGGAACGCGGCGATGTCGTCAGGAGTACCGACCCGTTCAAACTCGGCACTGATCGCCAGCGGCCGTGGCTCGTCGTGAACAACAGTTCTCACCCGTTTGCCGACGAGCAACACGTCGCGGTCGCTATCTCGACGAAGGAATACGACGACTCGCTTCGTCTCGGGGAGGACATCTGGGAAACGGGCGGTGTTCCACGAGAGTCGTTCGTCTCGCCGTGGGCGATCCACTCGCCCCGGAGCGAAGACCTCGTTGCGTGGCAGGGCCGAGTTGCTGACGAATTCGTGGGCCGCGTCGTAGACTCATTGGAGACGTATCTGCGGTAGTTCGAAAGTGTACGCCCGGAACACTAACGTCCGGCATCATCCTCGGCGGTGTGCCACGTCAGCCGGCAAACCCTCGTGCCGGGCGGGTCGCCGTATCCGGCGACCGGTGCGGTGTGAACCGCGCTGAATGTCGCGTGCCCGGGTTCTCCGGGTCGTCATCGTCCCGGTGACGGGTCTCAGCCGGGGATTGAAGGCACGCATCCGTAGTTCGCCGGTGGCACACCTAAGGCTGACGTTCAGACGGCGTAGTCGTCCTCTCGCAGTTGGACGTACTTGCCGTTGCGGTAGGAGAACTTCCCCCGCTTGTAAGCAAACACCATCTTGAGTCCGTGGAGGCCGCCACGGAGCGCCGCGTCGGCCTTGATACCGCGGGCGTCCATCAGACTGTTGGCGGTGGTAAAGGCCCGGTCCCACTCGGCAGGCCGCCAGTCCCGGACCATGTCCGCGAAGGTGACGTTCCGGAGGATCTCGTCGCCGATGGCATCGTGCCAGGCGTCGTTGTACCGTTCGAGGCGGTCGGTCGCGGCGAGGCGGCCGGCGATCCTGCCGGTACGAACGGCGACGTGGTCGCCGCCCTCGTGGAACGCCGACGTGGTCCCCATCGCGCCGCCGGCTACGGCGATGCCGGCGCCTACCGGGGATTCTATCGGTCGGGTCGACGAGATGGGGTAGGTCTCCGTGCCCTTCGATTTCCCGCGGTCCTCGACGAGCGGGAAGTCGTCGAGGTCGTACGCCTGGAACTCCCGTTCGAGCAGCCGCTCGATGTACGTCCGGCCCTGTGGGATGCTGTCGTCGCTCTCTCTGAGCAGGTCCCACTCGCTTCGGTCGTAGGTGTCGATATCCAGTCCGATGGGCATCGTCAGGCCGATCCGGGCGACGGGGGCGTCGTTCGGGAAGATCCACGGGTACGCCGTGTGGCCGGGCATGAGACCCCACCAGAACTCGATGAACTCCGGCGTGAACAGTTCCTCGGGCATACGGCGGTGCTCCTGATAGGCGATGTGGTTCACCCTGTTTGAGGGCATGATGTCGGCCATCGCCTGTCCGGCCGGGAGGAACTGGTCGAGCGTGCCGCCGGTGATAGTCCGCTGTGGGCCGTCAGCGAGTATCACGTACTCGGCAGCGATGTCCTCGCCGTTGGCCAACCGAACGGTGTGTCGTGGCGAACTCCGCAGGTCGGTCTCGACGCCGGTGACGCTGACGCCGACGCGGTAGTCCGCCCCCGCCGCCGTCGCCCGCTCGCGGAGCCAGTCGTCGAACCGCGCTCGGTGAAACGTGATACCGAAGCCGTCGGCGCTAGAACTGATGCCGGTCTCGGTCATCGTCATCTCCGTCGAGGGGCCGTAGAACTTCGCCCCGTCGAGTTCGCTCAACACCACGTCCTCGGGGAACTCCGAACGGGGAATGCCCATGATGTCGAACCAGTAATCGAGCAGCCCGGCGGCGTCTGTCGAGTCCGGTCCCGTCCCCTCGCGGTCGGCCCTGGGGACCCCCTTCTCGAGGAGGACGGCGTCGGCCCCGTGGTCTGCTGCAGCCTCGGCCGCCGACGACCCGGCCGGACCACCACCCACAATGGCGACGTCTACGTGTTCCATACCCGCTACGGCGTCCCGCGCCCGCTAAAACCTATTGCCTTGCATCGAAACTCCGGTCTGACGCCCTCGCCCGACTGAACAGGGACGGCGCTACGGTTCGGACACTGCGTCGCCGAGTGTCACGTCGTGTCGGTCCAGTCGTTCCACGGCTTGCTGGTACGCCTCGCTCTCTGCGAGCGCTGTCGCCCGTACGGCGTCGGCCACCGTCGCCCGCCGGTCGGCAAGCCCGAGGAGCTTCCGCCGGTCCGTCTCGTACTCGCGTCGGGCCCGAACTGTCGAGAGTACCGACAACAGGGTGTCCCGGTCGATGGGCTTCCTGAGATACGAGTCGACGGGAATGTCCAGAATATCAACGTCCGGCTTGACACTGCTTATCATCACGACTCCAGGGGTGACTGTCCGCTGTCGGAGTTTCGAGGCGACCGTTTCGCCGCTCAGCGCTGGCATCTGCCGATCCAGCAGTACCGCATCGACCGAATCGTCGACCCGCTGTAACCCCGCACGGCCGTCGTCGGCCTCGATAACGTCGTACTCCTCCGGAAGCCAGAGTCTGTAAAGCTGTCTGTAGTCCTCGTCGTCGTCGATTACCGCAACCCTCGTCGATCTCCCCATTCCTTCGAATCCGTACGCCGGGCGTCCTACAAATATGCTAAGATATTGTCGTACTGTTCTTACAGAGTTATTAATTCAGACTGCCAATTCGTCCGTCGCTAAGTGTTACGACTGCGATAATACTGCAGGACTCCCACCAGCGGACTGCCCGCCGGCACCGTTTTCAGGCCCCCGCGTGGAACAGCCGGTATGGTTCTACACGCCACAGGAGGGGTCCGATGGCCGACATCGTCGTGATGCGATACGACGTGCACGGCATGCCAGTCGACCGGTACGTGACGGCGCTCCGGGAGCGACTGCCGGGATGGGATGTCGCCGTCGCGGAGACGCCCGAGGCCGAGCGGGAGTTGATTGCGGACGCGACAGTCCTGACCGGCAACGACGTCTCGCCGGAACTGGTCGATACTGCCGACTCCCTGGAGCTGTTTGCAGGGACATACGCTGGATACGACCACCTCCCGCTCTCGGAACTGGGGGACCGCGACATCGCGCTCACGACGGCCTCCGGCGTCCACGGCCCGAACGTCGCCGAGAACGTCGTCGGGTCGTGGCTCGCCTTCGCTAGGGGCTTTTTCACCGCCCGCCGCCACCAGCGCGACCACGTCTGGCAGTCGTTCCACACCGACGACTTCGCCGGCAGCCGCGTCTGTGTCGTCGGTCTCGGCGAAATCGGCGAGGCCATCGTCGACCGGCTTTCCGGGTTCGACGTGGAGACTGTCGGCGTCCGCTACTCGCCGGGGAAGGGCGGCCCGACAGACGAGGTGTACGGCTTCGACGAGATTCACGAGGCCGTCGCCGACGCGGAGTACATCGGTCTGGCCTGCCCGCTCACCGATGTGACGCGGCATCTCATCGACGCCGAGGTATTCGAGACGATGCCTCCCGACGCAGTGCTCACCAACGTCGCCCGCGGCCCGGTCGTCGACACCGACGCGCTGGTCAGCGCACTCCAGCGCAACCACATCGACGGCGCCGCACTGGACGTGACCGACCCCGAACCGCTCCCCGGCGACCACCCGCTGTGGGACTTCGAGAACGTCCTCATCACGCCGCACAACGCCGGCCACACGCCGAGTTACTACGAGCGACTGGCCGATATCGTCGCCGAGAACGTCCAGCGGGCCGAGCGGACTGGTGAGTGGGACGGTCTCAGGAACCAGATCGAGCTGTGAGCCCCGTCCTGAACCGAGACTCGACAGCCCTTACAGATAGCCGCGCTTGTGCAGCAGTTCGACAGCCCTTACAGATAGCCGCGCTTGTGCAGCAGTTCGCCGTTCAGCACGCTCGCGCCCGCGGCACCGCGCATCGTGTTGTGCGCGAGGCAGTTGAACTGGACGCCGTCGGTCGTCTCGCGGAACCCACCGACTGCGACGCCCATCCCGCCCTCGACGTTGCGGTCCAGTCGCGGCTGTGGACGGTCGGGCTCCTCGAACACCGTGATGAGCTTCTCCGGCGAGGACGGCAGGTCGATACCGGTCACGGCCTCCATCGCGGCCTCGGCCTCGGCCGTGGAGATGTCCTCTGCCGTCTCGGCCCAGACGTTCTCGAGGTGGCCGTCAAGCGTCGGGATGCGGTTACAGGAGGCGGCCACGTCCATCTCGTTGAGCTGGACCGCCGCGCCGTCGAACGAGCCAAGCAGCTTGCGCGATTCGCTCTCCATCTTCTGCTCCTCGCCGCCGATGTGCGGGATGGCGTTGTCGATGATCTCCATCGACGTGACGCCTGAGTAGCCCGCGCCCGAGACGGCCTGGAGCGTCGAGACGTGCACGTCGGTCAGGTCGAACTCGCGGTCGAGACCGGCCAGCGGCGGCACCATCGTGATTGTCGAGCAGTTCGGGTTCTTCAGGAGCGCGCCGTCCCAGCCGCGCTCGTCGCGCTGAACTTCGAGGAGGTCGACGTGGTCGGCGTTGACCTCGGGGATGATGAGGGGGACGTCCTCGTCCATCCGGCCGTTCGAGGAGTTCGAGGAGACAGTATAGCCGGCCTCACAGAACTCCGGTTCGACCGTCGCGCCGACGCTGGACGGGAGCGAGGAGAAGATGAGATCGACGTCGTCGGGCACCGAGTCCGGGTCGGTGGCGCGGACTTGCAGTCCGGCCACGTCCTCGGGAATCGGGGAGTTGACGCGCCACTTGGCGGCGTCCTTGTATGTCTCGCCAGCGCTTGCGTCGCTGGCTGTCAGTGCTGCGATTTCGAACTCGGGGTGGGGGTCAAGCAGTTGAATGAGTCGCTGCCCGACAGCACCCGTCGCGCCGAGTACACCTACGCGTACAGTCATCGGTTGACACACGGCTATGGGTGGTCAAAACAGTTTGGATACGGAGCGGTACCGCTGCCCTCGAGGGATTACTCCGCACGGGTGTCCTCGAACACCCACTCGATGACGCGGGCCTCGACGAGGTCCCGCTCCTCGACGTACGGGTCGTCGCGGTTCGCCAGCGCCTCCTCGGCCGCTGCGCGCATCTCCGCCTCGAGTTCCGTGTGGTCGGGTTCGTCCCGGATGTCGTTCAGCAGCGCCTCGAAGTCCTCCCGGAGGTCGAAAGAGGCACGGGCGGCGTTACACCGGGACAGCGGGCTCATGCCGGTCTCTAACACGAGGTCCCGAACCGTCTCCCAGTCGGAGCCACAGAAGTAGATGGACACCTCGCCGACGATGTCCTGCCAGGCGATTGGGTCGGCGTGCTTGAGCAGCGGGACCGCCCGCGGCGGCAGGTCCAGGCGGGTCTCGGTGTCGGGATTCCCACACAGACAGCAGGCCTTCTCCGTCTTCCCCGTGTACATGCGCGGGTATTGGACTGAACGTATTTGGACCCATCGGGGTCGGGCGGTCGCTCGTCAGTGACATGGAGTCACGCCGGCTCGGTGGCTCGGTGACGTACTCGAACGGGAGCGACGGCTGCCCTGGCTGTCCCCTACTAGTATAAAACAGTACGGCCCGCCTCGATACGCAGTCACACCGGACAGGAACGTTTTAATCGCCGGACCGGCCACACTGCGGTATGGATACCGACGAGCGACTCGAACTGGTGACGCGACACACCACAGAGGTCGTCACCGAGGACGAACTGCGGACGCTGTTCGAGGAGGGCGACCCGTCGGCGTACATCGGCTACGCGCCGACCGGCGAGATGCACATCGGCCACTTCACGACGATGCGGAAGCTCGCGGACTTCCTGCGGGCCGGCGTCGACGTGACGGTCCTCATCGCGGACCTGCACGCCCACCTCGACGACAACAAGTCGCCCTTCGACCTGCTTGATGCCCGCTCGGCCTACTACGAGACGGCCATCGAGGGGATGATAGAGGCCGCCGGCGCGGACCCCGAAGATGTCACGTTCGTCCGCGGGACCGACTTCCAGCTCGACGAGGAGTACACACTGGAGATGTACCGGATGGCCGCCGAGACGACCATCTCGCGGACCCAGCGGGCGGCCAGCGAAGTCGTCCGCGAGTCCGACAGCCCGAACCTCGGCGGGCTCATCTATCCGCTGATGCAGACACTCGACGTGAAGGCGCTCGACGCTGACATCGCCTACGGCGGCGTCGACCAGCGCGGCATCTACATGCTCTCCCGCGAAATTCTCCCGGACCACGGCGGCGAGTCGCCGATCTGCCTGTTCGCGCCGCTCTTGTCGGGTCTCTCGGGCGGCAAGATGAGCGCCTCCGACGAGGCGTCGAAGGTCAACCTCACCGACAGCCCCGACGAGGTCGACGAGAAGATCAACCAGGCGTACTGCCCGGCCGGCGAGGTCGAGGAGAACGGCGTGCTGGAGTACCTCGATCACCTCGTCTTCCCGATTCTGGAGGTCCGCGAGGAGTCCTTCGTCGTCGAGCGCCCGGAGGAGTACGGCGGCGACCTGACCTACGAGAGCTACGACGAGGTCGAGGCGGACTTCGTCAGCGGCGAACTCCACCCGGCCGACCTGAAGCCGTCCGTCGCAGGCGCTATTTCGGATGTTATCGACCCGGTTCGGGAGCGACTGGCCGACGAGGACGAACTGCTCGCCGAGGCCTACCCCGAGAAGTACGGCGCGGAGTAACGGTCGACCGATGCCGTCCCCCGACCCGAACGCCGGCAGTGACACTGACGGCGAGCCATCGCGGGCCGCCGTCCGCCGGACCTACGAGGACATCGGCGACCACTTCTCGAAGACCCGCGAGTACGCCTGGCCGGAGGTCGAATCGTTCGTCGAGGAGTCCGACGGCGTCGGAAGGGCACTCGATATCGGCTGTGGCAACGGCCGCCACGCGGAGCTGCTCGCTGTGGTGGCCGACACCGTCGTCGGCCTCGACGCCAGCCGCGCGCTCCTGCAGGCGGCGACTGACCGCGTCGGCGACCGCGTTGCGCTGCTTCAGGGCGACGCCACCCGTCTCCCGCTCGCTGCCGGGTCCGTCGACCTGGCGGTGTACGTCGCGACGCTGCATCACCTCCCCACGCAGGAGGCCCGCCGCGCCAGTCTGGACGAACTGGCCCGCGTCCTCGCGCCGGGCGCTCGGGCGCTCGTCAGCGCGTGGAGCACGGCCCACGACCGCTTCGACGCCGACCCCGACGCGGACGAGGGCTTCGATACGACCGTCGACTGGACCCTCCCCGGCGGCGAGACGGTCCCGCGGTTCTACCACATCTACGCGCCGGCCGAGTTCGAGCGGGACATCGTCGACAGCGACCTCCGGCTGGCGTCGCTGGAACTGTCCAGCGGCAACTGTTACGGGGTCGTCGAGCCAGAAGGGAAACGCACTTAATTACCTTCCATCTATGGACGTGTACGTTCGCACTCGGGCGGAACACGGTCCCATCGGGCCTTGTCTTCGCACGGGCCAGCGGCGGTGGTGAGCGATTCCGATGGAATCGCGAGGCATGCCGCGAGCGAACGCAGTGAGTGAGCGGCGGTGGTCTAGTGGTAGGACCTGAGCCTTCCAAGCTCATGGCCCGGGTTCAAATCCCGGTCGCCGCATTTTGCTGCGAGCACACCCGTCTCGGTCCGGTTCAAATCCCGGTCGGCGCGCTCTACAGTTGACAGGGGCGACCAGCCGAGAGGATGTCCGACGGTTGCACTCTCCGGCGTCTCTCGGCTGGCTTCGTTGGTCCGGGCCGCCCTCACTCCGGTTCGACGGCGGCCTGCTCGAACGCCGCCGAGTCGTCGCCCATCCACTCCTGCAGGCGGTCGGTGACGCCGGCGAACTCCTGACTCCTCGAAGGACCCGACGACGACCCAGCCGTCGCCATCGCGGTCATAGCCGAGGCTGTAGTCCCGGGCACCGCCGGTGATGACGACGAACGCGGCACCCACGTCCAGGTCTGGGAAGAACCCGACCGGCGCGAACCCGTAGTCGTCGTGCCGGGCTCCGAGGGTCGATACCTCGCTCGTCGGGAGTGGTTTGTCCGGGAGAGTCCGTCAGTACCTCACAGTCCCGGGGAGAGGACCGGAAGCGTCTCGAGCGGAGCGCGGCCGAACAATGTCCGAAGTGTGAATCAGATATGACGTCGGCCAACATTGAAGTGTTATCGTGATGTATGGTAACACGGAGCGTCCAACGCTCCCGGCGGGAACGACCGTCGTACCATCCGGGATTGGCATCGGCGGACGACAACTGCCGGTGGAGAGATGGCCACTCCACCGGCCACGCATCGTTTCGAAACCAACAGCGTACGGAGCATCCGACACCCCACCCCCACCACTCCCCTGCTCCCGTTTTTCGGGGTGTTCTCACCGGCCGTGACCCGACAGCCCCGGCGAGGGCCGGTGGGGTTTTCTGCCAGTACGTGTAGCGTCGGGTATGGACGCCGCGCGACTCCCCGGGACCAGCGGACCCGAGCAGATAGTCGCGCACGTGGACATGGACTGCTTCTACGCCGCCTGCGAACAGCGGCGGGAGCCGGCACTCAGGGGCGAACCGCTCGTCGTGGGGATGGGCTACGAGACCGGGACGACCCACGGGGCCGTTGCGACCGCGAGCTACGAGGCGCGGGCGTACGGCGTCGAGTCGGCGATGGCCATCTCCGAAGCGCTGGACCGCCTCCCCCGCAAAGTCGAGGCCGTCGAGGACCCGGAGCTGAGTGTCGAGGACGCGGGGTTCTACCGCCCGGTGGATATGGACTTCTACGAGTCCGTCGCCGCGGATGTCCGGGAGATACTCCACGCGGAAGCGGACGTCGTCCGCGAGGTGAGCATCGACGAGGCGTACCTGGACGTCACCGACCGCGTCTCCTGGGAGACCGTCGAGTCGTGGGCCCAGGACCTGAAAGACACCATCGAGTCGGCGGTGGGCGTGGTGGCGAGTGTCGGCGTCGCACCGACGATGAGCGCCGCGAAGGTGGCAAGCGACCGCGACAAGCCGGACGGTCTGGTCGTCGTTGACCCGGGGACAGTCCGGGAGTTCTTCGCCGACCTGCCCGTCGAGGACGTCCACGGTGTCGGCCCGGTAACCGCCAGAGAGCTCGACGCACTCGATATCGGGACCGCCGGCGACCTCGCGGCCGCCGACCCGGAACTGCTGGCCAGACGCTTCGGCGAGCGCGGCCGCGAGATACGCCGCTACGCCCGCGGCGAGGACGAGCGGTCGGTGACGCCGAAAGGCGACCCCAAGAGCCTCTCGCGGGAGTCCGCGTTCACCGAGGCGACGACCGACTCCGAGGCCAAGTGCCGGCAGGTCCGCACCCTCGCCGAGGCCGTCGCCGACCGCGCCCGGCGGAAGGGCGCGCGCTACCAGACCATCGGCATCAAGGTCGTGACGCCGCCGTTCGACGTGAACACGCGCGCCCGGTCGCTGCCCGGCCCGGTCGAGGAGCCCGAACTGGTCAGACGCGTCGCGCTGAGTCTGCTCGGCGAGTTCGACGACGCCCCGGTCCGGAAGGTCGGCGTTCGCGTCTCGAACCTGGACTTCTCCGCCGGCGAACAGGCTAATCTGGACGGGTTCGGCGGCGGCTCTGGAACCGAGGAGCCGGTCCGTAGCGCCAGCGGTCCCACCGCCACGACAGCCGACGAAGGACAGGTCGGACTCGGGACGTTCGCCGAGAGCGACGAGGACCGCGGGAGTGGCGGGGAGACGGCGACCGGGGAGTCAGACACTGGCGAAGCGCACGTCTCGCTCCCGCCCGACCAGACCACGCTCGCGGACTTCTGACGGCTCAGGCGACGCCGTGCTCAAGGTTCTCCAGTAGCTTCCCCACGAACAGGCCAGCACGCGGCGAGATGGTGTCGTCTGCCGGGACCTCCGTCGGATGGGCGGCCAGCGTGTCGACGAACCGCTGGCTGTGGGTCATCGCGTGCAGCATGTCGACCACGTCGACCACAAGCCCCTCGTCGCTCGTGTCCATCCCGGCGTAGCGCTCCTTCTCCGCGTCGGAGTATGTAATCGTCCAGGCCGGGCCGCCGGCGGCCGCGACGATATCGTCGAGCGGAGCCACTTCCAGGGGACCGTCGGCACTCCCGACGTACACGGTTCCGTCCTCGACGAACGTCTCGTACCTGTCCATGGACAGCCCCCACCGGACGAGTGCGACAAGGCGTGCCATCACAATAGCCGTTACCCCGTCCGGGATTCCGTCCCGAACCTGTTCCACAGTTGATGGTCGTCTGACGGAGAGTTATGGGGCGTGAGCGTCTCCTCCCTTACAGAAACGCATGGCAGAGACCGAACAGATAACTGTCGCGACAACGAGTGGGGGGCCGGGTGGGACCGGGGAACCGGGAGAAACGGTCGATCTTCCGGTGGTGGAACTGCTGACCGGCCGGGGGTTCATCACCGGCAAGAGCGGGTCCGGGAAGTCGAACACGGCGAGTGTCGTCGCCGAGAAGCTGCTTGACAACGGCTTCGGTCTGCTCATCGTCGACATCGACGGTGAGTACTACGGCCTGAAAGAGGAGTACGAGATCCTCCACGTCGGCGGCGACGAGGAGTGTGACATCCAGGTCACTGAGGACCACGCCGGCAAGATCGCCTCGCTGGCACTGGAGCAGAACGTCCCCATCATTCTGGATATCTCGTCGTTCCTCGACGAGGCGGAGGCCGAGACGCTGCTGACAGAAGTGGCCAAGCAACTGTTCGCCAAGGCGAAAAAGCAGAAACAGCCGTTCCTGATGCTCGTCGAGGAGTGCCACGAGTGGATGCCCGAGAAGGGGTCGATGGGCGAGGTCGGGAAGATGCTCATCAAGATCGGGAAGCGCGGTCGGAAACACGGGCTGGGCATCGTCGGCATCAGCCAGCGCCCCGCCGACGTGAAGAAGGACTACATCACCCAGTGTGACTGGCTCGTCTGGCACCGCCTGACCTGGAACAACGACACGAAGGTGGTCGGGCGTATCCTCGACAACAAGTACGCCGACGCCGTCGAGGACTTAGACGACGGCGAGGCGTTCATGATGAACGACTGGGCCGAGCAGGTCAGCCGGGTCCAGTTCCACCGCAAGCAGACGTTCGACGCCGGCGCGACGCCGGGTCTCGACGACTTCGAGCGGCCCGAGCTCAAGTCCGTCAGCGACGACCTCGTCTCCGAGTTAGAGACCATCAGCGAGGACCAGCAGGAGACGGAGAATCGCATCAAGGAACTCCGCGAGGAACTGGACAAGAAGAACTCCCGCATCGCCGAACTGGAGGCGGAACTGCAGGACGCGCGGGACCTCTCGCGGATGGCCGAGCAGTTCACCGAAGCGATGCTGAACCAGGCCGAGGACTACAACCCCGGCCGGACGGAACAGGAGAAGATGCGTCGCCAGCGCGAGCGGTTCGCCGACCAGCCGGCGTCGGACGGTGCGGCAGACGCTGACAGCCCGGATGACGAGCAGCCGCCGGAGCCGGACGAGACAGCCGACGCCACGTCCGGCGGCGGGTTCGGCGACGCGTTCAGCGCCTTCGCCGAGGACGGGGTTGCGACGAACGGTGGGAGCGCGGACGACGGGGCTGCGACGAACGGTCACGCCACACCGGCCGACGGAGCTGCGAACGGAGCCAGCACAGAGGGCGGTGCCGCGGCCACGTCAGTGAACGGGCAGGCTGCGACAGACAGCACTGATGAGGCTGACGACGAGGCGCTGAGAGCGGCAATCGCTGAAGCTGTCGAAGCCGAGCAGTCGGACGGGGACCCCGTCTCAGCCACCGACGGGACCGGGTCCGACTTCGACGGTCCCGCCGTCTACGGCGACCTGCGAGCCGACATCGAGGAGCTAGACCGGAAGACCCGCCGGATGCTCGCGTACTACAGCGAGCAGGGCCCCGGGACGCCGCTGAACGCCCACTTCTCGGCCGGCGGGTCCGGCGACCGGACGGCGGCCTACGCGCGAAACAGGGAACTCCGACTCCGCGGGCTGGTCGAACACGTCGGTCGCGGGAAGTACGACGCCCGGCTGGCGTCGCTGGTTCGGGAAGAGAGCGACCGCCGACTCGACGAGGACGAGGTCGAGTCGGTCGTCTCCCGACTCGAATCTGCGTTTCTGGACGGGGACGGCGACTGAGAAGCCAGTACTGCGACGCCGTTCTACAGGAGCGGTTCGACGAGGTCTTCGAGCGCCGCGCGCGGGTCGTCGGCCTTCGCGACGCCACTTGCCAGCAGGACGCCGGTCGCACCGAGGTCGCTCGCGGACACGAGGTCTTCGCCGGTCGAGATGCCGGCGCCACAGAGTACGTCCACGTCGCCGTTGACGCGGGCGGCGGCGTCGACCGCGCCGGTCACGATGTCCGGGTCGGCCTTGCTGACGGGCGTGCCGGTCCCGATGAGCTCCGGCGGCTCGACGGCGACGCCGTCGGGGTCGAGCGCGGCCGCCGCGCCAATCTGTGCGGGGTTGTTCGCACAGACGATGGTCTCGAGGTCCGCGCGGTCGGCGGCGTCGAGCGCGCCGTCGATGTCCGCGAGCTTGAGCCGGTTCTCGGAGTGGTTCAGGAGCGTCCCGACGGCGCCGGCGTCCGCGGCGGCCTCGGCGAGGGTGCTGCCGGTGTGGCTGCCGTGCTCGACGGCGCTGACGTGCTGGGCCCACGTCTCGACGCCGGTCTCCGCGACAGCACCGATCTGTGCAGCCTGTGGCGCGACGGCGACTCGCACGCCGGAATCGTCGCTGACGTCAGCAGCAGCGGTCGCTACTTCGACTGGGTCACACGGGTACGCCTTCAGATTGACAAGGACGAACATACGAAACGCACCGGCTGCTGTCGGGAAATAGGTTGCGGAGCCGTCGTTTGACAGCGCCTGCCACCGCGGTCCCCGTCTGTCCCGGCCTCCCGCTCTGGGGAGACAATTATTACTGTTCAGCCGAGACAAGAAACGAGACAAGCCGTGACAGCAGGGGATGACGACACACCGACCGTTCTGATAGTCGAGGACGAACAGCACCTGGCCGACCTGTACACCGACTATCTAACGGAGCAGTATCACGTACAGACCGCCTACAGCGGCGAGGAGGGGTTAGACCTCCTCTCGCCCGATATCGACGTTGTGTTGCTCGACCGCCGGATGCCGGTCGTCTCCGGCAACGAGGTGCTCGCACAGATCGAGGAGCGGGGGCTTCGCTGCCGCGTCGCGATGGTCACCGCCGTCGACCCCGACTTCGACATCATCGAGATGCGCGTCGACGACTATCTGGTCAAACCCGTTACCCGCGACGACCTCAAGGAGGTCGTCGACCGGCTGTACAAGGTCCGGGAGTACAACGAGCGTCTCCAGACCCTCACGTCGAAAAAGCTCAAGCGCAACGTCCTCCGGGTCGAGAAGACCAAACGGGAACTGGAGGACAGTACGCGGTATCAGGAGCTCCAGGACGAGATCGCGACGATCTCGTCGAACGTCGATTCGCTCGCGGACGAACTCGACGTCGAGAAAGACGACCTCCGGCTGTGACCTAGTCCTTCCGCTTCACGACGTCGCCGAGCGTGTACTCGCCGTCGCTGCTCCCGCCGGACCACTCCGTCTCGTCGGCGCTGCCGCCGGCGTTCAGGGAGATATCGAGCGCGTTCTCGATTTTCTTCTGGACGTCGTCGCTGGGAAGGGAGTTCCCCTGTTCGAGCTTCCGGATGAGGCTCGCCTTCTCGTTGAGCTGCTTTGCGAGTTCCTCCTGGCTGAGCCCCTGGGACTCCCGGCCCTCGCGGATACGTTCGTGGTAATCCTGTGCGATCTCGTCCATCTCGTCGAACATGTCCCGACGGCGGCCACCGGACCCGCCACCGCCCGACGAACTGGACGAGGCGGACGAACTCGACGACGATGACGAGGACGACGTCGAGTACTTCGTCGACGTAGACGACGTCTCCTCCGTCTTGACCTCCGTGCCGAAGTCGGTACACTCGTCGCAGACGTCGAGTTCGGCCCCCTCGATTTTGACGCGGTTCGGAGACGAAACCTCCGTCCCGCACATCTCGCACTGAACCATACCGACGGCTTGGACGGGGCGCGGTATAAATGGTGCGCTGGCTACTCCAGGGTACCCATCGCGTGATAGAACCGCTGGGCCGCGGTGACGTGGCCGACGACGGCGAACACGACCAGCAGCCAGCCGACCAGTGTCAGGCCGGCCAGCGTGGCCGGGACGAACGCCGCGACGCCCGTGACGACACCGACGAGCGCAAGCCGGTCCGCGCGGCCGAGCAGGCCGCCGTAGACGCGGTCGAGGCCGACCGCCTGTGCCTGCGTCCCGAGGTAGGACGTCATCAGGACGCCGGTGACGGCGGCGATGCCGAGTTCCCACTGGCTCACGCCGGCGGCGAGGCCGACGATGATGCCGATGTCGGCGTAGCGGTCGAGGACGTGGTCCAGCAGGTCGCCGCCCGAGGACGCGATGTCCAGTTCCCGCGCGAGCGCTCCGTCCACGATGTCGAGCCAGCCGTTCAGGAAGACCAGCACTGCGCCGCCGAGATACAGCAGGGGCTCCCGCGCCGCGACGGCGTACACTCCGCCCGCTCCGAGGGCCAGCAGGAACGCGATGACGCTGACGCCGTTCGGGGAGAGTCCAGCGACCTTGGCGGCGCTGACGAACGGCCCGAGCGCGCGGTCGGCCAGCGGGCGGAACTTGTCCAGTGTCATAGCCAGTCGATGTAGGAGACGGTCCCCGCACTCGGCTCGCGCTCCCCGTCCACGACGGCCTGAATCTCCTGTGCCACCTCGTCGGGGTCCCGGTCCGTCGTCTCGATTTCGTACACCGAGTCTGTCCCGTGGGCTTCGACGGCTTCCCCCAGGATGACATCGAGCGCTTCCGACTCCGCGTTCTCGTATGCCTTCGAGTCGTCGTCGCCGCGCTCACGGAGTCGTTCGACGACCGTCTCGGGGTGGGCTCGCAGCACAATCACCCGGTCGGCGTCGAAGTGATGCGCGAGGTGGGATTCGAACAGCACGTCCTCGCGGCCGTCGAGCCACTCGGACAGCCTGTCGAGGTCCGCGACGAGGCTCCCGCGGTCCTCGTCGATACCCGTCGAGAACCCCTCCTCTTTGATGACGTCGTTGAGATGGCACACGTCGAGGCCGTCGTCGAGACGCTCCGTCGCCGTGGTCTTGCCCGTGCCCGGCGTCCCGGTGACGGCGACTCTCACGCCTCGACCACCTCGATGACCTCGTTCAGTACCGAGACGGCGCGCTCCGTGTCCTCGCGGGTCCCGCAGGTGATGCGGATGCACTCGGGCAGTCCGAACGACGAGCAGTCGCGGATGATGACGCCCCGCTCCTGGGCGGCGTCCGCGACGGCCGACGCGTCGCCGACCTCCGCGAGGATGAAGTTCCCCGCACTGTCCCAGGTCGGCGCGTCGAGTTCCGCCGAGAGGTACTGTCGGGCCCACGCGGCGGTGTCGACGGAGCGCTCGACGTGCTCGTCGTCGTCAAGCGCCGCCAGCCCGGCGCGGCAGGCGAGTTCGCTGGCCGAGAACGGCGTGTTGATGCGGGCGTAGGCGTCGGCCCAGTCGTCCGGGACGACCGCGTAGCCGAGTCGAATGCCCGCGAGCCCGTAGGCCTTCGAGAACGTTCGCAGGAGCGCGACGTCGTCGCGGTCGGAAAGCAACGGTCGCTTGCTCGGTCTCCCGGTGAACTCGCCGTAGGCTTCGTCGACGACGACGAGGGTCTGCTCGTCGGTCTGCTCGGCGATTGTTCTGACCGCGTCGGTCGTGAACTCCGCGCCGGTCGGGTTGTGCGGACTGGTGAGGTAGACGATCCGCTCGCCGTCGTAGTCTTTCAGGACGGTGTCGGCGGTCTGGGCGAAGTCGTCGGCCTTCGAGAGCGTGTACTCGTTGACCTCGCCGTGGTGATAGCGGGCGCTCATCGCGTAGTAGGCAAAGCCCGGCGACGGGACGAGCACGTCCTGGCCGGGGTCGAGCATCGCCCGGGCGAGGCAATCGAGCGCGCCGTCGCCGCCGTTGCTCAGCCACACCTGTTCCGGTGTCACGTCCCACAGCTCCGCCAGTTCGTCGACGAGGTCGGCGTGGGAGGCCTTCGGATACGAGTGCATCCGCTCGGCCGCCCCGCGGATGGCCTCGACGGCTTTCGGGCTCGGCCCGTACATGTTCTCGTTCGACGCCAGCTTCACCATGTCGTCCGGGTCGAGACCGAGTTCCCGAGCGACCTCCTCGATACCGCGACCTGCCCGATAGACAGTGTGAGCGGAGAGGTCCCGTGGTTCCATGGCTGTGCAAAACGGACGGGGCGGCTTAAGCGTGCTCACATCGGGCGTGGCCGCGGCTCCCCGGCCAGTCACGCGAGAAATCCGCTGGCGGCCTCCCGTGTGGAACCCGTCGACGACGGGTGGGACACGGAATAGCACGCTCCCCACCGAATCCCTGTCAGTCAGTGGTAATGAGCGTTACGGTGACCCACCGTTCAGTCCCGGAGTCCGCCCCCACCGAAAACGGTAACACACCATCGGACCTGATAGCGTCCAATGCCGCTTCTCATCGATATCCGGAAACTCACGCTCATCACGCGGCTCATCCAGGACGGGGCCGAGCAGGTCGCCGACTCGCTTGCGACGCTGGCCGGCGTCGACGCCGCCGTCGAGATAAAGAGCCTCTCCTTTGTCCAGCCGGAGGACATCGCCACGGAGATGGGCGGCGGGACCATCTACAGCGCTCGCGTCCGACTGACTGAACCGCCCTACGGCGTGTTCCTGATGACCTTCGAGACGGAGACGGCCGCCGAAATCGCGGAGCTGATGACCGGCTCCAGCGTCGACGAGGGGTTCACACAGCTCCACGAGTCCGCACTCCAGGAGATGTGTAACATCCTCACCTCGGGCTTCATCGACGGCATCGCGAACACGCTGAACGCGACCATCAATATGGGGACGCCGACGGTCGTCCAGGACGACACGGCCGAGATTGCCGACAAAGCCCTCTCGCACGTCCGCCGGGACTCGCTGACCATCGTGCTCGACTCGCTCGTCGACATCAAGGAGAGCGACGTGGCGTTTTCCCTTCGCATCTTCCTCATCCCGGACCCCGGCTCGTTCGTCCACCTCATCGACCAACTGGACTACGACGCGGACCGCGAGACGCACATCTCGGCGGACACCGATGCAGTCACAGAGATAGACATGGCCGGTGACGCGGACGCGCTCGACGCCTTCGACACCTCGGAGTGACCACGCCGAACCCACGACGTTGAAGGGGGTCGCGTCCAACCGCCGCATATGAGTGTCGTAAACGCGGCCGTATTCGGGGTGCACCTGATATTCGCCGCGCTGTGGGCTGGAACCGTGTTGTTCATGACCTACGCCGTGCTCCCGACGGCGCTGAACGGCGACTCCTCGCCGGGCCCGCTGTCGGCGATCACCGGAAAGCTCCAGACGGTATCCCGGTCGAGCGCGCTGCTCCTGTTTCTGACGGGTGGGCATCTGGCAGCGACCCGCTACACCGCCGAGTCGCTGACGGGGACCGGCCGCGGGCATCTCGTCATCACGATGATTGTCCTGTGGTTCGTCCTGGCCGGCCTCGTCGAGGTCGGGGCATCGAAGCTCAGCGACGGCTTCGACCAGCAGAAGGTGCGCGAACCGGCCCGGAACGCGCGCCCGTTCCTGCTCGGGGCGTCCGTCGTCGCAATCCTGCTCCTGCTCGACGCCGGAGCGATTCTCGGCCTGTACTGAACGCCTGGCCGACTGTTTTGCCCGTCGGTCCCCGAAACCTGTATCAGCAGATACAAGCCCGCGTCGGGCATACCGACAGCCAATGTGGCCGTGGGGACACCTCGCCGTCGCCTATCTCGTCTACGTCGTCTACACTCGCCTCGACCCGACCCGTCGACAGACTGCGGCGACGCTGACCGCGCTTGCGCTGGGGTCGCAGTTCCCGGACCTGATCGACAAACCGCTCGCCTGGACGTTCGGCGTCCTTCCCTCTGGGCGGTCGCTGGCCCACTCGCTTTTCACGCTCGTTCTCCTCGCCGTAGTCCTGCATCGGGTCGCCGCGTTGTATCGCAGGACGGACCTCTCGGAAGCGTTCACCATCGGTGCGTTCGCACACACGCTGACGGACATGAGCCCGACAGCGGTGGCCGGACTGCTCGGCGGCGACGCCACACAGGTTCAGTGGCTCCGCTTTCTCGTCTGGCCGCTCCGGCCACCGCCGCCCTATGCCAACGACACCTCCTTCGTCGAGCAGTTCGCTTCCCTCTCGTTCGAGCCGTACGTCCTGTTCCAGGTCGGGCTGTTCGGCCTCGCTGTCGCCGTGTGGATCGCGCAGGGGGCACCCGGACTCAGGTCGGTCACTCGTCGGAGCAAAGCGGTGGTGGCGACGCTTTCGGATTAGAGCCGCTCGGCGACGTGGTCGGCACACTTCAATGCGAGCGCGGCGATTGTCAGCGTCGGGTTCATCGACCCGGCGGTGACGAACACCGACGAGGACGCGATGGAGAGGTTCGCCACGTCGTGGGTCCGCAACTGCGGGTCGACCACGCTCTCCTCGGGGTCGGTCCCCATCCGCGTCGTGCCCATGTGGTGGTACGCCGGCCCGGTGTTCTCCGGGCCGACCGTCCAGGAGATGTCGACGCCCAGTTCCGACAGGACAGCGTGTTGAATCTCGTTCGCCCGAGAGAGTGACCGCCCCAACCGGTCGCCCCACGACCACTGGATGTCCGGCACCGGGTTCCCGTGGTCGTCCGTCGTCGACGTGTCCAGCGTCACCCGGTTCTCCTCCCGCGGCGGTTGACCGACCAGCCCGCCCATGGCGATGCTGTTGCCGTAGGCGTCCCGGAGGTTCGACAGCAGCGTGTCGCCCCACTCCTCGCCGGAGAGCGCGAGTTCGACCGGCGACGGGCCGGCGTAGTTCAGGAACTCCAGTTTCAGCGGCGACAGCGCCTCGTCGGAGGCCTCGACGACCGTCTCGCCGTCCGCGACGCGTTCGACCGGCTGGCCCGGTTTGTCGTAGAACTGGTGGCACTCGCTGGTGAGAAAGCCGACGTGGTTCTGTCGCGTCTCCCGGTCGAGCGTGCCGCCGGCGCCGGCAAACAGGTGGTCCATGAAGTAGTGGCCGACGAGGCCGGACCCGTTGGCCAGCCCGTCCGGGTGGTCCTCGCTCGCCGACAGGAGGAGGAGCCGCGGCGTCTCGACGCCGCCCGCTGCGACGACGAACTCGCGGGCCGTCTGGCGGTGTTCGGTCCCGTCCGGCGTCGCGTAGACGGCCGCCTCGACGCGTCCCTCGGCGTCGGTTTCGAGGCGCTGGACCGGGACGCGGTCGATGACGCGTGCCCCCTCGGTTTCGGCGTCCTCGATGTGGGCGCTGGCGTCGTATTTCGCACCCGAGGGACAGACGGGCTGGCAGGTCCCGTAGCCGACACACGGCCCGCGACCGTCGTACGGCTCGGAGTTGCGGGCGTTGGGGACGGAGTGCATCGTGACGCCCAATCGCTCGCAGGCCTCGGCGAACAGCGAGTCGCTGTACGACGGCGGAAATCCGGGCAGGGGATACGCACCGTCCCGCGGCGGCGCGAAGGGGTTGTCCGCGTCGCCGGCGACGCCCAGCGCCCGCTCGGCGTCGGCGTAGTACGGCCGCAGGTCGTCGTAGTCGATAGGCCACGCGGGGTCGTCGGTGTCGTGGCTCCCGTCGAAATCTGCGGGGTGCAACCGCATCACCATCCCCTGCCAGTGCAGCGTCGACCCGCCGACGCCTTTCACCCGGGAGACGTTCAGCGGGTAGTACCGTTCGCCGCTCGTGTTGAACGCGTCGCGGTCGCCGCCCATCCCCCAGACTGAGCCGTGGTCGCCGGGCCGGATCGCCGCCTCCATCTGCTCGTCGCGCTTTTCCCTGTCGAACCGCGGCCCGGCCTCTAAAACAACAACGTCGTGCCCGTCGTTGGCGAGGTGGCTCGCGACGAGTGCCCCTGCCGGCCCGGCCCCGACGACACAGACGTCCGCTCGCTCGGACGGCTCCCGGTCCATCTCAGCAGGAGTTAGGCAAGCCTAAACTTATACGTTGGCATCTCAGGTGTTCTGTGTCCGGCGGCGAAGACCCTCCATTCGATTGCTCGCTCCGGTCGACCGTTCCGTGCTTCGAATCTCCGAGGGCCTTCGCTGGTCGCGTCCGCCCCTCGTAGAACGGGCGTGGCGGGATTCGAACCACGGTCGGACGTGCTCGCTTCGCTGCGCGCGACCTCCCTGATTAGAATCCCTCACGTTTCGCTATCGGCCTCGCTCCGCTCGGCACGATAGCGGGCGTGGCGGGATTCGAACCCGCGTTCTAGGGGTTAGGAACCCCTCGCCCTGGTCCACTAGGCCACACGCCCTACCGGGTGGTCGATAGAACGGAGAAAAATCCTTTCGTTATCACTATCGCCCGCTGAAAACGGAGAAGTGGTTGAGGTTACGTCTCGGATTCCGTCGCCTTCTCGGAAGACTCGGCCGCGTCCACGGTGGACGCGTCGGTGCCCTCTGCAGCGCCGCCCTCACGCATCTCTTCGAGTTCCTGCTCGACTTCCTCGCGCCCCTTCTGGAACTCGCCCATGGCTTCGCCGGTCGACCGCGCTAGCTTTGGGATCTTGTTCGCGCCGAACAGTAGGACGGCGATGAGGAGGATGACCATCATCTCCGTCGTCCCGGGCATCCCCGGGAACAGTACTCCGAGTGTCGCTGTCATTGTATCCGAAGGTTACGTGGTTGCTATTATAACCTTTTTGCTCAGGAGGGCCTGCCAGGCGAGTCACCGCTGTCAGGACCTGCTCCGCAGCGACCGGTAGTAACCCGCAGAAAGGATGTGGGATACAGGCGAGTCTCGTCCGCTCAGGCAGCAGAAACGGCCTCGCCGAGAACCGTCGGCGAGGCCCGGCATGGGGGAGTGGGGTGGTGGTGTGGGTCGGAAGGGCAATACGAGACACCACGTCTCCGGCCGTTCGGTGTCTCTGGCTGGGTACGGCACGTCGACAGATAGACCGCTACATGCCCACGGCAACAGGTCGATAGCTGTGGTTGTCTAGATGACACGACGTCCGTGGCCATGGTCTGCGTGCGTGGTCTGTCCGGATGCGGGTTCGCACCCGCATCTACGGCTACGTGCTACTGTCGATTTATTATACGTTCGTTAAGCCGCTGCTTACTGGGTACACCGCCGGGTCGATGGGCAACCCCGCCCGGAGATATAACTACTGTCGGGCGCTCAGTGATACCAGATGCCGGCCGATAGCCACACGATGGAAGTCACGAGCGGGCAAGAGGTAACGATTCGACCGATCAAACCCGTCGGAGAGGACGTCGTTCGGGTCGATGTAGAGGCTGACGGGGTGTGGCGACTCGACATCACGCGCGACGGCGAAATTGCAGACGTCGTCACGACCCGGGCCGCTGACGGGACACTTGCGGACCGCGAACTGCCCGAGTGGATCGACGAGGTCACGGCGAAGTTCGCGCAGTTCTGACCGGGTCCGGACTCGACCGCGTCGGAAAGGGTTTTACCTGCCAGGACCCAGGTCGGCAGTATGGTATCAGTCGGAGACGCTGCGCCCGATTTCACGGCACCGATTGCAAACGGCGACGTCGATGAGATAACGCTGTCCGAGGCACTCGACGACGGGCCTGTAGCTCTCGCGTTCTTTCCGGGGGCGTTCACGAGCGTGTGCAGCCACGAGATGAACACGTTCCAGGACCGCCTCGACGAGCTCAACGAGGCGGGGGCGACGCTGTACGGTGTCAGCATCGACACACCGTTCTCACAGAACGCGTTCCGGGACGAACTGGGACTCGAGTTCGACCTCATCAGCGACTCCGGACGGGAGATTGTCGACGCCTTCGACATCTCGATGGACTTCGAAGCGCTCGGCGTTCCGAACGTAGCCAAACGAGCCGTCTTCGTCATCGACGAGAGCCAAGAAGTCACGTACGCCTGGGTCAGCGACGACCCAGGCGTCGAACCCGACTACGACGAAGTCATCGACGCCGCGACCTGATCGCACCGGTGGGGGATTTTTCGCTGTGGGTCGTCTGGGTTGTGGTATGAGCGCTGACAGAGACGACACCAGCGGCCGTATTTACAACCCCGATGCGGACCACGTGTTTCCGGACGGGCGACTGAACGCCGTTCTCGACACCGTCACGACTGACGAGGAGATCCAGGCCTATCTCGAGGCCCAGAACGTCAACCCCGTCGCCCGCAAGCGGTACAACGACCACGGTGCGAAACACATCGACATCGTCCGGAACCGAGCGCTGTGCCTGTATGACCTCCTCAAACAGGGCGGGGTCGAGTTCAACGGCGCGGCCGACCACGGACTCGACGAGGCCGACGAGGCAGTTATCATCGCCCTTGCGACGACGCTCCACGACGTCGGGCACGTCGTCCACCGCGATGCACATCCGTACTACTCGATTCCGCTCGCGGCCGATATCCTCGATGACATCCTCCCGGAGTTCTACGACATCCGCCAGTCAGTCCAGGTAAAGGGCGAGGTACTCCACGCGATCCTCTGTCATCACACCGAAGAGACCCCCCTGACGCTCGAAGCGGGCGTCGTTCGCGTCGCCGACGCCCTGGACATGGAACGTGGCCGTTCGCGGATTCCGTACAAACGCGGCGGTCGCGGTATCGATACTGTCTCCAGCCAGGCCATCGAGACGGTGACGCTCACCGCGGGTGATGACTACCCCGTTCTCGTCGAAATCGAGATGAACAACGCGGCCGGCGTCTATCAGGTCGACAATCTTCTGAAAGCCAAGCTCAGAGACTCTAGCCTGGAGGAACACGTCCGCATCGTCGCAATCAACACCCGAGAAGACGGCGACCAGATCGTCGAACGAATCGAGCTCTGAGAGGAGCGACCCAACGGTTTTGTACCGTGCTTCCCTATCAGTGCCTATGAGTCTCACACCCATGGATGAGCCGCGGGGTGCCCGGGGCGAGGCGGCCGACGGCGACGTGCCGCCGCCCTCGCTCCTGGAACGGGTCAGACACCGGGTGCGCTCAGCCATTGAGACCATTTCGATTGGGGAGCAATGCCTCCAGTGGCTCGATACGCGTGGTCGAGACAAACCACGATCGAAGATCCACACCGACGGGTTCGCCGACGACGTCGTTGCGCCACCGGAGTGCCCAGCGGTCGGTGACCTTCCGACGCGGTCACGGCCGTTTACATACCCGACGCGGAATCACATGGAAAACAACACTGTCGACCTCGTCGCTATCGAATCCGACGACCGACTGACGGTGACACATCCCGACAACTCGGAGGCGAGCATCTCGTCTGACGTGTGGGAATCTGTCGAGCAGTAGGCGCCTCTGCTGGCCTGCTTTCTCGTCGGTGACCGAAAACCGGTGAGCCGTGCCCGTGTTATACTGACAATTGAGACGGTCTACACACCGACTGCACTGCCGTCGTGCGTTCGGGTGTGCCCTGATGTTCGTTGGCTACCACAGTTGGAGGGAGGAGAAGACGAAAACAGCAGAGGGGGCGACCGGTGCCCCGTCAGAGGTCGTACTGTGCGATGTTGCCGGAGCCACAGGCTGGGCAGGTAGTTATATCCGTTTCGATGGTGGTTCCACAGCGCCGACACTCCAGATGCGACCGCTGTCGAGTCCCCACGACCCGGCGTAACTGCTCTATCATACTGTTCGACAGGAGGGCAGGGGTGATATAACCGGGCAATTCGTGGCGGAAGTGAAAACCGCAGGACGCGACGCTTATCTCGACGGGGCCGTCAGCCGAGCGTCAGACGCTGCTGTCTCACCGTCCGGCCTGTCCGTTCGCCGCTACGCTCGCGGATGCTCTCGGCGGTCCCGCTTGCCGGACGCGTACAGAAGTGCCATGAACAGACCAACCGCGAACAACCAGGCCACTACCAGCCAGAGCACCACCGATGGGACCCCACTCCCGAGCATGATATGTAAGCGACACTGTCCGTACTTAATTAGTAACACCGTATCGAGAGCTGACACAGCATAAAACAGCGTATAACGTCTCTATAGCTGCTGAGAATGGCGTAAGTCGCTCCCTACACTCCTCACTGGCACTTTGCGCGTGCGAACTGGGCGGTGGTCCCAGGCGCCCATCCGTCCGGGGGCGACGCCCAGATATTTTTGTCCGTGCCGACGTAGCCATCACCGATGACGGGAACAGCCGCGGCCGAGCCCACTGTGACGACGTTCACGTCGACTGTCGACCGTATCGATACGACCGATGTCGTGCTGACGGAGACGTACTTCTACCCCGAAGGCGGCGGACAGCCGGCGGACCGGGGGACACTCGGCGGCGTCGAGGTCGTCGACGTACAGCACCGAAACGGCGAGATCGTCCACGAACTGGCCGAACCGCCGGCGTTCGACCCGGGCGAGACGGTCGAAGGAAACGTCGACGCGGCGTTTCGGACGTACTGTATGCGTGCCCACACGGCCAGTCACGTCCTCTATGGCGCCGGTCGCCGGGTGCTGTCGGACCTGGGCTACGGCGGCTTCGACATCAGCGCGACAGTGTCGGACGACGACGGAGATGGTACCCTCGGGCCCGCTATCAGCGGGAAGGTGCGGGTGGATTTCGAGACGACAACGGAGATCGACGACGAGACGCTCACCGAACTCGAACGGCTGACCAACCGCGCTGTCTGGGAGTCCTACGACGTGACCTGGGAAGAGATTCCGCGTGACGAGGCACTGGACCGCGACGACATCGCGTTCAACACGAAGACCGAAGAGGGAATCGAGGGCGAGACGGTCCGGGTCGTCAGCATCGAAGACTGGGACGTGGCGGCCTGTGGTGGCACCCACGTCGCGAACACGCGCGAAATCGGGCCGGTGACTGTGCTCGGTCGGTCCAACCCCGGTGAGGGACTGACCCGCGTCGAGTTCGCCGTCGGCCCACGAGCGATTCGCCAGCGCGCGACCGAGCACGAGCGGGCGATGACTGCCGCCCAGTCGCTGGACACGAACGTTGCGGAGCTCCCGGCCGCTGTGGACGGACTCCAGTCGGAGCGCGACGACCTCCGGGACACGGTGTCGACCCTCCGAGAGCGCCTCGTCGATGCCCGTATCGCTGACCTGCGCGACGACGCCGTCGAAGTGGACGGGCGGACGTGGCTCGTCGGCACCGTCACGGGTCTCGACGCGAACGCACTGGCCGACCGAGCGGAGCGCGCTGTCGGTGACGGTATCCACGTCGCCGCGCTGGTGGACGCCGACGGCCAGTATCTGGGCGTCGCGACGACCGGCGGCGTCGACGCCGGCGACGTGGTCGACCGGGTGACGACGGAGTTCGGTGGCGGTGGGGGCGGGCGGCCTACCGTCGCGCAGGGCGGGGGACTCGGTGCTGACGGGGACGATGTCGTCGCGTTCCTCCGGGACGTGACAGCGGCGGTAGACGCCAGCGACTGAACTCACTCCCCGCGGTTCGGCGCACTGCCCAACCGCGTAACCTCGTTTCGCAGCGCGTCCCGCTTCAACAGCGCGAACCCGAGGAGGATACAGACGAAGCCGACACCCGTGTGTACCGTCGGCGTCTCACCGAGGAACAGCAGTCCAGTGGCGGCGGCAACGACCGGCGCGGCGTAGGAGACGAGGTTGATTTCGATGGGCCCGAGCCGCTCCAGCAGGTCGAAGTAGATGAGAAAGCCCAGCGCGCTGGCGACGACGACCAGATACAGCAGGGCCAGCACGGCATCGGCAGTCCACCGGACATCAGCAATCGATTCGGAGGCACCGAGACTGACGCCGTGCATGAGCACCGCACCGAGGAGCATCGACCACGCTTCCATCGTCTCTATCTCCAGGTCGTCGTCGAACCGCCGGGTCAGCACGCTCCCGAGGGCAAATGACGTGGCCGCGAGGAACACCAGAAACAGCGACACGGTTCGGGGGTCGAGGAGGTTCGACGGGTCGGGGTTGCTGAGGACGCCGACACCGACGAACCCCACGAGGAGACCGACGATGCCCAGCGCCGTGAGCCGTTCGTCCGGGAGGAGCGCACGCGCGAATCCGGTCGTGAGAATCGGCGAGAGGCTGACGACGATAGCGGCGGCGGCACTGGTGGTTCCCTGCTCGCCGACGAACAGGAAGATATGGTACGCGGCTATCATGAGCGACCCGCCGATACCAACGACGGTCCAGTCGGTGCGACCCTGCGGGACCCACTGGTCGGTGGCGTACACCGCGTAGCCGAGCATCAACAGTCCGGCGAGGTCGTACCGGAACGCCGCAAACAGGACGGGCGGAAAGTACTCCAGCCCGGCCTTGATGGCGGTGAAGGCGCTCCCCCAGGCGACAGCGAGCGCGACGAAGAGGATGGCGTTGCGGAACCGCATCGGCCGCTCAGTCGGCCGCCTCGCCGTCGTCTCCCGGCTCGTACGTCTCCGCGATGGCGTCCAGGGCCTCGTGGTGTTCCGTCGTGTGCGGTGCAGTCAGCGGCGAGACGCTGACCTGCCCGTCGACGACGGCGCGGCGGTCGGTCCCCTCGGGGTCGGGGACGTCGCCCTCGGCCATGTGCTCCCAGATGCGGTCGTGGAGCGTCACGGCGTCGCCCTCCTGGACGGCGTCCATCTCGTACAGGCGGGACGGTCGCGTGACCGTCATCGGCGCGTCGCCCCATTCGGCGACAGGGGCGTTGATGTTCAGGTAGTCACACTGTTCGAACACGCCGGCGTCGACGGCGTGGTCGGCGAGGTAGGTCGTCGCCTTGACGGCCTCGCCGTAGCTGTCACCGTTGGCCTCGATATCAGAGAAGGCGGCGTCCTCGCGGACCGGGATGTACATCGAGACGGCCATCGCCGGCACGTCGAAGAAGGTGGCCTCGACGGCGGCGCTGACGGTCCCGGAGCGACCGAGGACGTACGCGCCGAGGTTCGCTCCGCGGTTACAGCCCGCGACGACGAGGTCGGTGTCTGTGACGAGCGCCTCGAGCCCCGCCACGACGCAGTCCGACGGGGTCCCCTCGACGGCGTATCCGAGCTCGTGCTCGTGAACGGTCACCTCGTGCGAGATAGCCCGGCCGACCGCGCTCTGGTCCTCCGCCGGGGCGACTGCAGTCACGTCGCCGACTGTCGAGAGACCGTCGTACACCGCCCGGAGGCCGGCGCTCTCGATGCCGTCGTCGTTTGTCAGCAGAATCGTCGGCTCGTCCATACGCTCCGTCAGGTCGTCTTCGAGAAAAGCCCACCGTTAGCGGGCCCGGTCGACGACCGTCTCGCCGTCGACGACGACGTTGTACGCGGCCTCGTCGTCGTTCCAGAGCACCAGGGCGTTCTCGAAAGACAGCAGGTCGCCGTAGTCGGCCGTCCGGAGGTCCTCGTTCAGTATCGACGCCTCGGTGAGGACGGCGAAGTGGTCGACTTTCTGGCTGCCGTCGCCCAGCAGGTACAGCGGGTTCGCGCCCTCCCGCTCGGCGAGGTCGTGGCTGAGTTTCACACCCAGGAAGTTCACCCGGTCGGTGACGTAGTTCTCGGCGTCGGCCATCGGCGCGTGGATGCCCCGGTCGGGCGTCACGTCGTGCTTTCGCTGGCCGTCCGTCCGCAGAACGCTGTAGGCGTACTGCACGTCCGTGTTGACGAACTCGCCGGTCCCGCCCGCAGGGTCGTCGAGGCGCTGTTGCATCGTCGGCACCTCGATGTCCGGTTTCCGGTCGAACGACCACGACTCGCTGTCGGGCGATTGGTGGGGCCAGAGCCGCACCGTCGGCCCGTACACCGTCGCCGGGCCGCCGTCGGCCACCTCGCGTTCGACTGTTCGGAGCTGTATCGCCGTGTTCCGGTCGGCCGGGGCCAGCGCAAGCAGCGTCCCGTCGTCGGAAAGTGCCTCGACGTATCGATACAGCGTCGCCGCCGCGTCGTCGAGTTCGCTGAGGACGTTGCCGAAGATGATGAGGTCGTATCCCTCGGTGTCAGTGCTGCCGTCGGCACTGCTCTCTTCGTCGCCACTGCTGTCGTCGCCGACAAGCGGCGACGACGGGTCGAACTCCTCGGCGAGCGCCCGGTGAATCTCCCAGCGGACGTTCTGGCCGCTGTCATCCAATAGGGTCGCAAGCACGTCGGCGGCGGCGCTGGGCTCGACGGCGTGGTACTCAAGCAGGGCGTCGTCCGGCAGCAGGTCCCGCAGGGCGAGCGCCGGGCCGCCGACGCCGGCCCCCACGTCAAGCACCCGGAGCTGTGACGGGAGCAGCCCGTCCGCGGCGAGGTCCGCGAGGACGTACTTCGCCACGGCGTAGTAGTCCGGCAGGTGGTAGACGGCGTAGCCAAGCGCCGTCAGTTCGTCGTACTCGACGGATTGGCCCTGGAGATACCGCTCTTTGATATCGCGGATGCGCTCGCGGAGCTCGTCACCGCGTTCGCCGCCGTACCAGTCCGCTCCGCCCCACTCCGTAAGGAGTTCCATGACCTGCTGTTCGTAGCGGTCGGGGAACCGCTCGACGCCGTGGAAGTCCACCGAGAGCCGCCCCTCGGGCGCCGGAACGAAGGTCCCGTCGTCCTGCTCGACGATGCCCAGGTCGAACGCCTCCTCCCGGAGCACCTGCCGGACGACGGCGGGGTGGGGCTGTCCCTCGACGTACTCCTGTAGCTCCTCGGGGTCAAGCGGCCGGACGTTACGGAGGTACTGGGCGTTCTCGCGTATCTGCTGACGTGTGTCCTGGTTCATGAGAGTTGCTCGTAGAGCCGTTCGAACGCGTCCGCGTCGGCGTCGGCGAGTTCCCTGGCGGCGTCGGCGACCGCGTCCGCGCCGTCGAAGGCCGCCTGGATGTCGGCGTACACCCGCGGGTCGCCGCCGGTGACCTGCTCGACGAGGTCGAACAGGCCGGCCGAAACCGGCGTCTGGAACCGGTCGGGCACGTCGGCGGCGGCCATCGCGAACGCGAGTACGGCCGCGTGGGCGCTGGCCTGGACCGTCTCCATGGCCTCGTCGTGTTCCGCCGCCGTCGTCTCGAAGCAGTCGTTCCCGGCCGCGGCCAGCGCGTCGACGACGGCGTCAGCGGCGGGTCCCGACGCGTCGGCGACGACGGCGACGTTGCCGGGCGCGTTCTCGGGGGCGAACAGCGGGTGAAGGCTCAGTCGCTGGCCGTCGGGCATCGCCGCCCGCATCGCCGCGACGGGGCCGGCCATGCTCCCGGTCACGTCGACGATTGCACCCGTTGCCAGCGGCGCGAACTCGTCTATGGCCGTCTCGGCGACGGGCATCGGCACCGCGACACAGACCACGTCGAAGGTCTCAGCCGCGTCGCTGGCGACGGCGCGCCCGCCGACCGCGTCGGCAGCGGCTTCGGCAGCCGACTGGTCGATGTCGGTGAAGGCGACGGACGCGCCGGCGTGGGTCCGGACTGTGCGCGCGAACCACCGGCCCATCGCGCCCGCGCCGACGACGAGGACGTTCATCGGCCCAGCGTAGCCCGGCCCGTCTCAAAAGCCGTTCGGTCACACTCCCTGCCGGTGGGACACCGCACGTGACGATGCCCGGGTAGACAGCCGTCGAATAGCCCGCTGTGGTCCGGTTTCCCCCTCCTAAACGCTTATCTGTCGGCCCTGAGAGAACGGTGACATGAAGCGCGTTCGATTCCGTGACACTGCGGGGAACGTCCGTGGGGGCCGCTGGACCGTCGAGGACGGCGAGCCCGTCGTGACCGCCGCCGCCGGACCGTACGGCCGCATCGCCTTCGGCGACGAGTCCTACGACCCCGACGAGGTGGACATCCTCCCGCCCTGCGAACCGACGAAAGTCGTCTGTATCGGGCGCAACTACGCCGACCACGCCGACGAGATGGGCTCGGACCTCCCGGACAGGCCGATGCTGTTTCTCAAAGCCCCCAACGCTGTCGCGTCTCACGGCAAGCACCTCACGCTGCCCTCGGGGAAAGAGCGTATCGACTACGAGGCCGAACTCGGCGTCGTCATCGGCGAGCAGTGCAAGAACGTCAGCGAGTCGGGCGCGATGGACGTCGTCGCGGGGTACACCTGCGTCAACGACATCTCGAACCGCGACGACCAGGAGATAGAGCAGAACTGGGTCCGCGGGAAGGCCTTCGACAACGCTTGCCCAATCGGCCCGCTCGTCGCGACGCCGGAACACGTCCCCGAGGACGCCAGCATCGAACTCCGACTGAACGGCGAGACGAAACAGTCCTCCTCCCGCGAGCATCTCATCTTCTCGGTCCCCGAACTGATCGCGGAGATAACCTCGTACATGACGCTGGAACCGGGCGACGTCATCGCCACGGGGACGCCCGAGGGCGTCGGTCCGATGGAAGACGGTGACGAGGTCGAGGTCGAGATAGAGGGCATCGGGACGCTCAGACACACCGTCAAGATTCCGTAGGCGGGCCGAGACGCCGGCTCCGTGGCTACTCCACGACGATTGCGCCTCGCATCCCGAGACTCTCGTGCGGTTTACACGAGTACAGGTAGGTTCCGGTCTCCTCGAACGTGTGCTCGTAGGCGCTCCCCTCGTCGACGACGAGTTCCGTATCGAGCGGCCCGTCGCCCCTGGAGACGATGTTGTGCGGGCCGCCGTCGCCGGTCCAGTCCCAGCGGACGGTCGCTCCGGTCGAAATCCTCAGTGCGGGTGGGTCGAAGGCGAACCGGCCGCCGTTACCTTCGGCTCCGACGGTGACCGTTGCGGTGTCGGTGTCGGTGCGGTCGGCGATGGTGCCGTCGAAGTTACTCGCCGCTGCGAGCCACTCGTCGACCGCTGAATTACCGGACGACGGTGGCTCTTTGACGATGACAGCGCCTTTCATGCCGCCGTCGCGATGCGGTTCGGAGACGTAGCGGTGCTCGCCGGTCTCCTCGAAGAAGTACCGATACCCCGTCCCGGACTGGGCGTTCGTCCGGCCGCTGTCGAAAGTACCGTCGAGGGCGACCACGTTCTGCTGGCCGCCGTGCCCGGTCCAGTCCCACCGGACGAGCGTCATCGGCGGGACTTCGATGACCGGTGGGTCGAACGCCAGTCCGCCGTCCGTCTCCTCGCCGACCATGACCGTCGGTCGGGACTCGGGCCCGAAGCGGCGAGCCTCGCCGTCGTAGCCGTTGGCGTCGTCGAGCCACGCTTCGAGGGACTCTGGCGTCGATTCCGGCGTTGCTGTGTCGGTAGCAGTTGCAGTCTCGGTTTCGGTTCCACCGCCCGTAGCCGGGTCTGAACTACCCGAGGAGACACAGCCGGCGGTAACGGCGAGCGCTGTCAACCCTGTGCTTGCGAGGAACTGTCTGCGGGTGGAGGGCGGTCGCATGGCACGCTAGCCGTTGCCGTTCCGGGATAGAAAAGGGGGTGTCTCCTTTCCAGATTCTGGAAACGAACGGTCACCCTTTATTTGATAGTGTTTTATATTTTAGACAGATACCGGGAACCGATACCTGGATATCGCGGGACGTCGGGCAACAGCGTCCCACAGTTTCACGTCGCTGGACGGTCATATCGGAACCGAACCGCCCGCAGAACCACCCCGACCGCCCCTCCCCCGAGAGGTCTCCGTGGCACACAACGACGCGAGCGAGACGCAGGCGCTGTTCGACGCCCTCGCCGACCCTGACTGTCGCGACATACTCAGGGCGCTCGACGAGCCGCTGCCAGCCAAACAGGTCGCCGCTGTCTGTGACCTGCCCCAGACGAGCACGTACCGGAAGCTCGAACAGTTGAGCGAGGCCGAGCTGGTGGCCGAAAAGACGGAGGTGCGCGCCGACGGGCATCACGCGACGGCGTACGTCCGGGACTGTGGCGGGGTGTTCGTCGACATCGGCGCCGACGGCGCTTTCGGGGTCGATGTCTTACCGGCCGAGGAGAGGCCGAGCGACCGGCTCGCACTCCTGTGGTCACGCGTCAGCGAGGAACTATGAACGGAGATATCCCACTCGTCGTCGTCGGATTCAAGACCCTGACAGTGTTGCTCGGCGGGCTCATCACCTACTTCGCCGCCCGCGCGGCGCTGAGAACGCGGGCGACCGGACTCAGGCATCTCGCCGTCGGATTCGGGACCATCACCGCCGGATCGCTCGTCGCCGGCGTCGCGGACCAGCTGTTCGGTCTGAGCACTAACGCGGCACTCATCTTCGAGAACGCGCTCACCGCCGTCGGCTTCGCAGTCATCGCGTACTCGCTGTATGTCACCAGTCGCTCCGGGCCGGTGACACGATAAAAACTGACCGCCGGCCGTCGCGTTACTCGACGACGATGGCGCCTTTCATGCCCAGCGCGACGTGGGGCACACAGTTGTAGAGGTAGGTCCCGGCTTCGTCGAATGTGTACTCGTAGGTGGTCCCTTCCTCTGCGACGGCCGAGCCCGAGTCGAGCGGGCCCTCGCCCTCGGAGACGACGTTGTGGCCGCCGCCCTCACCGGTCCACTCCCAGACGACCGTCGTGCCGGTCGAGACCTTCACCGCGGGCGGGTCGAAGGCGAACGCGCCGCCGTTCCCCTCGGCACCGACTGCGACGGAGACCTCGTCCTGGCCGGTCATCACGACGGTGTTCCCGTCGAAATTGGACGAGTCGCCGACGTAGTCCGCCACCTCGCTCGACGCTTCGACGGTCTCCATCCCACCGTTGCTCTCGGTGGCCGTCATCTCCTCGGCTTCAGTGGTCTCCATCTCCTCGGTTTCGGTGGCTTCCGTTTCGCCACTGTCACCATCGCCGCCACTGTCACCATCACCGCCACTACCGCCGTCGCCGCCGGACCCGCCACAGCCAGCAAGCAGTCCAGCGCCTGATACGGCCGCCGTCGTGCGGATGAACGTCCGCCTGTCGAGGTCGTCTGTCATGCGGCTAGGGTTATGACTGTGCACTTATAAGAGAGTCGTTCCTGTCGCTTGTCAAGGAACAATAATTGAGGTTGGCACCGCTCCGCGGCACCACGATACCGACACAGTTCGGACGGGGATTGATGCGGATAGCGGCCCCATGTTCTCCAATGGGAGTGTCCGTCCGAAAATGACTGTCTGGCTTCGCGGCGACCACCTCGTCCGCCGGTCCGGCCCCCTCGTCAACCGGCCCGAGGAGCCGGTGCTCCTGATAGAAGCGGAGTCGTTCGCCCGCAAACTGCCGTACCACCCACACAAGCTGGTGCTGCTGTTCAGTGCGATGCGGCATTTCCGGGACGAACTCCGTGACGAGGGCCGGACGGTTCAGTACCACCGGACAGAGACCTTCGAAGACGGGCTGGCGGCACACGTCGAGGCCAACCCGGACGACACGCTCGTAACCCACCGGCCACAGACAGCGTCCGCACGGGCGCGACTCGAATCGCTGGTGGCCGACGCCGGCGGCACGGTCGAGTTCGTCCCCGACGAGCGGTTCTGCTGCTCCCCGTCGCAGTTCGACGAGTGGGCCGGGGACGGCCGCTACCGACACGAGGAGTTCTACCGGTTCATGCGCCGGGAGACCGGCTACCTGATGGCGGACGGCGACCCCGTCGGCGGCGAGTGGAACTACGACGACCAGAACCGGGAGACGCCGCCGGACGGCTGGACGCCGCCGGAGCCACCGCAGTTCGAGCCCGACGCAGTCACCGAGGCTGTCATCGAGTGGGTGGATGCGACCTTCGAGGGAAGCTACGACGAGCGGCCGTACGGCGGCGACTGGGCCGACCCCGAACCGTTCCGCTGGCCGGTTACCCGCCGGCAGGCCGTCCGTGCGCTCGACCACTTCGTTACGCACCGACTCCCGGAGTTCGGCCCGTACCAGGACGCCATGCTGGACGGGGAGTGGGCGATGAGCCACAGCCTGCTCTCCACGTCGCTCAACCTGGGACTCCTGGGTCCCGACGAGGTCATCGAACGCGCCATCGCCGCCTACGAGGACGACAGCGCTCCCCTGAACAGCGTCGAGGGGTTCGTCCGACAGGTGCTGGGCTGGCGCGAGTTCCTCCGGCACGTCTACCGGCGGGAGATGCCGGCCCTGGCCGAGGCGAACCAGCTCGGCGCGAGCGAGGCCCTGCCCGATTTCTACTGGGACGGCAACACCGACATGGCCTGTCTCTCCGACGTTGTCGATGGGGTCCGAGAACGGGGCTACTCACACCACATCGAGCGGCTGATGGTTCTCGCGAACTTCGGGCTCATCTACGGCGTCGAGCCGACGCAGCTGAACCGCTGGTTCCACGCCGGCTACGTCGACGCGTTCCACTGGGTGACGACGCCCAACGTCGTCGAGATGGGGCTGTACGGCGCGGGCGTGTTCGCCACGAAACCCTACGCCTCGTCGGCGAACTACGTGGACAAGATGAGCGACTACTGCTCGGGCTGTCCGTACTACAAGACGAAGACGACCGGCGACGGGGCGTGCCCGTTCAACGCACTGTACTGGGACTTTCTCGACCGCAACGAGGACACGCTCCGGTCGAACCACCGGATAGGGCTGATGTACAGCCACGTCGACAACAAAAGCGAGGCGGAACTCGCGGAGATACGCGAGCGGGCCACGGAGATCCGGGAGATGGCGGCCGCTGGCGAGCTCTGAGCACGACCCTATGCAGCGACCGCCGCTCGGCTACCCGTCTCTCTCCGCCGGCTCGGCTGCCTGCCGCTGTTGCATCTCGTGGCGGGTGAACTGCGGCGACGACAGCGCCGGCCCGCGGCGTCGGCGGAACGACCAGGCGAGAACTCCGAGCACCGCCGCGCTCCCGCCCAGCGCGACCCCGGCGGACTGGAGCCCGCTTACGGTGTAGAGGTAGGCACTCACCGGCACCCCCGCACTGGCGACGATACCGAGTAGGAGCCGCTTTGCGAGCCGACGACTCAGGCCGTCGTTGTCCTGCAGGACGGTCCTGACGAGCAGTTCTTCGCGCTCAACCCTGTCGAGTGCGTCCTCCAGCTTCGGCGCAGTCCGCACCGCTGACCGTGTCGACGACGTCACTACCTCCTGTATCTCCGTTTTCACCCGCTCCCGGACGTCCTCGCCAGCGCCCTGTTCCATGACGTAGTCTGAAATAATCTCGATGAAGTCGAACTCGGGGTCGAGCGTGCGACAGACGCCCTCGAGGACCGTCGTCACGCGAACCACCAGCGCCAGGTCCTGTGGCAGGCGCATCGGGAACTCGTACAGCTGCGTCTCGAACTGACCGACCAGTTGCTCGATGCGGTACTCGCTGATGTCCTCGCCGCGGAACTGCTCGATGACGATGTCGAAGGCCTCCCGCATCACGTCGCGGTCGGCCATCGGGTCCAGTGCGCCCATCTCGACGAAGGCGTCCATCACGCGGTCGACGTCGTCGGTGGCCAGCCCGACGTAGAAATCCAGTAGCTGCTCCTGTGTCTTCGGACCGAGGTAGCCGGTCATCCCGAAGTCATAGAAGACGAGCGTCCCGTCGGGCTGGACCGCCAGGTTGCCTGGATGGGGGTCGGCATGAAAGAGGCCGTCCTCGACGATCATCTGGATGTACACCTCTTCGAGCCGGCGGACGAGCGCCGGGCGGTCGATGCCGAGTTCGTCCAGGCGCTCCACGTCGTCGATTTTCACGCCGTCGAGATACGTCATCGTCAGCACGCGGTCCGTCGAGTAGCTCTCGACGACGTCCGGGATGGCGATGTGGTCGTCGTTTGCGAAGTTGTCGCCGATCTCACGGAGCATCCGCGCCTCGTGGCCGTAGTCCATCTCTCGGCGGACAGTCGACGCGAACTCCTCCGTGAGGTTCTCGAGGGTGAACGCCTGGCCCGGGTCCGCACCGTAGGTGAGCACCGGCAGCAGCGTCGACAGCACGCGCAGGTCCGACTCGACGCGCGTTCTGATGTTCGGTCGAAGCACTTTCACCGCGACCCGCTGGCCGTCGATTCGCGCCTCGTACACCTGCCCGAGCGAGGCCCCGGAGATCGCCGTGGTGTCGAATTCCTCGAACAGCGCGTCGATGTCGTCGCCCAGCTCCCGCTCGATGACGGGCTCGATGGTGGCCCACGCGTCCGGCGGGACGTTGTCCTGGAGCTCCGAGAGCACGTCGACGTACGCCCGCGGCAGGGCGTCGGGCCGGGTCGACAGCATCTGTCCGAGCTTGATAAAGGCCGGGCCGAGGTCGACGAAGGTGTCCTTCAGGTAGCGGGCGCGCCGCGTCCGCGCCTCGGGGGCCACTGTCCGGGACCGACCGAACAGGAGAAACCGCTTGCGGTCACGGCCCCACTGCCAGAGCAGCGGGACGAACTGCCAGACGATGACGAGCGCCCGCCAGAGGGCCCGGAGCCGAACGCCGACACCGCCCGGCTGTGCCACTGTCCCCCCCGGCGGCTCGTCGGCGACACGGTCCTCGGCAGTCACTGTTGACAAGTGAGGCCCGGCCACAAATGAGTCTGCTGGAGACGGGTCCCGCTCAGCGACGAAGGAAGCCGAACAGGCGGTACTCCGAGTCCGGCGTGTACCGGCGGAACGCGAGGCTGTTTGCGAGCACGGACACGGACGAGGCGGCCATCGCGGCGGCGGCCAGCACCGGCTGGAGGAGTCCAAGCGATGCCAGCGGAATCATCACCGTGTTGTAGCCCAGCGCCCAGAAGAGGTTCTGCTTGATTTTCCGGAGCGTCGCCTCGGAGATCCGGATAGCCTTCACCACGTCGGCGGGGTCGTCCCGGAGCAGGGTCACGTCGCCGGCCTCGATTGCCACGTCGGTGCCCGAGCCGATGGCACAGCCGACGCTCGCGGCCGCCAGCGCCGGCGCGTCGTTGACCCCGTCGCCGACCATCATGGCCTGGCCGCCGTCTGTCTGGAGGTCATCCACTGCGTCGGCTTTGTCCTCAGGCAGCACGTCGGCCATCACGTTGTCGGGGTCGATACCGACCTCCTCGGCGACGGCGCGGGCGGTCCGCTCGTTGTCGCCGGTGATGAGCCAGACGCCGAGTCCGCGCTCACGCAGCCCGCTGACGGCGGCCTTCGCGGACGGTTTGACCGTGTCGGCGTCCGCGACGATGCCGATGAGCCGGTAGTCCGGGTCGTCCTCCGTCGCGGCGCCCTCTGCCAGTGCGACCAGCATCGCCGTCTTGCCCTCGCGTTCGAGGGCGTCCATCCGCTCCTCTGCCGGTGCGGTGTCGACGCCGGCCTCCGACAGCAGTTTCCGGTTGCCCACGAGGACGCGACCGTGCCTCGTCGTCGCTTGCACGCCCTGTCCGGGGACGTTCTCGAACGCCTCGGGGTCTTCGACCTCGATGCCGCGCTCGCGAGCGCCCTCGACGATAGCCTCGGCAAGCGGGTGCTCGCTGGCGTGTTCGGCGCCGGCGGCGACTTCGAGGACGAACGCCTCGGTCAGTTCGCTCTCGGGTCGGAGCGTGCCACCGTCGGCGGCCGGCCCGACGACTTCGACGTCGGTCAGTTCCATCTCGCCTTTCGTCAGCGTCCCCGTCTTGTCGAAGACGACGGTGTCGACCTCGTGGACCCGTTCGAGCACGTCGCCGCCCTTGAACAGGACGCCGTTGCGCGCGCCGATGGCCGTCCCGACCATCGTCGCGGCGGGCGTCGCAAGCCCCAGCGCGCAGGGGCAGGCGATGAGCACGGCGGAGGCGAACACGACGACGGCGAACTCCGAGACGCCGACGCCGGCCGGGCCGCCCGCGGCCAGCCCCCACAGCGGGAGCGCGTCGACGACGGCCGCCAGCGTCTCCGGCGCGACCGCCCACAGCACCGCCCAGAGGACGGCGTTAGCGATGACCGCCGGGACGAAGTACGCCGAGATGCGGTCGGCGACGTTCTGGATGTCGGGCTGGCGGGACTGGGCCTGCCGGACCCGCTCGGCGATCTGCTGGATGGCGGTCTCCGCGCCGACCTTCGTCGCCTCGACTTCGAGGACGCCGTTCTGGTTCACCGTCGAGCCGATGACTTCGTCGCCCGCACCTTTCTCGACCGGGACGGACTCGCCGGTCACCATCGACTCGTCGACGGCCGAGTCGCCGTCGACCACGACGCCGTCCGTCGGAATCTTCTCGCCGGGCCGGACTTTCAGCCGGTCGCCGACCGCGACCTCGTCGATAGGGACCTCCTCCTCGCTGCCGTCGTCGCGGACGACTGTCGCCGTGTCGGCCTCCATCTCGAGCAGTTGCTGGATGGCGGCCCCGGCCTGGCTCTTCGAGCGGGCCTCGAGGTAGTTCCCGAGCGTGATGAACACGAGAATCAGCGCGGCCGTGTCGAAGTACAGCCCCGTGCTCGCGATGAGGCCAGACAGCGCGGCCACCGAGTAGAGGTACGCTGTCGAGGACCCCAGGGCGATGAGCACGTCCATGTTGGCCCGGCGGTTGTTGACCAGCGCCTTGTAGGAGTTCTCGTAGAAGGGCTTGCCCAGCAGAATCTGGACTGGTGTCGCCAGCGCGAAGGCGACCCAGCCCTGGGGAACCCCCAGAACCGTCTCGCCGACGATTCCGAGCGAGAACAGGTGGTCCGCCATGAACAGCAAGAGCGGCGCCGACAACACCGCTCCGAACAGTGTGAGCCGGAGCTGTCGGCGCGTCTCCTCGTCGCGCGCGGCGGCCCTGCGGTCGGCGCCGGACTGCTCACCGCCGTCGCCGCCGCTCTCACTCCCGCTGCCCTCTCTCACGGGCGTGTAGCCGGCGGACTCGATGGCGTCGTAGAGGTCCGCACGCGACACGTCGGCCGGGTTGTACGTGACCTGGGCCTCATCAGTGGCGTAGTTCACGCTGGCTTCGATGACCCCCGCAGTCGCTTCGAGCGCCTCCTCGTTGGTCTCCGCGCAGTTCGCACACGACATGTCGGTGATGCCGACGGTCACCGTCTCCGTCGCCACGCCGTAGCCGGCGTCCTGGACGGCGGCGACGATATCGGCGAGCGATACCACGTCTGGGTCGTACTCGACGCTCCCCTCGTCGGTGGCGTAGTTCGCGTCGACGGACGCGACTCCCTCGAGCTCGCCCACCGACTCCTCGATGGTGCCCGCGCAGTTGGCACAGCTCATCCCCGTCAGTTCGAGACGGGTGGTCCGTTCACTCATGTTGTCTTACTGTAGGCACCCCTCGTTCATGCGGTTTGTCCCTTTGGTTCGAAAGTCAGACTCGGATATTTCCTCCAGGACTGAACTCACAGCGCCGGCGGACTACGATTCTGAACTCAAGGTCGGATTTCAGGCCCCTTCTTTCAACGATTCGTACTGTTCGACGAACCGTTCGGCACAGGAGCCACAGCAGAAGTAGTACCGCTCGCCGTCGAGCGTGCGCTGTTCGCCCTCCTCGTCGACGGTGTTGCCACACTCCGCGCAGTCGGGCGCGAACTCCGCCCCACCCAGCCCGGCGGTCCATTCGCTGTCCGCAATCATTCGGACCTCGTAGCGGTCCACGTCCCCCAGGGCGACGTGTTCGGCGAGGAGTTCGCTGGCATCGGACTGGGAGACGGTCGCGGCCAGCACCACTCGGCCGCCGGCGGTCCGATAGACTCGCTCGACGGTGTCGGCGTCACCGACCGCCGCGGCGATATCGGCGGCCCGCCCCGGTTTCGCGTCGATCTCGATCAGGACCGGGACGCCGGCCTGCAGCAGCGAGCGGTCGATGTCGAGGGTAAAGCCCTGTATCAGTCCCATTTCGACGAGGCGGTCGACGCGGTCGGAGACCGCGGGGGCCGAGAGGTCCACGCGCTCGGCGATGTCGCTGTAGGGCCGCCTGGCGTCTTCCAGCAGGAGCTGGAGGATTTCGTGGTCGGTGTCGTCGAGTCCGGGCATATCGGACCAACTTCCAGCGCCGGTTTATGTGTTGGGTCCGCTCGCGTCTGTAGTTCGCCGGCCGCGTCGGGTCTGGAAGCGAGATAATTAGAGTAGTCTAATCTCTGGGTTAGATACTAACAATTATATACTTCTACGATAGCAATTCACGTATAATGACTATCGAACCCTGCAGCGAGCCGTCGCGAGGACTCACCCGCAGGCAGGCACTCGGTGCCGGAGCGGGGGCCCTCGCGTCCGGCCTTGCCGGCTGTCTGACCGGCGGCGGGACGGAGCCGGCATCAAACAGCAACGAGAGCGGCAGCGCCGCGGACGGACCGGTCGCGGTGGCGTCTTTCTTCAGCTTCTATGACTTCGCCCGCGAGGTCGCACGCGGGACGCCGATAACAGTCGAGAACCTCATCCCGACCGGACTGCACGGCCACGGCTGGGAACCGGACGCCAGTATCACGCGAGACATCATCGACGCGGACGCGTTCATCCACGTCGGCCCGGACTTCCAGCCGTGGGCGGACCGGGCGATCCAGACGCTCGAGGACGACGACGTCGATACCGAACTCATCAACGTCCGCGAGGGCATCGAACTCGAAACGCTGGCGGCGAGCCTCGACCCCGACGAGGAGGGGGTCGGACAGAACAGGGCCAGGGACCCCCATTTCTGGCTTGACCCACAGCGCGCGAAACAGTCGGTCGACAACATCGCCGAGGGGCTGGTCGCGCTCGCACCGGACGCCGAAGACACGCTTCGGAACAACGCCGAGACGTACAAGTCAGACGTCCTCGACCGCATCGACGCGGACTACGCCGATATCTTCGACCGGGCCGACCGGAACGTGGTCCAGCTCGCGGCGCACAACGCCTTCCAGTACATCGGGACGCGCTACGGCGTCAGGATGCGCCCGCTCGTGGTCAACCTCGCGGCCAGCGGCGACGTGAAGCCGTCGGACATCACCGAGGCGAAGGCGGTCATCGAGGAAAACGACATCCGGTACATCGGGGCCGGCGTGTTCGAGACGCGGAAGCCAGCGAGACAGTTGCTCGCCGAGACACCGGTCGAGGCCTACTACCCGGTGACGCCCTACGCCGGCGTCCGCGAGGAGTGGGTGGCAAACGACTGGGGCTACGAGGAGATCGCCTACCGAATCAACATGCCGACGTTCGAGGTCGTCCTGGGGAACACGGCACCCGAAGACGCGGGTCCCGACGGCTGGAACGAGACCTGGCGGAACTTCGAATGATGGCGTCACTGGGTTCGCTCTTACAGGGTGATACCGTCGAGGAAACGGCCGATTCGGAGGGGAGCGACTCGCCGGTCGTCGAGCTCACCGACGTGTCGTTCGGGTACACGTCCACCCCAGTGGTCGAAGACATCAGCGTCAGTATCGACGGCGGGGAGTACGTCGCCGTGGTCGGGCCGAACGGCTCCGGCAAGTCGACGCTCATGCAGTTGCTGCTCGGACTGCTGGAACCGGACGCGGGCACCGCGGAACTGTTCGGCGTCGACGCGACGGGGTTCGACGACGGGGCCAGAGTCGGCTACGTCGCCCAACGCGCCGGGACGAGCCGAGAGATGCCGATAACGGTCCGCGAAGTGGTGAAGATGGGCCGGTTCCCACACGTCGGGTTCGGGTGGCTCTCCGCGGCCGACTGGCGCATCGTCGACAAGGCCATCGACACGGTCGGGATGGCGGCCTTCGCAGACAGGCGCATCACGCAGCTTTCGGGCGGGCAGCGCCAGCGGGCGTTCATCGCACGAGCCCTGGCTGGCGAGGCCGACCTGCTCGTCCTGGACGAACCGACAGTCGGCGTCGACACCGAATCGGTCGACGCCTTCTACGAACTGCTCGACTCGCTGCACGCCGACGGGATCACCGTCCTGCTCATCGAACACGACCTGCAGGCCGTCACCGAATACGCGGAGCGCGTCATCTGTCTGAACCGGGAGATATACTTCGACGGCCCCTCGACGGAATTCACCGACAGCGCGGCGCTGGCCAGGGCGTTCGGGACGGGCGCGCAGTCACTGACCGGAGGCGGCGGATGACGGTGGCGTTCGCGGCCGGTGGCGTCTACGAGGCGTTCCTCCCGGTCCTCGAAGCCTGGTACTGGCTCCTGACACTGCTCTACCGCCTCACTGGGCTGGAGCTCATCAGCCCCGAGTACACCTTCATGTACCGGGCGATACTCGTCGGGCTGTGTGTCGGCGTCATCGCGCCGCTCATCGGGACCTTCCTCGTCCACCGCCAGCTCGCGCTCATCGGGGACGCCCTCGCCCACACGGCCTTCGCCGGCGTCGCCGTCGGGCTGTTTCTCAACGGCGTCTTCGAACTGGGCGTCTCACCGTATCTCACCGCAGTCGTCGTGGCCGTCATCGCGGCGCTGCTCATCGAACTCATCTCCGAGGCGACCGACGCCTACAACGACGTCTCGATGGCGATCGTCCTCTCGACCGGGTTCGCGCTGGGGACGGTCCTCATCAGCCTCAACGCCGGCGGACTGGCCGTCGGCATCAACCAGTACCTGTTCGGGAACCTCTCGACGGTGTCCGCCGAGAACGCGGTCATCATGCTCGGCCTGTTCAGCGTCATCGTCGGCACGGTCGCGCTCACCCGCAACCAGCTGCTGTACGTCACGTTCGACGAGACTGCCGCCGCCGTCTCCGGGCTCCCGGTGGCCTGGTACAACCGGATTATGGTGATGCTGACGGCGCTCGTCGTCGTCGGCGCGATGCAGATAATGGGCGTCATCCTCGTCGCGGCCATGCTCGTCGTCCCGGTCGCCGGCGCGACGCAGGTGTCCCGGAGCTTCTCGGAGTCGCTGCTGGTCTCGATTGTGCTGGCCGAACTGGCCGTGGTGCTCGGCATCAGTGTCTCGTACTACGCCGGCGCGACGGCCGGCGGCGTCATCGTCCTCGTCGCGGTGGGGATATACGTCCTCTCGGTAGTTGTCGGAAAACTCCGGACGACGGCCGCTGCGGACGAGACGCGGGAACTCGACGCTATCAGCCAGGACTGAGAGCACGACCGGGACCCGTCAGCGGGCCCGAAACCGGACCGGAATCACGCGATAGAGCGGCGCTTCTCAGCCGCCTATCTGTGCCGCGATACCCGAGACCATCGTCTCCCACAGCGAGACCCCCATCGTCACGCTCAGGGCGAAATCCGCCGCGAAAAACAGGAACAGCCCCGCGCCGACGAAGTGAGCTTTACGGAGGTTGAAGCGATGGGCGAAGCGGTGGAAAAAGAGGGCGTTGGCCAGGCTCACCGGGATGATAGCGAGCATCTCACCGGTCCAGATGGCGCTGGCGTGGGCGCTGTACTGGGCGGCGAGCGTGATCGTAATGAGCTGGGTCTTGTCGCCGAACTCGCCGAAGGCCATCATCGCGAAGATGGGCAGGAAGCCGCCGAGTTTGTTCGGCACCTGCCAGTCGACGACGGGGACGCGGACGTCCAGCTGTCCGCCGTCAGTAATGAAGCCGGACGCGGGTTCCAGTTGCTCCGTCTCGGCCGCCGGGGCACTGCGGACCAGCAGTACCGCGAACAGCAGGAACATCCCGGCGGTGAGACTCTCGAGGACGATACCCGGCAGTACCGACGTGATGGCGGAGCCGAACCAGATCTCCAGTGCCGTCCAGCCGGCGAAGGCCGTGCCCGCGGCGCTGACGACGAGAAACGGGTTGAACCGCGTCGACAGGCCGGCGATGATGAACTGGACCTTCTCGCCGGGGAGGACCGCCAGCTGCGCACCGGCTGCTATCGCCACGACTGTCAGCCACGTCGCCTCGCTCACGCCTGGCTCACTCCGTCTTCGCCCTGCGTATCCGGTACGCGGACCTGAATCGCGTCGGCGATGTGGTCCGGTAGCGACACCGACGACCCGCTCTCTAGTTGGACCGTCACCATCCCGATGGGGGCGACCTCTCCGATTGTCAGCACGGTTCCCGGCGTGATGCCGGCGTCGGAGAGATACGTGAGTTCGTCGGGGTCCCGGTCCCGAACCCGCGCGACCTCGAGTCGCCGCCCTTCCCCGTGTTCCGACAGCGCCGTCGCGGACTCGTCGTCGATGGGGTCCAGCGAGTCGCTGGGAATCGGGTCCCCGTGGGGGTCGAACTCGGGTTCGTCGAGGACGGCCGCGACACGGCGCTCGAACTCCTCGCTGATGTGGTGTTCGAGCACCTCCGCTTCCTCGTGGACCTCGGCCCAGTCGTAGCCCAGTTGTTCGGTGAGAAACGTCTCGAGCAGGCGGTGGTGACGGATGATCTCTAGGGCCACCGTCTCGCCTTCCGGCGTCGTCCGTACGCCCTTGTACTTCTCGCGCTCGACGAGCCCGCGGTCGGCCAACTTCTCGACCATACTGGTGACCGTGGGTGCCGTGACATCCAGCATCTCGGCGATGGTAGACGGAGAGATCGGCGGGTCGCCGTCCCGCTCCAGGCGATAGATCGCCTTCAGGTAATCCTCCATTTTGGCACTTAGCATACATCAGATTAGACGAATCTAACGCAAAAGATTGGCGGTTCCAACAACTCCGGACAGACGCCGTTACTTATCAGCGGCGTACGTCTCTCGCCGTTTCCGGGTCAGGAGCCACAGGAACAGATACCCGATGGCACCCAGAACGAACAGCGTTGCGGGGATGAGAAACGGTCCGAACGTCCGAACCAGCGTCTCGACCACCGGCAAAGCGACCATACCCCGGCTAGGGACGTTGCCCTGATAAAGCTCAAGGGTACGGTGGGCACGGCCCCGACGCGGCCATTCGACGGTGTCACGGATTGTGACGAGAAATCAGAGACGCGGGCGGACCCTTGCGCCGCTCAGATGAGGTCCTGGTCTTCGAGCGAGGCCATGACGTCGTCGACGAACTCGTCAACGGTGTCGTAGGGGAACTCCCCGTCGAGTTTGGTGTTCAGCTCCATCGCCGTCATCGAGAAGTCGCCGGATTCGAACTTCGTCGACGGGCCGCCGGGGAGTGCCGGCACGAGGTCCATCGGGCTGGATATCGGGTAGTCTGCGTCCTCGAACGCCTCGACGAACTGCGAGCGGAGGTCTTCTTTATCAACCATGGGCGGACGTTGTGCGAGAATTATGATAAAAGGTTCGACATCGGGGCACTCTCCCGTTGTTTTGAGTTTATTTGGAGAGTACGCCGGTATTTGGACCTCGCGTCGCTGGGTCGGTGTGCAGCGGCCTCCTGATGGTGGGACGGCTACGCATCTATACAGCCGCTGCTGTCGGCGACAGTGACAATAGCGATGTAGGACACCGACTCCGACAGGCGAAAGTCGGTGCGGCGGGCCACCCGACGGGCCGGTTCCGGGTTGCTCACCGGGTCCGGCTCTCGTCGTCCGTATCGCGCCGGGCCAGCCGTTCGGCCGTCTCGCGGTCCGTCTCGACGCGCTGGTCGCGTTCGCTCCGGACCAGCGCATAGAGGACCAGCGGCGCGGCCAGTGACAGGAGCAGGAACACGACGACCAGCCCGGTTCCGGCGGGCATGGTCAGCCGAGGAAGATGTCCGCCAGGTCACTGCCTCCGGACCCGGTGTCCCGGTACAGCTCCGAGTAGCCGCAGTTCGTGCACGTGACGACCTGGAACTGGTTGGTCTGGATGTCGAACATCTTCGAGAGGCCGCCGCCGGTGGTCGAGATGCTACCCACGTCAGTGCCGGTGTGGCCGCACTTCGGACAGCCGCGCTCGTCAGCCGAGTGTGTGTTGGAGGGCATTGCACGCGGGTGTTCGACCCCCAGCGTAACAAATCTGGTGCCACCGTGAGACGTGCTCATGCTGTTTGTGTCTCTATGGGGAGATATTCGCCACCCAGGGTGGCGAACTCAGTCACAGACGGTATCAGTCGCCGCTCGTCACAGATGTACAGCCGACAGTACCAGTCGTCGCTTGTCACAGCCAGTAACTGGTATCTGTCACGTAGCGTGCCAGTCGAAAACGAGACGGGCGAAGGTAGTGGTGCACTATGCCAGTTCCCACCCGCCTCAACGGAGAGAAACGCCCACGTTATTTGTTTGTTATGAATCCCACAATCCTGCCTGGCTCAGTCGTCGGCCGGAATCGGGTCGCCGTGGGACACTTCGTCGCCGAGCAGGTCCATGAACTGCGCGAGCCACTCGGGGTGGTCGGGCCATGCCTGTCCGGTGACCAGGTTGCCGTCGGTGACCACCTCGTCGACCCACGAGCAGCCAGCGGCCTCACACTCGGCGCGACAGGCCGGATAGGAGGTCATCTCGTAGCCGTCAAGCACGCCGGCGGCGGCGAGTATCTGCGGGCCGTGACACAGCGCCGCGACGGGTTTGTCCTCCTCGAAGAAGTGCCTAACTGCGTCGAGCACCGCGTCGTAGGTCCGGAGATACTCGGGGGCGCGACCGCCGGGGACGACGAGCGCGTCGTAGTCGCTCGGGCTCACGTCGGCCATCGTCGCGTTCAAAACGAAGTCGTGGCCCCGGGACTCCATGTAGGTCTGGTCGCCACGGAAGTCGTGTATCGCTGTCTTGACCGTCTGTTCGGCTTCCCTGTCGGGACACACCGCGTCGACGTCGTGGCCGACCGTCTGTAGCGTCTGGAACGGCACCATTATCTCGTAGTCTTCGCCGAAATCGCCGACAATCATGAGGATGTCTTTACCCATTGGAAACACCAGGAGACGCTAGGGCCGCCGTCGAAATAAAGTCGCAGGTGAATTACCAGCGCCGTGTCACGCGTCGAGCGACGCCAGCACCTGCTCGATATCCGCCAGCGAGTCGATGACGTAGTCGGGCGTCACGGCGCTTCGTTCCAGTGCCCGCTCGTTGGACACGCCGGTCCGGACGAGAACGGTCGTCATGCCGTTTCGCTCGCCCATCGCGATGTCCGTCTCCAGCCGGTCGCCGACGACTAGACAATCCGCCGGGGCACAGCCCAGTCGTTCCAGCGCCGCCTGGACGGCGATCTCGGAGGGTTTGCCGAGTATCCGGTCCGGGTCCCGTTCGATGACCCCGGAGACGGCGTTTATTATGGCCCCGGAACCGGGGACCGGGTCGCCGTCCTCGTTGGGAAACGTCCGGTCCGGGTCGGTCCCGAGGAACACGGTGTCGTCACCGATGGCCCGGAGCGCGTCGACCATGTCGCGGTAGTGAAAGCCGTCGGTCCAGGAGGCCAGTAGCACGTCCGTCTCTGCGGGGTCCTCGGTCAGCTGCGCGCCTGTCCGCTCGACCAGCCTGCGGAGCTGGTCGCTTCCGATGAGGAACACGTCCTCGCCCCCGTGGGTCCCGTCGAGGTACTCGCGGGTGACGACGCCGGAGGAACAGGCCTCACCCTCGCGGGCGTCGACGCCCATCCCGCGCAACCGGTCGACGTACTCGCCGCCGTCGTGGATTGGGTTGTTCGAGAAGAAACAGAGCTCCAGTCCCCGCTCTCTTACCACGTCGATTGCTGACGCCGCGCCCGGCACGAGCGTGTCTCCGTGGTAGACCGTTCCGTCCAGGTCGATGATGGCCCCCGCAGCTGTCATTACCACCACTCGGGCCCCGGCAGTGAAAAGTCCGTCTCAGTCGTGCAGTTCGACGTCTCTCACTTCGAAGCGCGCCCCGCCGCTGTCGCTGTCGGTCAGCGCCACCGACCAGCCGTGGGCCTCGGCGACCTGTTCGACGATAGCCAGGCCGAACCCGGTTCCGTCCGCCGTCGAGGAGTACCCCATCTCGAACACGTCGTCGGCGTCGCCGTCGACGCCGGTGCCGTTGTCGGCGATGTAGAAGCCGTCGCGTGACTCGAGCAGCCCCACCTCGATTTCGACCTCGCCGTCGTTGTGTTCGATTGCGTTCCGGAACAGGTTCGCCAGCAGGTCCTGGGCGCGCCCGCTGTCGGCCGCGAGTTCCGCGCTCGACTCGACCGACATGGACGACTGTTCCGCCTCGATCCAGGTCCAGGCGGTCGACGCCAGCGTCGATAGCTCGGTCTCCTGGGGGTCACTGACAGTCCGGCCCTCTCGAGCCAGCGCGAGCACGTCCTCGATGATACAGCCCATCCGGTCCAGCGACCGGTCGATTTTCGCGACCAGTTCGGCCGCTTCGCTGTCGGCGGGTTCCGAAAGCAGGTCGACCGCGCCCTGGGCGACGTTCAGCGGGTTCCGGAGGTCGTGACTAACGACGCTTGCGAACTCTTCTAACCGCTCGTTCTGGCGCTCCAGTTGGCGCTGGCGTTCGACGCGCTCGGTGATGTCCCGTGAGACCAACTGGAACGTCTCCGCCTTGCGGTGGCTGTCGACGGGGATGTACTGGTTGTGGTAATGTCGCCCCCCGACGGCGTCCTCTGACCGTGTCGCAGCGCCGTTTTCGACGGCGCTCTTCCCGGCTTCGAGACGCTGATTGGCTGCCTCGCTGTCCATCACCGCGGCCAGCTTCCGACCGACGAGCGCGTCGGGGTCGTCACCCAGTCTGCTCGCCATCGAGGGATTCACAGAGAGGATGGTCCCGCCAGTCGTCAGGTGGACGATACCGTCCGGCGAGTCCGCCACGAGCGACTCGAACTTCTTGCGGGTCCGCTCCTGTGAGACGACGTTCTCGATTCGGTTGGCCAGCCGACCGTACTGTTTGTCTTCGACGACTTCGAGCTTCAGGAGGTAGTCGGCGACACCCGCCGCAATAGCCGCATTCGCCGTCTCTTCGTCCCCCCGGCCGGTCAGCAGGATGAACGGGACCGACGGGTTCGTCTCTCTGATCTCCCCGAGCAGTTCTAGCCCGTCCATCTCGGGCATCTCGTAGTCGCTGACGATGCAGTCGAACCCGCCCCCGTCGAGTCGGTCCAGCGCTTCCGTCGCACTGGTTGCAGCAACCGACTCGATGCCGTGTTGTTGCGTGAGCGTATCAGCGGTCATCTCCGCGAAAAAACCGCTATCGTCCACGACAAGCGTCCGTATATTGTTTTCAGATGTCATGTTTCCGGCGGGGGGCCTTGTCGCCTCAACGGTCTGTCCGTATTTATATTTCAAGGGAGTCAGTTCGACCGCTGGACCCCGCTATCGCGGCACCGGCGGAGCAATCGATACTCCGATACCGGGGCTGTGATGGACCAGTGGGTCCGACTCGGGCGCCGATATATCAACGAACGGTAATACTGAGCCGGTCACGGTGGCGTCGACGCGGTCGAGCCGCCACGGGTCGTGCCCGACGCTGCCGACCAGGTGCGTCCCGAAGCGCCCAGTCGTGAAGTATCGCTGCCGGTCGACGAGGAACGAGGCCAGCGAGTCCGGCGGGATAGCCACCGGGTCACCCCCAGCCGTGTACCGGCACTCGAACAGCCGTCGGTCGCCGGCGTCGAGGACCCGGCGACGGTCAGACGTCGGGAGCGTCCGCGGGGTAGCGTCCCCGACCGTGATGCGAAACAGCTCCGAGACCGCTGTCGCTGTCCGCCTGTCGTCACCGAACAGCGCTAACACGCAGACCCCGCGCTGGCCGGTCGGCCCGCGGACGTAGGTCCGAACTGTGAGCAACTCAGACGGCCCGGCAATCTCGATACCGAAGGTCTCGACGCGGTCGACGGTCGCCGCGACAGTTGACACCCAGGCGTCCCCGTCGGCCGTCTCGACGGCCAGCCAGTCGGGGACGGCCGCCTGCACTGCTGTCTTGGCGGCCGGCCAGTGACAGAAGCAGACGTCCTCGAGCGTGACCTGTAGCGGACGGAGGGCGACCACACCCTCACTGGGGCCGACACGCTAATCAGTGTACTGGGCGACCCCGTCGAGCCGGTGGAGTCGGCCTGCTGTCACCGGAATCTCGGCGCAGTAGTGGACGAGCGGATCGCCGTCGGGGCTATCGAACCCCGACGCGGCGAACAGCCCGTTCGTCCGGATGTCGGCCCGCCCCGCCTGGAGCGGCCACGGCTCGTGGCTGATGTCGGCGTAATACACCGTCCCGTCGTCGCTCGCGGCGTAGAAGCGGTACCGCTCTACCAGGAACGACTCCAGCGAACCCGGCTCGGGTGTCGACGGCGGCGCAGTCGGCTCGTAGGTGGCGTGGAAATCCGCCGGCGGTGCGCGCGAACTGGTCCGGCGACTCCGGAACTCCACGCTATCGCCGTCGGTCCGGACCTGCATCGATGCCCGGTAGTAGGCTAACTGGAACAGCCGCCGGGCCAGCGTGACACTGAGCCGGTCGTCGGCGTCGAGGTTGTAGAAGTACACCCCCGGCGTCCCGTCGGCGACCACGTAGGTCCGGAGGTTCAGTTCGCCGAAGGACCGCCCGACCGGACTGCCTCGCGGTCTGATGTCTGCCATGCGAAACGGGACCACACTGAGCCACGCCTGCCCGTCGTACGTGTCGACAGCGAGCCCGTCCGGCAGCGTCGTCTGGACGGTGTCGGGGTCGACCGGCCAGTGCATGAACCCCACGTCCCGCCACGTCATCGTCAGCAGGTCCATGTCTGATTGTAGGGGCCAAGCCGGTTTTTGCCTGTCGTGGGACGCGGTGACACGTCACCAGCACACGCGGCCGCTTCGGCACTAGAACTTTCACCGTTCCACCCCCAGCACCGCGTATGGAGTTCGAGGTAATCCAGGGCGATATCGCTGCACAGTCGGCGGACGCACTGGTCAACGCGGCGAACACGAGCCTGCGGATGGGTTCAGGCGTCGCCGGGGCGCTCAAACGCGCGGCCGGGTCGGGCCTGAACGACGAGGCCGTCGCGAAGGGACCGGTCGACCTGGGTGGTGTCGCGACCACCGACGCCTACGACCTTGACGCCGAGTACGTCATCCACGCCGCGGCGATGCCGCCGGGCGGTCAGTCCAACGCCGAGAGCATCCAGAGCGCGACCCGGAACACGCTGGCGGAAGCGGACGCGCTGAACTGCGAGTCGCTCGTTCTCCCGGCCATCGGCTGTGGAATCGCCGGGTTCGACTTCGAGGAGGGTGTCCGAATCATCTGCACTGTCATCGACGAGTACGAGCCCGACTCCCTGACGGACGTGCGACTCATCGCCTACTCCGACGACGACTTCAGGAAACTGCAACGAATCGCGGCCGACGTTCGCGACTGATTGCCCGTCACAGCAGGTGTACGCGCCCGGCTCGCCACTCCCAGGCGACTTCCAGTACGATCCAGCAGACGAGCCATATCGCGGCGAAACTAAACACCAGCCACGTCGAGGCGAGATACGGTGTGGTCCCGGCGACGGACTGCAACCACGGATAGGCCTGTATGCCGACGACGAGCGTCGCGACGAGCCCCAGCATCCCGGTCACGTAGTGTTCTGTCGCGTTACCGACCGAACAGACGCAGGCGTCACTGCCTGCCGTCTCCTCGAATGTCTCGCTGCTCGGCCCCCGAGCATTGGTCATTGTTACCTTTCCTCAACCTAGGGCTTGACCACACAGCGCATTAATCGTTTCGGCGGCTCACTCGTGGCCTGACACCCGCACTGGCTCGTAAGGGTCTTCCAGCCACTCCACGTCGCTCTCCGAGAGGTCGATCTCCAGCGCCGCGACCGCTTCTTCGAGGTGGTCGAGGCTACTCGTTCCGATGATCGGTGCGTCGACCCACTCCTTGTCGAGCACCCAGGCCAGCGCGATCTGTGCCATGGAGGCGTCGTACTCCTCGGCCAGTTCCTGTACGCGCTCGTTGACCTCGCGGCCGTTCCCCTCGTAGTAGGGGTGCTCGCGGGCGTGGTCGTCCGTCTCTCCACGGACCGTCTCCTCGACCTGCTCGTGCGGGCGAGTGAGATAGCCCCGGGCCAGCGGACTCCACGGGATGACGCCGACGTCCTCTTTCTCACACAGCGGGAGCATCTCGCGTTCCTCCTCGCGGTACAGCAGGTTGTAGTGGTTCTGCATCGTCTCGAACCGCTCCAGGCCCTCGCGCTCGCTCGTCCGCAGGGCGTCGGCGAACTGGTGGGCCCACATCGACGACGCGCCGACGTAACGCGCCTGTCCCCGCCTGACCGCGTCGTCCAGCGCCCGGAGCGTCCCCTCGATGGGCGTGTCGTAGTCCCAGCGGTGAATCTGGTAGAGGTCGACGGCGTCCATCCCCAGGCGGGACAGCGAGTTCGACAGTTCCTGTTCGATGGCCTTCCGCGAGAGCCCCCCTGAGTTGGGGTTGTCCGCGTCCATCTGGAAGTAGCCCTTCGTCGCCACGACCTGTCCGTCGCGGTCGTAGTCGTCGAGAACGGTTCCGAGGACACGCTCGGACTCGCCCATCGAGTACATGTTTGCCGTATCGAAGAAGTTGATGCCGAGGTCGATGGCCCGCTCGATGACCTCGCGGCTCTCCTCTTCGTCGAGCACCCAGTCGCGCCACTCCGAGGTTCCGAAGCTCATACAGCCCAGACAGAGCCGGCTGACCTCCACGCCAGTCGACCCGAGTGTCGTGTACTCCATGCCCCGAGTCGCGGGCGCGCTGCGCAAAAAAGGTGGGGCGAGCGGCCACGGCGCGGTCGGACATGGAACTCTCAGAGCACGCCAGCCACGAACCCGAGACCCATCGTGACGAGCACGGCGGCGGAGGCCAGCGGGAGGTAGGGCGTATACCGTTCGACGGCGGCCTCGTGGTGCTGGTAGCCGGCGACGAGCGCCATCGTCAGGCCGACGAGCGCGACGACGACCGTGACCGCGTAGGCGCTCATCAGTTCGAGACAGTACGGCGAGCCGGCACAGAGCGCGATGATCTCGAACTCCTCCTCGTGGGCGAAGCCCAGCAGGAAGGCGGCCCACGCGATGCCGAACAGCCCGCGGTCGGCGGCGTCGTCGAGACTGTCGTGGGCGTGTGAGTGGCCGCCGACGAGCGGGAGTCGGTCGCGCAGGCGCGACCAGCGTCCGTCGCTGTCGTTGTGGTGCGAATGCTCTGTAGCGTGGTGGGTCTGCGAGTCGGAATGTACGTGGTCGTGGCCGTCTGTCGCTCCGTGCCCGTGTCCGCCGTCCTCCGTTTCGCCATGCCCGTGTCCGTCGTCCTCCGTTTCGCCATGCCCGTGTCCGCCGTCCTCCGTTTCGCCATGCCCGTGTCCGCCGTCCTCCGTTTCGCCATGCCCGTGGTCGCGTCCGTGCCGATACTCACGGACGCCCAGCAGTACGAGTAAGACGCCGGCCACGACGCTCACCGGCCCGCCGATGTGGACACCGGCAACGAGTTCCAGCGGCTCGTTGGCCTGTGTGAGGTCGAAGTAGGCCTTCGCGTAGAAGAACGCGAACACCATCGCGATGCTGCTGAGGAGGTGGCCGACGCCGAGCAGCAGGCTCGCCGCGAACCCGGAGAGCCACGCGTTCGACTGGTCGAGGGCGTAGGACGCCGCGACCGGCCAGCCGTGGCCCGGCTCGAGGCCGTGGACCGCGCCGAGAGCGATTGCCCCGAGGAACAGACCGAACGCTTCGCTGTATCCCATCGCTGTGCGGAATCGACGACGGGGCCCGGCCTAAGGGTTGTTACTACGCACTCGGCGGGTCCGTAATACGGAGAGCTTTGTGGACCGCCGACAGCTATACACACATGCGAACGAGTGTCAATATTCCCGAGAGCCTCCTTTCGGAGTTCGACCACGTCTGGCGCGAGCAGGGCCTGGAGAACCGCTCACGAGCGGTCAGGGAGGCGATGGAGGAGTACGTCGAGCGCCACTCGCGGCTGGAGGCGATAGACGGCGACGTGGTCGCGCTGGTCGGGTTCGACTACCGCCACACCGACGTGATTCGGGAACTCCACGGCGTCCAGCACACGTTTCAGGACGTGATACTCAACACGAGCCACACCCACCAGGGCGAGTGGTGTCTCGAATCGCTGTTCTGTCGCGGCCCGGCCCAGCGAGTCCGGGCGCTCACCTATCGACTGCGTGATTTCGACGCCGTCCGCCGGGTGAAGGTGATGGTCATCCGCGACGACGCGACCGAACCGCACTGCCGCGAGTAACGCCTGCGGGGCCTACAGCGACTCCGCCGCGACCCGACCGATGTACAGCCTGGCCGCGGCGTAGCCGGCACCCGCCAGCACGACCGCCCCGCCGACGTGCCCGTAGGTCAGCAGCGTCGGGCTGTCGACGGCTAACTTCGCCACGGTGGTCGCCGGGTGCTCCGGGAGTAGCACGGCCCCGCCGAACAGCACGAGCGTGACCACGGAGAACAGTAACTGCGCCGGGCGACGGTTCTGAAGCGTGATGCCCAGGACGACGCCGAGGGTCACGACGACGACGGTGACTGCGGTGATGAACAGCACAATTGCCGCCGGGTTCGAGACGGCGATGCCGTTCGTGGACAGCAGCGCGAGCCACAGCAGCGCCTGCGCGGGAGCGAGCAACACCATTCCCAGCGCCTTCCCGTCGATGATATCCAGCAGTGACACAGGGGCGACGCGGAGTAGTTCCATCGTGCCGCGCTCGATTTCCTCGGTGACGGTGTCGACGGCCACCGAGCCGCTGATAAAAGGCGGCAGGAACAGCAGCAGAGGGATGAGGATGGTGTAGGTGAACCCGAAGTACTGGCTCGCGCTGACCGTGTCCGGCAGTGGCACGGGCGGCCGGTCGAGATACGGTGTCCGGTCCAGTCGCTCCTGGCGCTCCAGCGCGCTCAGGACCCGGCGCACCTCGACGACGATGAGCGTCGACCGGATGCTCCCCTCGGGAGCGATGGCGGTGACCTGTACCTGCTCCCCCGGCCCGCGCGTCGACGGGACGTACTCGCCGTGCAGTATCGCGTCCACTCGCCGCTGGTCGAACGCCTGCCGTGCGGCGGCCTCGCTCTCGAAGACGGTGACGCTGGTCCCGTCCTGTTCGGCGGCCGCGGCCACCAGTTCGTCGCGGGCCTCGCCGGTGACGGCCATCTCCACCTCGCCGGCCGCGACCGACCCGGGGTCGTACAGCGACGTGAGACCGACGACGAGAAACGACGAAAAGCCCGCGACGAACAGCTGGATGAGCAGCGCCAGCACGATAGTCTTCTCGCGGGACAGCGACCGGATGTCCCGCCGGGCGACGACGACCCGCGGGTCGCGCCAGACCGGGCGGTCCTCAGACAAGGGTACTCACCACCGCGAAGTTGTAGGCGAAGTGGACGACGATAGCCAGCCCCAGGCCACCGAGGTAGGCCCGGCGTCCGCGGCTCGCGCCCACCGACGAGATGGCCGCCGTCACCGTGTGCAGCGCCAGCGGGAGCAGGAACAACAGTCCCGCGACCCACAGCGGCAGACCGGCCGGCAGGGTCGCGCCCTGGAGCGCCGCCTCGCCGATAGGCAGGCTCTCAAGGTCTGACAGCCTGGCGATGAGCAGGCCCTTTTCGCCGATGAAAAAGCCGAGTCCAGAGAGCGCGCCGACCCCGAGCGCCGACCGGAGCGTCCGCTCGTAGCGGGCGTGTTCGTAGCCGGCGTAGACGTGCAGGCTCTTGGCCAGTTCCTCGATGACGACGATGACCACAAGCACCAGCACGATGCCCAGCGACTGGTTCGTCCCGAAGACGTTCAGCGACACCGAGTCGAGGACGAACAGGAACGCGACGGCCGCCAGTTCGGCGACGATGACCAGCGGCAACAGGACGACGCTCATCTTCAGCGCGCTCCGGCGGGTCCTGATGCCCCCGGCCAGCGCGTCGAGCACCTTCAGCGGGATGGGCCGCTGGGTGAACATGTCCTCTTCCCGGTACAGACCGGCCCCCAGACCGAACAGCACCAGCCCGGTCAAAAGCGGCGGTGTCGCCGAGAAGACAAACGACGAGAGCCCGACCGACTGGCCGGTAAGATCGAGGACGACCAGCGTCAGCGGCGAGATGAGCGCGATCGGCGTCACGTCGGTGAAGATAGCCGGCACGAACGCGTAGGAGGTCAGCGTCACCGTTATCGTCACCGTCACGAAGGTGAGTTCCTTGAACGAGCGGGCGAACATCGCCCCGCAGAACGTCGCCGAGAGGAAGAGGACGACGAGCGGAACCACCGCCAGCACCGCGACGAGGCTCCCCGCCGGCGCGATATTCCCGACCCGTAGCGCCGCGGTGATGAGCGCCGCCACGCCGACGGCACCCAGGAAGTACGGGAGTGTCTTCCCGCCGATGATGTCCCCCCGGGAGGCGGGCGTCACCAGCAGGAGTTCCCCGCGGCGGTTCAGCCGTTCCGAGAGCATCGACGAGCCGTAGGCCTGGATGACGAAGTTCATCGGCACGATGTAGAGGAAGGCGAGCACGAGGGATTCGAAGGGGAACGGCGGCGAGATGTCCGAGGGGGTGCCGCCCTGTACGTCACCGGTCAGGCGCGCGCCGACAGCGCCGAGATTCGCTCCGCTGCTGCTTGTGGCCCCGTCACTGCTGCCGATGCGCTCCTCGCCGCCTGCACTGTCACCGCTATCGCCGACGCCCCCCTCACCACCGTCGCTCGTCGCCGAGCTATCGCCGCTCCCGGCACCGCCCTCGCTGCTGGCGTCGCTCGTCTCGTCACTGCTTTCGTCCGAACCGCCGCCGCTCGAAGTACTCTGTTCTCCCATATCCGAGGCGCTGGTGCCGCTGTCCGACGTGTCCGATTCGTCACTGCTGTCCCCGCTTCGGGGGTCGAGCCGACTGCTCCCCGACTGCTGCTCGTAGACGAGCGTCACAGAGACCGGGAACGCGGCGGTCTGGTTGTCGTCACGGGCGAGGGTGCGGTCGTTGTACTGCGCTGTGCTGTCGCGGAGTTCGGTGAGCGCTGCCCGCTCCTTGGCCGTCCGTGGCTCGTTCTGCAGTCGGATGCCCCGATACAGGAGTTCCTGCTGGCGGCGCTCGACGGCGGCGGGGTCGGGCTCTCGGATGTCGAAGGTCCGGTCGTCGGCCGCGACGCCGTGGTACGGGCTGGACTCGTCGACGCCGATACGGTAGATACCGTCGTCCATGCCCGCACCGGTGCCGCCGCTGACGGCGATTGCGGCCACCGCGCCCATCGCCACGAGTGCCAGTGCCATCACGACGACGGTCCGCTTGTCGACGCCGCCGGCGTTTTTCGTCACCTCCCACTTGGCGACCCGCAGGAGCTTGTCCGGTTGCATCTACTCCGCGTCCTCCTCTACGTACCGCGTGCCGCGGGTGCCGGCCTCGGAGACGTTGAGGAACACCTCCTCCAGGCTCGACTCCTCTGTCCGTATATCGACCACTTCTCCGCCGTTTGCCGCCGCCTGTTCGCGCGTCGCTTCCACGGCGTCCATACTCTCGACGACTCGCCTGTAGGACCCGTTCTCCTGTGCTGCGTCGGGCACGTCGACGGTGGTGTAGACGTGATACCGCGTGTGGCCATACTCGGCCTGGAGTTCTTCGAGGTCGCCGCGGGCGACGATTTCGCCCTCGTTCATGATGACGACCCGGTCACAGATCGATTCGACGTGAAAGAGGTTGTGCGCCGAGAAGACGATGGTCTTGCCCTCCTTTGCCAGCTGCTCTGTGAACTCGATGACGTAGTTCGTCGTCAGCGGGTCAAGTCCCGAGGCCGGCTCGTCGTAGATGAGTACGTCCGGGTCGTTGATGAGCGACCGCGCGATGGCGACCTTCCGTTTCATCCCCTTGGACATGTCGCCGAGCTTCCGGTCCCGGTGTTCCAGTTCCAGCTCGTCCAGCGTGTCGTGCATGCGCTCCTCGGCCACGTCCGGGTCCACGTCGTAGAGGTCGGCGAAGAACTGCAGGTAGGAGATCGGCGTCATCTCCTCGTACAGCGGCGACTCCTCGGGGAGAAAGCCCAGTTGCTGGCGCATCTCGGCGGTTTCGGTGTCGAGTCCCGCTATCTCGGCCGAGCCGCTCGTCGGCTCCAGCAGGCCCGCGAGCATCTTCAGCGTCGTCGTCTTGCCGGCCCCGTTCGGCCCGATGATACCGAACACTTCGCCGCGGTCGACCGAAAACGAACTGCCCTGTACAGCGACGAAACCGCCGTACTCCTTCCGAATATCCCGGGCGTCGATCATCTTGCGAGTGGTTGTGAGTGAACTAACCTATACCTTGGCTCCGCCCTATTGCTTCTGATAATGGCACTCGAACTCGGCGGCAGCAGCGTCTCACTGGAGCCGACACCGGACGGGCGACGCCTCGTCGTCCGGCGCGACGTCGCCGCGTCTGCCGTCACTGTGTGGGATATCCTGACAGACACTGACTCCTGGCCCGACTGGGGGCCGTCGGTCACGGCCGTCGAGACGGACAGCCGGTACATCTCCGCGGGGACGACCGGCCGCGTTCGCGTTGCCCGCGCGGTGTGGCTCCCCTTCGAAGTGACGGCGTGTACGCCGTACCGCTGGACGTGGGCCGTCGCACGGCTCCCCGCAACGGGGCATTTCGCCGAAGAACGGGCCGACGGCTCCGTCGTCGGGTTCGAGATTCCACCGCTGGCGACCGGCTACGCCCCGGTGTGTGCCCGTGCGTGTCGGCACATTGCTTCTATCGCACAGCGGCGCGACGCGTAGGCAGCGGCCACGCTACCGTCGGCAGGACCGTCTGAAACAAAGATAATCGACGAGTCCGAGAAGACGAGGCTACGCATCTCTCTCAACAGCGGCTTGCAGGTGGCCCGAGCGTCGGTCTGGGACAGTCACTTCGGAACCAGTTTGGGGCCCACTCTGTTCGTGCCGTCAGCTACTGTTTGGTTACGCGTGCGTCCGATACTTTGTGGATGTCGTCGTCGATGCCGGTTCCGTCACAGTCGTCGTTCGGACATCGATAGTGCCAGCCGTCCTCCGTGGCCGCTCGCTCCGTGAATCGGTCGCCGCATTCGTCACAGTAGAGCTGCCCGGCCGAGCACGTATCGCGGTGGAGTTCGAGTTCGAGTTCTGTGCCGAAGGTCCGCTTGCAGTTCCGACAAATATGAGGCATATTCGAAAATACAGATTCATCCCTTATAGCGATACCGGAACGTTCACGGCCGCTTCTTTCCGTTGTCGGTAGGTACGGGGCGTCCGCCGTCCGTCGGTTTTCGGCGCGGCATACGTTTCATATCCTGGACAGTAATGGCTGCCATAACTGCCCTGTCATGTACACATCTCGGCATTGGCCAGTATCGACCGATGCTGACGGACGTCGTGTTCCGGAGTCCCAAATCTAGCTCGCCTGAGAGAGGTCAGGACGTGATAACGTCTATCCGGGTGCCGCCGGCGTCGCTGTCTCCGACCGACACCGTCCACCCGTGGGCCCGCGCCGCGGTGTCGACGAGGAACAGTCCGTACCCCTCCCCGTCCCGCGTCGTCCCGAAGCCGAGGTCGAACACCCTGTCGCGTTCCGAATCGGGAATCCCGGGACCGTCGTCGGCCACGTAGAACCCGGAATCGGTGTCGCCGACGGTGACGGTCACCGGCTTCTCGCTATGTGTGACCGCGTTGTCGAACAGTTCGCGCAACAGCATCCGCAGCCGGTCGCTTTCGGCGTCGACAGACGCGTCTGTCGCCACTTCCAGCGTCGCGTCCCCGTAGCTCTCCGCGGTCCAGACCTCAGTCGCTACGTCAGCCAGCGAGAGTGGGTGGGTCTCCGAGACCGGGCACGCGATGCTTCCGATGCGGGAGAGGTCGGTAAGCAGTGACTCGACGCGCCGGACCGAACGAAGCAGCGGTTCCTCGTGGGGCTCGCCGATGTCAAGCAGTTCCAGCCGGCCCATGACGACGTTCAGCGGGTTCTTCGCGTCGTGTGAGACGCCGCTCGAAATCGCGTCCCACTGTGTGGCACCGACCCGCCAGTCGGTCGGCCAGCGGGTCGCGTACGCTTCGAGTTTCGCGGCCAGCAGGGACGGCGGCGTCCCCGTGGGCAGGTAATCGGTGACGCCGGCCCGGAGCGCCTCGGTGACACGGTCCGTGTCTGGGTCGGTCGCGACGAGCACGATCGGAATCTCGGCCCCTGCTGCCCGCAGTTCCTCGAACACCGCTACCCCGTCGTGGTCGGCGTCGTCGCTGACGACGACGCCTCTGACAGCCCCGTCGCGCAGCCGGTCCTGAACGACGCTCGTGTCTCGGACTGCTTCGACAGTTGCACCGTCCGGTGGCAGCGCTTCGGAGAGGTCCCCAGCCAGGGCAGTCGCGTCGGTACCGGTGACGAGATAGACGGTCCCACGAGCAGGCGTCATCGCCTGGGAGTACGAAAACAGGCGATAAGAAACCGACGGTGCCCTACAGCAGGTCTTCGACGTGGTCGGCGACTTCCTCGGGCGTGTCACCGACCGGGACACCGTTGTCCTCGAGGGCGGTGATCTTCGACTGCGCGGTGCCGGTGCCGGAACCGGAGACGATGGCGCCGGCGTGGCCCATCCGCTTTCCGGGCGGCGCGGTCCGGCCGGCGATGAAGCCGGCGACCGGCGTGTCCATGTGCTCGCCGATGTAGCGGGCGGCCTCTTCCTCGTCTTCGCCGCCGATCTCGCCGCACATGACGACGGCGTGGGTGTCGGGGTCGGCCTCGAATTGTTCGAGCGCGCCGATGAAGTCCGTCCCGATGATGGGGTCGCCGCCGATGCCGATAGCCGTCGACTGCCCGATACCGCGGTTGGTGAGGTTGTCGACGACCTGGTAGGTCAGCGTCCCCGAGCGGGAGACGAGGCCGACGTTCCCGGACGAGAAGATGTTCCCCGGGAGGATGCCGAGTTTGGCGACGCCGGGCGTGATGACGCCGGGGCAGTTCGGGCCGACGAGATGCGTGTCGGTCTCCTGCAGTTTGCGGTAGACCCGGGCCATGTCCTGGGTCGGGATGCCCTCGGTGATGGTGACGACGAGGTCGATGCCCTTCGCGTCGAGTGCCTCGAAGCAGGCGTCACCGGCGAAGGCCGGCGGCACGAACACGACGGCGGCGTTCGCGTCGGCCTCGCGGGCCGCGCCCTGCACGGTGTCGAACACCGGCACACCGGCGACTTCCTGCCCGCCGCGACCGGGCACTGCGCCGGCGACGACGTTCGTGCCGTACTCAAGCATCTGTTCGGTGTGGAACTTCCCTTCACCGCCGGTGATTCCCTGTACAACGACGCGTGTGTCTTCGTCGACTAGAACACTCATGCTTCCACCTCCTTTGCGTACTCGACCGCACGCTGGACGGCGTCCTCCAGCGTGTGCTCAACCGTCACCAGGTCCTCGTTCAGAATCTCCATGCCTTCCTCGGCGTTGGTCCCCGCGAGTCGGACGGTGACCGGTTTCGGAATCTCGTCGAACTGCTCTAGGGCCTGGTTGATGCCGTTGGCGACTTCGTCGCCGCGGGTGATGCCGCCGAAGATGTTGAACACGACGGAGTCGACGTTGTCGTCGGAGAACACCATATCGAGCGCGTTGGCGATGCGGTCGGCCTTCGCGCCGCCGCCCACGTCGAGGAAGTTGGCGGGCTCGCCGCCGTAGTAGTCGACGAGGTCGAGCGTCGTCATCACGAGGCCCGCGCCGTTGCCGATGATGCCGACGTTGCCGTCCAGTCGGACGTAATCGAAGCCGTACTCGTCGGCCTTCTGTTCGAGTGCGTCGCCCTCCGCGGCCTCCTCGCCCATCTCGGCGATTTCGGGCTGGCGGAACAGAGCGTCGTCGTCGATGTTCATCACGGCGTCTGCCGCGATGACTTCGTTGTCGCTCGTGATCATCAGCGGGTTGATCTCCGTGTCGGCGCCGTCGCGGTCGTCCCAGAGCTGGTACAGCGTCGTGAGGACGCTCGCCACGTCGTTTGCGAGCTCGCGGTCGACGCCGGCCTCGTAGACGACCTTCCGGGCCTGGAACGGGTGCATCCCGAAGGCCGGGTCGATGTGCTCGCGGGCGATGGCGTCGGGGTCCTCCTCGGCGACCTCCTCGATGTTGACGCCGCCTTTCGTCGAGACCATGGCGACGGGACGCCCCTCGCCGCGGTCCATCGTCACGCCGACGTACAACTCGTTGACGAAGTCGACGGCCTCCTCGACGAGCACCTTCGAGACGTGATAGCCCTTGAGGTCCATCCCGATGATGTCCTCGGCGGCCTCCCGGGCCTCCTCTTTGGACTCGACGAGCTTGATGCCGCCGGCCTTGCCGCGGCCGCCCACGTGTACCTGTGCCTTGATGGCGACCGGATATCCGATGTCCTCGGCCGCGTCGACGGCTTCATCCACTGTCTCGGCCAGCTGCGAGGCGGGCGTCGGGATGCCCGCGTCGGCGAAGACCTGCTTCGCCTGATATTCGTGCAAGCGCATGTCATGCAGAGAGGCGAGCGGTGGCGATTTAAATCCGTCTTTCTCCTTCTGCGACGGGCGACATCCGTCCCGCCGTACTGTGGGTCGGGACGCCGATGCGACCGACAGACCCACAGCATCGCACTGCGAAGCGAGCGTATGACCGACGACAGGCACGGGACCGACGGCGTCGACGAGGAGACGCTCGACGCGGTGGCCGAGGCGCTCCGCACCGCCGAAACCGCCGTCGCGCTCACCGGCGCGGGCGTCTCGACGGCGTCGGGCATCCCCTCCTTTCGCGGCGACGACGGTATCTGGGAGCGCCACGACCCGGCGGACTTCCATCGTCGCCGCCTCGACGCCGACCCGGCGGGCTTCTGGGAAGACCGACTCTCGCTTCGGGCGGCCATCTACGACGGTCTGGACCCCGAACCCAACGCCGCACACGAGGCGCTGACGGCACTCGAATCCGCGGGCCATCTCGACGCCGTCCTCACACAGAACGTCGACGGGCTACACGACGCCGCCGGGACGGACCGGGTCATCGAACTGCACGGGACCCACCAGCGCGTGGTCTGTGACGACTGCGGCCACCGCCGGGACGCCGAGGCCGTGTTCGAGCAGGCCGCCGAGGGCGGCGACCTGCCGCCGCGCTGTGACTGCGGCGGCGTCTACCGCCCGGACGTCGTGTTGTTCGGCGAACCCATGCCCGACGTGGCGATGGACGAGGGCCAGCGCCTCGCCCGGGACAGCGACGTGTTCCTGGCTGTGGGGTCGTCACTGTCGGTTCGACCGGCGTCACTCCTGCCGAAAATCGCGGCGGAGGCGGGCAGCACGCTGGTCGTGATAAACTACGAGGCGACGCCGCGTGACGCGAGTGCGGCGCACGTCCTCCGGGCGGATGTCACACAGGTGCTCCCGGCGGTTCTCGAACGGATATAGCGCTGCGAGACGCGTCTATAGCTCGACGCTGCCGGGAATCAGGCTCTGTCCGCGCAGGAGACTCCCGTCGTGGTCGTAGACGAGCAGCGTCCGCTTCTCGTAGGTCCGTAATTCGCCGTCGCCGTCGGTGAGACGGACTGTAAACTGTGGGTCTTCTTGGGCGTCCGCCGCGGAAACGAGCGCGTCGATGTCCGCCGTCGGCGCTGTCGCCTCGAAGATGTACTCACCGGTGAGGCGGTTCGTCAGCGAGAGCACGCCGTCGCTCTCGGGCTGGCGGCGGAAGGTCACGTCGATCTCCTCGCCATCGAGTGTGCCGTCGTCTACTTTGGTGAGGCGCTCGCGGAGCTCTCCTGTCGGCCCATCGTACACAATCGCGATCGTCGGGTCGTCGTTGTCGGTGGCCGAAGCCTGGATATCGACAGTGAAGTAATCACGCCTCATTCCGGTACCCAACTGTACGTCGCCCGAGCAAATGAACGTAACGGCGCACCGACTGTCGGTATCGGTAGCTTTTACCGGACCGGCCCTCCCTCTGACAGTAGCATGGCCTGGGTGAAATCAGAGTACGCGGGCGAGTTCGCGGTGCTTGCGACGTGGCTCGTGGGACTGGCGCCGTGGTCTGTCTCGCTGTTCGAGATTGAGGGGCTGACTGTCGTCGGTCTCCGATTCCTCCCGTTCCGGTTCCAGTTCATCTTCGGCGCGACCCTCCCCGGCGAACGACCCTTCCTCTGGGCCTGGCAGGTCGCCGCCTTCCAGGAGTCGGCCTCGCTCGCGCTCGCCGGGACCCTCGGGTTCGCGGCACTGGCAGTTTTCCTGCTCCCGCTCGGACTCAGCCTCTACTACTACGCCGCCGAGGAGCGCGTCGAAGCGGCCTCTCCCGTCGACCCGGTCCGGCTGTTCGGCGGGCTGCTCGGACTGGTTGGCGTCCTCACGCTCGCGGCCAGCGGGCTGTTCATCACGACGTTTCCCGGCCTCACCGTTCCCGTCGGCGCGCTCGTCGCGCTCGTGTTCGCTTACCTCCTGCTGACCGTCGACCGGACGTGACGGACGGTCCGTGCGCCCGCTGGCGATTATACTTCTGATAATTTGGCGAGCGAATTTAAGTAGGTGGATACGATAGCAGAGGTATACTCCGTGGAGCGCCGTCTGCTCCCCGAGGAACCACCGATGTCGAACCCAGAACCCCCCGAACCCGGTGACTTCGTCTCGGACCCGCTCGGCCGTATCCAGTCGTGGCTCTCGCGGACTGCCACAGTACTGAGCGGGTCGGCGGTCCCGACGGCGAACTACGACCCCAGCCGCCACGGCGCGCTGGTCGAGTTCGACGGGCTGGACGGCTACGACGAGGTCGACCGCTACTGGCTGAACGCCCCCTTCGCCTTTGCCTCCATCAACCACGACCCTGACCGCGACGAGCACCTGTACCAGGTCGTCGAGCCGTCGCTTTCCGACATCGAGCGGGAGCTGCTCGACCGCCTGTTCGAGGACATCCGCATCCCGCTCATCTACCGCGACGACGTCGACACCGACCCGGAGCGGGTCCTCGCCGAGGAACTCGAAGCCAGGCTGGAGGAGTACGGCGTCGTCATCGAGCCAGAGACGTTCTACCGGCTGTTCTACTACTTGTATCGCTCGTTCCAGGGCTACGGCCACATCGACCCCCTGATGCACGACCCGGACATCGAGGACATCTCCTGTGACGGGGCGAACCTCCCCATCTTCGTCTACCACGACCAGTACACCGACATCGAGACGAGCATCGTCTACGACGCCGAGGAACTGAACGACTTCGTCATCCAACTGGCTCAGCGGTCGGGTCGGCACGTCTCCGTCTCTGACCCCGTCGTCTCCACGACGCTCCCCGACGGCTCCCGCATCGAACTGGCGCTTGGCGAGGAAGTGACCCCGCGTGGCTCGGCGTTCACCATCCGGAAGTACGCCGACGAGCCGTTCACGCCTATCGAACTGCTGGAGTACGGCACCTTCTCCGTCGAGATGCTCGCCTACCTCTGGCTGGCAATCGAGTCCAACAAGTCGCTCATCTTCGCCGGCGGGACCGCCGCCGGTAAGACCACGTCGATGAACGCCCTGGCGATGTTCCTGCCGCCCCGGTCGAAGGTGCTCTCCATCGAGGACACCCGCGAGCTGTCGCTGTATCACGACAACTGGCTCTCCTCGGTCACCCGCGAGCGGCTTGACGACTCCGATATCACGATGTACGACCTGCTGCGGTCCGCGCTGCGCCACCGTCCCGAGTACATCATCGTCGGCGAGGTGCGCGGCGAGGAGGCCATCACGCTGTTTCAGGCGATGAACACCGGCCACACCACGTTCTCGACGATGCACGCGGACTCCGTCCAGACCGTCATCAACCGGCTGGAGAACGAGCCCATCAACGTCCCGCGGCCGATGGTCCAGAGCCTCGACATCCTCTGTGTCCAGGTACTGGCCCGCTCGGGCGATGAGCGCGTCCGGCGGGCGAAGACCCTCGCTGAAATCGAGGGCATCGACCAGCGGACCGGCGAGCTGGACTACTCGACGACGTACAACTGGCGGGCCACCGAGGACCGCTTCGCCGAGAACAACAGCGAGCTACTGGACGAAATCCGGTCGGAGCGCGGCTGGACACAGTCGGAACTGCTGACCGACCTCCGCAACCGCCAGCGGTTCCTCCGCTATCTCCAGTCAGAAGGCATCAGCGACTACCGGAAGTTCACGGCGATGGTCAACAAGTACTACGCGGACAAAGCGCAGGTCATGGCCAACATCGACGACGGCGCGATAGCCTGACATGGCGCTGAACCCGCTCGGTCTGGCACCGCTCGCCGTCGTCGTCGGGATTCTCGGGCTGATCGGCTACAGCACTGTCGACGAGCGCTTCGGCCGCAACCTCACGCGGCTGTCCCGACGGCTCTTCGGTCGGTACGTGGGCCAGTCGCCCGGACGGGAACGCCAGCTCGAAGCCGCGTACGTCGACGAGACGTACCGCGGGTACGCCGCCAGAACCCTGGTGTACGCCTGTGCGGGGGCCGTCGCCGGTGCTATCACCGGCGCGTACGCCATCGGCGGCCTGCTGCTGGTGTTGCCGGCGCTGGTGGAGCTTGCACAGGGGCTCCCCTCGACGATGGTGACCGCCTTCGGCCTGCGGACGTTCGAGCTCGTGTTGACGCCGACGGGGACGCTCTACATCCTCATCGGCGGCGGCGTGCTCGCTGGCGCGACGACGGCGGGGCTCACGTACCTCTACCGCTGGGAACGGCTCCAGAACCGGGCGGACGTTCGGAGCCGGAACATCGACGAGGGGATGGCCCGCACCATCGCCTTCATGTACGCCCTCTCCCGCGGCGGGATGTCGTTCCCTGACGTGATGCGGGTGCTGGCCCGAAATCAGGAGATATACGGCGATACGGCGAAGGAAGTCGGCGTCGCCGTCAGGGAGATGGACCTGTTCGGCCGGGACATGATATCGGCGCTCGAACACGTGTCCCGGCGGACCCCCAGCGAACAGTTCAAGACGTTCACCGAGAACCTCTCCAGCGTCCTCCAGAGCGGCCAGTCGCTTGCCCCGTTCCTCCGCGAGCAGTACGAGCGCCACCAGGAGCAGGCCGCCGAGCGCCAGGCGGACCTGCTCGAACGGCTGGCCACGGTCGCCGAGGCGTACGTCACCGTGTTCGTCGCCGCCGTGCTCTTCCTGATGACGATTCTGCTCGTGTTCGGCCTGACGACGACGGACACGCTCTGGCTGTTGCAGCTGATGGCGTATCTCGTCATCCCGCTGGCCAACGCCGGATTCGTGGTGTATCTCGATATCAAGCTCCAGTCTCTCGGCATCGGCAGCGCCGGAACGACGGATATTCTGGAGCGATACGAGACGGCGACGCTGGGGAAACCCAGCCTCGGGACTGACCGCCTCGGCCTGCCCGACGGCGGCGTCGTCCCGGCCGACGAGGCGAACTGGCACCGGCTCCGGTTCTACGACCGCGTCAGATCTGTTCGGGACCTGCTCAGCGCCCCGATTCAGTCGCTGGTCTGGAACCCGGTGTACGTCCTCTACCTCGCCGTCCCCGTCGCGGTGGTGCTGTTGCTCGTCCGCGCCCCGTCGGCGTTCCAGGCGTCGTCGGTGAACGTCCGCATCCTCGACGACCTCGTCATCCAGTCCGTACTGTTGATTCTGGGACCGTTCGCGCTGGTACGGTTCGTCTACACCCGGCGGCTGTCCCGCATCGAGGACGCGACGCCGGACCTGCTCGAACGGCTGGCCAGCCTGAACGAGGCCGGGATGACCGTCGTGGAGAGCCTCCGCCGGGTCCGCGGGAGCGACATCGGCGTGCTCACCCGGGAGATGCACCGCATCTGGGCCGACATCAGGATGGGCGCGAACGTCGACGACGCCCTGGTGCGGTTCGGCCGCCGGGTCCAGACGACGGCGATAACCCGCATCGTGACGCTGCTGACCCACGCGATGCACGCCTCGGGCCAGCTCGGGCCGGTGTTCCGCATCGCGGCCACGCAATCACGGGCGGACCTCCGGCTGAAACGCCGTAGACGCCAGCAGATGCTCACCTACCTCGTGGTCATCTACGTCGCCTTCCTGGTGTTCCTGGTCATCATCGTCGCCGTCCAGGAGGTGCTCGTCCCGAGCCTCCCATCGAGCGTGCCGATGCCGGCCGGCGAGTCGAACCGACTCGGCGTCAGCGTCGACCAGTTCGCTCGCTTCGGCCGCGTCGATAAGGCCGCGTACACGCTCGTGTTCTTCCACACTGCACTTATCCAGGCGGTCCTGACGGGTTTCATCGGCGGTCAGCTCGGCGAAGGGACGCTCAAGGACGGCGCGAAACACGCCGCGATTCTCCTGGGTGTCGCGTACGTCGCCTTCATCCTCCTCTCTTCGCCGGTCGCGTCGATGACGGTCACCAGCCCCGCCGTTTCCGGCGACCAGATAACCGTCGAATCCGCATCCCTCTCGGAAGGCGGGTTCATCGTCGTCCGGCAGTTCGAGGCCGACGGGAAAGTGCTCGGAACCTCCGAGTACCTCTCCTCGGGGTCCCACAGCGACGTACAGATAACGCTTGACAGGCCGCCGTCGGCCGGCCAGTCGCTCGTGCTCGTCGCCCATCAGGACACCAACGGGAACCAGCAACTGGACTACCCCTTCGACAGCAATTCGGGGTCGCCGGACCGACCGTACGCGTCGTCGACGGCCGGCGAGAACGTCACCGTCGAGTACACGGTCGAGTGACGCTGGATTTACGGTGCCTAGTCGGGTAGGAGGCGCCCATGGAGTTCGCCGCCTTCGCCGACCGGGCCGAAGCCATCGAAGCCGAGAGCGCCGACACCGCGATTACTGAGGCGGTCACCGACCTGTTCGCCGACGCGGGGTCGGACCTCCCGACGCTCGCTCGCTTCGTCCAGGGCCGGGTGTTCCCCGCCTACGAGTCCCGTACGCTCGACATCGGACCGCGGCTCTGCTACGAGGCCATCGCCCGCGCGGCCGGCCGGAACGTCGGCGCCGACGACGTGGAGGGGCGGCTGGCCGACGTGGGCGAGATCGGGGCCGTCGCGGCCAGCTACGACCTCGGCGGGCAGCAGGGCCTCGCCGCGTTCGGCGCTGACGGCGGGAACGACGCACTGACGGTCGCGGAACTCGACGCCGAGCTACGGAACCTGGCCGCCGTCGACGGCAGCGGGAGCCAGGGGACGAAAGTCGACATCCTCTTTGGCCTGTTCTCGCGGTGCTCCCCGACCGAAGCCGGCTACCTCGCCCGGCTCGTCCTCTCTGAGATGCGCATCGGCGTCGGCGAGGGGACGGTCCGGGACGCCGTCGCGGCCGCCTTCGACGTGCCGGTCGAGGCCGTCGAACGGGCGGTGCAGGTGTCTAACGACTACGGCATGGTGGCCGAGGTGGCCCGCGACGAGGGCGAGTCGGGACTGACGACCATCACCCTCGACGTCGGCCGCCCCGTCCAGGCGATGCTCGCCCAGGCCGGAACTGTCGCCGGCGCGCTCGAAGACTGGGACCGCGCCGCGGTCGAGTGGAAGTACGACGGGGCTCGCGTCCAGGTCCACTTCGACGGCGAGGACGCCCGGCTGTTCTCCCGGAACATGGAGGAAGTCACCGACCCGCTCCCGGAGGTAGTCGAGGCCGTGGAGTCGGCGCTGGACGCCCCGGCAATCCTCGACGGCGAGGTGGTCGCGGTCGACGCAGACGGCGACCCGCTCCCTTTTCAGGAGGTGCTGCGGCGCTTCCGCCGGAAACACGACGTGGCCGCGGCCCGCGAGGACGTGGCCGTCCGCCTGCACGCCTTCGACTGCCTGCACGCCGACGGCGAGGACCTGCTGGACGCCCCGCTGGAGACCCGCCACGACCGCCTGGAATCGCTGTTCCCCGCCGGGAGCGACGTCGTCTCGGAGATGTGGCTGTCCGACGACCCCGGGGAAATCGAGGAGCTGGAGGCGGCGGCCCTCGACGCCGGACAGGAGGGCATCATGCTGAAGGACCCGGCGGCGGCGTACTCGCCCGGCAAGCGGGGCAAAAACTGGCGCAAGCGCAAGCCCGACGTGGAGACCCTCGACTGCGTCGTCACCGGTGCGGAGTGGGGCGAGGGCCGCCGGGCGAACGTCCTCGGGTCGTTCGAACTCTCTGTGCGGACCGACGACGGCTACGCCACCGTCGGCAACGTGGCGACGGGCATCACCGACGAGGAACTGGCAGACCTGACCGAACGGTTCGAACCGCACGTCCGGCGCGAGGACGGCCGCGACGTGGCGCTTGCCCCGGCGGTCGTCTTCGAGGTCGGCTACGAAGAGATTCAGGCCTCCCAGTCCTACGACTCGGGCTATGCGCTCCGGTTCCCCCGATTCCTCTCGGTCCGCGCGGACAAGACGCCCGGGGACGCCGACTCGCTGGAGCGCGTCGAGCGGCTGGCGGCGTCACAGTGACGGCGCTTTGCTAATTGGAAGCGGACCGACACGCGTAATGGGCGTCTCCGAGAACGTCCGTACATGACAGTCAGACACGACGGCATCACCGCGGAGTGGCTCGGCTACGCCACGCTCCGACTGGAGGGCGAGGACACCGTGGTCTACTTCGACCCCGGCCGCTACGGCGTCCTCACCGGCGAGTGGGAACCGGACACGCCCGGCGTCGGCCATCCGCCGACCCAGGACTACGCCCCGAAGGACGGCGACATCGTCTGTGTGACCCACATCCACCACTACGACCCGGACGGCATCCGCCGCGTCGCGAGCGACGACGCCACTGTCGTCGCGTTCGAGGGCATCAACGTCCACGCGACCGACCGCGACCTCGACCGCCTGGCCGACCTCGACTACGAGGTCCGCAAAGTGGGGATGGAGGCTGACGTGCTGGTCGACGACGTGCCCATCTGGACGATGCCGGCCTACAACCACGAGGACGGCCGGAACGTGAAAGACGACGGCACGCCCATCCACCCAAAGGGCATCGGCTGTGGCTTCCTCGTCGCCATCGACGACATCCGCGTGTTCTGGACCGGCGACACGGACGTGCTGGAGGGCCACGCGGAACTGGACGTGTCGCTGTTCGTCCCCTCTATCGCTCAGCACTACACGATGAACCGCCACGAGGCCGCCGACCTCGCCGAGGCGATGGACCCCGACCTCGTGCTCCCGATGCACTACAACACGTTCACGTCGCTGGAAGCGGACTCTGGGGCCTTCGCCGAAGACGTAGCAAAACGCGGCGTCCCGGTCGTGCTGGACGAGAACTAGTTAGAGGATACCCATCTCGTCCAGCCGCTCGGGCAGATACGTATCCGTCACGAAGTCGAGCCCCCGAGAGGCCAGCGCCTGCTGCTCGGCCTTCTTGTTGATGTCGAGCTGGAGCTCGATCTGTTCTTTCCAGAACTCCGTCTGGAACCGCGGGTCCTCCAGTTCGCTCTCCAGGGCGTTGACGTCGGAGTCAGACAGCGGGTCCGTCGGCAGTTCGTACTCGACGATGTCCTCCGGGCGGATGCCGATGAACTGGGCCTCGGGGGTCGCCAGGTACTCCGAGAGGTGTGCCGATTTGATAGAGCCGTAGGAGACCGACCCGAAGATGCGGTACGACCACGGGTCACCGTCAGTGAACACCGTGACCGGGAGGTCGAGTTCGTCGTGCAGCCGTTTGATGAGCCGCCGGGTCGCCCGCGCGGGTTGGCCGCCGAGGTGGACGACCAGCGCGTCGTACTCGTCGTCGAAGCCGTTCTCGACGAGTCGGTCGCGCATGCCGCCGGTCTCGACACAGAGGACGAACTTCGCGTCGTTGTCGAGGAACTCGATGGTGTCGGGGTTGTTCGGGATCTGGTAGCCGCCCTGCCCCACGTCGTCCTGGCAGTGGATCTCGCGGTCGCCGCGGTTGGTCTGCTCGCGCAGGAGCAGCGGGCCCATCACCTTCGCCCCGGACTCCTCCGGGCGCATGTGGAAGTCCTCGCGTTTGACGTCCGAGACGATTTCGAGGTCCTCGATGAGGTTGTTGGACTCGTCTTGCGTGTTGAACTGGGCCTCGTCGAGGTCCCAGGACTCCGAGAGGTAGTACAGTTCACGCAGGGTCGAGGAACGGTCCTCCTCCAGTTGCTGGGAGAGGAAGTCGATGGTGTAGACGGCCTTCAGGATCTTCTCGGCCCCCGATATCGTCTTCGCCGACCGGGTGGAGTTTCGGTCGCCGTACACCCAGACCTGCTCGTCCTCGTCGAAGACGATGTTCGACTTCGTCCGGGTAGGGATGGTCATCGTCGGCACCTCGCCGCCGGCGAACTGGTCGTAGAAGTCCGCCGCGAGGTCGATGAGTTGCTCGCGCGCTTCCTCGGTGTCTGGTGTGGTGTCTGAGTCGGTGCTCATATCAGGCGTTCACCGTGAGTTTCTCGTCTTCGACGCCGTCGACCGAGACGGTGAACTCGGCCTCGTCGGGGACGCTGTACTCCAGTACGGCGGTCTCGCCGGCCGCCACCGTCGGCGACCACTTGACGAACCACTCGCCGTCCATCTCGACGACCGTCGCGCCGTTGGTGACCTGCGGTTCGGCGGTGACGATGTCGGTCAGTTCCACGTCGGCGTTCGTATCGTCGTTGTTCTCGACGGTCACGCGGACGGTGTCGCCCTCGATATCGCGCTCGACGAGGACGTTGTTCATGATGCGGGCCAGCGAGTCGTCGATGTGGAGCTCGTCGTTGCCGGTCACTTCGGTGAGCTTCTCGGCCATCTCCGGCAGGATGGTCGCGAGCTTGTCCTGCTTCTCGCGGCGCTGTTGCATCGACTGGCGCTTGTTCAGGTAGCTCTTGAGCTCGCGGGCGGCCTCCCGGATGGCGAGTTCGATCTCGTCTTCCATCTCGGGGACGTTCGCGATGGCGTCCTTGGACTCGCTTGTGAAGGGCACGTTCGTCGAGGCGACGTGGACCATGATGACGGCCGGCCCCTTCGGGATGCCCGAGCCGCCGGGCTGGTCGAGGTTGTAGTTGCGCCAGCGGATGGATTTGACCACGTCCGTCGTCGCACAGGCCCCGCGCTGGTACACCAGCGGCACGCGGTTGGCAAAGCGCATCACGTCGACTGCGCCCTCGCTTTCGAGTTCGCCGCCGTAGGCGATGCCGGCCTCGACGATGAAGGGGTCGCCGCCGTGGACCGCCGCGTCCCGCGTCGACGCGGCGTAGAAGTCCGCGTCGAACTCCTTGCGGAGCCCCTCCTCGACGAGTTCCGCGCTGATGGGGGCGAGACAGTCCGTCGGCGGTGCAATGATGTCCGTCTCGCGCATCGCCGACAGCAGTTGGCTCGCGGTGTCGCGGTCGTCGGCGATGTCGGCGACCTTCGGCGGCTCCTCCGGGACGCCCTCGGCGGCCGTCCAGAGCGCCTCCAGTACGTTCTCGCGGGCCGTCTCACCGAACGTGGCGCCGTCCTGCTCCTCGGTCATGTCGGCCGCGCGGTCGACGTAGCCCCGGAGGTCGTCGCGAGTCAGGCGGTGGCGGCCGTCGCCGAACTTGTCCGCGAGTCGGCTCGCGAGCCCTTCGATTGCGGCGTCGTCCTTGCGCTTCGTCGTCGCGTCGTCGACCAGGGCGTAGAGGTCGGGGGTCCGCTCGGCGGTGACGGCCTCCCAGGCGGCGTCGACGGCGTTCTCGCGGACGGTCTTCCCGAAGGTGGTGTCACCGTCGGCTTCGGCGTCGGCCGCGGCGTCGTCGACGATGGACTCGACCTCGTGGTACGCGACCCGGTTGCGGTCGTGGATGGCATCGGAGACCGCGGCGGCGAAGGTCGCGGTCGTCTCGGCCCCTTTGTTGGCGACGGCGTCCTCGACGGCGGCCTCGATGTCTGCGTCCTCGCCGACCTTGGGCGGCTGCCAGGCCATGCCGCGGCCGTAGTGGCGGTCGTTGAAGTTCGCAATGACGCTGTCGGCCGTCTTCCCGCCGACGCGGGTGAACTCCTCCTGCATGAACCCCGACACGGAGTAGGAGTCCGTGGCTTCGAGCATCTTCAGGAGCGTCCCCAGTTCGACGCCGTGTGGGTGGGGGCGGATCTCCTCGGTCTCGTCGGGAAGTTCAGCCCGCTCGGCCCGCTCGAACTTCAGGGACTCGTCCAGTCCCGGCTCGTCGAACTCGATGCGGGCGTGGGGGTTGACGACCGCGGTGTCCTGGATGTAGTCCCGCAGCGTCGACCGGGCCCGCATGTTGGCCTCCATCTCCAGTTCGATGCGGGTCCCGTGGGGCCGCTCCCACGTCGTCGTCTCGTCGACGCTGATTTCGGGTTCGTTGGTGTCCGTGTCGACGATGAGTTCGAAGTACTGTGCCTCGTCCTGGCCCTTCGGCCGGGAGGTGATCTTCGCGGGCTTGCCGGAGGTGAGCTGCGAGTAGAGAACGGCCGCGGAGATCCCGATCCCCTGCTGCCCGCGGTTCTGCTCTCTGGCGTGAAAGCGGGAGCCATAGAGGAGCTTCCCGAAGATCTTCGGTGCCTGTTCCTTCGTGATACCGGGGCCGTTGTCCTCGACGACCAGCTTGTAGTAGTCGCCGGACTCCTGGATCTCGACGTAGATATCGGGGAGAATACCGGCCTCCTCGCAGGCGTCGAGCGCGTTGTCGACGGCCTCCTTGACGGCCGTGACGAGCGCTCGGGCCTCCGAGTCGAAGCCCAGCATGTGCTTGTTCTTCTCGAAGAACTCGGCGATGGAGATGGCCCGCTGGGACTCGGCCAGCTCCTCGGCGATTCCCTCGCCCTCGCCGATTCGCGACTGATACGAGGTCATTGTCGTGCGGTACGTACCCGCGTCGGGGTTATAAGGTAATCGCCACCGGAGTGAAAGTGAACGCCGTCTCCCGAAACCGGGCTCCCGCGCGCGTGCGGGAGCTTTATACGTCCCCCTCTATTAGGACGGGTAAGTTCCTATGTCAGGAGAGTCTGATGAGTACGGCGCAAAGTCGATCCAGACCCTCGAAGGGCTGGAAGCCGTCCAGAAACGGCCCGCGATGTATATCGGGTCGACGGACGCTCGCGGCCTGCACCACCTCGTCTACGAGGTGGTCGACAACGCGATCGACGAGGCGCTCGCCGGCTACTGTGACAACATCGACGTAACGATTCACGACGACGGCTCCGTCTCTGTCAGCGACGACGGGCGGGGCATCCCCGTCGATACCCACGAAGAGCACGGCCGTCCGGCCGTCGAGGTCGTGATGACGATTCTCCACGCTGGCGGGAAGTTCGACAACAAGTCCTACCAGGTCTCCGGGGGGCTCCACGGGGTCGGGGTGAGCGTGGTCAACGCGCTCTCGAAGTGGCTCGAAGTCGAAGTCAGGCGCGACGGCGCGCTCTGGAAGCAGCGCTTCGACCACGGCAAACCGGAGTACGACCTGAAGAAGGTCCGGGACCTCGAACCCGACGAGGAGACGGGGACGACGGTCCGGTTCTGGCCCGACGACGCAATCTTCGAGACCGGCGAGTTCAAGTTCTCGACGCTGTCGTCCCGACTGCGCGAACTCGCCTTCCTCAACTCCGGCGTCGCCATCTCTATCATCGACGAGCGCAACGGCGAGACGCAGACGTTCGCCTACGACGGCGGCATCCGCGAGTTCGTCGAGTATCTCAACGAGACCAAAGAGCCGCTCCACCGCGACGTCATCTACTTCGAGGACGAAGAGAGCATCTCAGAGGGAACGGTCCAGGTCGAGATCGCACTGCAGGGGACCGACGACCTCCAGGGGTCGATCCACGCCTTCGCCAACAACATCAACACACGCGAGGGCGGGACACACCTCACGGGGTTCAAAACGTCACTGACACGCGTGGTCAACGACTACGCGACCGATAACAATCTGCTGAAAGACCTGGACGACACGCTCAAAGGCGACGACATCCGCGAGGGGCTGACGGCCGTCATTTCTGTCAAACATCCCGACCCGCAGTTCGAGGGCCAGACCAAGACGAAACTCGGCAACAGCGAGGTCCGTGGCATCGTCGAATCGGCGATGCACGACGGGCTGGCGACCTTCTTCGAGGAGAACCCGGACACGGCCGAGACGATTGTCGGGAAGGCCGTCGAAGCCGCGAAAGCGCGGAAGGCCGCACAGAAGGCCGAGGAGCTCACCCGACGGAAGTCGGCGCTCGACTCGACCGCACTGCCCGGAAAGCTGGCGGACTGCCAGACGCGGGACCCGGAGGAAGCCGAACTGTTCGTCGTGGAGGGCGACTCTGCGGGCGGGAGCGCAAAGCAGGGCCGGAACCCGGAGTTCCAGGCCATCCTGCCTATCAAGGGGAAGATTCTGAACGTCGAGAAACACCGACTGGACCGGATTCTGGAGAACAACGAGATACGGAACCTCATCACCGCGCTGGGGACCGGTATCGGCGACGAGTTCGATATCGACGACCTGCGCTACGAGAAGATCATCCTGATGACGGACGCCGACGTCGACGGAGCACACATCCGGACGCTCCTGTTGACGCTGTTCTACCGCCACATGAAGCCGCTGCTGGAAGCAGGCTACGTCTACGCCTCCCAGCCGCCGCTGTACCGGGTTCGCTACCGCGGGGACACCTACGACGCGATGACCGAGGCGGAGCGCGACCGCATCGTCGAGGAGAAATGCGACGGGAACCCGACCCAGGTCCAGCGGTTCAAGGGACTGGGCGAGATGAACCCCGGGCAACTGTGGGAGACGACGATGAACCCCGACAACCGGATTCTCAAGCAGATAACAATCGAGGACGCCGCGGCCGCGGACAAGATGTTCAACGTCCTGATGGGCGACGCCGTCGAACCGCGCAAGGAGTTCATCAAGGAGCACTCGCCTGAAGCGGAGTGGGTCGACATATGAGTTCCGACGCTGACGACGCGAACGCCCCGGCAGAGCAGATCAAGCACGTCCGAATCGAGGACGAGATGGAGCAGTCCTACATCGACTACGCGATGTCGGTCATCGCGGGGCGGGCGCTCCCGGACGTCCGGGACGGCCTCAAGCCCGTCCACCGGCGCATCCTCTATGCGATGCACGAGATGGGCGTCTCCTCGAACGCCGCCCATCGGAAGTCCTCCTCGATCATCGGGGAGACGATGGGTGACTACCACCCACACGGCGACTCGGCCATCTACGACACGCTCGTCCGGATGGCACAGGACTTCTCGATGCGGTATCCGCTGATCGACGGCCAGGGGAACTTCGGCTCGATGGACGGCGACCCGGCGGCAGCCATGCGGTACACGGAGGCGCGGATGGCCCCCATCGCCGAGGAACTGCTCGACGACATCGAGAAAGACACCGTCGATTTCTCCAGCAACTACGACGACCGCCTGCAAGAGCCCGACGTGCTGCCCTCGAAGGTCCCGAACCTCCTGTTGAACGGCTCTTCGGGCATCGCTGTCGGGATGTCGACCAACATCCCGCCGCACAACCTCGGCGAACTGGTCGACGCGACGGTCCACCTGCTGGAAAACCCCGACTGCACCGTCGAGGACCTGATGGAGCACGTCAAGGGGCCGGACTTCCCGACCGGCGGCAACATCGTCGGTCGCGACGCCATCTACTCGGCGTACGCGACCGGCCGGGGCCGCCTGCGGGTCCGCGCCGAGTACGAGGTGGACCCGGAGGCGGGTCGCATCGTCATCAGTGAACTCCCCTACCAGGAGAACAAGGCCCGCGTCGTCGAGCGCATCGCCGACGACGTGAACGAGGGGAAAATCGAGGGAATATCGGACCTCCGCGACGAGTCCGACCGCAACGGCGTCCGTATCGTCGTCGAACTCAAGCGCGGGGCGAACGTCGACGTGGTCGAGAACCGGCTACTGGACCACCACCTCGAATCCACCTTCGGCGTCATCAACCTCTCGCTGGTCGACGGCCAGCCGAAGGTCCTCTCGCTGAAAGAGACTCTCCAGCACTACATCGACCACCGCCGCGAGGTCGTCCGCCGGCGCTCCGAGTACGACCTCGCCGAGGCCGAGGACCGCGCCCACATCCTCGAAGGCCGACTGAAGGCGCTGGAAAACGTCGAGGACGTGGTCGAACTCATCCGCAACAGCGAGGACCGCGACGCCGCGCGAGCGGGCCTGCAGGAGTCCTTCGAGTTCTCCGAGGAGCAGGCCGCCCACATCGTCAGGATGCAGCTCGGCTCGCTCACCTCGATGGAGGCCGCCGAGATCGAAGAGGAGTACGAGGACGTCCAGGACACCATCGACTACCTCGAATCCGTCCTCGACAGCCGCGCGAAGCTCGACGGCGTCATCGCCGACGAACTCCAGGATGTCAAAGACGAGTACGACGACGACCGCCGGACGAGCATCATCGAGGACGAGGGCCAGGTCACCCACGAGGACCTCATCCCCGAGGAGGACTGCGTCGTCGTCATCACCGAGGACGACTACATCAAGCGGATGCCGGTCGAGAACTTCGACCCCCAGAACCGCGGCGGCAAGGGCATCATCGGGGCCGACCCCAAGGAGGACGACCGCGTCTCGAAGGTGTTCCGCGCCAACAGCCACGACTACCTGCTCTGTTTCACCAACCAGGGGCAGGTCTACCGGCTCAAGACCTACGAGATTCCGGAGATGTCCCGGACTGCGCGGGGCAAATCCGCCATCAACCTCATCGACCTGGACGACGGCGAGGAGCTGACCGCCGTCGTCTCGACCGACGAGTTCGAGGACGACGAGTGCATCACGATGGTGACCCGGAACGGCTACGTCAAGCGGACCTGCTGTACGGAGTTCGAGAACATCCTCTCGACTGGAATCATCGCCGCCAAACTCGAAGACGGCGACGAACTCATCGACGTGGACGTCACCGACGGCACCGGCGACCTCGTCATCGCCACGGAGGCGGGGATGACCATCCGCTTCAGCGAGAGCGAGGTCAGCGAGATGGGCCGCTCCGCACGCGGCGTCAACGGCATCAAACTGCAGGGCGACGACAAGGTCGCGGCGATGGTCGCCACCGACGACGACGACCCCCGTTCGCTGTTGACCGTCACCGAACACGGCTTCGGGAAGCGGACCAAACTCGACGAGTACCGGACCCAGTCCCGCTACGGCAAGGGGCTCATCGACATCAAGACCGACGACCGCAACGGCCGCGTCTCGACCGCCAAGGCCGTCACCGACGAGGACCACCTGGTCATCATGTCAGAACAGGGCCAGATTATGCGTATCCGCGCCGGCGACGTGTCGCAGGTCGGGCGCAACACCAAGGGTGTGACGATTATGGGACTTGCGGACGGTGACCGAGTTGCGAGCGTGACGGTCGTGCCAGCGGCCACCGACAGGTAAGGGCAGATTCCCGGCCCGCGTCTTTCATTTTTACTGTCAGTTTTGTGGCATAGACATACCCGTGTCGGCGACGTAGCCCGTTCATGGACTTGCCCCGGCACCTCTCACAGCACGACCGGGCGGCGCAGTTGCCGCTGGTCACCGAGGACGCGCGGGTGACGCTCGTCGAACCGATGGACCGCAACCGCAACAACGAGGTGTTGTCGGCGGTCCGCGACCAGGTCGCAGCCGTCGGGGACCGGTCGTGGGTGGCGGCCGCACGGGACGGGTCGACGATACGGTGGCCGGCGCTGCTCGACCGCGTTCGTGACGCGGGGGCGTCGAAACGAAGGCTCGCACGCATCGAGACGCTGGCCGAGCGCTTCGACCGCCCCTATCCCTCGCTGCTGCGACTCCGTGTCAAACCCGACGTGGACCTCGACTTCGCGCCCGGACAGTACGTCACGCTCAGGCTCCACGACACGCCGCGGGCGTACTCGCTTTCGAACTCGCCCAGCGAGGACGAACTGGAGTTTTGCATCCGGCTGGTCCCCGGCGGGAAACTGACCAGCGGGCTGTTCGAACGCGTCGACGTGGGCGAGGCAGTCGTCGTTCGCGGGCCGAACGGCGACATGGTACTGGACCCGCCGTCGAGCCGGGACATGGTCTTTCTGGCGACCGGGACCGGCGTCGCGCCGTTCAAAAGCATGATCGACTACACGCTCGAACAGGGCCGGGACGTGGTCGACGGCGAACCCCGCGATATCTGGCTGTTTCTCGGCTGTGGCTGGGAGGACGACCTGCCCCACCGGACGCACTTCCGACGACTCGACGCCCAGTACGACCACTTCCATTTCGTTCCGACGCTCACGCGCGAACCGCTGTTGACCGAGTGGGAGGGCGCGACTGACTACGTCCAGTCGGTGTTTGTCAGCCACGTGGCGCGGGACGCGCTGGCCGGCGCGGACCTGCCGGCACGGTTCGACTCTGTGCGGGACCACCCTCCTCAGTCCGGCGTCGACGCCCGCATCGACCCGACGAACGTCGAACTGTACGCGTGTGGCATCAGCGCGATGGTATCGACGCTGGTCCGGGCCGCCCGAAGCGTCGGGGTGCCCGACTCCGAGATGCAGTACGAAGGGTTCGGATAGCTACAGCACGCGCTTGCCGAAGGCGCTGGCGACGAGTTCACAGCCCAGTTCGGCGGTGCGGTTGTGTTCGTCGAGAATCGGGTTCACCTCGACCATCTCCATCGAGCGCAGCTGGTCGTGGTGTTCGGCGACGTACTCCATCGCGATGTGGGCCTCACGGTAGGAAACGCCGCCCCGAACCGGCGTCCCGACGCCGGGCGCTTCCGTCGGGTCGAGCCAGTCGAGGTCGAGCGAGACGTGTATGCCGTCCGTTCCGTCGGTCGCGATCTCCAGTGCTTCGTCGACGACCTCCGGTGCGCTCCGGGCGTCGATATCCGACATCGTGTACGCCGTAACGTCACTGTCCGCTATCAGGCGGCGCTCCCCGTCGTCCACGTCCCGCAGGCCGACGATGACGACGTTTTCCTCGCTCACTGCCGGTGTGTGGGCCCACTCGTGGTCGGCGAACGCGCCCAGACCGAGGACGGCCGCCAGCGACATCCCGTGGATGTTCCCGCTGGGCGTCGTCTCTGGCGTGTTGAAATCGCCGTGGGCGTCGAACCAGATGACGCCCAGGTCCTCGTCGTCGCGGGCTGCGCCGGCGATGGTTCCGATTCCGATGGAGTGGTCGCCGCCCAGGACGAGCGGAACACGCCCTTCCCGGAGGGTCGCGTCGACCGCCGTCGTCACGTCCTCACAGACCTCCCTCGTCTCCCTGAAGAACTTCGCGCGGCCGCTCTCCAGGCCGCCGGCGTCGGGGTCACGCTCTTCCGGCCGGGGCACGGCGATGTCGCCGCCGTCGACGCAGTCGATGCCAGCACTCGCCAGTTGGTCGGCGAGGCCGCCGTACCGTATCGCCGACGGCCCCATATCGACGCCACGCCGGTCGGCGCCGAGGTCCATCGGGACACCGAGAACCCGAACCTGTCGTTGCATACTGTCGCCTCCACGGGCGACGGATAAAGACCCAGCGTTGAGAGGGCGACAGCCAGCGGTTTCCTACGTGTACGGCGCACAGACCAGTTCGATGCCCTCTTCGAAACTAATCTGGGGCTCCCAGCCTGTCGCCTCGTGCATCCTCGAGAAGTCAGCGCAGGTGTCGTGGACGTACACGTCCTCGGGAATCGGGTTCGCGACGTACTCCGGCTCGATGTCCGTTCCGAGTTCGTCGTTCAGCATCTCGACGACGGTGTTGAAGTCGTAGGCTTCGCCGGTACCGAGGTTGTACACGCCGTTCAGTTCGTGTTCGGCGGCCAGGACGAGTCCCCGGACGATGTCGTCGACGTGGGTGAAATCGCGGGTCTGCTCGCCGTCGCCGTACAGTTTCGGCGCGTCGCCGCCGGCCAGATCGTCGGCGAACTGGGCGATGACGTTGGCGTACTCGCCCTTGTGTTCCTCCGCGCCGCCGTAGCCCTGATACACCGAGAAAAAGCGCATACCGGCCAGCGTGAGGTCGTAGTGGTTCTGGAAGTACTCCGCGTACGTCTCCCGGGCCATCTTCGAGGCCTCGTAGCCGGTGTTGACCGTGACGTCCATGTCCTCCGGCGAGGGGTCGGTCCGGCTGCCGTAGATGGAGGACGTCGAGGCGTAGACGACGGTGTCACAGCCGTCGTCCCGGGCCTGTTCGACCGTGTTGACGAACCCTTCGACGTTCACGCGGGCCCCGTGTGTCGGGTTGTCCTCGTGCATCGCATAGGAGGAAAGCGCTGCGAGGTGGAACACGACATCAACGTCGGTCGGCAGGTCGTCCGCGAGGACGCTCCGCTCGACGTACTCTACGTCTTCTGATACGTTCTCCGGCGTGCCGAGGTAGCCGTTATCGAGGGCGATGACCTCGTTTGTCTCGGCCAGTTTGTTCGCGAGGTTCGCCCCGATGAACCCCCCACCGCCAGTCACCAGGACGCGCTGATTTTCCATATCTGTGTCAGGTCGTCGGTGGAATAAAGTACTAACGTTTTCCGCGATTCTAAGGCGGTTCTAGACGGTTTACCGTCGCATTTAAGGACGGCTATACCGAACAACAGATTATGTCATCTATCGAACTGACACCCAGTCAAAAGAACATTCTGCAGGAACTGGTAAATCTCTATCGGGAAAGTGAAAGCGCCGTCAAAGGCGAGGACATCGCCGAGAAGGTCGACCGGAACCCGGGCACGATCCGAAACCAGATGCAGAGCCTCAAGGCCCTGCAGCTGGTCGAGGGCGTCCCCGGCCCCAAAGGTGGGTACAAGCCCACCGCCAACGCTTACGACGCGCTCCAGATTCAGGACATGGACCAGGCCGCGGAGGTCCCCCTGCGCCACAACGGCGAGCTTGTCGAACACCTGAACGTCGAGGAGATCGATCTGACCAGTGTGCACCACCCCGAAGAGTGCCGCGCCGAAATCCAGATTCAGGGGTCTATGTCCGAATTCCACGAGGGCGACTCGGTGACCGTCGGCCCGACGCCGCTGTCGAAGCTCCAGATCATCGGCACGCTCGAAGGCAAGGACGACACGAACAACAAGCTCATCCTCGCTATCGACGACATGCGGGCGCCGGCGGGCGAGCCGGAACACTAGTACGTGTCACCAGTCTTTTAGATTGTTCTCCTGCGGTCGCCGGGGCCCCCATCATAGCGCCCCTGTCACGATTATTTCTGTAGAATTCTCCCCACGGAGAGGGATTTCAAAGGGTTTGTATCAGTCGGTTGCTGAGTCACCTGTATGACAGAGAACGTGGTCGTGCTCGGTGCAGGGTATGCAGGTGCGGGGGCAATCAAGAGTTTAGAGGACGAACTGGACGGTGGGGCGGACGCCGATGTCACCTGGATCTCCGAGACGGACTATCATCTGGTCTTGCACGAGTCCCACCGGTGCATTCGGGACCCGAGCGTCCAGGAGAACATCGCGATTCCCGTCCACGAGATCAAACAGCCCTCGACCGCGTTCATCCAGGACGAGGTCGTCGGTATCGACACCGACGCCCAGGAAGTGGCTCTCGCCGAGTCCGACACCGTCGAGTATGACTACCTGCTGGTGGGGCTGGGCTCGCGGACGGCCTTCTTCGGTATCGACGGTCTCAGAGAGCACGCGCTGACGCTGAAGAGCCTCGACGACGCTCTGGCGATTCACGACGCCGTCCAGCAGGCCGCTCGTGAAGCTTCCCAGAACGACCCCGCGCAGGTCGTCATCGGCGGCGCTGGCCTCTCGGGTATCCAGACCGCCGGCGAGGTCGCGGAGTTCCGCGACGAACACAACGCCCCGATTGATATTCACCTCGTGGAAGGACTCGATAACGTTCTCCCCAACAGTGACCCGGAACTGCAGGGCGCGCTGCGCAAGCGACTCGAAGCCGCCGGCGTGAACATCGAGTGCGGTGAGTTCATCGGCGAGGTCGACGAGGAGACCGTCTACATCGGCGACGAGGACGAACTGGACTACGACGTGTTGGTCTGGACGGGCGGCATCACCGGCCGGGAGTGCATGCACGATGTCGACCTCGACAAGGACGAGCGCAACCACCGCGTCCACGCGGAGGGGAACTTCCAGACCGACGACGAGCGTGTTCTGGCCATCGGCGATTCGGCACTCATCGACCAGCCGGGCGACCAGCCCGCGCCGCCGACGGCCCAGGCCGCCTGGCAGGCCGCCGAGGTGGCCGGCGAGAACCTGGCTCGCGCAGTCCGGGGCCAGCCACTGAAGACCTGGACCCACAAGGACAAGGGCACGGTCGTCTCCGTCGGGGAGAAAGCCGTGGCCCACGACGTGATGAACGTCCCAATAGAGACGTTCGGCGGGATGCCGGCGAAACTGCTGAAGAAAGCCATCGCCGCCCGCTGGATCAACGACGTGACCGGCATCGGTCGGGCCGCAAAGGCCTGGCCCGACATGTAGAGAAGACCTTTTTACTACAGGGGGTTTCCTCGCGCCTGCGGCGCTGTGGGAACCCCCTGTAGTAAAAAATCTACGCTAAAAACGACCTCCGAGTCGCGCTCTGGGAGCGCGCTCGGAGTGAAACCGCGCTCGCTCCGCTCGCGCGGTATGCTATTTCTACCGCGCCACGACTGCAACCGAATCCGGAGTCCCGACTGTTCCTACCACTGTACTGCACCGCTGACTACAACAGCGGCCGCTCGCGGCTAACGGGCGTAGAGAACCCTACCGGTCGATAGATAGACCGGCGTGCCAGCCGTCGGCGTCGGCCTCCTCGACAGCGGCATCCATTTCGGCGAGATACGAGACGGCGAGACTGGCGCATTTCGCTGCTTTACGCTCCCCTTCGGTGCGGAACTCGCCGGTGACGCGGTTGGCGTACACCGTACAGACAGCGCCGGCCCGCAGGCCGTACAGGTTCGCGAGCGTGAGAATGGTCGCGGCCTCCATCTCGAAGTTTTGGACGCCGGCTTCCTGCAGCGCCGCGATACGTTCGTCGCTGCCGCTGGCCTCGAACCCCTCGAACCCGGCGCGCGACTGGCCGGCGTAGAAACTGTCCGTCGAGCAGGTGACCCCGAGGTGGTAGTCGTAGCCGAGTTCCTCGGCGGCGGCGACGAGCGCCGAGACGACGCGGTGGTCGGCGCTGGCGGGATAGTCCTCGCGGATGTACTCCTTGCTGGTGCCCTCCTGTCGCACCGCGCCGGTCGTGATGACGAGGTCGCCGATGCTGGCTTCTTCCTGGATGGCCCCACAGGAGCCGACCCGGATGAACGAATCAGCGCCGACGCGGGCCAGTTCCTCGAGCGCGATAGCGGCCGACGGGCCGCCGATGCCGGTCGAGGTTACCGAGATGGGCGTTCCTTCGTGGGTGCCTGTCGCCGTTCGGTACTCGCGGTGTTCGGCGACGACCTCGTGGTCGTCCCAGTAGTCGACGACCTTCTCGACGCGCTCGGGGTTGCCCGGCAGCAGGACGCTGTCGGCCACGTCCGACTCGCTCACCTCCAGGTGGTACTGTACGTCGTCGTTCGGGTCTTCGCTGTCGCCAGTCATTTGTCGAGGTGGTCGCTGGTAATCGTGTTCGGCAGGAGTTCGCCGAGTTCGTACACGGCCTGCTCGTCGCCGTCGGTGATGATTTCGAACGATTCGTCGCAGAACTCGGCGAACGTCTGGCGGCACATCCCACACGGGGTGACGCCGTCGCGCTTGCCCGAGGTGACGGCGACGCGTTCGAAGGACTGATGGCCGTCGCTTACTGCCGCGCCGATGGCGACTTCTTCGGCGTGCAGGCTGTTGCTGTAGTTGGCGTTCTCGATGTTACAGCCGGTGTAGACGCTGCCGTCGCTCGTTTCAAGCGCCGCGCCGACGGTGTACTCCGAGTACGGAGTGTAGGCTGCATCCATCGCATCTCTCGCCGCGTCGAGGAGGTCTTCCATGCACTGGGCGTCGGCGGGCCGCGTAGAAATTCTGTCGGTCTCGGGGTCAGGCGTCAGCGGCACCGACAGCCGCGACGGCGTCGCGGACCGCCTGCGTGGTTTCCGCGACCAGCGCGTCGATGTCGTCGCTCTCTGCGTACACCCGAACGTACGGTTCGGTGCCGCTCGGGCGGACGAGCGTCCACGACCCGTCGTCGAATGAGAGCCGGACGCCGTACTCGGTGGCGACGTCGGCCTCAGGGAACGCCTCCGGCAGGCTGGATTCGAGTCGACCCATCGTCGCGGCTTTGGCGTCGTCGGGACACTCGACGCTCACCTTCTCGTAAGGCCGTTCGGAGACGACGGCCCGCCTGTCGGCGACGCTCTCCGCGGCGAACAGACGCGTGAGCACGGCCGCGCTGGCCACGCCGTCTATCCAGCCGCCGAAAGCGGCGTGGATGTGCTTCCAGGGCTCCGCGGCGAAGACGACCTCCGTTTCGTCGGTCGCGTCCGCGCGGACGTCGGCGATGCCCACGTGGAGCGAGCCGAGGTGGATGCGCTCGACGCGGCCGCCGGCGGCCTCGACCCGCTCGTCGATACGGCCGGAGGCGTTCGGCGTCGTGACGACGACCGGGTCCGAGACGTCGGCAGCGCGCGTGTAGTGCTCCGCGAGCATCGCGAGTATCGTGTCCTCGTGGACCACGTCGCCGTCGGCGTCGACGACGACGATGCGGTCGGCGTCGCCGTCGTGACCGAAACCGAAGTCGGCGTCCGTCTCGGCGACGAACGTCCGGAAATCGGCCAGCGTCTCCGGCGTCGGCTTGCTCTCCCGCCCGGGGAAGGTCCCGTCGACGTTCGCCTCCGTCGCCAGCACGTCGGCTCCGAGTTCGCGGATGACCTGTGGCGTTGCCACGCTGGCCATTCCGTTCCCGCAGTCGACAGCGACCGTCAGTCCCGACGGGTCGTCTCCGAGTGACTCGGCGTAGTCAGCGACGGCGGAACGGTAGTCCTGGAGGTAGTCGACCGACTCCGTATCGCCCCAGTCGCGCCAGGTCGCCGGTGTGGTGCCGTCCTCGATTTGTCCTTCGATGCGCGTCTCGTCGTCGTCGCCGTACTCGGTGCCGTCGGCGAACACCTTGATGCCGTTGTCCGTGGGCGGGTTGTGGCTCGCGGTAATCATCACGCCGTGACGGCCCTGCGAGGCGTAGGCCAGCGTCGGCGTCGGGACGCGGCCGATTCTGACGACGCGTGCGCCAGCGCTCTGGAGGCCGGCGGCCATCGCATTAGCGAGGGCTGGCGAGGTCACCCGGCCGTCGTACCCCAGCACGAACGTCTCGCCGTCCCGGCCAGTAGCCTGTCCGACTCGCAACGCGAGGTCCGGCGTCACCTTCGATACGACAGCACCGCGGATTCCCGCCGTCCCGAACAGTTCCATACCGGCGATGCGGAAGCCGACCGTATAATTCTCTCGTTCGCACGTCAGTTCGGGGTTACCGGGGCGGACGGTCAGTCGGGACCTGCGGTTAAGATCTGATGCAGACGGCGTAGAAAATACCGCGAACCGGCCGGCTTACAGCAGTTCGTCGAAGTCGTACCCGTTGATATCGACGCCCTCGGCGGTGACGTCGGCGAGGTAGATACCGTTGCCGGAGCCGGTGTCGCGCTCGGCGGCGGCCTTGATCGAGGCGGCGGCGACTTCCTTGGCCTCCTCGTTGGTCATGTCCTCCTCGTAGCGGTCTTCGAGGGTCCCGTATGCGACGGTGAGCCCGGAGCCGGTGACGGTGTAGTCGTCTTTCATCACGCCGCCGGCCGGGTCGATAGAGTAGACGTGGTGGCCGTCGTCGTCGACGCCGCCGAGGATGGGGTTGATAGCGAAGAAGGGGCCGCCGCGGGCGAAGTTGCCGGCCAGCGTCGAGAGGCCCTTCATCGTGATGTCCTCGCCGCGCCGGGCCTCGTAGAGGTTGACCTCGGCGCGGAGCGTCCGGATGAACGACTGTGCGCCGCCGACGCTGCCGACGAGAGTTAGCGCTGCCGTGGGGTGAATCTGCTCGACCTTCTGGACGTTCTTGTTCGAGACGAAGCGACCGCCGAGCGAGGCGCGCATGTCCGTCGCGATGACGACGCCCTCGGACGTGCTGATGCCGATGGTGGTCGTCCCGGTCTTGTTCACCTTCTCCGAATCCTGTGTGGACTGTTCGGGGAGCTCACCGACTTCGGGCGCGTACGGGTCGCTCTGGAACTCGTCAGCAGTCTGGGGTCCAGAAAGGTCCGGCCCCGGAGTCATGTCTCGCATTACCGTCTGATACTGGTCGGGCGCTGATAAAACCTCTTTTCCTGGTGAGCCTGACCGCCATCACCGCGGTCAGGCGTCAGTCGGCTGTCCCTTACGCGCTCGCCTGGTCGTAGGCCTCGTTGAGTCCCGACACGGCCCGGTCCATCGGCAGTCGGAAACCGAACCGCTCCGTGACCATCGCCACCGGAAGCAGCATGATGCCCAGCAGCAGGGTAAGTTGGTACAGTGCGAACAGCGTTGCGGAGTACAGTCGAGCTACCATCTTCCTCGGTCCATCCAGAGTGGGTCTAGTATATAAGTCTTGCCGCCGCGTTTCAGTTCGTTATTATCGATAGTGAAGAAACAACGGGCCGCTGTCTTGCGGTTTGCCGAACTACCCGAGAGACCCGACCGACAGCCGAACGGTACCCCGAACTGACATAACGGGAGCGTGTGTCAGGTGGGTGGTTCGCATAAGTTATAGAGATAGTAACGGTGACGTGCGCACCAGGGGCGAATCAAAACTATCGAATAGTCGGGCCCCGAGAGGGACAGTATGAACTACCTCGTGGCGATGGAAGCAGCCTGGCTGGTTCGTGACGTAGACGACATCGACGACGCTATCGGTGTAGCAGTGAGCGAAGCGGGGAAGCGGCTCAACGAGGCCGAGATGGACTACGTCGAGGTCGAAGTCGGCGCGACCGGCTGCCCGGCCTGTGGCGAACCGTTCGACTCGGCGTTCATCGCGGCCGACACGGCACTCGTCGGACTGGTACTCGAGATGGACGTGTTCAACGCCGAATCCCCCGAGCACGCCCAGCGGATCGCCAAGAGCGAGATCGGCGGCGCGCTCCGGGACGTCCCGCTGAAAGTCATCGAGGTATTCGAGACCGAAGCCGACGAAGACGAGGCCGAAGCCGAAGCGTAGTCCGTGCACCCTCTGAGTCGCCCACCTCGGTAGCCGTGGGCTTTTTATATTACCACAGGTAATTAGCGAACATGGACTTACCGACGCCACAGGACCTGCGGGAGCGCCGCAACGAACTCGGCTTGACCCAGAGCGAACTGGCGGAACGGGCTGACGTCTCCCAGCCCCTCATCGCTCGTATCGAAGGGGGCGACGTGGACCCGCGGCTGTCGACACTCCGCCGTATCGTGACCGCCCTGGAAGAGGCCGAGGGCGGCATCATCAAGGCACGTGACCTGATGAACTCCCCCGTCGTTGGCGTCGCGCCCGACGACTCCGTCCACCAGACGAAGGCCCTGATGGACGAGAAGGGGTACTCCCAGGTCCCGGTCATCCGGGACGGGGCACCGCAGGGCCTCATCGGCAACTCCGACATCCGCCAGCGCCCCGAGGAGAACGTCGGCGATCTTCCGGTGGCTGAAGTGATGAACGAGTCTATCGCGACTGTCGAACCCGACGCACCTATCGACGAAGTCGACGCTTACCTGAACCACAATGCCGCTGTGATGGTCGTCGAAGGCGGGGAAACTATCGGTGTCATAACCGAAGCGGACATCGCGCGTACGGTCAGCTAACTCCGATTCTCAGAAACGCAAACAGCGATAGTAGCTCCGTACTCCCCGTAGGAGGGGCTTAATAACGAAAACGGTGTCAGGGGTATATGTCTATTCTCACTAACGAGAGACATAGCGCAATGCCCAACCCCAGCGATCCACTGTATGCCGAACTCGAAAAGGCCCTCGAGAACGCCGACAACGAAGCGGCCAGATACCACATCCGGCAGGCCCTCCAGATACGTATCGCGGAGGAGACCGCCGGCAAGGACATCCTGTCCGCCTGACCCGGCCGACAGGGTCCTGTCCGAGTTTCGCGTCACTCACTCGGTGAGTTCGAGCCCGCGAACCGCGACCGCCTCGTCCCCGTCAGCCACTTCACCGACGACGCGGGCGTCCTCGCTGTCGCCGACGATCTCCTCGGCATCGGCCTCGGGTACCGCAGCGACGAACCCGGTGCCCATGTTGAACGTCCGGTGCATCTCCTCGTCAGTTACCTCACCTTCCTGCTGGACGAACTCGAAGACGGGCTGGGCCTCGAAGGGGTCCGTAATCGAGTACCGGTAGCTCCCCATTCGCGTGAGGTTCGTCCAGCCGCCGCCGGTGACGTGTGCGGCCGCGTGCGTTTCGCTGGCTCGGAGCGGGGCCAGCACCTCGCTGTAAATACGTGTCGGCGTCAGCAGCTCCTCGGCGATGGTCCTGTCGGGGTTCGGCGGGAACGGGTCGGTGTACTCGTGATCACGCGTGACCGCCTCGCGTGCGAGGGTGAGCCCGTTGGAGTGGATGCCCGAGGAGGGCCAGCCGACGATGGCGTCGCCGGGTTCGGCCTCGCCGGGGAAGACGGCGTCTTTCGGTGCCAGTCCGGCGCAGGTCCCGGCGATGTCGAGTCCCCTAATAACGTCCGGCATCACGGCGGTTTCGCCGCCCACGAGCGCCACGCCGGCCCGCTCGGCCCCCGTCCGGAGCCCCGCGCCGATGTCCTCGCTCGTCTCCTCGTCCGGCGTCTCGACTGCGAGGTAGTCGACGAACGCGACCGGTTCGACGCCGGTCGCGATGAGGTCGTTCGCGTTCATCGCGATGCAGTCGATGCCGATGGTCGAGTAATCGTCGACGGCCTCTGCGACGAGGAGCTTGGTTCCGACGCCGTCGGTCGCGAGCGCGAGGTACTGGTCGCCGATATCGACCAGCCCGGCGTAGTCGCCCTCGAACTCGCCGGCTGCGCCGATGAGCGCCTTCGTCGCCGCCTCGCTGGCGTCGATGTCCACACCGGTTTCCGCGTAGGTCAGTCCCTCCTCGCTGTCGGCGTCGTCCCCAGACTCGGACTCACTGTCGGTCATACCCGAGAGCGTGCGTGGCGCGGGCAAAAGAGCGTCGTTCCGCCGGAAGCGTCGCTGGCCGTCTCAGAGGACGAACAGGGCACCGACACCGAGCAGAATGGACGGAACCGCCACGGCGAGAAACACCGGCGTACTCCAGTCTCGGACCGTTCGGCCGTCCAGCGGACCGAACGGAAGCATGTTGAAGCCGGCAAGCAGGAGATTGATCTGCAGGCCCATCCGGGCGACCTCCCAGAGGAAACCACCCGTACTCGTCAGTACCGCTGCCACGAACGGGACGAGAAACGCGGCGGCGAGCGCGAGGTTCGTCACCGGTCCGGCGACGGCGATGAGTCCGTGTTGCTTCGCCGTGAGGCGGCCGCGGTGGACGACCGCACCCGGCGCGGCAAACAGGAAGCCGACGAGGCCGCCAAGGACGGCGAACCCGAGCATCCGATAGTCGGCTTTGAACGCGGCAATCTGACCGAAGCGGACGGCGACGACCTTGTGGGCCAGTTCGTGCAGCAGGAAGCCGACGCCGACTGTCAGCAGGCTGACCGCGAACGTGCTCGCGATTTCAGCCCCCGAGAGGCCGCCGAACTGGCCGAAGACGATGCGGCGGAACTCCCGTTCGAGGAAGAAGGTAAAGGCCAGTCCGAGCGCGAGCCAGGCGATGAGGAGGTCCCGGAGTTCGCGCCCGCTGAAGCTGAGGCCGCCGATGGTCCGGTCCGCGGTGGTTCGCTGTCGTCGACCCGCCATCAGAGCACCCCCACGAGTATCTGCGTTCCCTGACGGACACCCTGCCAGAGCAGCCGTGAGACGCCCTGCATCCCGCCGATGTCCGAGGAGATGTACGGGATCAACACCGGGAAGACGACGTAGGAGGCGACCGCGCTGCCGACGTTCGTCAGCGCGACGACGAGAATCAGCCGGAACAGCGGTACTTCTTGCATCCGGCTGACGAGGTCCAGCACCGGCGACTCCTGGTCGTTGAGTATCTCGTTGAGCGTCGCGATGTCGCTGATGTTGACGGAGATGTACCGGAGTTCGACGTAGCCCGCGAACCAGCCGGCCGCAAGCAGCGGAAACAGGCTCGTCAGCCAGCCGAAGGCCCCGGCGGCGAGTGCGCTCGACCAGTGAGCGCCGGCCACCTTCGCCAGCCCGCCGGCCAGGACGGCGTTGACTACCACCAGCGCGACGAACAACTCCAGCAGCACCGCCTGGCTCGCGCCGCCGAGGATGAGCAGGCCGAAGAAGGCCAGAAAGACGACGCCGAAGCCGTAGCCGACGAGCTTGTACAGCGACACGCGACGCCCACCTTCGGTTCCGGTGAGCGACTCCATCGGCGGGAGCGTCTCCGGGTTGTCGAGGTAGCGCTGGATGCCCTCGCGGTGGCCGGCCCCGACGACGGCGAGGACGTGATAGCCGGCCTCGCGGAGGGCGACGAGCCGGTGGGCGATGAACGCGTCGCGTTCGTCGATGAGCGCCTCCGCGCCGCCGGGGGAGAACTGACGGAACTCCTCTATCATCGCGCTGACCACGTCGGTGTCGGTCAGTTGCTCCATGTCGAACTCCTCGACGTCGGCCTCGCCGCGGAACCAGGTCAACAGCGCGGCGATGGGAATCCCGATTGCGGCCGAGACAGTACAGACGAGCAACAGGGTATCGAGCAGGCCCTCGACCGTGCCGGCGAGACCGCCCGGGATAACCCCCGAGAGGACCCCGCTCGGGACGATGAAGGGGCCACCGAAGGCCCCGGCGACGACCGCAAACAGCCCGCCGAAGACAGCGCCGACGGTCAGCCCGACGGTCAACGGCGGCCCCATCTCGGCCGCGAGACTGCCGACGAGCTTGAGCTTCTCGACGGCGGTCAGCCGTGCCCAGAACCGCTGGACGGTCGTCTGGATGTCCCGGTCGACGAGGGCCACGCCGAGGCCGAGGCGTTCGGCCGTGTCGATGCCCGCCTTCATGTCCGCGCCTGGCTCGATGTCGAATCGGTCGCCAAGCCGGGTCTGGATGTACGACAGCATCCAGTACGCGAGGAACTGGAAGACGGTGTTCCCGCGCAGGAGGTCGCTCGCATCGAGGTCGTCGGGCGTTTCGCCCTTGATCTGGCGGTACCGGCCTTCGTCGAGTTCCACGGCGACGATGTCGGGCTCGGACTCTTCGATCGCTGCTTCCACTTCCCTGACGCTGTGCTCGGAAACGTGGGCGGTTCCGACGACATCGACGCGTCCCGCCCCTGACGGTTCCGGGAACTCGTCTGCCGCCGACTCCGCGTGTTCGGTCATCATCCGCGTTACACATTCGCTTCCTTTACCCTTGTCGGGTCCGGCTGACCGCCGAGAAACTGCCGGGGAGGATAATGTCTGTGGCATTGTATGTCTTCGCCAGGCGGCGAAGCTATTACCGACTCTCGTGTTAATACAGCCACAGATGTCGTGGTAACTACAGGACGATGCCGTGATTCGTTGAAACCGATATATTCTACCGATTCAAAAGACTGATATGTATGGGGTCAAACCGTATCGGATATACAATGTATGACCTGACCGGATTCCAGCGGGATCTGCTGTACGTCATCGCGGGCCTCGATGAACCGCACGGGCTAGCGATCAAGGAAGAACTCGAAAACTACTACGAGAGCGAGGTCAACCACGGTCGACTGTATCCGAACCTTGACACGCTCGTCGAGAAGGCGCTCATCGAGAAGGGCGAACGCGACCGCCGAACGAACTTTTACACGCTGACCAAGCGCGGCCAGCGCGAACTCGACGCCCGGAAGGAGTGGGAAGCGCAGTACGTTTCCGCATAGCCGCGTTTTCCAGGCCCGTTCGACAGACTCAACCGGGGTGCTGGCAAACCTCGTGCCATGCCAACGGTACTGGACACCTATATCGAGAACCGCTGGATGGTCCAGCCCAACCACTCGAACCACCTGGGTTCGACCCACGGGGGGAACGTGCTGAAGTGGATGGACGAACTGGGGGCGATGTCCGCGATGCGTTTTGCCGGTGAAACCTGTGTCACCGCGCGGATGGACCAGGTCAATTTCAAGCGACCGATTCCCGTGGGCGACACGGCACTCGTCGAGGCGTTCGTCTACGACGCCGGCGAAACGAGTGTCAAGGTCCGGCTCCGAGCCGCCCGAGAAAACCCCAGAACCGGCGACGCCGAGTCGACGACGGAGTCGTACTCTGTGTACGTCGCGGTCGACGAGGACCGGAATCCGGTCCCCGTCCCTGACGTGACTACAGCCACAGACCGCGGTGAACGACTGCGACAGCGCGCCCTCGACGGGGAAGCAAAGCGCTGATACTATCGGCTGTAGTCACGAAGAATATCGCTACCCCGGAGTGGCGAATATCGTCACGAAGTCACAGCCAACAGTACGACCTTTATTCCGCTCCGCCGCCTACCACGACTATGACACTCGATGTCGAGACGCCAGCCCGGCCGGCGCTTTCCACCGGCGTCGCCGCCGACGAGTACGACGACGCGGACGTCCAGGGCGACGAGTACCGGCGCGAAGAGCTTGCCGAGGCCCTCGACGACGGAGCGTGGGAGGAAGCTTTCGAGGAATGGGCCGCGGACGCGTCGCTCGATGCCGACCAGTGGGCAATCGTTACCGACCTGGGACTCATCGAGGAGTTCGACTTCTTCTGGGACTCCTTCGCGGGCCGTGTGGGCTATCACGCCCCGGGCCTGCCCGAGGATTGGCGCGAGCGGGAGCTCCACCCGGACATCGAGTCCTGGGGCACTGTCTCGGGCATCAACGCCGGACTGACCGAGTTCGGACAGGTCGTCTGTGAGGTGCTGGCCGACGAGTACATCGACTGGGAGGCGGAGGAGGTCGGCGCGGACGACCTCCCGGACTTTTGAGTCATAGCGTTCGCATTACTCCAGCAACACGTCGTCCGGCCCGAAGGTCCCCATCCCGGTTCGGGGTCAGTCAGGGACCGGCAGCCTGATAACGACCCACGCGCTTGCACCAATATGGCTGAAATCGTCACCCCACGCAAACGCGAGTGCGAGCGGTGTGGGCGGGTCGACGAGTGGGACCCGGAGCGACACAGTTGGCGTATCGTCACCGACGACGGCACCAAACGGTCCGGCGACCCGCACTGTCTCCACGAGTGGGACATCAACGGCACGTTCAATCCACTGGCCGAGTGAGCGCTCGCTTTTCGGCTGTCACTTTTCCCACAGGCAGGCGTGTGGCTACCACGGGTCCGACGACGAGATCCCGAAAACAGTCTCAGTTAGGTCGGACAGCGACCGGTTGCAGTTAGATCGCTACGCTCCCGCTTCAGCGGCGTCCTCGCTCATCGGGGCGCGCGATTCGCCGCCCTGCTGAACCGATATCGGCTCCAGTTCGACGGTCGCGGCGGAGTCGTCCTCGCCGATGACCTGCCCTTCGGTGACATCGGTCGTGCCGGTAAAGCCGGTCCGGTTCCCGTTCTCGGCTCCGACCGCGGTGAACTGGTACTGGGTCTCGGCACGGACGCTCACGTTCGTGTACCCCTCGTCGGTGCCCCAGTCGTCGTAGCCGGTCGTCGAATAGGGAACGGTCATCTCGAAGTTCCCGTTCTGGTCGGTCCGGGTCTGCTGGCGGTAGATGAACGTCTTGTTCGTCGCCGGGTTGTACATCCGAACGGCGGCCCGAACCGTCGTGTTGGCCGGGCCGCTCCCGTCCACCGTCGCGCCGGGCACGCGCTCGAATATCTTCGTCCAGGCGGAGTGCTGGTACTGCGGACTGTTCGGGAACGCCTCTGTCTCGCTGGACCCGACGAGGCGGTAGTGCTCCATCGCCGGCACGCGTTCGCTGGGCGCGTCGCCGTAACCGCCGAGTTGCGAGGTTGCGTCCTCCTCGACGTACTGACGGGCCTGTTCGAGGGACTGGAACTGTCGGATGACCTGGCCCTGCTGTTGGCCCTCCGGTTCCTGCTCGTTGGTCGGCGCGCCGCGGTACTGCGCCCCCTGGCTGGTCTGCTTGTTCTCCCAGTCGATGACAATCGGCTGTGGCTCCGCGGCGCTGCCGTGGAACCGGTACAGTCGGGCGACAGTGGTCTCGTAGTAGGCCTGCCGCTGGAACGTCACCTGCTGGACACCGCCCTGGGACTGGATGTACAGCCGACTGTAGTAATCACTGGTCTGGGCCCCGTCGACGAAGGCCGGTGGAGCGAAGAACTTGCCACCGATGTTCCCGTTGGTCTCGGCCATCTTCCAGTCGACGGCGACGTACCGTGTCTTTGCGTCATCTTCGTCTGTTCTCTCGAGGATGTTGTTTGCCTGCGTCTCGTTCTGTGCGATCAGGAACGGCGCGGCCGTGTCCGTTCCCTGCTGGAAGGGGTTCGCGTTCGGAACGCGCTCGGCCCTGGTCGTAATCCAGTGCCCGTAGTCCCACCACGACAGAACGCCGTACTGACCCTCCTGGTAGTCGAAGTCGTCCTGTTTCTGATAGGTGCCGTAGTACTCGAGCGTCGCTTCACCGCCGGAGCCGTACGCCCCTTCCGCGGGCGTGTTCGCCTCCATCCACTGCATGCTCTCGTCCCAGCTCTGAATACTCTGGCCGGGCCCGGTCGAACCCGCCTCGACCGGCGTTGCGCCGAAGGCAAACAGCGGGACGACGATGACGAGAAGCACCGTGAAGACGGTCAAGACCTGATAGTACTCGATGCCGTCGTCGGCGCTGAAATCGAACCAGACGATGAACCGACCGACGAGCATTCCCGACAGCACCGCAATCGGCGCGACGAGATAGTAGGCGAACCGCCGCTGGGTGAACGTGGCGAGTAGAATAAACAGCGCCCAGACGACGACGAGTAGCTCCTCGGCGGGGGCATCGTCAGAGAGGAACTGCTTTCCGAGCAGGACGAGGCCACCGATTCCCGCGACGACGACTGCGAACCCGTGCCGGTCGAACAGGACGCCGGCGTTCCGGAGCGGCGAGGCTTCGCCGACGGTGCCGGCCGTCTCGCTGATGCTGAACCCGACGACCCGCATGACGTTTCGGCTGAAGAACTCCCACAGGCTCGGGGTCAGCACCGCCATCAGTACGGCCCCGAAAGCGAGGATTCCGAACACGGTCGCGGGGTACACGTACCGGCCGTACTCGCGTTGCTCCATGAACCGGGCCAGCCACGCCATGAACACACAGCCGAAGCCGACGGCCACCGCCAGTCCGGGCTGTAGCAGCGACTGAGAGGTTGCTGTGACTTCCAGGGCGGTGATCCGAGACGCACTCAGCACGGCTGCCGTCGCCATCGTAATCGCGCCCGCGATGGCCGTGTGTTCCGGGCTGCTGTCGTGGACGTATTCGAGGGAGAGCCGGATCAGGAAGAAGACACCGAGGATACCGAGCAGGAGTACACCGGGCGGCCAGACCCAGAGATACAGCGCAATCGCCACGCCGGCCAGCACGGACCAGCTGATGGTGTCACGCAGCGCGTCGATGTCCCGCTCTAGGAACTGCTCGTAGATCGGCTTGTCCCGCGCGGCGACGCTGACAGCCACCATGACGCCGAGGACCCCGAGCACCTGGAAGAGGGCTTCGGCGACGTGGTGGTCGGAGAACCCGACGAGGCTCCGCCGGAGGAGCGACCCCGTCGAGAACGCGAGCACGGTGACCGCGGTCACGCCGCCGATGCGGCCGCCGAGTCGCCGTCCGATGAGGTACGTCGGAACTGCCACCAGCGTCCCGAACACCGCCGGTGCGAACAGGACCGTCATCGCGACCGTCTGGTCGCTGGGCGAGCCCAGGCCGACAATCAGGGCCACCGTCGCGATTATCTGGTCGAACAGCGTTCCGAACTGCCCGTTGCTGGTGCCGTATGGGAACGCCGTCCACGGGTCAAACGGCATCGTCGAGGGCCAGTTGTTGACGACGTACTGCGTCGACCGGTAGTGATACCAGGCGTCGTTGCCGCTGAAAAGCACCTCGCCGTCGACGATGAAGTTCTGCCAACTCCGGACGCGATTCCACAGCATGAACCCGAGCAGTACCAGGAGGACCGGAATGTGGTACCAGCGCTCGGCCCACTCCAGGGCGGACTCGAGTTCGGGGTTGTCGTCAAGATAGCCCCGTGATTGACTCATTGCACGGAAAAACTGCCAAGGCGCGCATAAGCCTTTTGACCTCTGTACGAGGAAGTATGGAAACGCCTAACAGCACCGGTAGCCCACCACGGACTATGCGAGTCTCGGTCGTGCTCTGTACGCACACGATGGAGCGGTACGACGACTGCCGAGCGGCGGCCGAGAGCGTCTTGGACCAGACCTACGACGACGTTGAACTCGTACTGGTCTCGGACGGCAACCGGGAAGTGTACGAACAGTACGAGTCCGAATTCGGTGGCCGAGACGACGTCCTGACCCACTGCAACGACGAGAACGTCGGCCTGCTGGAGAGCCGGAACAACGGGGCCGAAGTCGCCACGGGTGACGTGGTCGCGTTCATCGACGACGACGCAATCGCCGATGAGGGGTGGGTCGCGGCGTTAGTCAACGCCTACGAACGGCACGACGCGCTCGCGGTGGGCGGACGAATGACGCCAGCGTGGGTCGCCGGCAAACCCAGCTTCCTGCCGGCGGAGTTCTACTGGCTCATCGGCGTCACCCACCGCGGGTTCGGGCCCAACGGCGACCCCGACGAACCCGGCGTCGTGCGCAACACCTTCGGCTCGAACATCTCCTTCGACCGGGACGTGTTTCTCGACCTGGGGGGCTTCGATGACGACATCGGCGGCCGCCAGGGCGAGAAGAACCTCCAGGGCGGCGAGACGGAACTCTGTGCCCGCCTCCGAACGGAGTACGACGAAGGGGTGTACTACACCCCGGACGCGCTCGTCGCACACAAGATATTCGACTACCGGACCGACCCCGGGTGGCTCGTGGACCGCGCGTTCTGGCAGGGGTACTCAAAGCGCGGGATGGAGGTGTTCGTTCCCGAATCGACCGGTGAGGAGTCCGACTTCCTCGGCGACCTCCTGCTTCGGTTCGTTCCGTCACGTCTCCGCGGACTCGCCGACTCCCCGTCGCTCGGGGCGGTCCTGCAGCTCGTCTTCCTGTTTCTTCTCACCGGCAGCGTCGGCGTCGGCTACCTCTACGGGATGTACGTCTGGCGGTAGCCGCGGGGCTCCGGAACGCTGTCGGCTCTGTCGCCATGGCTCAGTTCAGGACCGAGTCCAGTACCTCCGTGGCCTCACCGATAGTCAGGACGCCGGAGACGTGGCTCCCGAGTGCGTAGACGCCAAGCCCCACGAGCGGGAGGACACTCAGGTCGACGAACCACGGGCCGTACGGTTCCAGTGCGAGCAACAGCAGGGTCGTGCCGAGGCCGAGCGCGAGAACCCGGACTGCCGGGAACCCGGTGAGTGGCCTGAGGCCGACGTTGCGTGCGGCCACGACGTGGGTCACCGCCATCAGCCCGTACGCGGTCGAGGTGCCGATGGCTGCGCCGACGATGCCGATACGCGGTATCAGAATCACGTTCAACACGACGTTGACGACCACTGCCGCCCCTGTTGCGAGCAGTAACTGTCGCAAGTGGCCCCCGGCCTGTAACACCGGCCAGATGACTCGCGCGACAGCGAAACCAAGTACACCCGGAAGGAGCACCTGTAGCGGTCGGACGCTCGCCTCGTACGGTGGGCCGAAATACACGGTGAGGAACTGCTCGCCCAGGACGAACACGCCGGCGACGAGCAACACCGTGAGGACGACGACGTACCGGAGCAGCCGCGACAGCAGCGACGTGAGGCGAGCTATCTCATCGTCTGCCCAGAGGTCCGCAGTCGACTGAATCATCACCATCTCCATCGCCACCGAAACGACCCACATGAACTCCGATACCTGCAGCGCCGCCCGGTAGTGCCCGGTTTTGGTCGCGTCCCAGAAGTGGCTGACCAGCAGGACATCTATCTTGTACATGCTCGTCAACAGGAGCGTGAGCGCCATCGACTGGACCCCGAACCGGACCAGCGGTCGCGTGTACGTTCTGAGGGCTAACCCGCGCACAGACGGGAACGCCCCGGCCTCACGGAACGCCAGTGCCGTCGAGAGGACGCCGGTAAGCAGAAACCCGGTCGCGAACCCGGCGAAGACGCCCGGGACACCGTACCCGGCACCGGCCAGCGCGAGCCCCACGACGGCGAGGATGACTGACCGGGCCGGTACGAGCGGTTCAGCGAGCTCCTCCCGTTTGTACGCGTGGAGAACGCCCCGCCCGAAGTAGTACAGCTGCTCGCCGACGACCGCACCGAGCATCAGGTACAGCGCCGACTGGAGCGTCCCGTCGGTAAACCAGGTTATGAGCCCGGCCAGCGTCGGAATCCCGATGAGGAGGCTCCCAGTATGGAGTGCAAACGACGTGGTGACGACGCTGGTCCGGTCGTCGCCGGTCTCCCGCGACGCGTACGTCTTCGTCGCCTCGAACAGCCCGAGGTTCAGTACCTTCCGGCTCGGGAGGAAAATCGCCATCACGAGCGCGTAGGTCCCGAACCCGTCCTCGCCGACGGTCCGGACCAGCAACGGGATGAAGACGGCGAACGTCAGGAGCCGGCCGAGGTCGCCGGTGAAAACCGAGAGGTACCCTTTCAGAATGCTGCCGTCATCGGCCATCACTCGACGTAACCGAGGTCACGCATCTGTTGTTTGAGGTCGTCGTCCACGTCGTCGCGCTCTACGTCGACCGTTTCGCCGTTCCGGACCATCGATACGTCGGCGTCACGGCTCACGATCTTCGTCTCGAAGTCCTGCCACGCGACGGTCGTGGTTCCGTGCCACGGTGCTATGGTGAGCGTCTGGTCGCGTGGCGTCTCGCGGACGTCTTTCCCGTGCCACTCAGACGGTATCTCACCGCCGACTTCACCCAGCAGCGACGGGGCGATGTCGAGGACGCTGAGTGGGCCACACAGCGAGAGGTCGTTCGTCGCCACGGGAACGGTGGTCAGCGTGTCGGCCACCCGTCGCCGCTGTGGCTGGTGGAAGTAGTGCCCGTCCTCCCCGAACTCGTCGCCGTGGTCCGAACTGAACACCACGAGCGGGTCCGACGAGTCGACGGCGTCGACGAGGCGCTCTATCTCGGCATCCGCTCTGGAGAGGGACTGGCGGTACTTCTGTGTGATCGTCTCCTTCTCGGCCGCGCTGAGTTTTTCCGGGGCGAACAGCGCCTTTCGGTCGATATCCTTCGGCACCGCCTCATCGCCGAGCCCGTACGGGCGATGTGTCCCCATCATGTGGAGCCACATGAACCGCGGCCCCGACTCGTCGTTGAACGCCGCGATTGCGTTGTCGATGAGTTCGTCGTCGGGAAGCCGGTTCGATAGCTTCGCGTGGGGCGGCCGGAAGCGGTGATACACCTTCCGGATGAGGTCAAACTGTGACGCGAACTGGCGGAGGGGGTTGCCGCGGTTGCCCGCCTCACAGTAGTTGTTGTACACGTCGAACCCGGCATCGAACCCGAATCGCGGGTCGGTGTGAGGGGACGAGGAGAGACCGATTGTCGTGTACCCGGCCCGGGAGAACGCCTCGGCGACCGTCGGAGACATCGCGCGGGATTCGATAGCCCCCTGGTACGACGCGGTCAGAATACTGGCGAGACTGGGCCGCGTGTAGTGGGCTCCGGTCACGCCCTGGTGTTGAGAAAACGTAGAAACAAACTCCATTGCGTCCACGAAATCGTGGCGGACGGAGTCTGCGGTAACGAAGATGACATCTCTCATTGCTACCAGAACCGATTGAGAAACACTTGAGTCCTGCGGTTAGTCCACGTAACCCAGGTCTTTCAGCATCTCCTGGGTGTCGGCATCGACGTCCTGGTCGCTGACGTCGCTCCCGGCGCTGTCCCACGCCTGGAGCTTCTCGCGGAGGTCGTCGTACGGTGTTCCGTCTGTCGCTCCAGCGGCGACGAGGTCGTTCTTTTCGTCGGGGTCGGCAGAGAGGTCGTACAGTTCGTACTCCGACCCCTCCTGAATGAGTTTCCACCTCGGCGTTCGGAGGCCGATGGATTCCGCGAACTCCGGATAGGCGGTCAGGAACGCGTCGCGGTCTCCCGGCGGCGTGCCGTCGTCGTTCGCGCGGACGCTCCGTCCCTCGAACGCGTCCGGGACATCGACGTCCAGCAGGTCAAGCACCGTCGGCGCGATGTCGATCGTTCGGACCTGATCGGAGACGGTCTCCGATTCGATATCCGGGTGATGGAACACGAGCGGGACGTGGAGTTCCTCGTCGTAGAGCTGGCGGCCGTGGCCGGTGTATCCGTGGTCGTCCAGGGCCTCCCCGTGGTCGGCGGTGAGAACCACGAGCGTCTCCTCGCGGAGGTTCCGGTCCGCGAGCTCGTCGAGCAACCGTTCGACGTAGCCGTCGACGAGCTTCATCGCGGCCGTGTACTCGTCGTGTTCGTCGAGGTCGCCGCGGTCGTAGTTCCGCGGCTCGTGCATATCGAAGTAGTGGACCCAGCCGAAGAAGGGGCCGTCGACGCGGTCGAGCTGGTCGACGGCGTCCTGTGTCACGCTCTTGGCCGTTCGACAGTGCAGTCTGATGAGGCCCGTCTGGCGCAGGAGCGACTTGAGGTTCCACTGTTCCGTGCCGATGTCCTTCACCGCACCGAACACCGTGTTGAACGTCTGCGTGTCGTATATCCGGCTCAGAATCGGGTACAGCGTATCGTAGGAGCCGCCGCCGTCGCAGTATTCGTCGAAGCCGCGTCCCAGTCCCGAGTGTTCGTCGCTGAGATGGTCGACACTGACGACGCCGAACGTCTCCTGTCCAGCCTCCTGTATCGACTCCGCCAGGACGGGGACGGACTCGTCGAGGCCCCACCCGTTCTCCTGAACGCCGTGGGTGTGGGGGTACGAGGCGGTCATGAACGACGTGAGGCTCGGGTCGGTGGTGTTTGCCACGGTGAACGCCTGGTCGAAGTACAGGCCGTCCGTCGCCAGCCGTTCGAGCGTCGGGACGATCCCCTCAGAGATGCCCCGCTGGAGCCAGTCTTCACGGAGACAGTCGATGCTGACCAGCAGTACGTTCTCGATAGCGTGTGTGTCGAAGTCTTGCATTGTCAGTCTTCACCGATGATGGCGTTGACGCGGTACGGTTGCTCGTCCCGATACTGCTGTTTCACGATCATCTCCGCGAGGAACCCGAACATCACGAGCTGCACGCCGAATATGACGAGGGCGACAGTCAGAATAAGCCGCGGGACGTGTGGCGCCAGCGACTGCCCGAAGGCGTACTTGAGAAACACCATGTGGGACCCGATGAGGCCCCCGACCGCCATCAGGACCAGTCCGATACCACCGAAGAAATGCGATGGCCGGGTCGAAAACCGGTTCCAGAAGACGTGAAACAGGAGGTCGACGAACCCCTTGAGCAGTCGTTTCGTGCCGTACTTCGTCTCACCAGCGGTCCGTGGTCGGTGGTCGACTGGCAGTTCCGTTATCTTGTACCCGCGCTTGTGTAACTTCGCCGGGATGTACCGGTGCCCCTCCCCGTAGAGGTCTATCTCTTTCAGTCCCGCGGCACGATAGGCGGTCAGCGTGCATCCGAAATCGTGGATATCCGGTCCGGTCAGCTTCGCCAGCCGCGTCTGTATCGCCGACGGAATCGTCTTCGAGAGCGGGTCGTCGCGGTCGCGCCGCCAGCCGCTGACACAGTCGTAGCCTTCTTCGAGTTTCGTGAGGAGCCTCGGAATGTCCGCAGGGTTGTTCTGCCGGTCGGCGTCCATCGTCACGATGTACTCCCCCGTGGCGTAGTCGATTCCGGCGGCCAGGGCGGCGCTCTGGCCGAAGTTGCGTCGCAGTAGTACCCCGGTCACTTCGTCACGGTCCGTTGCGATCTGTCGTATCGTCTCGGCAGTCCCGTCCGTGCTCCCGTCGTCAACGATAACTATCTCGTAGGGCCCGTACGTCGTGTTGTCGCGGAACGTAGACTGAATCTCGTCGATTAACGGCTCCAGGTTCTCTGACTCGTTATACGCAGGAAGCACCATAGATGTCTGGACCTCACTGTCGGTAGACGTCGCTGACACGACCGACCCATCCGGCATGCTCCCTGTTTTTGCCATTCTAGGGCTCTGTATGTGCTACAAGATGCGCATTTATTAACAGTTGCCATTTGCTACGTGTCAAGCCCACGCAGATACCGCGGATATAGGACGAATTAGGGCCTCAGACTGCGGTTTGTCATTACAGATACCTTTGGGGTAGACGTGTAAGTCCCTGACACCAGAAGCTGTACTCTGGATGCCGTCTCCCGGAACCGTACAGACTATTACAGTCAGTGGTCAATCACGAGGAAATGCCCTCTAGCCCCTGGAACAGAATCAGGGAGTCGGTCCGGCGCGAGCCGTTCGTGCCGGTCATTGCGCTCGCTGCGCTCCTGCTGATGATCTTCGGGACCTGGCGACTGCGGCCGCATCTGACGTTTCCCGATGAAACCGGCGCCATCGAACTCGCTCTCAGGATGGGATACGAACAGAACCCCTTCATAGACAACTTCCGGAAGGGCGGGAACCTCCACCTCTACCTCCTCGCGCTCTCCTTTGTCCCGGTGACGCTGTACTGGCTTGTGACCGGACAGTTCGGCGACATCATCTCGGGCGCGGCCAGCGTCGGCAGCTCACCTAGCTGGGGCGTGTCCCCGGACCTCCTCACCGCGTTCTACGACGTGCTGTTCGCCGGTCGGCTGGTCTCTGTCCTGTTCGGTGTCGGCACTGTTGTGGTCGTCTACTACCTTGGTCGGGAACTACTGGACCGCCGTGCCGGAATGTTCGCTTCGGTGTTTCTCGCGACTTCTGTCGGGTACGTCCTCACCGCTCATTACGCGACTGAAGACGTCCCGATGACGTTTTTCCTCATGCTCGGATTCCTCCTCACAGTTCGCGCGTTTCACTCAGGAGACACCAGAACGCTGCTGGCCGCCGCGCTGGTCGCTGGCCTGGCAGCATCGACGAAGGCCACCGCCGGACTTCTCGTCTTGCCTATCGCTATCGTCATCATCGAGCGCCACTGGAGCGAGTCGGGAACGGCTGTCGGGTTCGTCAAGGCGGCCTGGAAGTACCCGACACTGACGATACTCGGCTACGTGAGCACGACGCCGTCGATATTCGTCCATCCCGTTTCGTGGGCCGACGAGATATCCCGATACGTCGTTCGCAGCACGAGCGACGTCTCGTACAACTGGTCCGATCCCGGGTGGCTCATCCAGCTCGCACACCTCGCAGAAGGGCAGGGAATCGCCCTGTTCCTGTTCTCAGTACTGTCCGTACTGCTCGTTGTCGCTTTCCTCTTGCGAGGCACTCTCGACAGTGCGGTCTGGCTGTTGCTCCTCTATGCTATCCCGTACTTCTCCGTAATCATCCGGGGGAACATGACGCAGTTCCCACGGGTGATGCCGCTGTTCCCGATTCTCGCTGTCCTCGCTGGCCTCGCCGGGTCCGAGCTAACCCGGTCTACGCGTTCGGTCCGAGTGGTCGGTATCGGACTCCTGACGCTGGTTGTAGTATTCTCGGGTGTACACACTGCCGTTGGCGTTTCCGATTTCAGCCAGTCACGACAGGAGGCGACGGCATGGACACACGCCAATCTGGATAGTTCTGACACCGTCGACGTGTATTCCCAGCGGGTGTACCTTCCGGAGTTCCCCGAGGAAGCCACGGTGAACCGGTACGTCATCCACTCGTCGTTCCCGCGCGAAGAGTGGCAACCCGGTCTCGACCGGCTGGACTGTAACGCGCCAGACTACGTCGTGCTCTCGAGCTACCACTACTTCCGCTTTTTCAAGGACCCGTCGGTGTTCCCAAGCGTGACCGAACGCATGTCGGCGCTGTTCGCCGAGGAGGACTACGAAATCGTCCGGACGTTCGGTCCGCCAGTCGACACCGAACTCAGCGCCGAACGGAAGTTCCGGGACAGCGCCGGACTCTCGTCGTTCCCCGAAGACGGGAACCCGACTATCGTTGTGCTGAAGCGGATAGACGATGAACCGACCTGCTGATGACAACTGTGTGCCGAAACTACTGTCCGCTACCGCCCCTCTCTGCTCACATACACCGCGTGGTAGCCGACGGTCCGACCGTATCTGACAACCGAGGTCGAATCTGTGACTGACGAACCGCTTCCGAGCGTCTGTGTCGTGACCCATCCGCTCGCCGCCGCCGGCGAGAACGCGACCCGGAGCCTGCTCGACATCCTGTCGGCCGTGACGTCAGTCGCGCTCGTGACGGCTGACCTGCCGGCTGACTCCGAGATCCGCGACCGACACGAACTCGTCGAACTCACGCGGAAAGGCGCGGGCGAGTCCGTCGTCACCGCTGCCGGTCGGTTCCTGCTGAACCAGCTCCGGATGTGCCGCGTCATCGCCGACCGTGACGAGGACGTGGTCCTGTTTTTCGGTGCGACATCGTACCTGCTCCCCATCGTTGCGGCTCGGCTGCTCGGGAAGACTGTCCTCGTCGAACCGCGTGGCGACGTGCCGCTGACGCTCCGTCTGAACTGGGAGCAGCAGTTGCCCGACCGGGTGGCCGCCGGACTCGCCGGCGCCGTCCGCGCACTCGAACGGACCGGCTTCGCCACGGCCCACGGTGTCATCACCTACACGCCGGAGATGGCCCGCCAACTGGAGCTCCACCCGGAAGCCCCGACGGTGTATCCGACGGGCGCGCGCTACGTTCGAACGGACGAGTTCCGCGTCCAGCGGCCCTACGTCGACCGGGGCCGCGTCGTCGGGTTCCTCGGGCGGCTTGACGAGGAGAAAAGCGTCCGTGAACTCGCTGCTGTCGCCACAGAGCTGCCAGACGATGTGACGTTCCGATTCATCGGCGACGGCGACCTCCGGGACTGGCTCGAAACCGAACTCGCGGCGGAAATCGAACGCGGCGCGGTCGAACTCACCGGCTGGGTAGACCACGACGAGGTTCCGGACCAGCTGAACGACCTCTCGCTGCTCGTGCTGCCCTCACAGCCGACGGAGGGGCTTCCGACGACGATTCTGGAGGCGCTGGCCTGCGGAACGCCGGTACTGGCCTCGCCGGTTTCGGGCGTCCCCGACGTCGTTCGCGAGGGCGAAACCGGCTTCCTGCTCGATTCGCGACAGCCGGCGGTGCTTCGGGAGACGATACTGGCGGTTCTGGAACGGGATGACCTGGACACCATCAGTGAGAACGGGCGCGACCTGATCGAGGCCGAATACAGCTTCGAGGCCGCTTGCGAGCGGTACAGGGCGATACTCAGAGCGTGCAGCCGGTAGGCGTTACACCATCTGTAACACGCGCTCTCTGATTTCCCGGTCAGTCGCCATACCGAGGCCGTACGCGACGACGCCGAGTGCAACCAGACCGCCGAGCGTTACCAATCGCGACGGCGGCAGGACGGTCGCCGACGCGTACACGACTCCGCCCATCGCCAGCGCGGTAACCGCCTGTCGGCCCAGTGCCCGCCAGTTTGCCGACACGGTAATGAACCGCCGGAGATACACCAGCTGGACGACGAGCGCGACGGTGACCGTCGTTATCGTCGCCGCAGCCGCACCGAACATCCCGAACTCCGGGACGAGCAACAGATTGAGTATGACATTCGCCACCAGCGTCAATGCGGCCGTCCGGAACACCAGGTTCGGGTAGCCGATGCCGGTGAGTGTCCGCTGAACCAGGATCTTCGGCGCCTGCAGGAGCTTCTCGGCCATCAGCAGGACGAGAATCAGCCCGCCGGTGTCGAAGCCATACACCAGTTGCATGAACGGCTCTGCGAGGATAGCTACACCGACTACGGCGGGGATGACGAGCAGGAGCCCGTAAGTGAACCCTTCGCTCAGGGCGGTTTCGATGCGACCGTACTCGTCGCGGGACGCCCACTCGCTGATTGACGGAAACACCGCCCGACTCAGCGCCTGGCTGGCCATGACCGCAACGACGCTGACCTTCCAGGAGGCTTCGTACACTGCCACAGCGGTCTTTGACGCGAAGTACGCCAGCACGAGCGTATCGGCCCAGTTGTACGCCAGCGAACTCACGCTGTTGAAAGACGTGTACTTCGAGAACCCCCAGAGGTCCCGTATCGTCTCCCGGGTCGGCCAGACGATGGCACTGGACAGCGAGAAGTAGAACACGACGAACTTGAACAGGATTCCGCCGAGGACACCGTACAGGAGCGCGAAGATCTCGTATCCGACCGCGATGAGAGCGACACTGGTGGCCACTCTGACCACCTCCCCGAACAGTTCGATAATCGAGGCCCGCGCAACCTCTCCCTCGCCGCGAAGCGCCGCACCGATGAGCCAGCGCCCGGTACTTGAGACAATGAGCACGATCAGCAGCGGGACGATTGCGACACCGATGTAGGCGGTAACCCAGTCCTGGAACAGGAAAAGCAGGGCGCCGACGATGCAGATCGGGACGAGTGTTATCAGATAGCCAGCAGTCAGGTACGCGCCTCGGCGCTCCTGTCCGGCTTCGCTCATCCGTTTCTCGATGCCCGTGTCGACACCCAACCGGGTCGCCGTCTCGACGACGCTCATCACGGCGTCGAATGTGAAGAAAATCCCGAGTACTGTCCCGCCAAGCGTCTGTGCGAAGTAGGCGGTGCCGACGAATCCCAGGAGGCTCAAGAGGAGATTCGAGGCGTAAATGGTGACGCTCGCCCGGTCGATGTCCATCGTACACGCCCTGTTTTTCCCGTTGGGTTATTATGTTCTCCGTCTCGGTTCTATCCGCCGGACGGGTTAGCGACAGACGCAACGGTTTTATCCGCGACTACTCCATCACCACCCATGCCGCGGGTTCTCGTCGGGCCGACCAAAGCAGATATGCACAACGACGAATACGGGAAGAGCTACAACCTCCTGAACAACCTCCGCGACGACTACTTTACTATCGATACGTACACGAGAACGGTTGCCGACCAGCTCGACCCCGAAAACGTCACTGTGTACCCGCTCGGTGGCGCCAACAGGGTCGCGTTTTACGCGAAATTGTACCGGAAACTCTTAGAGGAGTTGCGCCACGGAGCCGTGGACATCTACCACCACATGAACCTCAGCTTCCGGTGGTTCAATCCGCTCCTGGTTTCGGGCCTGCAGGGTGACGTCCCGGTCGTTGTGGGGCCCTGTCAGGCGGGACACGCGATTATGGCCGAAGAGTTCAACCGGATGGTCTCGTCGTGGGTCGGGACGGACCTGCCGCGGTCTCTCACCGACCCGCTGCACGCGACCATCGACGCCACCCGCGACGTCATCCTTGATCCGCCCCGCATGGACCTGTTCAAACGGACGCTCGAAGCCGCGGATCGGGTCGTCGTCGTCCACGAGGAGGCTCGAGAGGTGTACGCCGAGTTCGTCGACGAGTCGAAGCTTCGGACGATACCGCTCGGCGTCGACCCGGACGTTTTCCAGTACAGCGAGCCAGCCGACACGAAAGAGCTGGTAGCCATCGGGAGCCTCCGGAGACGGAAGGGGTACGACGTTCTCCTCGATGCGCTCGATATCATCCGTCAGGAACATCCGGACGTCCAGCTCAACGTATTTGGTGATGGACCGCTGGAAGACGAACTACGCGCACAGGTCGGGCGCCTCGACCTGGGCGGAAATGTCACGTTCCACGGGTACGTCGAACAGTCCATCGTCCGGGACCATCTGTCGCGGGCGCGTGCCTTCGTCCACCCCTCTCGGTCGGAGAGTTTTTCCCTCGTCCGTCTGGAAGCGATGTCGACCGGCTGTCCGATGGTCGTCACCGATATCTCCGGGGCACGCGAGATGGTCCGCGAGGGGGAGGAGGGGTTCGTCGTTCCGATAGAGTCACCCGAGCCCATCGCCGACGCCGTCACCACGTTGTTCTCCGATTACGAACTCACGAAAGATATCTCCAGGCGGGCACGGGCCCGCGTCGAGGAGAAGTACGACTGGCGGACAATCGCAGCGGAGTATCTCGACCTGTACCGCTCGCTGTCCGGGTGAGGTCGTGCTGTCGCCTACCACGTGCATCGAAAGGTCTTAAGCCATCGACTGAGACGTTCTGGGTAGATATGGTCCTCGTAGTGCTGGGTATCGATGCACTCGACCCTGAGCTTGTAGACTCGACGGCACATCCGAACCTGACGCTTGCCGACCACCACGCTATCGAGACGATCCGGAGCGTCGAGGGCGGACCCAGCACGCACGAACTCTGGCCGACGATCATTACCGGACTCAGACCGCCGGAACACGGCATCACGCTCGACGACGGCGTCGCCTGGGAGAACCCCGTCCTCAGATTCGGGAGCGCCGCCGCGGACTATCTCCTCCCGTCGGGGCTCCAGACGCGTCTCGGCGCGTGGCTCCTGAACAACACCGAACAGGACGCGTTCCGGATTCCGGCGACCTACTACGAGGAGAACGGTCTGACGACAGTTTTCGACGGCCGTGAGGCGGCCCCAATCGGCATCCCCAACTACGTGGTCGACCCGGACACGGAGGACCGCGAGCACAGCCTCCGTCGGAACCTCGGGGACCTCTTCGAGCGTGACCTCGAAGCGAAGGGCGGCCACTCCTCGGCGGACCCGGCGCTGTTCTACGAGCAGTGCCTGGAGATGTCGATGGTTCGCCTCGCTCGCGCACGCCGGGCGCTCAGAGGGGGGCGACACGAACTGGTGTTCGCGTACACGAGCGGGCTCGACCTCATCGGCCACGTCGCGTACGAACAGCCCTCGCTGCAGGACCGCGCCTACGAGGAACTCGACGAGTTCGTCGGTGAGGTCAGGGACGACCTCGGTGCCGACGACGAGTTGTTGCTCGTCAGTGACCACGGCCTGCAGGACGGCGTTCACACCGACGAGGCGATGGTTGCGGGGACAGACACCGCCATGGTCGACTCGATCGAGAGCGTCGTCGACGTCCGGGCCGCTATCGAAGCCGAACTCGACGAGACCGACCACACGTCGACGCCGCAGGTGACGGCGTCGGACGACAGCGGCGACCGGTCGGGGGAAGAAGTCAGAGAGCACCTCGAAGACCTCGGGTACATGTAGCCATGTCGGCCGACCCGAACGTTCTCCTGGTCATCCTCGACAGTGTCCGCGCACAGAACCTCGGTTCCTACGGCCACGTCAACGAGACGACGCCGTTCCTGGACTCGTTCGCCGCCGAGCGGGCGACGCTGTACGAGCAGGCCCGGGCACCCGGTGCGCGGAGCGTCACGAGCCACGCGAGCATCTTCTCCGGGTTGCACGTCGAAGAACACGGGGTCGTCTCGGCGGGGCATCGGCTCGACCCCTCGGCCCCGATTTTCGCGCAGTTACGAGAAGCCGGGTACAGCACCGGCGTATTCACCGAGAACGACTGGCTGACGGCCGTCGATGTCGGACTTCGGGACGGCTTCGACGAGATCGTCGGGGCGCGGAACGTCCCGTTTCCGGGCGCAGTCAACCCTCACGAATTCGTCTCGAACGAGGGCCGCGGACAGTACGCGGCGTTCCTCAAGCTCGCGCTGGGCAGCGACGCACCGGTCCGGTCGCTGGCAAACGGCGTCGCGACGAAGCTCCAGTCGGATTACAAGCGGTTCCTCCCCGATAGCGTCAGAGCGTCGACGCCGGCAGACGTCTACGTGGATTCGCTGCTGGACTGGAGCGACCGACAGGACGGGCCGTGGGCGGCGTGTCTCAACCTGATGGACGCACACATTCCGTACGAGCCGACGCCGGAATACGACCACTGGGGCGGTTCGGAGGCGGCGTCACTGCAGGCCGCCTTCGAAGACCAGAAATGGGACTTCAACGGCGGACACCGACCGTGGTGGCAAAAGAAGGCGGTCGAGTCGTTGTACGACGGCGCGATTCGACAGATGGACGCGGAACTCGAACGGCTCGTCTCGACGCTCGAACAGCGGGGTGAACTCGACGACACGCTCATCGTCGTGACGAGCGACCACGGCGAGGGCTTCGGCGAGCGAAGCGACGTGCGCCCGGGCGTCCGGGTCGCGGAACACGGCGTCGCGATTCACGACTGTCTCCTCCACGTCCCGCTCGTCGTGCGCTATCCGGGCCAGACCGACCCTCACCGGGTCGACCGCCCCGCGTCGCTGGTCGAGTTTCCGCGGGTCGTGAACCGGCTCCGGGACGGGGACCGCCAGACGGCCGGCTTCTGTCCCGAGGGCCGGGTCCTCGCTACCGCGGTCGGCCTCGACGAACCGCTGCAGGAACGAGCCGGTGCGTACGTCGAGGACCTGTCGCCGTGGACTGCCACGTCGCGGGCGGTGTTCGAAGACGACGGCGAGGGTATCCTGAAGTACTGCACCAACCGCGACCGCGCCGCCACCGTTGTCAGCCGCGACGCCCAGACGTCGTACAAAGTAGCCGACGACGGTTCGGAACACGTCGACCGCGCCTTCGAATCGATAGAGGAACGCGACGTCAAGACGGCGGGCGAGGACTTCGACGACCTCGACGACGGGACGTACCAGCGGCTGGAAGACCTCGGCTACGTCTGAGTCGGCGTCGCGACGCTCTCGTACTCCCAGATCAGATCGAAGTAGCGCTTCATCCCGGCGACGAACGAGCCGTTGTCCGTAATCGCGGCCTGGCGCATGTGGTTCGGAACCTCGGGCTCCTCGACCAGCAGAATCGCCTCGCCGCTGTCGTAGTCCATGCTCGGGTCGACGAGCGTGCCACGCCAGGGGAGTTTCTCCGTGCTGAACCGCAGGTCGACGGCGGGATACGCCCCCGTCAGCCGGTCGACGATGTCGGCCTGGACAGCGGCCTTCTCCGCCGGGAGTTCGTCGGGGTGTAGGAAGAGCACGCTGACCTGGACCCCCCGGTCGAGTGTGTCGGCCAGTGCGCGCTCGACGTTGTCGAGATAGGCGAAGCTGTTGGTGATAACCCGAAGCGTCTCGTCGGCGTCGTCGTACAGCCGTCTGGTCTCGCGTTCGCTCGGTTCGCCGACGTCGACGACGTGGAACAGCTCGGCCGTCGGGGAGATGTCCTCGCTGGCGCGTTCGAACCGCGGCTCGTACTCGGCGAGGAAGGCGTCGCGGCTGGACTCGATGTCGGCGGCGAACGATTCGTACGACTGCCTGCGGTTCTCGACGGCCCGGTCGAGGATTTCGCGGGGGGATTTCGGCTGGTATTCCTTGGGGCGGCCGGGGACCACCTTGATGAACCCACGGTCGGACAGCGACTCCAGCACGCCGTAGACGCGGGCCTTCGGGATGCCGCTGGCCTCCGCGAGATTCGGGGCCGTCGTCCGTCCGAGCGAGAGCAACTGTTCCAGCGCCGTCGCCTCGTATTCGGTCAGCCCGACCAGGTCGAACACGTCCGCAGGGTCGCTCATACACGCTCATGTGCGGCGGGGGATGTAAAACGCGTCGCCAGCCGCCGGAATCTATTAGTGCGTGGCGGCGAGTAGTTACTCGCAGAGTGAGTAACACAACTGACCCGTCCCGGACCGAGGACACGGCCCACCTGGCGGACATCGAAGACGGCTGTGGCTGTACGGAGATCTGGGAACACATGAGCGAGCAGCGCGACGACTGAGGCCGTTTCCGAACGTCGGCGCTTCCGGGTCCATAGAACCGGCGCGGAATCCGTCTGCGCCCAGACCCGCATTTATTTGCCTCCGCGTGGCCGACGTTGGGTCGATGGCCGACCGAGACGACGTCTGTATACTGTTGCCGACATTCAACGAGGCCGAGACTATCGAGTCGGTCGTGTCCGGGTTCCGCGAGCAGGGGTTCGACAACGTCCTCGTCATCGACGGCGGGTCGACCGACGGGACACGGGACATCGCCGAATCGGCCGGCGCGCGGGTCGTAGAGCAGTCCGGCTCGGGGAAGGGGCAGGCTGTCAGAGAGGCAGTGACACGCCACATCGAGCAGCCGTACGTCCTGATGGCCGACGGCGACGCGACCTACCGACCCGACGAGGCGGACCGGTTGCTCGAACCGCTGCTGTCCGGCCAGGCCGCACACGTCATCGGGAACCGCTTTGCCGACATGCAACCCGGCGCGATGACGAGACTGAACCAGATCGGCAACCGCATCATCAACAGTGCCTTCGGAACGATTCACGGACGGGACCTCACAGACATCCTCTCCGGGTACCGGGCGTTCACGCGCCAGTCCTTCCAGCGGAGTTCCCTGACGGCCTCGGGGTTCGGTATCGAGACGGAGATGGCCGTCGAGTGTGTCAAGCACAACATCTCGACGGCGGTGGTGCCGATCACCTACCAGCCCCGGCCCGACGAGTCCGACACGAACCTCCGGCCGTTCCGGGACGGCGCGACGATTATCCTGACGCTGTACCAGATGGCAAAGACCAACAATCCGCTGTTTTACTTCGGCAGCGTCGGCCTCGGGAGCACTGTGGTCGGGTTCCTGCTCGGGGCGTACGTGGCCTACGACTGGGTCGTCAACAGCATCTCACACGAGGTGATAGCCGTTATCGGCTCGTTCGCCATCCTCCTGGGGATTCAGCTCCTGATGTTCGGCGTCCTGTCGGATATGCTCGTGGCGGTAAACCGCGAACAGACGCGCCGGCTGGAGGACATCGCCGTCCAGCTCACACACGAGAGCCGTACCGCCTCGGCGGACGTGTTCGACGACCAGCAGGCCAGCGACCCGGAACACACTGAAGACGGCGACGCGGAGACCGAGCCGGCGGTGTCCCCGCACCAGCCTGACGAGTAACTCAGAACGGGACCAGCGCGCGCAGCTGGGAGAGGATACTGTTTCTGGTGGCTTCCCGTTTCCGTTCGAATATCGGATGGAGGTCGTTGAGCAGCTCCTGCTCGTTGTCGAACCGTGTCGCGTTCGTCTCGTCGAGCGCCTCAGCGACAGTCATCGAGTGTCCCGACGCGTCGAACGGGACCGCAATCGGGCCGGCGGCGTCCCGCACCTCCGCCGCGGTCGCGGGATACTCTATCTCCACGTCGGTCAGGCGGGCGTCGAGGGCCGCGATACCGAACTCGATGACGTCTGGCTCGTCGCTATTGTCGGCTGGTGGCCGTACTCCCATTGGTAAAGCGATGGGGCCGGGGGATAGAAAAGTCTGTGTTGTCAGGTCAGCTCTCGCAGCCGGCCAGCCACTCCTCGGCCCAGTCCTCGATCTCGTCGAAGACCGGACAGAGGGATTCGCCCTTGTCCGTGAGCTGGTAGTACGTCGCGACGGGGGCGTCTTCCTCCAGCCGTCGGTCGACAAAGCCCATCTCCTGGAGATCGTCGAGAACCCGCGAGAGAGTGCGGGAGCTGGCGTCGGTGGCGCGTTTGAGCTCGTTGAACCGCTGTTCGCCGTTCTGGAGCTCGTGGAGCACGACCAGTCGCCAGCGCGATCCGATCTGTTCCAGCGACTCGATGACGGCACACGGTCCGCTCTCTTCCTCTTCGTCCGCGGCGGTGAATACTTCAGATGACATCGGTGCTACCTGGTATCCTCGTTGTCCGGGAACGTACAAATAGGTTCGGAAACGAACCAAGTAACGTAATGAAACTACCAATCGCGGCTCGGCAGTCTCGCGGCGAAACCACCCCTGTGCCGGCGGTGAGCGCCTGATGGCGTTCGAGTCCGCCGGGGCCGGTGAACTGTTCCTGCTGGGGCGGCTCCTGTTCGGTGGGGTCCTCGCGTTTACCGGTCTGAACCACTTCCTGAACGTCGAGCAGATGGCCCCCTACGCGGAGGCGAAGGGGCTCCCGGCACCTGCGGCGGCCGTCTACGGGAGCGGCGGGTTGCTCGTCGTCAGCGGCGTCCTCGTCATCCTCGGCGCGTATCCCGTCGTCGCGGCCGGGGCGCTGGCGACGTTCCTCGTCGGCTCCGCCGTCCTGATGCACGATTTCTGGGCGGCCCCGGACGACCAGGTACAGGACGAGATGACGCAGTTCCTCAAGAACGTCGCCCTCGCCGGCGGCGCGGTGTCGCTGCTTTCGGTGGCCGGCACGTCGTGGCCGTACAGCGTCGGCGTGACCCTGTTCTAATCACTGTTCGAGAGTGACAGCTGCCGCCATCCATAAGCCGTCCCGTACCTGAACTGTGCGTGAATGATGCAGTCGCTGCCGACGCCTGTCGCTCCAGCGTGGCTCCCCTGGCAGGAAGCGGTCGTCCTTGCCGTGGTTCTTGTCGTCCTCGCTGGGGTCCGCCGCCTGGTGGACGCGCGACCGGGGGACGGTTTACGAGCACGGCTTCTCCTCGGAGTCCCGTGGGGAACGCTGCTGACGATGGCCGGCGTCGCGTCGGTGTACCTGTTCCTGCAGGGCGCGTGGTGGCACCCGCGAGACCCGCTGGTCACGCCCTTCCGGACGTGGTCGTACTTCTACCCGTTCGGAATGCTCACCGGGGCGTTCACCCACGGCAGCCAGGGACACATCACGGGGAATCTCATGGGCACACTGGTGTACGGGACGGTCGCGGAGTACGTCTGGGGGCACTACCCCCGCAAGCGGGGCGTTCAGACCTTCACCTCGCTTCGGACGAACCCGTTCGCCCGTATTCTGGCCGTCCCCGTCGCTATGTTCGTCGTCGGCGTGTTCTCCGCGGTGTTCGCCATCGGGCCGATAGTGGGCTTTTCCGGCGTGGTGTTCGCCCTCGCCGGGTTCGCGCTCGTGACGCGGCCGACGCTGTTTCTCGGCGCGCTGCTTGGCACCCGCGTGCTCGACCTCCTGTATTCGGCGCTTCGCTACCCGGTGTCGACGGCGTCGGGCCAGACCCGCTTCGTGACGCCGTGGTGGTCCAACATCGCCATCCAGGGCCACGCAATCGGTATCCTGGCCGGCGTCGTCGTGGCCCTCGCGCTCCTCTGGAACCGGGACGAACGCCCCGACACGCTGCGGGTGTTCTTTGCGACGCTCGTGTTCGCCGTCGCACAGGGGCTGTGGGCGGTGTACCTCCCGCTCGGCGGCGGTCAGTTCCGGCTGTTCCGCTGGGTCGGGACGGCGCTGGTGTTCGTGCTAGCGCTGGTCGTCGCAGCGGCGACCGCCGGGTCCGACCGGACGCTTCGGCCGTCGTTCGACCGCCGCCCCGCCTCACTCGCGGCGCTGGTCCTGCTCGTCGTCCTCGGCGCGCTGAGTCTCGCGGCCGTCCCGACGAACGTCGTCGACATCCGTGCGGACCAGCTCCCCGAAGACGGTATCGAGGTCCGAGACTACGTGGTCAGCTACGACGAGAACGTGCCGAACGCGTACTTCGGGAGCATCTGGGACCCTACGCAGCGAGCGGGCGCGAGCGTCAACGAGAGCGGCGTCATCGTCGCCAGTGCAGAGCGGGAGGTCTGGATAGCCGCCGTCCAGCCGGGCCAGCTCGCCGTCAACGGTGTAGAGCGGGTCACGGTCGGCGGGCCGACCTGGCGCGAGTCGGTGTACGCGAACCGGACCGATTGGTCGGTGCTGGGCAACGAAAGCGTCTACCGGGTCCGACTCAGGCGCGAGGGCGGCCAGCCCCGGACGGCCTACGCCTCCGAGCCGTCGACGGCGGACGTGATACTCGACGGGCGGAACGTGACGGTGACGGCCCGTGACAGCGGGTTCGACGTGGTCGTCACTCGGGGTACCGAGACTCTCGGGCAGGCGCCGATTCCGGCGAACATGACGCGGACGCGAGTCGGCGGGCTGACCTTCGAGCGGAACCGGTCGCGGCTGTACGCGCGGACCGACGGCACGCGCGTCAAGGTCGCGGAGCGCCGCCAGCAAGCGGCGCGGAGCTAGGTCCAGTCGATGCGGTACACTTCCGCGGTAATCGCCTGTCGGTCCGACTCGTGGAACTCGAACTGTCGCGGCAGGTCGAACTCCGTCTCGAAGGCGTGGGTCACCTCGCCGCCGTTGTCGGCGGCGAAGGACTCGACGAACGACCTGCTGCCCTCGTTGTGAATCGAGTACGAGACGCCCGCGATGGCGGCGGCGGTTTCGAGGAACCGACGGTCGGCGTGTTCGTTGTCCGACTGCGCGCCGAACGGCGGGTTCATCACGACGGTGGTCTCGGCGACAGGGGGACACAGCGGGGCTCTCGTGGCATCCGCCCGGACCCACGACACCGACGTCGTCGACCCGACCCGCCGCTCGTTCCCTCGCGCAGTCGACAGCGGCGCGGGGTCGATGTCCAGCCCGACGACCCGCGCTGGCGACCGCAGCGCTGCGCCCAGTGCCAACATTCCGGTGCCACAGCCGAGATCGACGACCGTCCGTCCCTGGATGTCGCCCTGGAGGTCCGCAGTGTGGACCAGATGCGCCGCCAGGTCCGGCGGTGTCCGGTACTGTTCGAGACTGGCCCGTGGGTTGTCGAACCCGGCGACAACGGCGAGCTGCTGGGCGAGCGCACTCTTTGTCGGCATTATGTGAGATACGTCCAGTTCATTCAAAAACGTTTGGAAATGCTCAGTGGTTATTTCCGGGGGAGCTCGATGTAGAAGGCCGCCCCGCCGAGGTCGCTGTCCTCGACCCAGACGTCGCCGCCGTAGCTCCGGACCATCGTGTCCACGAAGTAGAGCCCGAAACCGGTGCCGCCGGACTCGGACCCCTTCTCGCCGCGCTCGAAGATGCGCCGGGCTTCGCTGCTTGGAACGCCGTCCCCGTCGTCCGCGAGACAGACGGTGACGACCCCGTCCCCGACTGTCGTCGTCACGTCGATGGTCACGTCTGCTCCGCCGTGTTCGACCGCGTTGAGAAAGAGGTTGCCGAACACGTCATCGAGCAGGTCGTCGGCGACGACGGTAGCCGGCTGTGGCTCGATGCTGACGATACAGTCGTCGCTGACCGACCGGGCGCGTTCTGCCGCGTCATTGAGGACCGCCTGTAGCTCACGGTGCTCGTGGTCCCGGCCGCCTTCGTCGGTGACCGTCTCCAGCACCGACCGGACCTTCTCCGTGAGTTCGATGAGGTCGTCGCTCCACTGGACGATGGTCGAGGCGTACTCGCGCTCCTCGCTGTCGAGCGAGTCCTCGAGGAGTTCCCCGCGCGCCCGGATGACGTTCATCCCGTTGAGGATGTCGTGTTGCAGGATGCTGTTGAAGAAGTCCATCTGGTCGGTCTGGCGCTGGATGGCACGCTGCTGGCGGCTCCTGACGACTGCGTACCGGAGCGCCCTCACGAGTCGGTCACCGTCCAGGTCCTCTTTCGGCAGGTAGTCCTGTGCGCCCCGGTTGATAGCTTCGATTGCCATCTGCCGGTCCTGCATCCCCGTGAGGACGATGATCGGCACTGCGTCCACCATCTCGGTTGCCCGGTCGAGCGTCGCAAGCCCTGTCGACTCGGGCAGTCCGAGGTCCAGCAGTACCACGTCGTATGCCGCCCCCGAATACTCGTCGACCGGCGCCAGCGAATCGACGTGCGAGATAGTCACCTCGTCGACGAAGTGTGCCACCGCCGGGGAGTTCAGGTGATGCTCGACGAGACGGGCGTCGCCCGGGTTGTCCTCTACGAGAAGCACGTCGAGGTGGACCGTCTCAGCCATCGTTACTTCGGCGGCCGCTTGACGACCGTAAGGAAGAACTCTTCGACGCTGCTCACGATGTCGACGAAGCCGTCGAAGTCGATCGGCTTCGTCAGGTAGGCATTCGCGTGGAGGTCGTACGATTCGATGATGTCCTCTTCCGCCTCGGAACTGGTCAGGACGACGACTGGAATCCGCCGGAGCGACTCGTCGGTCTTCATCTCATCGAGGACTTCCTGCCCTCCCTTGCGGGGCATGTTGAGATCGAGCAACAGCAGGTCCGGGCGGAGGGCGTCCGCGTACTCGCCCTCCTGCCGGAGGAATTTCAGCGCTTCGACGCCGTCGTTGACCACGTGGAGGTTGTTCAGCACCTTCCCCTTCTCCAGGGCCTTCTCGGTCAGTTTGACGTCCCCGGGGTTGTCCTCGGCCAGCAGAATCTCGACCGGCCGCCCCTCCTCGGATTCAGTCATCGCCTGTCACCTCCGCCACCGCTGGTAGCGTGAACTTGAACGTCGCCCCGTCATCGGACGGCTCGACCCAGATTCGGCCGTCGTGGCGCAGGACGATCCGCTTGCAGACGGCCAGGCCGATGCCGGTGCCTGCCGTGTCGTGGGCACCGGCGCGGTGGAAGATGTCGAACACCTCCTCGCGGTCCGCCGCCGGAATCCCCGGCCCGTTGTCCGAGACGGTCACCGTCACCATGTCGTCGTCTTCCTCCGCGCTGACCTCGATACGGGGTTCGATACCGGCCTCCGCGGCGTACTCGATGGCGTTTTCAAGCAGGTTCTGGAACACCTGGCCGACCTGGTTCGAGTCGGCCTGGACGGGCGGCAGTGACTCCGCCGTGACGACGGCGTCAACCTCCTCGATTCGCATCCGCAAGGCGTCCAGCGTCCGGTCGAGAACCACTTCGGGGTCCGTCTCCTCGAAATCGCCGGCGTTCGTCTCGACCCGGGAGTACCGGAGCAGGGCATTGACCATCTCCTGCATCCGGTGGGCGCCGTCGACGGCGAAGGCCATGTACTCGGCGGCCTCTTCGTCGAGGTCCTCGCCGTACTCGCTGTCCAGTAGGTCGACGTAGCTCGAGACCATCCGGAGCGGTTCCTGCAGGTCGTGCGAGGCGATGTAGGCGAACTGCTGGAGCGCCTCGTTCGAGCGCTCCAGTTCCGCCTGTTTGGACTTGAGCCGCGTCTCGCGTTCGATGCGCTCCAGCGCGGCAGCCGCCGTGCTCGCGAGTATCTCAAGCAGGAACCGCTCGTCACCGCCGAACGAGGACACGGTCTCGGACCCGATACACAGCATCCCCTGGTCATCGAGCGGGAGACACAGGAGCGTCCGCATCGGCATCCCCGGGGCTGACGGGCTCGACAGCTCCTGGTAGTCCTCGATAACCGTCGGCTCGCCGGCGTGGAAGATACGGTTCTCGTCGCTGTCCGGGCCCATCGGCGGGAGGTCCGCCGCCGTTTCCACCCCGGCGAAATCGGTCGCCACTCCCGTCGCACCGATGGGATAGAGCGTGTCGTCGCCGCTGTCGTAGGACCACATCGCCGCCAGTGGTTGGTCGATGATACGGTCTGCAATCCCCGTCACCGTGTCCGCGACCGCGCTTTCGGTCCGGCTGTACAACAGTTCGTTCGTCGCCTCGCTGAGTGCTTCGACGCGCTCCTCGCGGTGCTTGAGGTCCGTGATGTCACGGGCTACGCTGACGACTTGGTCGATAGTCCCGTCCCTGTCGAACACCGGTCGGTACCACGTCTCGAAGACGAGGTCCTCGACCGACTGGGTCACGCGGATCTCCTCGCCGTCGAGGGCCTGTTCGACGGCGGTGATGATGTCGGGGTACTCGGCGTACACGTCGAACACCGACGCCCCTTCGAGCTCGCCGGGTTCCAGGCCCAGTCCCTGGAGACCTTTGCCGGCGGAGTACGTGAACACACCGTCAGGGTCGAGCGTGAACACGACGACCGGCAGATTCCCCATCAGCGTGTCGAGGTGGTGGGTCCGTGCGGCGTGTTCGCGCTCCCGGCCACGCCGCTCGGTCACGTCGTGAACAAACGCAACGACACGGGTTGTTCCGCCGATGGCCGTTCGCTTGAGCGTCACTTCGAGCAATCGCTCCGTACCGTCTGGCCCCCGAACCGACCATTCGACCTCGACCGGCTCGGTCGCGGAGACCTGTTCCATCAGACTCATCGCATCCGCGGTGGAATACTCCGGTGGGCTCAATTCCCCGACTTCCATCCCGATAACCTCGTCAGGGTCCAACCCCACGAGGTTGCTGACCGCCTGGTTCGCTCGGACGACCGTGCCGGTATCGGCATCGAGGACCGCAATGGGGTCCGGACTCGCCTCAAAAACATCCTGATAGATGACAGCGTCCTCTGTAGAAGCCATACGCCGATTCGATTGGCAGGGTACAAGACTGTATTCCCGCCGTTCTCAGGCGTGAGAACGCTACCAGGTGCCGTGGAAGGTGTCGAACTCCAGGGAGTCCAGCGGCTTCTCGCCGACTGCGATCTCGTACTCGCCGGGCGTCAGCATCGGCTTCTTGAACTGCGGACCGTCGTCGGTGGTGATGCGGGGACAGCCGGTGTTGACGTACGCGTCCATGCCGAAGTTCGTCAGCCGGTCCGGCGTCACCTCGTCCATCGTGATGAGGTAGGCGTTCTCGTTGTTCTCGACGATTTCCTGGGCCTTGTCCCAGCGACCCTGCCCGATCTTCGTACAGAAGATGACGCCCCACGTCTCGGCGTCCATCGCCCGGTGGACCGCGCCGTAGCGCTGTTTCATGAACTTCTCCGTGTCGGCGACGGTGACGACGTTGTTGACCGGGTCCGCGATGACGACGTGTTTCTCCGGGTGTTCCATCGCCAGCCCGAGGGGGTGGAACTTCCCGCCGCCGACGTACAGCATCTGGTCGGCGTCCACGTCGGCGCTGGCGTAGTTACAGCCGAGCACCTGCCCCTCGTGGGTCAGCCGCTCGTCGCCGCGGCGCGTGTGGACGGTGTAGCCCCGCTCTTCGAGCCAGTCACGCATCTCGCCGAACTTGTTCATGTGCTGGGCCGTCGTCACCAGCCCCACGTCGGGGTCCTCCTCGGGGTCGGCCAGTTGCTCCTCGCGGGCCTGCTCCATGATGGGGAAGACGTCGACGTTCGAGAACAGCGGCACGTAGATAATCTTGTCAGACTCCTTCATCGGCGAGTGCCCGAAGTGGACGAACACGTCTGTCCGGCGCATCATGTACGTATCGAGGTCACAGGCCCCATAACAGGGCTGGCCCGAGAGCAACACGGTCACGTTGTCGGGGAGGTTCTCGCGGAGGTCGTCGGCCACGGCCGGGCCGCGGCGTTTCAGCCCCTCGGGGAACTGCAGTCCCACCTTCTCGGCGTCCCGTTCCTCGACGGCTTCTACAATCCGGTCGAGCTCGTAATCCCACTCGCGGTCGTGTTTGAGCGACAGTCCGGTGTTCCGGAGGTCGCCGTCAGTCCGCTCTTGACTCATTGCAACCTTGTATCGGTTCGAGCGGCATAACCCCCGTGTTTCGCTGAGCGGGGGGTACGCCACGACCTCGGAAAGCTGTCGCTCGGCGCTGTTGCCGACTTCGAGCGGAAACTCCATCGGACCGACGGCGTCGCCGCCGGGTCCGGCGTGTGGCGTTGTCCTTATGCTCGCGAATCTACCGCCATATGCTCGCGCATCAACCATCGTCAATGCTTGCGCATCCGCCATCGTCCCCCTGTTTCGGCAGGCCTATACCGCCCGAGTCCATACCTGACAGTGATGAGTATCGAGACCGATACCGCCGCTGACATCGACGGTGACGACGTCGAGGCGCTCGCTACAGAGTTCGGCGAAGCGATCGCCGAACTGCCGGTGTACCAGCGATTCATGGAGACGAAAGACGCCGTCGAAAATCACGAGGAGGCGCAGGCGGCCATCAAGGAGTTCGAGCAGATCCGCGAGGAGTTCATGCTCGCCCGCCAGACCGGCAACGCCTCCCAGGAGGACCTCCGGAAGGTCCAGCAAAAGCAGGAGGCGCTCCACGACATCCCGGTGATGAGCGACTACCTGGAGGCCCAGAACGAACTCGAACTGCGCCTGCAGGAGCTCAACGAGATCGTCTCGGAAGAGCTGGCCGTCGACTTCGGCCAGAAGGCCGGCGGTTGCTGCGAGGACTGAGCACCGGACGTTTTTCACTGACACCGGAGTAGCCGGTCGGAGCACCGCGAAATAGCCGGTCTGAGCGCCGGCGCCGGCGCCATCTACCGACCGTCAGCGATACAGTTCTACCGACTGGGCCGTCACTCCCCGACTTCGGTTTTCACCACGACCGACGGCCGTTCGCTCAGTCTGAGCACCTTGTCCGTGATGCTGCCCAGGAGGCTCCGGTACTCCGCCGGCCGCCGTTTCGTGCCGAGCACGAGCAGGTCGACGTCCGCCTCGTCGGCGGTTTCGATGATGGACTCGGCCGGTCGGCCGTGTTTCAGCGTCGTCGTCACGTCGACGCCGGACGCCTCCGCGTCACCCTGTATCCGGGCCAGCGTCTCTTGCCCTATCTCTTCGAGGCCGTGCTCCGGGCCCTCCGACTCATCGACGTATTCGTCGCCGCTGTAGGCCGAATACACGTCTTCGTCGACGACATACAGGACATGGAGGGTGGCGTCGTGTGCCGCTGCGAGAGCAATCGCGTGGGATTCGGCGTTCGTCGAGGCTACTGTCCCATCCGAGGCGAGCAGGATCTGTTCGTACATACAGGTGTTGTTTCACCCAGTTGGCAAATAAACCGAGGGTCCCGTTCTCAGAGAGCGGGACCCGCCGGCAAACACGGAGAGCCACGGGTGAGTGGTCGGTCACGTACGTCCGCTGGAACACCAGCACAGCACCCAGCAACCATCGGCCCGGTGGCTTCGAAAGGTCTTAGCGACAGGGCGTGGCATCTCTGAACATGACAGTCGAATCTGACTGGGCGGACTGGCTCCCCCGTGCGGTGGAGTCCGCGACCCCCGACGGACTGGCTATCTGGTATCTGGGCTGTAACGGCTTCATCGTGAAATCGAGCGGCGGGACGACCGTCTTCATCGATCCGTATCTCGGGACGGGCGACCCCCCGCGGACCGTGCGGATGGTCCCGGTGCCGTTCAACCCCGACGACGTCACTGACTGCGACGCGGTTCTTGGCACCCACGAACACACCGACCACGTTCACGGCCCCTCTCAGGCCCCGATTCTCGCCGGGACCGGTGCGGACTACTACACGACCGACAGCGGTCACGCCGTGGTTCGGGAGGAAGCGTGGCTCGAGAACTACAGCGTCACCGACGACCAGCTCCACGAAGTCACAGAGGGGGACACACTCGAGATTGGGGACCTGACGGTTCACGTCGAACCGGCCAACGACCCCGACGCCGAGCACCCGGTGTCGTACGTGTTCGAACACGAGGCCGGCACGTTCTTCCACGGCGGCGACGCCCGCCCCGGCGCGTTCGAATCCGTCGGCGAGCGCTACGATATCGACGTCGGCGTCCTCGCGTTCGGGACAGTCGGGATGATAGACGACAAGGAGACCGGCGACCCCGTCCGGACGCAGTGGTACAACGACGAGAACATGATCATCGAGGCCGCGAACGAACTCCAGCTGGACACGCTCCTGCCCAGCCACTGGGACATGTGGAAGGGGATGACCACCGAACCGACCGTGCTGCACAACCACGCGAACAGCTTCGAGTACCCGTCGACGTTATCGATTGTCGAAATCGGCGACCGCTACGACCTGAACTGAGGGCCGGTCACGTCGACGTCGTCGCGGAGGAACGCCCAGCTCGCGCCCTGACCACGGCTAACTTGTTTTCATCTCGATGGGGCAGTAGTATAATTGCGTTGACGATATTGATAATTGGAGACGTAGTTTTAATACGATTGCCGAGACCATACCGACTATGAGTGAATCGCAGGCATACGAAGAAATCACTGTCAGTTCGGACGGCGTGACGGTGACCAAACGGTTCGAGGCGGACGAGTTTCCCGTGCCCGCTATCGCGTTCAATCTCACCTCGCGTCGGTCCGTTCCGGTGACAGTCAGGCTGGTCGACACCGTCCCGGAAGACGTGGCAGTCGAGGACCTGGGCTTTCACCCCGAGTACGGCAGCGAGCACTGGGACATCAACGAGGACCGGATCGCCTTCGAGAAGGAACTCGAACCCGAAGCCGACTACACGACCGTCTACGGTATCCGGGCGACCGGAACCGACGACGTCGAGAAGTTCCTGACCGAACCCGAAATCGAGAACGTGGACCCGCCTCTGGACGAGGACGAGGAGGACCTCGTCGGCGGCAGCGACGACGCCGTCCGGGACGTCATCTCCGGTGACGCCGACAGCGTTCCGGGCCTCGAAGACGGGGACGAGGGGGACATCGAGACGCTTGACCTCTCGGACCCGAACAACTCGGGCTCGGCCGTCGAAGCCCCGGCAGAGAGCAACGCCGCACCGGCGAACTCCGAGGTGCAGTCCGGCGCTGTCGTCGCGACGATGGCACAGGAGATCCGCGACCAGAACGTCTCCCCGGAGGACGTGAAACTCCTCAAACGCGCGCTCGACGCCGTCTCCGAGGACGAGAGCGGCACCGGCGGCGTCAACGACGCCCGGATCCAGCGCATCCAGAGCGATATCGCGGACCTCCGTGCGTACACGGACGCCCTCGAGGAGTTCCTCGAGGAGAACGGCACCGGAGAGGACATGATCCAGGGGTTCAGCGAGCGCCTCGACTCCTTCGAGGAGTCTCTGGACGGGTTCGAAGACGAGATCGAGTCGGCGGCGGAGACAGCCACCACCGCCTCCGACCAGGTCGATGAACTCGCAGAGGAAGTCGAGACCGTCGAGGGACAGCTGTACGACCTCGAAGACGACATCGAGAGCGTCCGCGAGGAGATCGGCGAGGGCGAACTCGCCGACCGGATCGAGGAGACCGAATCGGAGATCGAGGACCTCCAGGAGTGGCGCGAACAGCTCTCGTCGGTCATCGGCGGCGGCGACTAACCGAACTCGTTTTACCGGTCCCCCGTCTGTGCCTGAGTAATGACGACGACGAGAGTGGCCGTTCCGCGCAAGGGCCGGCCTCTCGAGGCAGTGCTGGAGCGACTCGCCGGGCGCACGGGGACCACCGACCTGGCCGACGAGATCATCTCGACGCTTCGCTACGAGAAGGCCGTCACCAAGGACAAACAGGACGCGGTCGCCGACGTGTACCATCGCATCAGCGACTACTCTTCGCTCGATGAGCCCTACAAACCAGAGTATACGCTGCTGCGTGACGACCGCGACGGGATGCCACGACGTATCGTCTTCGACAGCGTCACCGTCCCGACCGACCACGGCGACGTCCAGCTCGTCGGCCGTGAGGAGCCGTTCCGGGCGCTCCGGACCCACGAGTTCGCGCTCGGGTTCGACAGCGCCGACCTCGTTCTCGAGGAGGTCGTCCAGCTCCGCGACGAGCCACTGACCGCCATCGACGAGATCAACGACCGCATCGACCCGCTGGACACGGACGTGCGGGTCGTGACCGGGCTGGGCGATACAGTGTATCACACGCTGCTGGCGACGCCGGAGGTCGTGGATTCACAGGACGGCCCCCTGGACCGGGCCTTCGTCACCAACTACGAGGGCGACCTCTGTATCTCCCCGCGCTACGAACGGCTCGTCGAAGCCGTCCTCGGGACGAGCGCGCTCGACGGCGTCTCCTTTACGTATCCCGCCGAGGGCGGCGAGGAGGAAGCAGACATCGCGGCGACCGGCCTGGGCGTCTACCTCACCGTCACAGGGTCGACCGCGCGGGACCACGGCCTCGAACTCGGCGAACGGCTGTTCCCGAGCGAGACAGTGCTTCTGGAGAACGCCCACGAGCGCACCGAGACGACGAAGCGGGTCGCCGGACTGTTCGAAGACCCCGAAGAGACGGCGCTGCAATCGGTCTGAAACGACGTCTTCTCAGAGACGCCGCCGCCCGATGAGTTTTGCCGCGACGCCGACGGGCACGACTACCCACGCCGCGAGTGCCGCGGCGACCATCGGCGCGGTCAGCCCGGCCTGTGCCAGCACGCTGCCGAAGCCGCCGGCGACCACGTCCACCTGCGAGAGCGCGATCACGCGGAAACAGTCCACGGGATTGAGCAGTATCGCCGCGGCGATGGCGCCGGGGCCGAGGTCGAACCCTGCGACCGCCCCCAGCGCGACCAGGTCGTGCAACAGCGCGACCCACAGCCAGATGGCGAGAGAGACGCCGAGCGCGTGCGTTTTCGTCTGCGCGACCGTCGAGACCAGCACCGCCACGCCCAGCATCGCACAGGCGGTCAGCACCGCGGCGAGGGCGACGGCCGCGTACTGGCCGACGCTGCCGAGACCGATGTAGCGGACGGTCAACAGCGCGCCGGGGACGAAGCCGAGCAACATCGCGCCGGACAGCACCGCCGCCCGGCCGACGGCAGTCCCGACGACGACACGGCCTTTCGTCACCGGGAGCGCGAGCATGAGTTCCAGCGACCCGCGCTCGTCGGCCCCGACGATGGCGTCGTACCCGACGGCCAGCGCGGTCAGTGGGACGAGGTAGACGCCCAGTTCGGCGATGGTCGCGATAACCGCGTCGAAGCGACCCGGACCGACCGCGCTTGCGCCGAACTGGACGACTGCGGTGGTGAAAAGGCCAAACAGCAGGGCCACGCCGAGCGCCCATCGACTCCGGACGGCCAGGCGGTACTCCCGGCGAGCGATGGTGAGCAGGCTGCTGTCGGCGAGCCGTGCGAGCGTCGACTGGGTGGTCGTATTCCGCTCGGTTCCGCCGTCGTGCAACCGGGTGGCCGGAGCGTCTACCGCGACGCCGCCATCGGGGGCCGGGTCCGTCGAGGAGTCCCCGTCGCTCATGCCGGCTCACCTCCGGAGTCCTCGGCCGCCGCCTCCGCAGCCGCTGTGCTGTCGGAGCCGGGGCGGTCGTCGCCGTCGTCCGTCCCGACTGCCTCGTGGAACGCGGCCTCGAGGCCGGGTTCCCGGACCTCGAAGCGGTCGATGTCGCAGGCCTCACCGACGGCTGTGAGCAGGTCGTAGGCGTCGGCCGGCGCGGTGGTTACCGTCAGGTCGACGCCGGCGCGGGCGACATTCGTCGCGGCCCCATGGTCACGGAGCAGGGCCGCGGCATCGCTTGCAGCCGTCTCCGAGACGAGCGACAGCGACACCGTCACCGCGTCGGCGGCGGCGCGGCGAAGCTCCTCGACCGGCCCCGCCGTGGCGACCCGTCCGTCGGCGATGATGACCGCCTCCGAGCAGAGCCGCTGGATCTCCCCGAGCGCGTGCGAGGAGAAGACGATGGTCACGTCCGTCTCGGCCGCCAGGGACTCGACGACCCCGTGGAACGCCCGGATGCCGTCGGGGTCGAGTCCGGCGGTCGGTTCGTCGAGTATCAGCACGGCCGGCTCGCCGACGAGGGCCGTGCCGAGTCCGAGCCGGCGGTTCATCCCGTTTGAGTAGCCGCCGACGCGGCGGTCCGCGGCGTCCGCGAGCCCGACGGTGTGCAGGACCCGCTCGACGTGGTGGCCCCGGTCCTCGCGGGGCACCGAGCGCATCTTCGCGTGGAATCGGAGTATCTCGCGGCCGGTCAGGCTCGGCGGGAAGCCGGCGTGTTCCGGCAGGTAGCGCACCCGCTCGCGGACGGTCGTCCCGTCGGTCGGGTCCGCGCCGGCGACGGAGACGCTGCCCTCGTCGGGCCGGTTCAGCCCGGCCAACAGCTTGAACAGCGTCGTCTTGCCGGCCCCGTTCGTGCCGAACACGCCGAGGGTCGCCCCCCGCTCGACGGACAGACTCAGTCCGTCCAGGGCCTGTACGTCGCCGTAGGCTTTCGATACGTCGTCGACGTCAATCACGTTCATAGTAGCTCCTCCAGTTCTCGTGGGGTGGTTCGGTGAGCGGGCGGGCATCGACCACGCCGGGCGACTGGACGACCGGAACGGACGACTCGGCCAGCCGAACGGCGTCGAAGGCCGGACTGCTGGCGAACACTCGCGCGGCAGGCTTTTCGGCGGTCACCTGCTGGACGGCCCCGGCCGGCTGGTAGCGGGTGTCGCCGACGCCGTCGTCGTCGACGTCCGTCGGGTTCGCCCGCGACCAGTAGTTCCCGACGCTCTCGTTCCAGTGGACCTGGTCGCTCATCACCGCCAGCACCGGCCTGTCGTTGCGGATGAAACTGTTCTCGGTCACGGTGCCGTCGGTGCTGCCGGCGGCGATGTGGACGCCGACGTCGTTACCGACCACGAGGTTGCCGACGATGCGGTTGCTGACGGAGTTGTAGACGAACAGCCCGTTCTCGTTGGCGACGAGGTGATTGTCGCGGATGTCCGTGTCGTCGATGCTCTTGACGAGGATGCCGTGGCCGGACTGGCCGCTGTTGTTCACCGCGACGTTGCCCTCGATGACGAGGTGTTTCGACACCATCAGCGCGTACCCGACGTCGTTGTCGAAGGCGGTGTTGTCCCGCAGGTGTGAGTCGTCGGAGTACATGTAGTGGACCCCGTAGCGGAGGTCCCACATCGTGTTGGCACTGGCGTTGACGTCTTTCGCCCAGTTGAAGTAGAGCCCGTCGCGGACGGTAGTGATGTCGTTACCGTGGATGACGCTGTCTTCGGTCTTCCATATCTGGACCCCGTTGCCGCGTCTGGTCAACTGCGTTATCTCCTCGCGGCCGACGATGGTGTTGTTGCGGACCTCGGCGCCGTCGACGCCGTCGAGCCAGATGCCGAAGGTCATGTCGGTCACGCGGCTGTCGCGGACGGTGACCTCGCTGGCGTTGACGAATATCGCGGCGTCGTTGCTGGCGGTGCTGTAGCCGCTGTTGCGGACCCAGAGGTTCGTTACGGTGACCCCTTCCGCTTCGATAGCGAGCACGTCGCCCTCGCCGTTGCCGTGCAGCAGCGCCGACCCGGGACCGCTCCCGGCCAGCGTTACGTTCGGCGTCGTGACGACGATGGTCTCGTCGAATCGACCGTCGAGTGCGACGGTGTCCCCGGGGTCCGCGGCGTCGACCGCCGCCTGCGCGCTGTCGTAGGTCTCGCCGTCGACCGTCGCGGTGCCGTCGGCCGACGGGGCGGTGAACGAGTCGGTGTCGGGCACGTCGGGGTCGAAGGCGAGGTCGTCGCCGGCGCTGTCGGGCGAGCCGGCGCTGGCCATCCCGACAGTTACGACTGACACCACGAGCAGGAGTGCGGTACTGACAGCGAACGCGCGCTCGAAACCGTGGGACAGTGGGCTCATGGGCGGGCTCCTGGTCGCTGGGTTTCGGCCGTGGTAGTCGTCGGACTGTGCGGGGTGTCGTCATCGTCGTCGGCCTCGCCGTCACGACCGAGCCGGTCCCGAACGGCGTCGGGAAGCCCGGTCAGCCCGCTGCGCAGTCGGGCCGGGAGGTCCCCGAACGCCACGGACTCGTTGCGGTAGTAGTACCCGACCGCGAGCAGTCCGACGGCCGTGGCAGCCATGTACGCGCCGAGGCCGAACCGGGAGACGCTGGTGATGTTGGCGACCTGGTACTGGCCCCACAGCGGCGGCGTGAAGCCGTCGACGCCCATCACCGGCGCGCTCGGATCGAGCGTGTGACCGGCCTGCCAGAGCCGGTACTGGATGTCGGCCAGCATCACGGTGAACACCAGCACGGTACCGCCGAACTGGTATTTCAGGCCGCGCTTGAGCTTCTCGGTGGTCGGCGCGACGGCGACGAACACCGACAGCAGCGACACGCCGACGAAGGCGACGGGGCCCAGCGACCACTCGGGCACGTCGATGGCGTTCTCCTCGACGGGGAAGTTGGGCTCGACTAAAACCGGGTCGGGGAAGTAGAACCCGACGTAGTGGTTCAGCCGCGCCATCTCGATGAAGTCCCCGGTCAGGTGGGGGTAGGCGTACAGTGAGACGTGAAGCGTCGTACTGGGGTACTGGACCGCGTCGACGCTGATACGCCACATCGGGAACGCGAGCGCCGCGACGAACAGCAGCGCCGCTATGACGGGGAGGCCGCGTCGAATCTCGCGGAAGTCGTCGAAAGTAGGTCGTTGCATGGCTGGACACCTCCGAACTTGGTCGTGGCTTACCCCTCCGCCGGTTCGACGATCATCCGGCTACGCATCTCCAGGTGCAGGGCGCTACAGAAGTACGTGCAGTAGATCCAGTACACGCCGGGGTCGTCGGCGGTAAAGGTGACCTCCCGGGTGTCCTGCGGGGCCACGGCGTAGTTGATGTCGTGCTCGGGGATGGCAACGCCGTGGATGATGTCCTGGATGCCCTCGATGTTGGTCGTGGACAGTTTCACCTCGTCGCCCTCCTGGACCGTGAAGTCCGGCAGGCCGAACTCCGAGCGCTTGGTCGTCATCTTGACGTGGACGCTGTCCTCGCCCGTGCGCTCGACGCCGGAGTCCTCTTCGGTGATGTAGGTCTCCTCGTAGTCGTTCTTGTCGTAGACCTTCTTGGCGTCGATCTTGTCCCTGTGGGCGAACACGCAGTCGTGGGGCTCGGGGTAAGCCGGGTGGTCCGCGACCAGTTCCATCGACTCCTCGCCCTGCCCGATGTGGATGAGCTGGTCGTTGTCGGGCATGATGGGGCCGACCGGGAGGAACCGGTCCTTCGAGAGCTTGTTGAGGCTGACGAGCCACTCCCCGTCGGGGTCGGTCGTCATCGCCTCGAGCGCCTGGATGTGGCCCGGGTTGTAGTGGACGTCCTGCTTCTCGATGATGGGGTCTTCGGACCCTTCTTCGGCCTCGACGGCCGCCTCGATGTCCCACTTGACGGCCTGGGAGTCGATGAACAGCGACGTGTAGGCGTGCCCGTTCCCGTCGAAGGTCGTGTGCAGTGGGCCGAGGCCGACGCGCGGTCGCCCGGCGACGACCTCCTCCGGGTCCGAGGAGTCCGCCAGCGCGTTCAGGTCGATCATCGTCACCGTCGGGGAGAGCTTCCCGGCGACGAAGGCGTAGTCGCCGTTGGGTCCGACCTCGACGCAGTGGGGGCTCTTCGGCGTCGGGATATACTTCACGACAGGCCGGTCGCCCTGGTTGAGCGAACTCTCCTGCGTGCCGTCGACGACGGGGATGCCGTTGACCTCCTCGTAGTTGCCGTTCTCGACGGCCTGCTCGATGGCCGGGATATCGAAGGCCTTGACGTTGTCCCGGTCGTCCTTCGTCATCCCCTGGATGTCGGTGGCCTCCTCGCTGTTGTACGCCGAGGAGATGGCCCACCGCCCCTCTTTGCCGGTGTCGACGATGTCGAGGTTGCCGTCGACCTTGACCTGCCACTGGGTCTCCATCGATTCGGGGTCGACGGCGACGAACAGCGAGGTGTAGTTGTCGGGGTTTTTCACGTCGGTCCCGTCGTTTGGCAGGGGGGCGCGGAACTCACCGTTGCCCAGCACGTACTTCGTGTCCGGCGAGAGGACACAGCAGCCGTGGATGGCCTGCATGTTCGGGACGTCCGTGATGGCGTCCGTCTCGAAGTACGTCAGATTCACGCGGGCGATGCGGCCGTTGGCCTTGTCGTTGACGTACAGGTACTCGCCGTCGTAGTCGCCGTCCGTCTCCGAGAGGTTCGGGTGGTGGTTGTCACCCCAGGAGTAGCCGCCGCTCTCCTCGAGCATCTCCTGTGTACCGTCCGTGAATCCATAGCCGGACGCACAGTCGGTGTTGAACACCGGAATGCGGGTGAGCTCGCGCATCGACGGGATGCCGACGACCCGCAGTTCCCCGGAGTGCCCGCCCGACCAGAAGCCGTAGTACTCGTCGTGTTCGCCCGGCTCGACAGTGTGGCTCGCGCCGCTTCCCGATGGCGTCGACTGGCTACCAGCGCTGCCACCGCCGCCGGTCAGCGCTGAACAGCCGGCCACCGACCCCATCGCACCGGCGGCGACGCCGGCCTTCATGAAGTCCCGCCGCCCGAGCGAGAGGCCGGGCAGTCCCAGCGAGAGGTCGTCGTCGCCAGTCGTTTCGTCCGGGGACTCGACCTCTGCAAGCACCGAGTCGAGTGTCTCTTCGTACTCTTCGAGTACCTCGTTCGGGTCGCGTGGGGTTTCGTTCTTGCTCATGTTAGACCACCTTTATCTGGCCGACCATCCCGTTCATCTCGTGGGGGATGCAGTAGTACTCGTAGGTCCCCGTCGTCTCCAGGGTGACCTCGTAGCTTTCGCCTTTCGGGATGTTACCTTCCTGCCCGTTACTGTAGCCGTCTTTCGCGGCCTGCAGGGAGTCGAACCCGCCGGAGGCGAAGTAGTCCGCGCCGTCGGGAATCTCCTCCTCGTAGGCCGTCACCGTGTGGCCGATGCTGCCGACGTTCTCGAACGTGACCGTCGTGCCGGCCTCGACCTGGATCTTCTTCGGCTCGTATGCCAGCCCGTCAGTCATCTCGACGGTGCTCGTCTCGGTCCACTCGGACCCGCTCCCGCCGCCGCCGGACTCGGTGTCGCCGCTACCTGACCCGTCACCGCCACTGCCCGAGTCGCCGTCACCGCTGCTGCCGGACTCGCTGCTCGATGAACAGCCAGCCAGCGCGACTCCAGCTGCGATACCCAGACCGCGCACGAATGTTCTACGCGTTGCCATGGTAGCTCACGACTGCAACTCGAAGACCAGCCCGTATATATGGGGAATCGCACTCTCACCTCGCAGGAAGCGGGGCGAATATGTTCGTCGGTGGATAGTGAACCGACTACTCCTGCCGGGATTCCGTCGGAATCCAGCACCGGTCGACCAGCCTGACCGGGTCAGTGGTAGCGTCCGGTTCAGGCCGCTGCGGGAGACGGCTCACACCCGTTTACTCCGGGAGGCAACAACGTCCAGGCCGGGGCTGTAGTAGTACACTGGGTCATCCTCGGGACGGGCGAACCCGTCGGCCCGCAGCAACGTATCGGTCTCGACGGTCGCCGACGCCGGGTACAGCGTCCAGGAGTCGTGGCTGACATCGGTGTATCTGAGCGACCCGTCCGGGGCCTCGGTGTAGAAGCGATAGCGTTCGACCAGGAACTCGGCCAGCGAATCCGCGGATGACGGGAACGGGTCGTCCGTCGGCCAGTACGTGGCCTCGTACACGCCGGGACGTGCCCCAGGATGTCGCCGTCGGCTGTCGAACTGTACGCGACCGTCGCGAAACTGCAGGGAGATGCGGGCGTAGTAGTACGGGAGGTGGTGAAACAGGCGCGCGCCGACGACGCTCGCCAGCCCCTGTGCGTCGAGGCTGAAGAAGTAGACGCTCGGGACGCCGTCGCGGGTGACGTACGTCCGGACGTTGATTTCAGGGAGGCGGACGCCGAGTGACCGCGGGAGTCCCTTCGGACGGACGGCGACGTTGGTGAACGGAACGACCGAGAGCCACGCGGACCCGTCATAGCGGTCGGCTTCAAGCGTCGACGGGAGATGTGCGTCCATCAGTTCGGGGTCGACCGGCCAGTTCTCGAACAGCAACCGCCGCCAGCCCATCTCGAGGGGGAGGACCATACGACCGGTTTCGCGCCGTAGCGAAAAGAGTCTCGGGCCGGAGGACATCAGCCTTCGGGTACCGTTAGCTTTCGGTCACGAGGCGCCGGCCTCAACCGACGCCCGTGTGCGAGACACAGATAGGTGTCCTGTAACTCCAGTGTGGCATAGAATCATTCACAGGGTCCTGCAACTCCAGTGTGGCATAGAACCATTCACAGTCGATTTACAGCGGTACAACCTGGAGGGTACTTGAGATAGAGCTGCTTTCCGAAGGCAGTGCAAAATAGGAGAATCATCGCCGAGTCAGCTCGCCTGTTTCTCGGATGTCGAAGGTGAGACTCTCTGTGTCGTCTCCGGATGGGATGAAGTGAACGTGGTCCTCGTCGGTCAGTCTGGAGTGGTCCTCGTAAGCGCGGTAGCGAACGAGATACCGTCCGGTCTCGACGACCGCCTCACGCGATACCTCACCGTCAGGTTCGATCTCGAGGGGCGAACTGTATGCTCTCGCCGCTCCTTCCGAAGCACCGTCGTCGAAGAATCCTATCTCGACAGTGTAGGAGGCACCTGTTTGGTTGAAGACGGTCAGGTCGACGCTTCCGTTACCGGACTGGAGCCAGGAACAACCGGTGAGGGTACTGGCCGTTGCGACACCGACCGTTCCGAGGACGGTTCGTCGGGAGGGCATAGCTCCAATGCGAAAGTACGCATAATAAGCTTTCTTTGAATTCGCCTCCTCACACACCCGTTCAGCTGTCCACTGACTCCTGTAGCCGCGCGAGACTGGTTAAGACGGGATACGTCCAGAGCTGCTCTTCGTACATGTACCCACAGAACTCGTGCGCTTCGAACCGGTGAACGCTGGAGTGCAGCTGTTCCTGGCGTTCCTGCAGGAGCCTTGACACGTCGTTCTGGAACGTCTCCCGATACCACTCGGGCACGACGGTGCTGTCGAGCGTATCGATGACCTCCCGCAGACGGCACCGGTACTCCTGTATCGACTCCTGTTCGACTCTGACAGCGCGGTCCAGCGAGGCCCGTTCGTCGACTGCTTGCTCAACTGCGGCAACCAGCGAGCGTTTGAGCGGCGGCGAAAAGCTGACCTTCGTCTCGGGGTGAAACAGCGCCGCGTAGTCCGGCCCGAACTCGATGGAGACGTTCTCGACGAGCGATTCATCGTACACTGACTCGTAGTGATCGACAGCCAGAACCGTGTCGGTGTAGGCCTCTCGCAGCGCTTCGACGGGGTCGGATGCGGCCTGTCGGCTCGGTGCGCCGACGGGGGAGGAGGGCTGTTCGGCGGGCTCGACGGCACGCAGTCGCTGGAGAAAGTCTTCGAGACCGTCTTGCTCGGCTGCAAGCTCGGTATGCTCCGCGTCGAGCACAGTGAGAGCCGTCTCTATTGGCTCGAGGATGTGGTCTCGCCATGTGTGCAGGAACCACTGCGTGCCGTCCTGCGCAGGCGTCGTTGACATACTAGCGTATCGTTCGGTAACAACAATAAGTGTTTTAGTTACCGGTCAACACCGCTGTGTTCTGGAGGGGAATTTATATACCTGGTCATCTCAATCAGTGCTGCTCCCAGTGGCCGTCATGCGGTTTCATTCCTCCCGACCGTTTCAGTCTTGAAGCCAGACGCCTTCTACATCTATATCTGAGTTTCCAACACGACAAAACACTATTTGGAGCGATTATATACTGTCTTGTCCAAATATAATCAGATAAAGTAGCATTCGCTCGTGCATTTTTTAAGTATAAATAGAGTTGTCCAGATATAGAGCTATTTTTGGAAGTTATCTATCTATCAGAGCCGAATATACATATTAATCGCCCAATTCGTAGCACGTACGACCCCTATCTCCTTATCTGGGGCTCGGACGAACCGTAATCCTGGCAACTCTGGCCCAATAGCCGTTGTTATCTGCTATTCAGATCCGGGAACTCGCGGTTGTGATACAGTGCCGACGCTCCATACCGCCCGACACGCTGTGCGGTCCTCAATAACAATCGTACCATCGTTAGTGCACAACAGCAGGGCGAACCGGCCACGTCGCTGTCCGTGTGGACGGTCCGGGACAGGCTCCCGAGAAAGCCTCGCCCGCAAGTCGCGAGCACGGCTCTGTATAGCACTCGCAGCTACGCGAATGCGTGGCGCCCACTGCGAGGACGCCGTATCGGTGCTGCGCCCGTCCTGTGTCGACAGAAAATGATATTCTCGACCAGCGCGACAAGCCGGGCCGACGAGTAGCCGGCGTCGCTGTAGGCGCGTTCGGCAAACTGACCCTGTACCGTTCTCAGCCGGGGAGTTACCCAAAGTGTGCCCGTAGTGCGCTCAGGGACACGTTGATTTATGCTCCGTGACTGCTTCTGTACTAGCATGGACCGCGATACCGTGGAGCCGCGTGTCGATAGCCTTCCTGGCCCACAGAGCAGCGAGTGGGTCGAATACCACCACGAGACCGCCGCACCGAGCACCTACGTGTACGATTTCGTCTGGGACATCACTGCAGACGCAATCGGTCCCTTCTGTACGGACGCGGACGGAAACGTCCTGCTTGATTTCACCAGCCACGTGGCCTCGTCGCCGCTCGGGTACAACAACCCGAAAGTGCTCGACCGTGCCGACGAGTTCGACATGGTCGACCCGCTGAAAATCGCCGGCCAGGACTTCTATGTTAGCACCGGCGGTTCGCCCGACGAGACGTCGCTGCCGGGGCCTTCCCACCTGATGGACAGACTCACCGAGATTACCAGCCAGTACGGCTTCGACACCGTCTTCCTCTCGAACTCCGGCGCAGAGGCCGTCGAAAACGCGATGAAGATCTGCTACGACTACTGTGAGACACCCAAGTACGGCATTACCTTCGACGGCGCGTTCCACGGTCGGACCCTGGGTGCACTCTCGCTGAACCGCTCGAAGTCCGTCTACCGCCGGAAGTTCCCCGAGCTCAGCGGGATCCACGATGTCGAGTACTCGGTGGCCGGCGTCGAGCGCCTCCGGGCGAAGCTCGACGCGGACACCGGCCACATCCCGCCCGAGGAAGTCGCGTTCCTGATTCTGGAGCCGATACAGGGCGAAGGCGGCTATCACATTCCGAGCCCGGAGTTCCTCTCGGCCGTCGACGACCTCTGCCGGGAGCACGACATCCCGATCATCGCCGACGAGATCCAGTCCGGGGTCGGCCGGACGGGCGAGATGTGGGCCGTCGACCACTACGACATCGAACCGGACGTCATCACGAGCGCCAAAGCGCTCCGGGTCGGCGCGACCGTCTCGCGGTCCGAGATTTTCCCGTCCGAGACGTCGCGGCTCTCCTCGACGTGGGGTGCTGGCGACATCCTCGGCTCGATGCGCGGTGCCCTGACCCTCGCCGCTATCGAGGACCACAATCTGCTGGACAACGCCGCCAAGAGGGGGACGTACTTCATCGACGGGCTCCGGGACGTTTCGGCGGACCGACAGATGGTCGAGGACGTGCGTGGCCTCGGTCTGATGACTGCCCTGGAGTTCGATACGGTAGAGCGCCGTGACGCCGTAATGGACACCGCGTTACAGCACGGCCTCCTCACACTCGGCTGTGGCCAGAAATCCCTCCGATTCCTCCCGCCGCTTGACGTCACCGAGCGCGAACTGGAACTCTGTCTCGACATTCTCGATTCGGTGTTTACCGAGGTGACGGAGGTTGGGGCGTCCGTCTGAGGAAGGCGGTGTTATCAGTCGATGCCACCAGTAGCCGCCCGAATTTCGGTTCGTGAACACGTCCCTGAGATACCTCGAAAACACCAGTCCTCGAACAGCTCCGACGACTGAACCGCAACTCATCGACTCCGAGTGTGCCTGGTGGGACTTACTGCCCTATCGAGCCCAATTCAGGTGCACGAATTCACACCTGTTCGATACCCCAGCGAGCGGTCTGTCACCGTCATTATACCAGTGTTCCAGTACTGTTATCTGTCGTCCTTCCGATGTACGCTCATGAGATTCTACGAAGACATCACCGTCGGTGACCGGCGGGAGTTCGGCGAGTTCCGGATCACGAAAGACGAGATCATCGAGTTCGCCCGGAAGTACGACCCGCAACCGTTCCACCTCGACGAGGAGGCCGCGGAGGGTTCGATGTTCGGTGGACTCGTCGCGTCAGGCTGGCAGACGGCCGCCATCTGTATGCGGCTGACGGTGGAGAACATCACCGACGTTGCGACGCTCGGCGGCCTCGGCGTCGACAACCTCCGATGGCACACGCCGCTGCGACCGGGCGATACGGTCCACCTCCGAACCGAAGTCCTCGACAAACGACCCTCGGAAAGCCGTGACGACCGGGGGTACGTCACCAGGCAGGTCGAGGGGGTAACCGACGACGGGACCCGAGTCATCTCGTACGAAGGTATCGAAATCGTCCGTCGGGACATCGGCGCTGATTCGGAAACGCGCCCTAATTCTGTATAGCAGCATATGATTTATCAGTCCGGTAGCCACCATCATCGAAACTGTTGATAGTACAACTATTGGGGACCGTGCTACAGCAGCGAGTAGATTTCAGCTTCGTACACATCCCTGACCCGGGTCCCCCATTCGTGGGTGTACGTATCGATGACGTCCTGTGCCACGTCGCCTCTGAGGTACTTGACGACGCCGCGGTCGCCGGTTCGGTCCCGGAGGTGTGTCGTGAAGAAGTGCCGGAAGTAGTGTGGTGTGACGTTCTCCTCGGCACCCCCGCCGTCCGTGTACCAGCCGAACTCGCGGGCATGCGATTCGACGACGTGATGCACCATGTTCGGCGTGAGGCGCTGTCCCCAGCTGTCGCTTGTCGACACAAACAGCGGCTCCGCCGGCGACTGCGTGTCCGGTCGGATTGCGAGCCAGCGCCGCAGCACGGATGCCAGCTCCGGATCGACCGGGATCGTCGTCTCGCGCTTTCGTTTGTTGGATGCCGTCCGCGCTTCACCGTTGCTCTCCTCGCCACGAGCCGGAGCCGTCGCGACGAACAACGAGTCCGGCCGCCCCTCAAGCCCCGCTCGCACCGGAATCGCCGGTCTGGGACCGGGGGCTTCGAGGTTGAGGTCCCGGACATCGAGGTTACACAGTTCGCCGGCTCGCATGCCCGTCTTCAGCAGGGTCACGACGACAGCCCGCTCTAGCGGGTGCGAGACGGTGTCCACGAACGCACGCATCGACTGAAGGCCTATCTCTCGGCGGGTCGGGTCGGTGTTGATGGACTCGTCCATCTCCTCCATGACCAGTGTCATCGGGTTCGATTCGAACACTCCCACCTGCGTCATGTACGCGAAAAACCGGTGCAGATAGGACGCATACGTCGCGACAGTGCTTTCCTCGACGTTTCCACGTAGACTGTGAACATATGCCATACAGTCTCGGTGTGACGCCTCTCGAACGGGAAGCGGTTGGTGGCCGTCAGCCAGGTAGGATTCGAAGTCCCGGAGGACGCGCTCGTAGGACGCGCGGGTCCGGTCGCTCTTTCCGTGGTATGTGATATCGTCGAGGAAATACCCGACGGGGTCCGATTCGGCGTCCGGCGTGGCTGTATCGGTGCTCATTCGTCTCGAACGTACCCCCCGTGTCGCCCGCTGTACCGCACTTCGTTGTTAGTCTGCAGTTCCCCCAGCGCGTCCTCGAGACGCTCCTCGATATCGTCGGTCAGTTCGGCAAGCAGGTCGTCCCACTCGTAGTAGTCCCCATCAGCAAGGATCTCCTGGACCCTGTCTTTCAGCCCGTCACCCCCAGGGGTAGCGTCCGGAGAATGGGGTTCCTCACTGTCGCTCTCAGGGGCGTCTGACTCGGCAGCTTCGGATGCTGTTGGCTCGAACCCGCTTCGACCCGCCTGGACCATCGACCGGACGAACTCGCTTTGGCTCATATCCAGTTCCTCGGCGTGGGCCTGCCACTGTTCCTTCTGGTAGGCCGGAATATACGTCCGAACCGTCGTTCGCTCGCTGTCACTGGACATACCACACCCTCGGACGCCGGGAACTTCAATGTAGTCCCACACTCAGAGATAAACACACTTATTTGGGTGTATGACCCCCTATTTTACCTCGTTTCCCACCGAAATTGACAACCGAATTTCATCACAGCGACAGACAAGCCCAAGTTCACAAATATAAATCAGGCGCGGATTGCCGTCCCTCATCTGATTGATCCACTCGTCCAGTCAAAGCGAGTGGTACGGTAGCAAAGCACGTGATTGGTCGACAACAGCCGATCCCCCGTTTTGCTCTATCGGGAAACGACTGTGATGGATTCCACTCCCCGTGCCTCGTCTCGTTGCTCCCCGGAGGTCAGCCGAGTGAGACCGACGTTCCGTCACAGTCGCTCAGGTGTCGCTGATTCGGTTCCCTGCATAGCACCTGGAGTCTCCCACAGATCGCACCTGCACCCAGGACACCTCCGCTGCATCGCGCACGTCACTTCCGGGAGCACGCCGATTGCGTTGCCGAACGGAGCGGTCGTCTGCATTCTGAGGTGCTCGCCGCTTCACAGCGTTTTTACGGTGGTCCAGCGCCATCGTGGCCAACCGAATAATGTACCCGCGCCGGCAGCGTCCTATCTTGGAATCAGCACCCTCATCAGATGTCGTCTCCATTTGTCAACCCTGGCAACCGTCGATGTTGCGGTATCAGTCTTGGCGACCGTTGCTATCGGAGCCTTTCAAAAATAGCACTGGCACCGCTCTGTGACGTGGTCGGTCAAACGCAGATAGCCGTTTGAAATCCCCTATCGAGTTGTTCCGTGTTTAGATCAGGAAAAGCCCGCAGTGACGCCCTGTGCTCCCGGCGATATTGCGCCTTCCCGGCCGTTCATATTCGAGATGGCCGCCCCTGACTGTGCGGGATGGACCGACTGCCATCGTCGTAACCGACCCGTCGCTCAGTTCAGCGTGTAAGATGCCGCCAGCAAACAAGTCGTCCCCTCACCGGCCCTGTCACTCCTCTTCGGCACATACCAGCGACAGTGCCACTCTGTGGAGGCCACCTGTGAACACGAGCCCCATGGAGTCTTGGACCGAAACCCTACTGCATTAGCGCCTCCAGTCTGAAGCTATCGGTATGCGCCCTGGACGACACGTACCCTCTCAGGCGGGTGGGTCCGATGGCTAACGACGCTCTCGTCTTCCTGTTCATGATTGCAATCGTGCTCCTGGTCATGGCAGTCGGCCTTATCGGTGGGTTCTATCTGGTGAAATATCTCGTCGAGCGGACGTTCAACTCGTAAGCTCGGTTCCCGGAGTACTCTCTGGCCGCCGATAGTCTGTGGGGCTGACTGGCTGGGGTTTCCGGCCGGGGTTCAAATCTAATTACCGTAGGTAATCATCACGTTACAGCTACTTTGACCCGCCTGGAACGCATAAATCGTATATTGCTATACTAAATCGGAGGTGTCGCTCGCCTATCCGGTACAGGGGTCAGGCAACTCGATTAGCACCAGCCCACAGACTTCGCGCTGGCACGTCGACCGGTTCTTGAGGAGGCTGGGCCGAGCCACGCCTGGCACTCACGGAGACAGTCTCTGCCCGCGAGCCACTCGACCGTCAACACTGGCTCATCGCGAAAACGACGGCTGTCACCAGAAGCCGGCGCTGTATCGCAACCGGCCCGTGGTCCGGTTCTCCCCTGTGAAATCCCTCAATCCCCGTCGTCTCCGGTCGCCACGCCCAGAATCGTCGTCTCGCTGTCGAAATACGTCGGTGCATCGGCGTCGATTTCGAACTCCAGTACCGTCTCGAGGTCACCGGAACCGTCAGCGAGTCGTTCGGCAAGGTCCGTGTACCCCTCCGCGAGCGTTCGGTACTCGTCGATCTCCGCCTGTTTCGCCTGTGCTCGCTCCTGCTTGGCCTCGATGTCGGCGACAGTCGCCTCCGCATCGGTGTCCGGACGGTCGGGATTCCCGGTCAGTGCCGTGCGAGCGTCGGCAGTGTCCTGTTCGATTTCCTCGAGCAGTTCGGAAAGCTCCGCACTGAGCCGGTCCAGATGACCCGCGAGAATCCCGGCCTGGGTCCGACAGTACTCGGCGAGTTCCGCCTGGGAGATATCGCCTGCCTCGTCGCTCATTGAAACAGGTACGTCTCCAGCGCGAAAGTCGGTTTCGGTGACCGCAGCGCCAGCGGGTTACTGTTTTCCTCTTCGCCCAGACTCTGTGATGGCCCACCCGAGAAGACGAACTCGTGTTCGGCTTCAGTCTCGAAGCGGTTCGGGACCTCTCCAAGCGGGTTCGCGTAGCGTCCGGGCACTCGCTGCATCGCCTGGTGGTCACAGGCCGGAGTCTGAGGTCCGAAGCCCGCGTCGTACTCGTGTCCTTCGGGTTCCCCGATAACCGCGCTCGGTTCGAACGCTCCCGCAGGCCCTACGGCACTGGCGTACTGGAGCGTCTGGGCGTATGGGATATGTGCCGCCCCTGACGAAGGGATATGGATACTGTCTCCTTTCGGAACCTCCCGGAACGCCCTGAGACCGTTCACCGCATCGAGACCACGGAGATCGAGCACGGTTACGTCGAAGTCGGCCGGCGCGATATCTGTAGCATATGGGGTGTAGTCGCTCGGTCCGGCCTGTGCGGTGTATTCCCAGACTGGCGACCCGCCCGGACGCACCGATTGCGCGGAGTAGGTTCCACCTAAAAAACCCGGTCCTACATTGCTCCTCCCTAGATTCATACTGCCAACTGTAACCACTCTCGCACAGGTGCCCTCCTAGAGGCCCGACACCGCCAGTTATCGACGCCGAGCTACCAGGTCACGATGTACCGCTGAGTAGGTGGTTATTAACAGGTCCTGCAAGCGACTGGTTCTCCGGGATTTATACATACCCAGCGAGGAACGTCGGATATGACGGAGTTAGTTACGTTCGGTGAGACGATGTTGCGGCTATCGCCGCCCGACGACGAGCGACTGGAGACGGCGAACCAGTACACGGTTCGGGCGGCCGGCGCGGAATCAAACGTCGCCGTCGCCGCGCAGCGGCTCGGGCTCGACGCGGTGTGGGCCTCGAAACTTCCGGATTCACCGGTCGGTCGCCGGGTCACCGGTGAGCTTCAACACCACGGTGTGTCGACCGCCATCGCATGGGACGGTTCGGACAGCGCCCGACAGGGGACCTACTACCTCGAACAGGGTAGCCCGCCGCGGGGCAACGAAGTCATATACGACCGCGGGAACGCCAGTATCACGACCGCCACGCCGTCAGAGCTTCCCACGGATACCATCGCGGACGCTACGGGATTCCACACCTCGGGTATCACACCGGCGCTCTCGGAGACGCTCGAATCGACGACTGCCGACCTCCTCTCGCTCGCACAGGACGCGGGCACGACAACGAGCTTCGACCTGAACTACCGCTCGAAACTCTGGACACCAGCGAAAGCCCGGTCGGTCCTGACCGAACTGTTTCCGGTTGTCGACGTGCTTGTGGTCGCTGAACGCGACGCGAACGTCGTGTTAGACCGGACCGGAGACCCAGAAACGATCGCTCGGGACCTCGCCGCCGAGTACGGGTTCGAAACGACAGTCATCACCCGCGGCAGCGACGGTGCGCTCGCGGTCGCCGACGGGACCGTAACGGAGCAGCCGACGTTCGCATCGACGGACGCGCATCCGGTCGGGACCGGCGACTCCTTCGTCGGCGGCTTTCTCTCGCGGTACCTCTCCGGCGGTACCGTCTCGGACGGACTCGCCTGGGGCGCCGCCACGGCGGCGCTCAAACGGACGATTCCCGGCGACATTGCCGTCGTTTCGCCCGACGAAGTCAGTTCGATTCTCAGCGGCGACACGGAAGCGATTTCACGATAGTTCCGCCGTCCAGCAAGGTTCTTATCCCCTCGCGGGGAACGCCAGAGTATGATTAACTATGAACGCTGTAAATTGCGGATCGCCGGAGATAGAGGGTACGATGCGTAGCGCGAAGATCGTCTGCACTCTCGGTCCCGCCTCGGACTCGGTCGACGACATCGCGTCGCTGGCGACGGCCGGAATGTCCGTTGCCAGACTGAACGCGAGCCACGGCTCGCCGGAACACCGCCGTGAGATGATCGACCGCATCCGTGAGGTAGACGAGGCGGTCGAGGAGCCCGTCGCGGCGATGCTCGACATGCCGGGGCCGGAGGTCCGGACCGCAGCAATCGACGCGCCGATCCAGCTCGCGGAGGGGTCCACGATCCGGTACGTCGTCAGCGACGACGCGACACCGGAGGAAGTCGGCCTCTCACAGTCGATCGCGTCAGTCGAGCCGGGCGACCGGGTGTTGCTCGACGACGGCCGCATCGAGACGACCGTCGAGCGCGTCGAGGGGGAAACAGTGTTTGCGACCGTCGAGAACGGCGGCGAACTGGCCGCCCGCAAGGGCGTCAACGTCCCCGGCGTCGAACTCGGCTTGCCGACGATTACGGAAAACGACGAGCAGGAACTCGACGTGGCCGCCGAGAAGGAACCCGATTTCGTGGCCGCGTCGTTCGTCCGTGACGGCGAGGACATCTACGAGATCAACCAGGCGCTCGAGGAACGCGGCGTCGACATCCCGGTCATCGCCAAGATCGAACGGGCAGGGGCCGTCGAGAACCTCGACTCGATTATCGACGAGGCCTACGGCGTGATGGTCGCCCGCGGCGACCTCGGTGTGGAGTGCCCGCTGGAGGACGTACCGATCATCCAGAAGCGCATCATTCGGCGGTGTCACGAGGCCGGCGTCCCGGTCATCACGGCGACCGAGATGCTGGACTCGATGGTCCACTCCCGGCGGCCGACCCGCGCGGAGGCCTCCGACGTGGCAAACGCAGTCCTTGACGGGACCGATGCCGTGATGCTCTCCGGCGAGACGGCCATCGGTGACCATCCGACTCGCGTCGTCGAGACGATGGACCGGATCATCCGCGACGTGGAAGCAAGCGAGGAGTACGCCGAGTCCCGCGAACAGCGCGTGCCAAACGCCGGCGACACCCGGACGGACGCGCTCGCGCGCTCCGGGCGGTTCCTGGCCCGTGACATCGGCGCGTCGGCTATCGTCGCCGCATCCGAATCCGGCTACACCGCCCTGAAATCGGCCAAGTACCGGCCGTCGATTCCCATCGTCGCGTCGACGCCGAGCGAGCGGGTCCGGCGGAAGCTCGCGCTCTCCTGGGGTATCAGGCCGGTGACGACCAAGTACACCACCGACGGGGCCGATGCAATCATCCAGACGGCGGTCCAGGCGGCCCTCGACACCGAGGCCGCCGAAAGCGGCGATACGGTTGTCGTGCTCTCCGGGATGATGACCGAACTGGACGGAATGAACACCGCGAACATGCTGAAAGTCCACGTCGCCGCGGAGACGGTCGCCAGCGGCCGGTCTATCGTCGACGGCCTGGTGACCGGCCCAGTGCACCGCGTCTCGACGGCCCCACCCCGCGAGTCACCGGGCGACCTGTCGAACGTTCCAGACGGGGCGATACTGGCGGTGCCGGAGGGGTTCGACGGCGAGTTCGTCGGCGACACCAGCCGAATCGGCGGCATCATCGACGCCCACGAGGGCGTCACGAGCTACGCCGCGATCATCGCCCGGGAGCTCTCGATTCCGATGATCTCGAACGCGGACCTCCCCGAGACCGTCTCCGACGGGTCCACCGTCACGCTGGATTCGGAGCGCGGCGTCGTCTACGAGGAGGCCGTCGGCCGGGAGGACATCTCGGGTTCGGAGCGGGACTACTAACCGCAGTAGAATCTGTGTAGTTAAGTATCGGTGGGGCAACCGTTCGACCAGCATGGGCGCTTACGCAGGGGTCGACCTCGGAGCGACACATATTCGGGCTGTTATCGGTGACGAGACAGGTTCGATAGTCACGTCACACAAAACTGAGACACCGCGTGGACCGTCAGGTATCGCGGTCACGGAGTCGGTCCTCGAGGCGATCCGGCAGGCCTGTGACGCCGCCGACATCGCCCCGACGGACGTGGTTGCCGCCGGTATCGGTTCCTTCGGCCCGATGGACCTGGCCGAAGGCGTCGTCGAAAACCCCGCGAACCTCCCCGACTCCATCGACCGGATTCCGCTGACCGGTCCGGTCGAGAATCTCATCGGCAGCGACCGGGTGTGGCTTCACAACGACGCCAACGCCGGCGTCATCGGCGAGCGGTTCTACTCGGACCGAAGCCCCGACGACATGGTGTATCTCACTATCTCCTCCGGGGTCGGCGCCGGGGTCGCCGTCGACGGGAACATCCTGTCGGGCTGGGACGGCAACGCCGGGGAGGTCGGCCACTTGACGATTGACCCCCACGGGTTCATGACCTGTGGCTGCGGGCACGACGGCCACTGGGAAGCGTACTGCTCGGGCGAGAACATCCCGCGGTATGCCACGCAACTGCACCGCGAGGACCCCGTCGACACGGCACTCCCCATCGAGACGGAGGAGTTCTCGGCGGCGGACGTCTTCGAGTACGCCGGCGAAGACGAGTTCGCGTCCCACGTCCTCGACCAGATCTGTCACTGGAACGCTATCGGCGTCGCAAACATGGTCCACGCCTACGCGCCCCTCGTCGTCTACGTCGGCGGGGCCGTTGCGCTCAACAACCCCGAGCAGGTGTTAGACCCGATTCGAGACCGACTCGACGAGATGGTGATGTCGAACATTCCGGACATCCAGTTGACGCAGTTCGGCGACGACGTCGTGGTCCGCGGCGCACTGGCGTCGGCGCTGACCGGCGGAACGGGCGACCCATCACAGCGCAGTTGAAAGGCGTCGAACCGACCGCGCAACGCCGGACTACTGTTTCAGGTCGTACAGCCGCCGGAAGGCCGTCGGCGGGAACCGCGGTTCGACACGGCTCGGCGGGCGTCCCTGGCCGTTGGTGGTCGTCGCCTCGACGCGGTCGACAATGCCGGACTCAGCCATCTCATAGAGGAACCGTTTGACGGTCCCCGCCGAGAGATCGACTGACTGGGCGGACGCGATCGCCTCCGTCGTCGCCGTTACCGAGGAGCGTTCGCTCTCCTCCAGATCGATGAGTTCCCTGAGGACGATCTGCCGGTTCGTCGGCAGGGAGAGGACGATGCCAAGCGAAATACAGGGAACGGGCACCTCCGCGATGGCCGCGTCGACGTTCGCCTGCGTGATGCGGTCCTGGCCACGTTCCTCGGCCATCTCCGCCGCGATAAACAGCGCGGCGAGAGCGTCGTGGGCGTTCCCGTCCGCCCAGTCGGCGATCTGTCTCGCCAGACTGTGGTCGAGTCCCTGCTGGGCCAGCCCGCTCGAAGTTCTGGTCATCAACACGTCGACGAGCATCTGGCGCTGGTAGCGGTCGATGCTGATCGATTCGGCGGTGTACCGCGTCAGCTCGGTCGTCGACGGGTCCTCGCGCCCGATAGCGAGCCAGCTGACGTTGCTCGGCAGGCCGGCAAACAGGTCGACCAGGGCCGGGGCCTGGATGCTCTCCGGCTCGCCGATGTGGTCGACTGCGATGACGATGCCCGTGCGCTGCTCTCGCACCAGTTCGTGGAGGCGAGACCTGAGCGTCTCCGTCCCGATACCGTGTTCCGGCACCGACTCCTCCACGAGCGAATCCAGGACCGCGTGATAAAACGCGAACTCGCTTGCGGTCTCCCGGGCGTTCACGTAGACGAACGACGGAGAGGTCGGCGGCTGTGCACGGGTCGTCGTGTGGATGATCGCCTGTTGTTCTGTCGGGAGCTGTTCCAGATTGGCGAAAAGCGCCGTGATAACCGCGGACTTCCCCGAGCCGTGGGGGCCGTACACGTACGCGTTCGGTGGCAGCTGACCGTCGAACACCGGATCGAGATGGTCCAGGAGCCGTTCGAGAACCGGACCGCGGTCGGCCGGCTCCTCTATGTGGACGACCGGTGAGATGGCCTCGTAGTCCTGAATGAGACGTGGCTCACCGTTCCGGCGTTGCCGACGTTTGATTCTCGCTTCAATATCCATCGTTCAGGGAGATATGTGTACTAGGTTTGGAATCGGAAATATAGAGCTACTGCTTTAGACTAGTCCCAGAGTGGGAACCCAGGAGGAGCCGTCGAAGACACCGACAATCGCCAGGATGGCGATGGTCAGCGTCGCGACGACGATAGCGGCCGCGGGCGGGTCGAAGTGCGTGTCCGAGTGCGCATAGAAGACACGCTGGATGACTTCGCCAGCGATGGCACCGTAGGCGCCGAAGAGGCCGCCGACGATGAGGGCGATGACAGCCGTCATCGTTCCGGTTTCGGGCGTGCCGCCGAAGACGGCCAATGCGGCCGTGCTCGCAGGCAGTGTCATGTGGTGGGTGACCGGAATCTTCTCGACGCCCAGGTTCAGGAACGTCAGGAGCGCGGCGGAGATGCCGAACCCGAGGAACGGACTCCCGGTCTGGATGGCGATCCAGCCACCCAGCAGCCCCGTGACCAGGCCGATCATCGCGACGTTGGCCCACTTGTACTGGTGGGGCAGCCACGGCTCGACCGCCAGACGGTACGACTTGGCCGTTCCCCCGTCGGTCTGGACGTCGCCGCCGTCCGTGGCCATGCGTTTCTCGCCACTTTCGAACGGCGACATGTCGAGAATGTTCCGGCTGCCGGCACCGATAATCGGGTAACCGAAGACGATGCGGTGGGCGAAAGCCGACAGGACGACGCCCATCGCAATCGGGTCCCACGGGAGCGCGAGCCCGCCGGATACCTGACGGACGACCATGCCGAAGATACCGAACAGGCCACCGACCGCGAGGATGTCCGGACGGGTGCCCAGCGCGTAGGCGATGTCCTTCGCCGGGTGGTAGTCGCCGTCGTCGGGCTCGTACATCCCATCACTCTTGGCGGCATACGCCGCTGCCGCAGCACCGCCGGCGAAGGAGACGTGTGGGCCGAACACCGGACCGAACGCGACCGCACCGGTCACGCCGGTCGCGAGGGCCCCGGCTCCGAGCTCGCCGAGCTCGCCAACGATGCTGCCACGGAGAATCGCCACGGCCTGGCCGGCGATGACCATGAAGCCGGTGAAACAGAACGCCGGGAGCGCCCCCAGCGCCGCACCGAACGCACCGCCGGCGAAGGCGGCGATTATCAACAGCAGGAGGTCCGCAACCCCCATACCGAAGACCGGAATCTGCAGGGGAAGACTCTCTATCATGGGTTACTCCTCCTGTGCCCAGTCGCGGGAGCGGTCGACGGCGTCGTCCCAGCGCGAGTACATCTTGTCAGCCTTCTCGGCGTCCATCTCCGGTGAGAACTCCCGGTCGACCTGCCAGTTATCGCGGAGTTCGTCGACGGTGTCCCAGTAGCCGACGGCGAGGCCGGCCGCGTACGCCGACCCAAGGGCGGTGGTCTCGTCGACCTCCGGCCGGGCGATGTCGGTCTGGATGATATCCGACTGGAGCTGACAGAGGAAGTTGTTCTTGACGGCGCCGCCGTCGACCCGCAGCGTCGTCATCTCGACGCCGGAGTCTTCCTCCATCGCTTCCGCGAGGTCGCGGGTCTGGTACGCGATGGATTCCAGGGTCGCACGCACGATGTGCTCTTTGCGGGTGCCGCGGGTCATCCCGACGATGGTCCCGCGTGCGCGGCCGTCCCAGTGGGGCGCGCCCAGCCCGGTGAAGGCCGGCACCATGTACACGCCGTCGGTGGATTCGACTGAGCGGGCCAGTTCCGCCGTCTGTGCGGCGTTGTTGATGAGGTCGACGTCCTCGAGCCATTCGATGGCCGCGCCGGCGATGAAGATGGAGCCTTCCAGCGCGTACTGGACGGGCTCGCCGGACATCTGGAAGCCGACGGTCGTCAGCAGGCCGTTGTCCGAGGCGACTGCCTCGGAACCAGTGTTCATCAGGTAGAACGCGCCGGTGCCGTACGTGTTCTTCGCGTCACCCTTGTCGAAGCAGGTCTGGCCGAACAGCGCGGCCTGCTGGTCGCCCAGCGCGCCCGCGACGGGAATCTCCGCGCCGAGGAAGCCGTCAGGGTCGGTGTGACCGTACAGGCTCTCGTCGGAGGACGGGCGGACCTCCGGAACCATGGACTCCGGCACGCCGAACTCCTCGAGGAGTTCGTCGTCCCACTCCATGTCGTGGATGTTGTACAGCATCGTCCGGGAGGCGTTCGAGACGTCCGTGATGTGGTTGCCGGTGAGTTTCGTGATGAGCCAGGAGTCGATAGTACCCATCCGGAGTTCCCCGTTCTCGGCCCGGTCGCGGAGGTCCTCGCCGCGCGAGCTCTGCATCTTGAGGGGCTCGGCGTTGTCGAGTATCCACTCGGTCTTGGTCGCCGAGAAGTAGGCGTCACATTCCAGCCCGGTCTTCTCGCGGATCCACTCGACCTTGTCCGCTTCCTGGATCTCCTCGACGCGGTCGGTGGTGCGGCGGTCCTGCCAGACCAAGGCGTTGTGTACAGGCCTGCCGGTCTCCTCGTCCCAGACGATCGTCGTTTCACGCTGGTTCGTGATGCCGATCGCTTCCAACTGTTCGGCTTCGAGGCCTGCGTCGGCCAGCCCCTGCGTGACGACTTCCTGCGTGTTCTCCCAGATTTCGACGGGGTCGTGTTCGACCCAGCCCGGTTCGGGATAGATCTGTTCGTGTTTCTCGTAGGCGTTCGCAACGACCTGGCCGCTGTGGTCGAATACCATGAAGCGGGTGCCGGTCGTTCCCTGGTCGATCGAGCCAACGTATGTGTCTGCCATTGTTGTGTTCTCCGTGGCGGAGGTAGCTTGTTTATCAAAGCTACCACCTTGACAGTAAACAACATATTGAACCATTATAAAGATTACTAATGGTGATGTTTAGATAGTAAAGAAGGGATGGAACGGCGCTACCGGCCGGAACCGTAGCGTTCGGACTGTCTTCCGACCCGTTCGTCGAGCCGTTCGAGCGGGGTGGGGACCGAATCGGGGCCGTCCATACTGTCGACGGCGTCCCCGATGACTGTCCGAGCCGCGTCGAACGAGCCGACCTGCGCGCCCCGAGTTGCCGTGGTGTCCCGTGTCTGCATAAGTCGGTCGAACGCCGTCCGTAGTGGGGGTTCCGCTCGAACCAGTCGTCGGCCCGGAGTCGTGGAGTCGTCTCCCCGTGGACCGGGAGATACCCGGTCTTCCGGTGTCACCGCGCTGCTGGGCCGATTCGGTGTGAGGAATTCGGCGATAGCGTCGTGAACCTCCCCGGACATCCTGACCGACCCAGAGCGACGCGCCACGAGTAGTTCACGGACGTGATTCAGCATCCACACCACTTCCGTCGACGAGCTGTTCAGCCCCACTCCGCACGCCAGCGAGGGTTTCCGGGGGCGAATCGGGGACGAGTCCAGCCTCCCTGAACGCGTCGCGGTTGTAGGTCATCACCGGGTTCGCGGCGTTGAACGGCAGCGAGTGGAGTGCCGTCGAAGCGGTAGTAGTCCGTCACCGGGTCGAGCAGCGAGTCGATGTGGGCTGCCGGGAGGAGTTCCCCGACGGAGCATGAAAATGCCCATTCGCGCGCACGCGCGGCGTCGTCCGAATATCTGGGCGATCGCAGGCGGGTCGCCGTTCTCGGCCGCGTTCAGCGTCGCGTCGAGAGTTCCGCGGTAGCTCCCTTTCGACCGCAACGCGAGACTGATACCGTCAGTCTGTGATTCGAACTCGCGGACGGGTTCCGCCAACAGGAGCGCCTTCCCGCCGCCCATCGCGTGCCAGAACTCGACGACGGTTCCGTTCGTGTCAGGGGCCGTCGTTCCGGTCGTGAGTTTGAAGGAATCGAGTGACGCTTCGAGCGACTCGGCCCGCTCGGACAGCGTCGGGGCCTCCGCGAGTTCCGTCGTCTGTTCGGCCGCGGCGGCGGCGACGGCCGTCCGGGCGCTTGTCCCCTCGACGTCGTCGACCATCGAAACGACCTCCTGTGTGGAGTCGACCTGCGTGTCCGTCGCCTCGTCGATCTCCTGAACGCTCGTACCGACCTCTTCGACCATCGAGACGACCGAATCCAGTTCGTCTCGGTTGTGAGCGATTTGACCTCCTCGGCGACGACGGCGGACCCGTCACCGGAGTCCCCCGCTCGGACCGCTTCGACGTTGGCGTTCAGCGCAGCATGTTGGTCTGGTCCGCGATGTCCGTGATGAACCCCACAATCTCCTCGATGTCCGAAAGCAGGTCGTTCAGTTGCCCGACCTTCTCGACGGTCGCTTCGGCGCTGTCGGTCAGCGGTCGAGGGTCGTCGTGGCCGAGGACGCCGACTCCAGGGCGGATTCCGCCGCCAGTTGCTCACACCGAGCTTTCAGCTCCGACCCTTCGGCGTCGCGTCCCGCCTGACCGGCCGCTGGCTATTTCCGGGGTGCCGACGGCGTTTCGCTCTCCGACCCGAGTCTGTCCCGCTCCTCTGTGACGCCGCCGTCGGTGTGTCTTCCGTCGGACCGGTCGTCCTCCGAATCAAGTGGGTTCGATTTACTCATTGTCGCTCCCGTTGGCCGAACGGCCAACGCGTTCTCCGGGAGATTCAACTATCAAAATATATAATAGTTACTGTCGACACGGCACCATTGGTAACTTTCAATTGGTGCAGGATTTCATGCAGTCAGTGGAATAAATATATAATATTTTGGATTTGACCGTATATTTCCGCAGATAGTCAGTTATGTGCAAATCCCAATATGACTTTTCCGCGAGTGATAATGTGTTCCACGTTCACAAGCAACAGCGGGAGTTGCCGGTATTCTTCATGATTACATAGAAAATTTACTGTCCAATCACAATCAACGGTAAAGTGAAGTGTGTGCGCTTCAAACTCACGGAAAGATAGATGGGACCGACACCACACATCGCCGTCATCGGTGGCGGCTCGACTGGGGCGGGCATCGCGCGGGACCTCGCGATGCGCGGGCTCGACGTGACCCTCGTAGAACAGGGGAATCTGACCCACGGGACCACCGGTCGGATGCACGGACTGCTCCACAGCGGCGGGCGGTACGCCGTCTCGGACCAGGCCAGCGCGACCGAGTGTATCGAGGAGAACCGTGTGCTGCGGGACATCGCCAGTCACTGCGTCGAAATGACCGGCGGCCTGTTCGTCAAGCGACCGGAGGACTCAGAGGAGTACTTCCAGAAGAAGCTCAGCGGCTGTGAGGAGTGTGACATTCCGGCCGAGGTCGTCTCGGGTGAGGAAGCCCGCGCGATGGAGCCACACCTGGCGAAAGACATCGACAAGGCCATCAGCCTCCCCGACGGGGCCATCGACCCGTTCCGGCTGGTGGTCGCAAACGCCGCGAGCGCACAGGAGCACGGTGCCCGCATCGAGACACACAGCAAGGTGACCGACCTCCTCGTCGAGGACGGCGAAGTTGTCGGTCTCGAGGTCGAACACGACTCCGGCCCCGGGAAACGCGTCCACGGCACGGCGGGCGGAACCGAACAGATCCGCGCCGATTACGTCGTGAACGCGACCGGGGCCTGGGCCGGTCGCATCGGCGACATGGCCGGACTGGACATCGAGGTCCGCCCCTCCAAGGGCGTCATGACCATCATGAACATCCGCCAGGTCGACACCGTCATCAACCGCTGTCGGCCGAAAGGCGACGCCGACATCGTCGTGCCCCACGAGACGACCGCGATTCTGGGCACGACCGACGAGGAGGTCGAGGACCCCGAGGACTACCCCGAGGAGCAGTGGGAGGTCGACATGATGATCGACACCCTCTCGGAGCTGATTCCCATGCTCGAAGAGGCCCGCACCATCCGTTCGTTCTGGGGCGTCCGTCCGCTGTACGAACCGCCGGACGTCGGCAGTGACGACCCGACGGACATCACGCGGGACTTCTTCCTGCTCGACCACGACGAGCGCGACGACCTGCCCGGCATGACCAGCATCGTCGGCGGGAAGTTCACCACCTACCGGATGATGGGCGAGCAGATCGCAGACCACGTCTGCGGGAAGTTCGGCATCGACGCCGACTGCCGGACCGCCGACGTGCCCCTCCCGGGCAGCGAGGACTTCTCGGTGCTCCGGGACTACATGGAGGAGTTCGGGCTTCGCTCGCCGATCGGCCGCCGGAGCGTCGAGCGGCTCGGCTCCCGGGCCGACGAGGTCCTCAAGACCGACGGGCCGAACCCGACGGTCTGCGAGTGCGAGGGCGTCACCCGCGCCGAGATCCACGACGCCATCGAGGGCTCGGGCTCGGACCTGAACGCCGTCCGCATCCGGACCCGCGCATCGATGGGCAACTGTCAGGGCGGCTTCTGTTGTCACCGGATGGCGAGCGAGCTCCACTCGGAGTACGACGAACCGGTCGTCCGCGAGGCCTGGGACGAACTGCTCCAGGAGCGCTGGAAGGGCCAGCGACACGCCCTCTGGGGCGAGCAGCTCTCCCAGGCGGCGCTGAACTACGCGCTGCATGCCACCACGCAGAACCGCGACCAGGACCCGGCGGACGGCGACCCGGTCGACTTCTCGGCGTTCGACACCGGCCACAGCCAGGCGGGTGGCGTCGGCAGCGCGGACGTAGCGGCCGACGGAGGGACGGATGGCTATTGAGTCGGAGGTGCTCGTCATCGGCGGCGGCCTCGCCGGACTGACCAGCGCGCTGTCCGCCGCCCGCGACGGGGCCGACGTGCGACTGGTCTCGTACAAACAGAGCACGCTCCGGCAGGCGTCGGGCCTGGTGGACGTGCTCGGCTACACACCCGACGGGGACGGTCCGCTGACCGACCCGTACGAGGCGATTCCGTCGCTGCCAGCGGACCATCCGTACCGGAAAGTCGGCGTCGAAACGGTCCGGGACGCCCTGTCGCTGTTCGACGACGCGGTCCCGACCTACGAGGGCGAGCACACGGACACGAACGCGCTCCTGCCGACCCACGGCGGAACTATCAAACCGACCGCCCGCTACCCGGCCGGGGCCAGCGCCGGCCTCGCCAGCGATACGCGGGACACGCTGCTTGTCGGCATCGAGGAGATGGTCGACTTCGACGCCCCGCACGTCGCCGCCCATCTCGACGCTGCGGGCGTCCCCTTTGCCGTCCGCGGCGAGACCATCCGGTTCCCGGGCGACCTGCGCGCGGACGCGAAGGTCACGCGGTACGCCAAACTGCTCGACACCGACAGCGAGGTGGCGGTTCGCGGACGCATGGTTCCGGCCCGCGAGGCCCTCGCCCAGCGCGTGAACCCGCTGCTCGAAGGCGAACAGCGGGTCGGCTTCCCGGCGATTCTCGGCGACGACAACCCCGGCGCTATCCGTGACGCGCTGGGCGAGCACCTCGGGGTCGATGTGTTCGAGGTCCCGATGGGGCCGCCGTCGCTGCCCGGTCTCCGCCTCGAAGACAGGCTGTTCGCGGCGCTGGACGAGGCCGGGGCCAGCATCGAAACCGGCAACCCGGTGGTCGATTTCGAGGGCGAGGACCGTATCGAGCAGGTGTACATCGAGAAGAACGGCGCGAAGATACCAAACAGCGCCGACCAGTACGTCCTCGCGACCGGCGGCTTCGTCGGCAAGGGCGTCGAATCCGACCGCGACGGGGTGTACGAACCGGTGTTCGACTGCCACGTCCCCCACGCCGAGGACCGCTACGACTGGTTCGAGGGCGAACTGTTCGGCGACCACGAGTTCGCCCGCTACGGTGTGGCGACCGACGACGACCTCCGGCCCCTCGACGCGAGCGAGCACAGCGAGTTCGAGAACCTGCGGGCCGCCGGGTCGGTGCTTGGCGGCTACGACTTCGGCGCCGAGAAATCCGGCAGCGGGGTCTCGATCGCAACAGGCTACGCGGCGGGCCAGCGCGCCGCACAGGAGGCACGATGAGTGACGCTGAATCCCCAACAGAGACAGAGTTTGACCCGGTAGGACCGAACACAGGCGAGGAGTTCGAACCAGTCGACGTCTTCCCCGGCAGCGACGACTTCGACCTCCGTCCCGGCGCGGACTCCTGTTACAAATGCTCGACCTGTGACACGAACTGTCCCGTCGCAGAGGTCGACGACGACTTCCCCGGCCCGAAGTTCCAGGGGCCGGAACAGTGGCGGCTCAAGCAGTCTGACGACGACCACGACATCGACGACTCGGTGATGGACTGCTCGAACTGCATGCGCTGTGACAACGCCTGCCCGTCGGGCGTCCCGCTCAGCCAGATGCACAACACCGCTCGCGGGGAGTACGTCAGCGAACAGATGGACAAACTCTCCGTCGAGTACGTCCGCAACCGCATCCTCGCGAACTACCGCACCTCCGCGTTCTTCGCGAGCAAGGTCCCGCGACTGGCCAACTTCGCCATGAACTTCGGGCCGGCCCGCTGGGTCATGGAAAAGACGCTCGGTGTCACCAGCGAGCGCGACTTCCCCGAGTTCGCAACGCGGACCTTCCGGGAGTGGTGGGCCGACCGCGGCGGTCAGGTCCAGTCCAGAGAGAACGCGAGAGCCGCCCGAAAGCGACGTGGCCTCCCCGAGGACGCCGACAAGAAGGTCGCGTACTTCCACGGCTGTTACTCAAACTACAACACGCCGGAGGTCGGCAAGGCCATGGTCCGCGTCTACGAGGACTTCGGCTACGAGGTCGTCGCACCCGAACAGAAGTGCTCGGGGACGCCGATGTTCGCCAACGGCATGCTCGACGACGCCCGCCGCCACGCCGAGACGAACGTCTCGTCGATGTCCGAACTCGTCGACGAGGGGTACCACGCCATCGCCTCCTGTACCTCCTGCTCGATGGCGCTGCGACAGGAGTACCCCGAGCTGTTCGACATCGACGGCATCGACAAGGTCGCCGAGAACACCTTCGAGGCCGTCGAGTATCTGCGCATCCACGAGGACCTCAAGGGCGAGGTGCAGGCGGCCGACGTGGACGGCGAGCTGGCCGAGGAGTTCGCCTACCACGCCCCGTGTCACTCACGGAATCAGGGACTGGACCGCCAGGCCGTCGAGCTGTTCCGCGACCTCGACGGCGTCGAAGTCGAGGACGTGGGCGACTCCTGTTCGGGCATCTCGGGGACCTACGGCTGGAAGGAAGAGAAATACGAGAAATCGATGAAGATCGGCGAGGAGATGTTCGAGCACATGGACCACGCCGAGGGCGAGACCGGCATGACCGAGTGCCCGACCTGCGCGATGCAGATGGAACACGGCAGCGGCTACGAGATCCGACATCCGCTCGAACTGCTGGAAGCCGCGCTGGTGGAGTAACGCTGTCCTACTCGCCGCCGCGGACGAACGTGACCGGACACGGCGCGTTCAGCATGACTTCCTGTGCGGTGGAGCCGAAGACGGCCTTCCCGGTCGGCGAGCGCTTGCGGCCGCCGACGACGACGAGGTCAGCCGCGGTCGTCTCCGCGAGGTCGACGATCTGTTCGCCGTGGTTGCCCACAGCACCGCGGACCTCCGTCGTCAGGCCGGCATCGTCGAACCGGGAGATGAGTTCCCGGACGGTCGTGTGGCGGTCGGCGACCTCGTTCGGGTCGGCTTCGCCGGTCGATTCGAACTCGAGCCTGTCGACGACGCCGTCGTACTGGTCATCGGTGAATACGTGGGCAACGACGACTGTCGCGTCGGCCGGGCCCGCGATATCGAGAACCGCGTCCGCGAGTTCGTCGATTCGGTCGGCGTCGTTCGGTCCAACTGCTAGAAGAACTGTTTCTAGTGCCATACTGGCCCCTCTCCTGGCGGAAGGGTAAATCCTTCGGAAGGTACTACGAGTGTTGTAAGTCGTTTACAACGCCCGGCTATCCGGTGTTTTTCATCCCGGCCGCGATGCCCTGGACGGTCAGCCGCAGGGTCCGGCGCTCGGTTTCGGTCCGGTGGGACTGCTGGAGCAGGCGGACCTGCAACAGGTTCAGCGGGTCGACGTACGGGTTCCGGCGCTCCAGGTTCTCCTCCAGCCAGTCACGCGAGAGCAGGCCGTCCTGGCCGGTGATCTCGAGCACCTTCTCTACCGTCTCCTCGTACTCCTCGACGATGCGCGGGAAGATGCGCTCCCGGAGGTCGGGGTCGGCGAGGTCGGCGTACTCCTCGGCGATCTCGAGGTCGGTTCGGGCGAGCGCCAGCGACGCGTTGTCGAGTTTCGTCCGGAAGAACGGCCAGTTCTCGTACATCTCCTGTAAGGTCTCCATGTCGCCGCCGTCTTCGAGGTAGGCGTCAAGTCCGGTCGAGATGGAGTACCAGCCGGGGATGATACAGCGGGCCTGCGTCCAGGAGAACACCCACGGGATGGCCCGTAGGTCATCGACGCTGCGGTCCTCGCTCCGCGAGGCGGGTCGGGACCCCATGTTGAGGTTCTCGATGACGGTGATCGGCGTCGCCTGGTCGAAGAACTCGACGAAGCCGTCGGTCTCGAGCAGGTCCTGATACTCGGTGCGGGCGGCGTCGGCCGCCGTCTCCATGGCCGCCTCCCACTCCTCGGGAATCTCCTCGACGGGCTCCTCGATGGCGTTTTTCCGCGCCCGGATCTGGGCGTTGAGCATCTGTTCGAGGTTGCGCTCGGCGATGTCGTGGTTGGCGTACTTCTCGGCGATGGCCTCACCCTGCTCGGTGAACTTGATCTGACCGGTCACCGTCTCGTTTGGCAGGGCCAGCATGGCGTCGTTCATCGGGCCGCCACCGCGGGAGATGGAGCCGCCGCGACCGTGGAACAGGCGCATCTCCACGTCGTGGTCGTTCGTAATGTCCGCGAGCCGCTTCTGGTTGTTGTACAGCGACCAGTTGGCGGCGAGGAAGCCGTTCTCCTTGTTCGAGTCGGAGTACCCCAGCATGATCTCCTGGACGTTGTCCCGGGCCTCGAGTGCCTGGGAGTAGGCCTCGTTCTCGAACAGGGTGCCCATGATGCGGCGGGCTCCCGAGAGCGCGTACTCCGATTCCAGCAGCGGGACCACGTCGAACCCGCAGTAGCCGGGCAGGTCGACGATGTCGACCTGGTCGGCCAGGAACAGGACCTCAAGCGCGTGGCTGGGCTCCTCACACCAGGAGATGGCGTAGGTGTCGATGGCGTCGATGCCGAACTCGTTTTGCCAGTCGGCGGCCGCACGGAAGCGGTCGAGGACGCGGGTGGCGTCCTCCGAGAGGCCCTCGGTGTCCTCCATGTCGATGACGGCGTTGTCCTGGAGGATCGCTTCGGTCAGGAACTCGACGCGCTCGTCCTCGTCCATCGCCGCGTAGTCGACGCCCTGCCGGTCGACGGCCTCGGCGATGGCGTCGGTGTGCATCTTCCGGTGGTCGCGCAGGTCCAGGCTGGCGAGGTTGAAGCCGAACGTCTCAACCTTGCGGACCAGCGGGTCGACGTGGGCCTCGGCGATGACCTCGGCGTCGTTCTCCCGGAGGCTGTCGGCGATGACGCGGAGGTCGGTCAACAGTTCCTCCTCGTTTTCGTAGCCGCCCTGCCGGACGTCGCTGACCCGGATGACGGATTCGCGCATCAGCCGGAGCTTCTGACGGTAGGGTTCGTCAGGGTACCGTTCCTCGGCCTCCGTGGCGACGCCGGGGAGCCTGGACTTGTGACGGTCCAGTCGCTCGTTGAACAGCGCGTCGGTCGCGATGTTCGAGGCGTCCTGGCTCAACACGCCGGAGAGCTCCTTGAGCTTGTTGCGGTACAGCGGGAGCACGGTCTCGCGCTGGCGCTCCAGCGTCTCCTCGGTCACCTCGGTGGTGACAAACGGGTTGCCGTCGCGGTCGGACCCGGCCCACGAGCGGAACTCGTAGAGGGTGTCGACGTCGATGTCCTCGTCGTACACGTCTTCGAGGGTGTTTTCGAGCTCGTCGTACACCTCGTCGATGACGTCGAACAGGACGTTCTCCAGGTACCACTGGACGTTCAGCGCCTCGTCGGTGACCTCCGGGCGACGGTCCCGGACCTGCGGGGTCTGCCAGAGGCTCGTCACTTCGGCGTCGAGGTCGCGCTCGATGCGCTTCTGTTCGCGGTCGGTGAGCCGCCGCTCGTCGAGCTTCTCGATGTCGCGGGCGACCGACCGGAGCTTCGCCTTCACTGTCTTCCGGCGGGCTTCGGTGGGATGGGCCGTGAACGTCGGCTGGATGAGGACGTCTTCGAGTACCTGCTCGAACTCCGCCGGGTCCGCTCCCCGGTCGGCCAGGTCCCGGACGGCCTCTTCGACGCTGTCGGCCAGAATCCCCTCCTGGCTGCCCTCCCGGATTTCGCGGACCCGTTCGCGTTCCTCGGCGAGATTGATAAGCTCGAAATACGTCGTAAACGCACGTGCGACAATGTCCTGTGTCTCCGGGTTCAGTCGGTTCAGCGCCCGGTGGACCTCGTCCCGGGTCTCGGCGTCGCCGCGCCGGTAATCGATACACGACGTTCGGATGGTTTCGACCGTTTCGAACGCCTCGGTCGACGTCTGTGCCTCCAGCACTTCGCCCAGGAGTGCACCCAACTCCCGTACGTCCTGGTTAATCTCTCTGGCGTGCAAAGTCATACCAACTTCTCCAGAAGCGAGCCCTAAAACACTATTGAAACGGTGTATCAGGGATAGACGTTCGTGAAAAACCCGGCGGAGAAATAGATATCAGCAATCGTGGGATTCTTTACCGTATCACACGAACGTCACATGACACAGTGGACTGCCAATGATAGATATCGCCCTGGACATGGAGCAGTACGACTGCCCCTTCATCGACACGACGGCAGACCACGACGTGGCCTTCGCGGCGGTACACTGGGACTTCGACCAGCGTGCGCGGGAGCTGGAGACGCGGATGGTCGTCGAGGCCGAGGATGCAGGGGTCCTCGATACGGGGCTAGACCGGTTGCAGGCCCACGAGAACATGAACGACTGCGCGCTGTTGCGCCGCGAGGGCAACGCCGCCCACATCCGGACGACTATCGAGGAGACGGCGGCGATGCAGACCATCAGAGACAACGGCGGCTACATCACCGGGCCGTTCCACATCGAGGCGGGCAGCGAAACCTGGCACGTCGGCTTCGACCGCGGCCGGGACGCCGATACGACGCTCTCGGAACTCGACCGCGACAACGAGTACGACCTGATCGAGCGGACGTCGACGACGCTCCCACAGCTCCAGGACCTCGTGAAAAACGCCGGCGCGGCGATGACGCTCGTGGACGGCTGCCGGGACCTCTCGGACACCGAGCGGGAGACGCTGGAAACCGCCGTCTCCGAGGGCTACTTCGAGTCGCCCCGGGACGCGACGCTGGGGTCGCTGGCCGAGGACTTCGGCGTGTCAAAGCCCGCCGTCTCGAAGAACCTCCGGCGCGGAGAGCGCAAGATGGTCGAGCGCGTCGTCGACGTCTTAGAGGATATCGACGACTGATTCAGCGACCCCAACGGGACACCGGCAGAACGGGTCAGTACCGGGGAGCCCCCTGGCTGTGTCACTGAACCCCTGAATTCCGAGACGAGCGACCTTCGAGAGACAGAGAGGACATTCTGGAGACTGGCTCCAGTAGCCAACCGTGGAGAAACCCGGCCTGATTGACGTTCTCACGCCGCTGGAGTATAGTTCATGTATTTATATCATGATAGTGAATTTACAATTATGCAACAGAGCAAATCGTGGGGCGACTCAGCATCGAACTACGACGTGTGGAGTCGACGGAACTACCTCGTGGCGACGGTGGGCCTAGCTGCATTGAGCGGGTGTGTCGGCGACACGGGTGACGGAGGCGAGGCGACAGAACCCGGCGAGAGAGAAGACGACGACGAGGATGAGGACGACGACGGCGAGGAAGACGAGGAACTTCCAGAGGGAGTCACGGCAGAAGAGTTCGAGAGGGGACCCGTACCCGATGTATACCTGTCTGCGACGTCGCTCGGGAACGAGCAGCGCAACCCGGATGCGTTACACACGAAAGCGGAAGTCAGTTTCTCCGAATACGACGAAGCCCGGGAGAACGAAGCACACACGCCGGGAGCCTGCTGTGCGAACTGTGCTGACTACATTCCGGACATGAACGGCGACAGGTTCGGTGCCTGCGCGGAGGTCGAAGGCTACATCGACGGCGCAGACTGGTGTACAATCTACGAGGCGTTACCCGAACCAGACGTTCCCGAGGGGATGTCCGAAGCGGAACTGGCGACGGCCGAGGTTCCGGAGGAGTACCGGACGGCGAGTTCACAGGTCGGGGAGTCGCGTGACCCGGAGGACCTCTTCAGCCACGAAGAAGTGAACCTGATGGAATCCGTGGACGCGATCGAGGAAGGGATAGCTCCCCCAGGGCAGTCCTGTGGAAACTGTGCCGAGTTCATCCCTGACAAGAACGGCGACACGTGGGGAGCCTGTGCGAAGGTCGAGGGGTTCATCGCAGTCGAAGACTGGTGTGCGGTCTGGGAACACGTCAGCGAAGAACTCTGACTGTCTCTGGCCAAGCGAGGGCGTGATGGACGGGGATAGTAAATTCTATAGTTGTATGGAATTTCGAAATTCACTGAATGTTTGTCTACTAATTAGGTCAAATACATAGGTTATGTGTCGCAAAACAGTTTTATACTGGGCGAATAAACGATAGGCTATGTTGAAGCGTACCAAGCAGTGCACCAAATGCAGAACGCCATACAACTCGCTGGATAATGCAGACTGCCCATACTGTGATTTCGGAATCTCAAGAGAGAAGAGCAGGAGCTAGTTCGAACCGATACTCACTGCATCGGAACACAACAGACCGGTACAGTTGCGTTACGTACAACTGTCTCGGTGACGCTGCCGATAAGGTATCGACTGAGGCCGGATCGGCCGTGCGTTCCCATCACGATGAGGTCAATATCGTGTTCCTCGCTGTAGGAGAGGATTGTGCGTGCAGCCGGCCCGCTTGCGAGACTGCCGGCGAGACTGACATCTGCTGCCCGGGCACGCTCTTTGACCGTCTCAAGCGCCTCCTGTCCGGTTTGCTCGAGCGACCCGTGAATCTCTGTCCCCTCGGCGCTTCCGAACCGACTCGTGTCGACAGAATAGACGGTGTGCACCGTTGCGTCGAACAGCCCGGCTAGAGTAATCCCCCAGTCGATTGCGAGTTCTGCCCCCTCGCTCCCGTCGGTCGGCAGAAGAACGTTTTCGTACCGCTGCTCGCCGACTTCGACGATGTCCGCATCCGGAGTTACCGTGATGGTCGGGACAGCTGCGGTCCGGACAGTCCTCTCTGCAACGCTCCCAAGTACAACCCGTTCGAACCCTGTCTGCCCCTGGGTCCCCATAACGACGAGGTCGATGTCGTGCGTATCGACATAGTCGTTGATCGTCTGGAACGGGATGCCAGGCTCGACAGCGGTAGTGATTCGACCAGAGAGGTGAGTCCGGGCGAGTCTCGCGATTGAATCGACCGCCCCTTTTGCCTCCTCTTCGAGGAGCTGCTCCCGTTCGGTCTGCTCATGCGAATCCAGACCTCCTTCGATGTCACGGGTTTCAACGACTGACAACACGTGGAGGTCGGCACCGACTGTGGCGGCGAGGTCGATTCCCCGTCGCGCTCCTATCCGGGCCCCTTCACTGCCGTCGGTCGGGACGAGAACCGAGTCTACTGTCTGGCTCATGCAGACAACTTGACACGCGATTGATTTAACGCTAGTTTCGGTTCGCACCACAATGTGGTCTGTTACCTCTGGGAACCGCTGTCCTCGTCTTGCGTACTCGCCCGGTTTCAACGGATGGGGTCCCACGCTGTTCGATTCTGATAACACTCACATCGGTCAGCGGGCAGACGGTACCAACAGACAACCCGGCGAAGGGGGGCGGGGAACACCAGTCCCGGTTCCGAGTGGTGTGTCTCTGGTACAACTCTGTTCTCTGTCCCGTCGCGTTAACATGTTAACTCGACACACTATGTGGCCGGCGAGTCTACAATAATCTGTTATGCAGGATACGACCACACGGCGGCGCGTTCTCGGCGCGCTCGGTGTCGGTGTCGTCGGGCTCGGCGGCTGTGTCGGTGACGACTCATCCATGACTGAACAGGACGATTCGGACGGCGGCACGACGGACAGTAGCTCAGACGGCGGATCGACCGGTACCTCGACACAGACGGTCAGCATCGGAGTGTTGCAGCCCCGCGCCGGCGACCTGAAATACTACGGCGACCAGGCGCTGTGGGGCTTCCTGTCCGGGCTGGCGTACAAGGGAGAGACGGACCCGCCGACAGACGCCGGGAGCGGCGAACTGACGATAACCGCCGGCGACACGGAGTACCGGCTCCTGGTCCGGGACACGGAGTTCTCGGCGGACACGGCCCAGACAGCGGCGACGAACCTCGTCGAGAACGAGGACATCGACATGCTCGCCGGCTGTACCTCTTCGGCGGTAGCGAGCCGCGTCGTCACGACGGTCGTCAATCAGGCGCAGGTCCCGATTATGCTCGGGCCGGCCGCGTCGGCCGGCATCACGTCCAACTCGGAGACCTGTAGTGACCTCGTCTACCGGGCGAGCGAGAACACCGCGATGGACGCCCGTTCCGGCGGGAAGTACGTCGCAAACGAGACTGACGTTTCGAGCGTCTACCTGTTCGGTGCGGACTACAGCTTCGGCCGCGCGGTCGTCAACAACTACCGGGACGTGCTGGAAGCCGAAGGCGTCGATATCGTCGGGGAGCGGTTCGTCGAACAGGGGTACGCCGAGTGGGACGGGCTGCTGGACAACGCGGAGGAGGCCGGGGCCGAAGGCGTCGTCGGCGGGTTCACCGTCGCGACGCTCCCGGCGATGTTCAACGCCTTCCTCTCGGGCGAGTACTCCTATCGCGTGTTCGGTGGGTTCGCCACCAGAATCACCAACAACGTCGTCGGCGGGACGATGCAGAGCGTGCTCGGCGAGCCCCTGACCGAGGAGAAGATCAGGGGCTCACAGCTGGGGCCGTTCACGACCCGCTACCACTGGAACCAGTACGACAACCCGATCAACGACGCCTTCGTCGAAAGCTACACCAGCGCGTACGGCGTCGTCCCGGACCTGTTCACGGCGGGGACGTTCACGGGCGCCTCGGCGATTCACCAGGCGATTCAGGAGAGCGGGTCGACCGAGGGCGCGGACATCGCCGACGCCCTGAAGGGGATGACCGTCACCGACACGCCGAAAGGCGAGAACGGCTACACCTTCCAGGAGTACAACAACCAGGCGCGGTCGGCGATGACCGTCGCGAACCCTATTCCGACGACCGACGAGTGGGCCGACAACTGGGGCGCGGCCATCATGCCCGGCGAGCCGCTGGCCCGCATCAGCGCCGAGGAGACCACTATCCCCGAGGACAGCGACCAGATGGGCTGTTCACTGTAGGCATGCTCAGAACACAGGGGCTGACAAAGCAGTTCGGCGGGCTCAAGGCCGTCGACGGCGTCGACTTCGAACTCGACGCCGAACTCTGCTCGCTCATCGGCCCGAACGGGGCCGGCAAGACGACGTTTTTCAATCTGTTGACCGGGAGCCTCTCGCCAACCGCGGGGACGGTCGAACTCCGGCGGAACGGCGCCTGGGAGGACATCACCGACGCCTCGCCACACGAGACGGCCAGCAAGGGCATCCACCGGTCCTACCAGGTGACGAACGTCTTCCCCGACAGCACGGTGCTCGAGAACGTCCGGGTCGCGGAACAGGCCCACAGCGACAACGCCACGACGTTCTGGCGCAACGTCGACTACTACGACGAGTTCACCGAGCGTGCCCACGGGATTCTGGACCGGGTGGGGCTCTCCCACCGGGCCGGGGACCTCGCGAGCACGCTGAGCCACGGGGCAAAGCGCAAGCTGGAAGTCGCTATCGCGCTGGCCGGCGACCCCGCGGTGCTCCTGCTGGACGAGCCAAATGCCGGCGTCTCCTCGGAGAGCGTCGACGAGATACGGGACCTCATCGAAGCGGTCGCCGAGGACTACCCGGTCCTGCTGGTCGAGCACAACATGGACATCGTGATGGGCGTCTCCGACCGCGTCGTCGTTCTGCATCAGGGCGCGGTCATCGCCGACGGGCCGCCTGCGGAGGTGCGAGCCAACCCCGACGTGCAGTCGGCGTATCTCGGCGGCTACGAACCGGGCACTCTGGACGATAGTACGGCGGGGTCCGACCCGGACCCGGAGGAGGGGACGGCGTGAGCCTGCTCGAACTCGACGGCGTCCACACCTACTACGGGGACAGCCACATCCTCGAAGGGGTCGACCTCTCGGTCGAGGAAGGGGAAGTGGTCGCGCTTGCCGGGCGCAACGGCGTCGGCAAGACGACTACGCTCCGAACGATTCTGCAGCTGACGCCGCCCCGCGAGGGGTCGATTACGTTCCGCGACGAGTCGCTGGTCGGGCTGGAGACACACGAGGTCGCCGAGCGCGGGCTGGGCTGGATTCCGGAGGACCGCCGGATATTCGGCCAGCTCACCGTCGAGGAGAACCTCCGGGCGGCGATACCGGACCCCGACGGCGTGGGCGAGGGCCTCCGCCTGGCCTTCGATTCGTTCCCCATCCTCGAAGAGCGACGGGGCCAGGACGCAGGCACGCTGTCGGGCGGCCAACAGCAGATGCTCGCCATCGCCCGCGGGCTGGTCGGCGACAACGACCTGCTGCTGGTCGACGAACCCAGCGAAGGGCTGGCCCCACAGATCGTCGCCGACGTGGCCGAGGCGCTGTCGAACGCGAGCGAGGACGTGACGATGTTGCTGGTCGAGCAGAACCTCCCGCTGGCGCTGGACCTGGCCGACCGGTTCTACATCCTCGACAAGGGCCGCGTCGTCGACGACGGCGAGACGGCAGCGGTGACGGCCGACGACGAGCGGTTCAGGAGGTACCTGTCGGCATGATACTCGAAGCGCTCGCGGAGTTTCTCACGCTCGGGGAACTCGGCGGGGTCGTCGTCAACGGGCTCGCCAAGTCGGCGCTGTACGTGATGATAGCAAGCGGTCTCACGCTGATTTTCGGGCTGATGGGCGTGTTGAACTTCGCCCACGGGTCGCTGACGATGGTCGGGGCGTACCTGGGCGGCCTCCTGATGGTCGTGACGGTCACCGGCGGGACAGCGCCGCTGACCCGCCTCGGCCTGTTTTTCGTCGCCATCGTCGTCGTGTTCGCGCTGTTGACGGTGCTTGGCGGGGCCATCGAGACGACCATCATCCGGCCGCTGTACGACCGGCCCCCGATATACCAGATACTGCTGACCTTCGGGCTGACGCTGGTCATCGAGGAGGTCGTCCGCATCGTGCTGGGCGTCTACGACCTCCAGCCGCTGTCTGACTGGCAGGCCGCCCTGGCGACCAAGCCGCAGTTCCTCCGGGAACCGGTCGCGCTCGGCCCCGTCAGCGCCGGCTGGATGTCGCTGTTCCAGATACTCCTGGGAACTATCACCGTCGTCGGCATCTGGGCGTTCCTCACGCGGACCCGCTACGGCCTGTACATCCGGGCCGGGAGCGAGGACGCGGAGATGGCGTCGGCACTCGGCATCGACGTTCGCCAGGTGTTTACCGTCGTGTTCGCGCTGGGTATCGGCCTGGCCGGCGCGGCCGGCACGCTACTGATGTGGGACCCGACGTGGGGCGCGAGCGTGCCGCTCGCGGCCGAGACGCTGCTGCCGGCGTTCATCGTCGTCATCGTCGGCGGTCTCGGGACGTTCCGCGGCACCGTCGTCGCCGCCCTCGTGGTGGGGATGGCCGACGCGGTGACGACCTGGTGGTTCCAGAACGCCATCGAGTTCACGGGCCTGCCGGAACTCGTCCTGTTTCTGGTGCTCGTGGTGACGCTCATCGTCCGCCCGCAGGGCCTGTTCGGCGTCGAGGAGGTGGGGGGCCATTAGCGCCGAACCCGAGGCCGACGCCGAGGCGGCGTCGGCGCCAGCGACGACTGTCGAGACGGGGTGGCCCCGGGAGTACCTGCGAGACCACACCGCCCACGTACTCGTCATTGCCCTGCTGGCGCTGTACCCGCCGGTGTATCACACGCTGTTGAACTCGCCGGTGGGCGCCGAGACGCAGATGCTCCTGCCGACGGTGGAGACGATGGTCGGCGTGCTGTACTTCGGGCTCTTCGCCATCTCCTTTGACTTCATCAGCGGCTACACCGGCTACCTCTCTTTCGGCCACGCGGTGTTCTACGGCACCGGCGCGTACACAGTCATCCTCATCGCCAACGGGCGGGTCCCGCTGCTCGGCCCCGGGACGCCGTTCATGCTGTCGCTCGTGGTCGGCGGCCTCATCGCCGTCGTGCTGGCGATCCTGGTCGGACTGGTGTCGTTCCGGCTGTCGGGCGTCTACTTCGCGATGATCACGCTCGGCTTCGCGCAGGTGCTGTACGTGTTCGTCCGCGGCTGGGACTACGTGGCGACCAACCCCCGCGACGGCCCGGCGGTCGGGCCGAGCCACGCCGAGGGGTTCCAGATCGGTGTCCCCGGCATCGACCAGCTCTCGCTGTCTATCGGCGTGCTGACCGGCGACGAGGTGGCGCTGCTCGGGTCGACGCTGTCCGGGACGGAGGTGTCCTACTACATGATCGGCCTGGTCGTCCTCGTCTGCTACTTCGCCATGCAGCGCGTCATCCACTCCCCCTTCGGGCGGGTGCTGATCGCCATCCGCGAAAACGAGGAGCGGGCCGTCGCCATCGGCTACAACACCTACCTGTACAAGCTCGGGGCCTTCGCCATCAGCGGCTTCTTCGCCGCCGTCGCCGGCGGACTGTTCGCCGGGTTCAAGCGCTCGGCCAGCCCGGAGAACTCCTTTTATTTCCTGGTGACCGGCGACGCCCTGCTCGCGAGCATCATCGGCGGCTTCGGCACGCTCGCCGGCTCGCTGTACGGCCACCTGTTCGACGAGACGGTGCGGGAGTTCCTCTCGAAGGCCGGACAGGGCGGCGGCCTGTTGCCGTATCTCCGGGCGCTGCTTGGCCAGGAAACGCTGGACGCGACGCTCGTCGGAGAGACGACCATCGGCGGCCTCATCGACCTGCTGTTGAACGGCCACGCGAGCCTCTACGTCGGGCTCGTGTTCGTGCTGTTCGTCCTCTACGTCCCCGACGGACTGCTGGGGACGCTTCGGGCGCGTCTCGGCGGGACGTTCGCCGAGGCGCTGCCAGCAAAGCTCCGGGGTGACTCGGAATGACCAACGCTGTGCAAACGACCGCCGGACCGCCTGACCGACCGAAAGTGGAGGCGGTAGCGCAATGAGCGCAGAACCGGACCACTTGAAGGACATTCAACAAGAACCAGGGAGTATGCAATACGCCACCAACGACGGCGTCGACATCGCCTACGAACGCGACGGACCGCCGGACGCCGAGACTGTCGTCTTCGTCGAAGGTATCGGCTACGGCCGCTGGATGTGGCTGTGGCAACAGGAGGCGCTGGTCGAGGAGTACCAGACTATCGTGTGGGACAACCGCGGCACCGGCGACTCGGACGAACCCGACGGCCCGTACACGATGGGCCAGATGGCTGGCGACCTGGAGGTCGTTCTCGACGATGCCGGCGTCGAGCAGGCCCACGTCGTCGGGGCCAGCATGGGCGGGATGATAGCCCAGCAGTACGCTCTGGAGTACGACCGGGCACAGTCGCTGACGCTCATGTGTACGTCGCCGGGCGGCCCCGAAGCGGCTCCCGTCCCCGAGGAGACACAGCAGCGGATGTTCGACGTGCCCGAGGACCTCGACGAGCGTGAACTCCGGCGGTACAAGATGCAGCCGGCGCTCTCGGAGTCGTTCATGCAAGCCCACGAGGACCTCATCGAGCGCATCGTCGACTGGCGCATCGACAGCGACGCCAGCGACCAGGCGCTCGACTGGCAGGGCGCAGCCGTTCAGGCGTTCGACGCGTCGGACCGGCTCGGTGAAATCACGGAGCCGTGTCTGGTCATCCACGGGACCGCCGACGAGGTGGTCCCCTACGAGAACGGGGAACTGCTGGCCCGTGGCCTCCCGAACGCCGACTTCGTCACCGTTCGCGGCGGCCCGCACCTCCTGTTCATCGAGGAGTACGAGCGCGTCAACACACAGATCCGGGAGTTCATCGACGATGTCTGAGCCCGGTCCCGGCACCCCACAGGAGTGGGTCGGTGCCTGGAGCGAACGCCGGGCCGCGCTCACGCCGGACCGCGAGGGGCTGGTGGACGCGACGACCGGCCGGCGGTTCACCTACGCCGAACTGGACCGGCGCGCGAACCGGACTGCTCGCCTCCTCCGGCAGCACGGCGTCGGCGCTGCCAGTGATGCCGCCGGGACCGTCGCCGTCGTCTCGCGGAACCGGCCCGCCGTCGTCGACCTGTTTTTCGCCACCGGCAAGACCGGGAACCGGCTGGCTCCGCTGTCCCATCGGCTCGCGCCCCCCGAACTCGCTGCGCTGCTCGACCGTGTGGACCCGGAGATACTCGTCGTCGAAGCCCCCTTCGCCGACACTGTCTCGGTCGCCCTGGAGACAGCCGACGCGGCCGCTCCACGCATCCTCCACCTCGCAACTGCAAGTGACGGCGCGTCCTCGGTCTCTACGCTCGACAGCACGCCCTACGCTTCGGCCCTCCCCGAGGACGACGTGCCCGTCGAGACGGCGACGCCGGCCCCCGGCGACACGCACCTCCTCCTGCATACCGGCGGGTCGACGGGGACGCCAAAGGAGACGAAACTAACCCACCGCGGCATCGTCTGGAACTCCCTGAACACGATTACGGCCTGGGGGCTGCGGGCCGACGACGTGACGCCGATGGTGTTCCCGCTGTTTCACACCGGCGGCTGGAACGTCCTCACCGTCCCGCTGTGGCACATGGGCGGGACGGTCGTCATCGCTCGCGAGTTCGACCCCGGCGACGTGTTAGAGACAATCGACGAAGAGGGCGGGACCGTCCTCGTCGCCGTCCCCGCAGTGCTCCGGATGATGACGGACCACGACCGCTGGACGGAGACGGACCTCTCGACGCTCCGCTTTGCCAAGTCCGGCGGCGGCCCCTGCCACAAGAGCGTGATGGAGTCGTGGTGGGACCGCGGCGTCGACCTCTCGCAGGGCTATGGCCTCACCGAGTGCGGCCCGAACAACTTCGCGATGCCGGAGGGTTGGCCCCGCGAGAAGGCCGATTCGGTCGGTAAGCCGGTGATGCACGTCGACGCCAGGGTCGTCGAACCCGAAGGCAGCGGTGACGACGACGGTTCCTCTGACCCGCCCGAGACAGTCGCCCCCGGCACCGTCGGCGAACTCCAGTTGCGCTCGCCCCACGCCGCGACGGGCTATCTCGACAATCCCGAGGCCACCGCCGACACGTTCGGCGACGGCTGGGTGTCGACCGGCGACCTCGCCCGCGTCGACGCGGACGGCTACTACTACATCGAGGGCCGCACGAAACACATGTTCGTCAGCGGCGGCGAGAACGTCTACCCCGCGGAGGTCGAGGACGCTATCGCCGACCACCCATCGGTCGCTGACGTCGTCGTGATTCCAATACCCGACGACAGGTGGGGACAGGTCGGGAAGGCCGTCATCGAACCCGCGCCCGGCGTCACGACGGACGACGCGGATGCGCTGACACTCGACGAGCTTCGGGAATTCCTCGACGACCGCCTGGCGCGGTACAAACACCCCCGCGAGATAGCCTTTGTCGAGTCAATGCCGACCAGCGGCCCGGACAAGATCGACCGGGGTGCGATTTCGGACCGGTTCGGTCCCTGATGCAGTAATCCAGGCGTATCTTCAAGAGGGGAGATGCAGTTCTATTTACACAATGGCTGACACATATGCGACGGCGGAGTCGATACACGTGTTGCAGGTAGGCGACGCCCCGCTACTCGACGGGGCTGTCGGGGACCCGGACACACCGGAGCCGGACTCGCTCACAGTAACGACGACCGAACGGGCCGATAGTGCGCTCGACCGCTTCGAAGCGAACGCCGCCGACGCCATCGTCACCGCGGACGAGCTCCCCGACCGGTCCATCTGGGAATTCGTCGATGCGGTTCGCGAGAGGGACGACGACGTCCCGATTCTCCTGCTGACCGAGTCGGCATCCGTCGCCAGTGACGCCGTCTCGCGGGGGGTCACCGACGCTTTCAGCAGAGGCGCACACGCCGGAGGCGGCGACCTCCTCGAAAACCGGATTCGGCTGCTCGTCGAGGGTCGCCGGGCGACCCGAACCGCGGTCCGGACCAGACAGCGACTCACAGAACTGGCAGAGCAGTCCAGCGAACTGCTGTGGGTGTTCTCCGGGGACTGGACCGAGATACAGTTCGTCAACTCGGCGTACGAACGGCTCTACGGGCGTTCCGTCGACTCACTGCAAGCCAACCCCGCGGAGTTCATGACGGCGATTCACCCGACAGACCAGGACAGGGTCATCCAGGCGATGCAGCGCGTCTCGGCGGGCGAGTCCGTCGACCTCGAGTTTCGCATCACCCGGCCGGACGACGAACAGCGCTGGATACGGGCCGAGGCGAAACCGGTTATCGAGGACGGCACAGTCACCAGAATCGTCGGTGCCTCGCGCGATATCACCGAGCGGAAGCGACGCGAGTCGAGATTCGATTCGGTCGAGCGGGGACACGCCTCCATCGGACAGCACACCGAGGACCGCCTGACGCTGGCCCGGAACGGCGAAGCAACGCTTTACACCGAGCCGGTGCCGCTACAGACGGTCGTCGAGCAGTGCTGGCAAACCGTCGAGACTGGCGACGCGACGCTCGAGATACAGACCGCTGCCGTGGTCCGGGCGGACCCGAGCCGACTCCGACAACTGTTCGAGAACCTCATCCGCAACAGCGTAGAGCACGGGCAAGCGCCACGCACCGAGAGACGGGCAGATACCGGCGAGCAACACAGGACGACCCCGCTGTCACAGTCACAGGGGACGGCCGCCGACCTGACGCTCACCGTCGGCGAACTGGACGACGGCTTCTACGTGGCCGACGACGGCGCCGAAAGTCCGACGGACGAGGGCGAGACCGTGTTCGAGGGGGGTTCGGGACACGGGGTCAGGCTCCGAATCGTCGCAGCAATCGCCGAGGCGCACGGCTGGTCGATGACGGCTACGGAAAGCGACGACGGCGGAACTCGCTTCGGAGTCACCGGCGTCGAGTTCGGGTCGGCGTAACCGCGTCGCCGTGATCTCGAGTGTCCCGACAGGAACACCCAGTGCCGCCCCAGCCAACACCAAACGGCGGGTCTGAACGTTACGCCTCGTCGAAGACGGTGTCGCCCTCGACGACGTGCTCTTCGACGGCGTCGAGATCAAGCGTCAGGCCGAGGCCGGGTTCTTCCGGAATCTCGATGTACCCGTCCTCGATGACCGTCTCCTCGACCAGGTCCTCCCACCAGCCCAGTTCGTAGGAGTGGTACTCGACGGCCAGGGAGTTCGGGACCGCGGCCCCGACGTGGGCGCTCGCCATCGTCGCAATCGGCGAGGAGACGTTGTGCATCGCGACCGGGATGTAGTACTGGTTCGCCACGTCGGCGACCTTTCGCGTCTCGCGCATGCCGCCGACTTTCGGCATGTCCGGCGCGATCATGTCGACGGCCTGGTTCTCGATGAGCCGGCGTTCCTCGGTGACGCGGTAGCGGTTCTCGCCGACGGTGATCGGCGTGGTCGTGGACTTGGTGACCTCCTCCTGCACTTCGAGGTTCTCCGGCGGGACGGGGTCTTCGAGCCACCAGACGTCGTACTCCTCAATGGCCTCCGCGAGGCGCTTGCCCGAGCTCCCCGAGAACGTCCAGTGACAGTCGAAGGCCACGTCGGCCTCGTCTTTGACCTCCTCGGTGACCTTCTCGACGATTTCGGCCTTGTGGCGGATTTCGCCCGGGCGGAGGTGGCGGTTCGCGCGGTCCTTCTCCAGCCCGCTGGGCACGTCGAGGTCGAACTTCAGGGCGTCGTAGCCCAGCTCGTCGACGACGCGACGCGCCTCCTCGGCGCAGGCGTCGGCGTCGGCCTCCTCCTCGGTGTGACAGTCACAGTACACGCGCATCTCGTCGCGGTACTTGCCACCCAGCAGCTGGTAGGCCGGGACTTCGAGGATTTTGCCCGCGAGGTCGTGCAGCGCGACCTCGATGCCCGCGATGGCCGTCACGGTGACGCCCTCGACGCTCCCCTCGCCGCTCATCTTCTGGATGAGGTGCTCGTAGAGGCGGTCGATGTCGAGCGGGTTCTCGCCGACGACGAACGGTTTCATCCGCTCGATGAGCTCCGGGACGCCCGCGCCCCAGTAGGCCTCGCCCGTGCCGACGATGCCTGCGTCGGTGTAGATGCGGACGAGCGTCCACGGGAAGTTCCCGTCGACCATCGTCGTCTGGACGTCAGTGATCTCCACGTCGCGGCCGCCACCGCGCTTGGCGGTGACACCCATCGTCTCCGCGGAGAGCTCCCGCATCGTGTACTCTGCGTTGGGGTCGTGCAGGTCAGCGTAGTCTACGTCGTTTGCCTTTCCCATACCCCCGCTTGCTAGTCCCGTCACAAAAGTATAGAGGAAATGGTCCCTCACGGTCGACCGTGTCTGATACCGGCGGGGAGCGCCCACGGCGTCCTGTGGACCGCTACATTCCGCCTGTATCCTGTGTGACAATCAGGTCGAAGGGAGTGTCGGCCGGTTCGTCGTCCGGCGAGAGATAGCCCGCCGCGAAGGCCGTGTACACCTGCTCCCCTTCGAGAGTCACGTCGAAGTCGGCCACCACATCGCCGTCGTTGCTCTCCGTGTCACCGCGGACCTGGACGGTGTAGTCGTTGGCCGGCACCTCGACGGAGCCAGACTCCGTGTAGGCGACGCCGTCGAACAGCGCGTCACCGGTCGATTCGGCCGTCACGTCGACAGCCGGGGCATCGGGGGAGACGTGTACCACGCGGAGCCGCGCGGTGTCAGCACCCGGCGCGGTGTTGTCGTCTTCGAGAACGAGCGGCACGAAGGCCTCGTCGGCCTCCTCGCCGATTTCGCCGGCCGCTGTGACGGTGTACGCCTGGCCGCTCTCGACAGTCACGTCGCCCTCGAACACCGACGCCTCCGAGTCGCCGGCAGCGGTAATCTCGACCGTTCGCGCGCCAGCGGGGACGTCGAGATAGTCACTGACTGCGCCGAAGGGCACGTCTTCCAGGGCAACCGAGCCGTCGACGTAGACGTCTACGTTCGGGGCGTTCGGTGACATGTGCGCCACTCGGACGCTCGCCGGTTGGGACTCGGTTTCGGTCTCCGTGTCGCCGTCGCCCGTGTCTTGGGTCACGAGCAGGTCGAAGGGCGTGTCCGCCGGGTCGTCGTCCGGCGTGAGATAGCCCGCGGCGAAGGCGGTGTACACCTCGCCACCGGACAGGCTCACGTCGAACTCCGCGGCGACGTCGCCGTCGTTGTTCTCCGTGTCACCGCGCACCTGCAGCGTGTAGTCGCCGGCGGGCACTTCGACGTAGCCGGAGCCGCCGTACTCGACGCCGTCGTACAGCGCGTCCCCGTTCGACGCGAGGGTCACGTCGACGGCAGGGGCGTCGGGCGAGGCGTGGACCAGGCGGACGCGTGCGGTGTCCCCGCCGGGGTCGCTGTTGTCGTCCTCCAGTACGAGCGGTTCGAACGCCTGGTCGGCGTCGTCGCCGATTTCACCGACTGCGGCGATAGTGTACTCCGTGTCCGCTTCCACTGGAACGGGCCCCGAAAACACCGACGTGTCCGGGTCGCCAGCGGCGGTAATCTCGACCGATCGCTCTCCCGCAGGCACGTCGAGGTACTGGCTCACCGCACCGAAGGGAACGTCTTCGAGGACCACATCACCCTCTACGTAGACGTCCACGTTCGGGGCGTTCGGCGACATATGCGCCACTCGGACCGCTGCAGTCCCCGGATCTGTCTCCGCTTCGGTCTGGGTCTCTGTCTCGGTCTCCATCGGCGTGTCCATACCGCTGTCCGTCTCGGTGTCGGGCCCCTCGGCACCGCCGCCACCGTCCCCGCTACAGCCGGCGATGCCGACTGTCACACCGGTTCCGATACCGAGCAGAATCCGCCGTCGAGTCGTATCTGGTGACATCCATCATCTGCTAGGAGTGTCAGCTAAATAGTACATTTCGTGAGTCTCTCTCAATTCTCCCTCAAATCCATCTAGAGTGTTTGAAACCGCTCTCTGTGGGGGGTCTGCCGAAACTGTTTTATCCACCATTCTCGGAACTGTAACGCATGGAGAGTTGGTTTGGCACGCTGGAGGCGGGGGTGATTCTGTGCCCCGAGCGTGAGCGACGCGCTCTGCGACTCCGAGCCTCCACCGGCGCGTCGTCTCGCCGCCGAGCTGGGCGTGCAGACCGTATGTCGGTGGCTTCTTGCCACCTGGACCGGAAATGCGACCAGAATGGAGACGGTCCTCTGGCAAACGCTTGCAGGCACTCGCGGAGGACCCAACCGTGCCCGCGTGGTTCGCGCGCTGGCCGACCAGCCGCGAAACGCCAACCAGCTCGCCGATGACCTCGACCTGGCGTACAACACAGTCAGGTACCATCTCGACGTGCTCGAAGAGAACGGGGTCATCACCAGCAGCGACGCCGATTACGGCGTTATCTATCTCCCCAGCGAACGAGCGAGGACCCACTGGGATACGGTCGAACGAATCCTCACACAGGTGGACGACTGATATGCACACGACACACCACTGCCAACAACCAACGGGAGCGAACCGACTACAGGAGCCCACAGCATGAGCCTCGTGTTGAACGGGGCCCGTATCGCCGCCGCCGTCAACATCCTGTTGCTGGGCGTCCTTATCACCATCTGGGTGCAGACCTACCGCGAGATCCGCGCCCCGCTGACGCTGGGGTCTATCGTGTTCGCGTCGTTCCTGCTAGCGGAGAACGCCGTTGCCCTGTACTTCTATTTCACAGCCCCGGCGATGCCCGCGATAGCCGTCCAAGTGATGATGATTCTCCAGATGCTCGAAACAATCGGTATCGGCGTTCTGACGTACTTCACCTGGAAGTGACGCCGGGCATCTCTCTCGCCGATTGCCCGTTTGAACGACCCCGTCTCGGTCGCTCCCGCTGACAGTCCTCTCGCATCTCACAACGAACTCTCTCTGTCGACGTGCAGGTGCGAGGGCACGGACGATTCGCGGGAGACGGCGACTCCTGTGGCCGAACGGGCGCGTGGGTCCGTCGAACGACTGCGCTGGTCGGTTCTGGTACCTCGTTTCGCTTCGTGAAAAGTGGGACCGCCGAGATTCGAACTCAGGTCCGACGCACCCCATGCGCCGAGGATACCGCTACCCCACGGTCCCGCACTCTGGGAGAGGAGGGTGGTTTAATTAAGAGCTTCGTTTTCTCGACGGCCGGGCGGGATGAAAGCAGTGACGGCGGCGGGGCCAGACCTGTGAGTCTCAGTCGGCGACCTCGACGCCGGGACTGTCGATGGTGACGTCGTCGAGCGACCAGCCCTCGCTCGCGGACCGCGCGTCGATACCGATAGCGTTCCGGTCCGCAGTCACGGCGATGGTCGAACTGGTGACAGTCCACGACGCGTTCGTCTTGACCGCGTGGATGCCCTGTTGCCGGCTTTCGATGGTCGCGTTCTGGATCGACCACGCGCCGGTCGTTCGAGCGGCGAAGACACCGACGTCCCGGGTCTCGAGGGTGGCATCGGCGAGCGTCCACGCGCCGCCGGAGAAGGCGGTCACGAGGCCGGTGTCGCTTCGGCGGACCGTCAGGTCGGTCACCGTCCAGTCGCCCTCGCTGCCGATAGCTTTGACGCCGGTGTCGCTCCGGCGGACCTCCGTGTTCCGGACCGTCCAGTCGCCGGTTGTCCCGGACGCGTCGACGCCGTCCGCGCCGGACCGGTCGACGACCACCGCTTCGACCGTCCAGTCGCCGGTGGACCCGCGGACGTCGGCGCCGTCGCCGCCGACATCGACGAAGCGGGTGTCGCGAATCGTCCAGTCACCACCGGTCTCGCGGGCGAACACGCCGCTGTAGGTCGTGCTGGCGACGGCGGCGTCCTCGATGGTCCAGTTCCCGGTCGCGTTCGGTGCATACACGCCGACGTCGGCAGCGATTACAGTCGTGTCAGTGACCGTCCAGTCGCCGCTGGTTCCGTTCGCGACGACGCCAACGCGGAAGTTCCGCACAGTGAACCCGTTGACGGTCGGCTCGGCGGTGCCGGCCACCGTTACGCCGGTCCCGTTGACGAACCGCGACCCGTCCAGTATCGCCCGGTCGGGTGCCACGAGGGCGATGCTCTCGTTGAGTCTGACCTGTTCGTAGTAGGTCCCCGGTCGGACCTCGACGGTATCACCGCTGGTGGCGGCGTCCACGGCGGCCTGTATCGACCGGTAGTCGGCACTGCCGTCCTTGTCGACGGTCAGCGTCTCCTGTGTCGTCTGTGTTCCGGCCACGCTCGCCGGGAGCACGGCGAGGGTCAGCACGACCGACAACAGCAGGGCGAGCAGTGTCGTGTACGTGTCGTCCATACTAGATACGATGGGCGCGAGCGAACGTAAACGGTACTGATATTTCACCCCGCGAAAGCGTTATCGGCCGGACCGACGAACCCCGGAGTGTGCTGGAGTTGACGTACGAGTCGGGAACCGTTCGCGTGGCGGGAGACCCGCCGTCGGACCTGCCAGGGGTCGAGTACGACCGGCGGACGGGGACGGGGCGAGCGCCGGCCTACCGGTACGCCGACCTCCGGGCCGCGCTCGAGGACCGTGGGATGGCGTACGAAGACGCCGTCTCCACCCTTCCGACGCTGTCGCTCTCGACGGCGTACGACCTCCGGGCGTACCAGCAGACGGCGCTGGACGCCTGGCGAGCGGCCGACGACAGGGGGTGTCTGGAACTGCCGACGGGGAGCGGCAAGACCGTCATCGGTATCGCGGCGATGGTCGCGCTGGGGACGCCGACGCTGGTCGTGGTCCCGACCGTCGACCTGCTGGAGCAGTGGCAGCGCGAGCTACAGCGGGAGTTCGACCGGCCGGTCGGCCGCATGGGCGGGGGCGAGCAGCGCGTCGAGGACATCACGGTGTCGACGTACGACTCGGCGTACCTGCGGGCCGACGAACTCGGCGACCGGTTCGGACTCGTGGTCTTCGACGAGGTCCATCACCTCGGCGGCGAGGGGTATCGGGACATCGCTCGACTGCTCGCTGCGCCGGCACGGCTCGGCCTGACAGCGACGTTCGAGCGGCCGGACGGGGCCCACGAGGTCATCGAGGACCTCGTCGGGCCGCTCGTCCGGCGAGTCGCCGTCGACGACCTGGCCGGTGAGCACCTCGCGGACTACGACATCAAGCGCATCGAGGTTTCGCTCACGCCCGACGAGCGGGACCGCTACGAGGAGCACCAGGGGACCTTCACCGACTACCTCAAGCAGTCCACCATCCAGCTCCGGTCGGGCAGCGACTACCAGGAACTCGTCAAGCGGTCCGGTACCGACCCGGCGGCCCGCGAGGCGCTGCTGGCGAAACAGCGTGCCCGCGAGGTGATGATGAACGCCCAGCGGAAGGTCGACCGGCTGGCGACGATTCTTGACCGCCACCGAGCGGACCGAATCATCGTCTTCACCGCCCACACCGACCTCGTGTACCGCCTCTCCGAGCGGTTCCTCATCCCCGCGATAACACACGAGACCGGCGCGAGCGAGCGCCGGGAGATCTTAGAGCGGTTCCGCGACGGGACCTACTCCCGGGTCGTGACGGCGAACGTCCTCGATGAGGGGGTCGACGTGCCCGACGCGAACGTCGCCGTCGTCCTCTCGGGGAGCGGGTCAGAGCGGGAGTTCACCCAGCGACTCGGCCGGGTGCTCCGACCGAAAGCCGACGGCGGACGGGCGCTACTGTACGAACTCGTCACCGAGGAGACCGCCGAAGAACGGGTCGCCAGACGGCGTAGATAGCGAGCAGTACGTGGTCGGCTGGGTGTTCCCCCACGCTCCCAGTCTTACCTCCTCGATAACTATGACCCCGTCCGGCGAGACGCAGACAGATGCGCGATGCCACAGAGTGATTCCGAGTGCGGTTGATACACATCCGCGTGCCGGACGCCGCCCTCGACAGCGTCCGCGGCGTCCTCGACGACCGGGACATCAGCTACGTCCGGACCGAGGAGGCGAGCGACGACGAGACGGCGTGGCTGTTGCAGTTTCCGCTCCCGCCGGAGGCCGTCGACGAGGTGCTCGAAGCGCTCGAAGCGACCGGCCTCGACGCCGACCGGTACACCGTCGTCGGGAACGCCGAGACCGCCCGGCCGGACCAGTCGGACTCGGCCCGTCGCCACGAGGACCGCATCTCGCACGACGAACTCCGCGGCCGCGCGGTCGGCATGAACCCCGGACAGGGGACCTACTACGGGATGACGGTCCTGAGCGCAGTCGTCGCGACGGCGGGCCTGCTCCTCGATTCCCCGGCTATCGTGGTCGGCTCGATGGTCATCGCGCCGCAGGTCGGCTCCGCGCTCATCGCCAGCGTCGGAACGACGCTCAGCGACCGGCGGCTCATCGCCGAGGGGGTCCGGGACCAGCTGCTCGGACTCGCCGTCGCTATCGGGAGCGCGTCCCTCTTTGGCCTGTTCATCCGCCACAGCGGGTTCGTCCCCGGCCAGCTCCGCGTCACGACGGTCCAGCAGATCGCCCAGCGCATCTCGCCGGGCTTCCTCTCGCTCGCGGTCGGCCTCTGTGCGGGGGCCGCCGGGGCGTTCGGGCTGGCGACGGCGCTGCCGGTCTCGCTCGTCGGAGTCATGATCGCCGCCGCGCTCATCCCCGCCGCCGCGGCCGTCGGGGTCGGTATCGCCTGGGGACTGCCGGCCGTCGCGCTCGGCGCGAGCATCCTCCTGCTGGTCAACGTCGCGTCCATCAACCTCACCGGCTTTCTCGTCCTCTGGGGACTCGGGTTCCGCCCGGTCGACTGGGCGGCCGACCGCTCACCGGGCGAGACGGTTCGGACGTACGCACCGACCGTCGTCGCCACCCTGGCGCTGCTTGTCGCCTTTGCCGGCGCCGGGACGGTCACCGCCCAGCAGATGCAGGTCGAAACATCCGTGAACGACGCCGTCACCGAGGTGCTGTCCGAGGAATCCTACGAGCGGCTCCGGTTACAGTCGGTCCAGACTCGGTTCGGCGGCGTCTCGGTCTACCGGCTGGACCGGGAGGTCACCGTCACGGTCAGCCGGCCCGCCGACCGGGCGTATCCGGACCTGGTCTCTGACCTCGAAGGCGCCGTCGGCCGGTCGATAGAGGGCGAGGCCGCCGTCGAAGTCACGTTCGTGGACAGACATCCGGCAGGGTGACGCCAGGCGTCGGCTGGCGGCCGCGTTGGTCGCCGTGACTCCTCGTTTTTTGTCGCTCCGTGGCGGAGGGACGCCTGTGCTGACGAAAGACCTCCTGCGGGTCTCTCGCGCCGGCGGCGGCTATCACCTGCAGTTCGCCGACGCCGACGCGGAGCGACTGGCGGCCCGCGTGCTCGGCGTCTACCAGGGTCACGTCGGCGAGTCCCGCGCGACGCTGGAGACCGCACTCGCGGACCTAGAGCGGGAGGCCGACGACTTCAAGCTCGTCCGCGGGCTGGCGAAACTCGTCGAACGGGAGGCCACGTTCGAGACGCAGGCCCCGGTCGACCCTGTCCGCGCCCGCCGACGGGTGTTCGAAGCCGCCGCCGACATCGGCGTCGTGAGCGAGGCCGAGCGCGAGCGGGCACTCGCCGAGGCGGCCGACCACTTCGGGACGGACGCCGCGGCGCTGGCCGACGCGCTGTACGCGGACCGGGACGCGCGACAGGTCCTCACCGACGTCGACTCGCGCTGGGGGCCGGCCGAACTGCGGACCCAGTACAACCTCTCGCTGGCGCAGACGGCGCTGTTCGACGCGACCGAGGTGCGGGTCCGCTCGTCGGACCCGAAGGCGCTCGTCTCGGCGGTCAAACGCCTCCGGCTGATGTACGAGATTCGCCGGACGGGGAACGGTCGGGAGGTCGTCGTCACGGGCCCCGACGCGCTGTTCTCGAACACGCGACGGTACGGCACCCGCTTCGCTCTCCTCCTGCGAACGGTCGCTACCGCCAGCGAGTGGGAACTGACAGCGACCATCGACGACCGGGGCACCGAGCGGGAACTCACCCTTTCGGACGGTGACGTCACCGTTCCCGGCGTCGAGCCCGTGACCGAGGTCAGCTACGACAGCGGCGTCGAGGCCGACTTCGCCGGCCGGTTCGGTGCGCTGGACCTCGACTGGGACCTCGTCCGCGAGCCCGAGCCCCTGGCGGCGGGCGAACACGTCGTCATCCCGGACTTCGCCTTCGAGTGGCGACCCGGCGCTGACACCGGGGTTCGAGACACGGGGCGTGGGGTGGGGACCGACGGCGACGCACCGTTCCGCGTCTTCTTCGAGATTATGGGGTTCTGGACGCCGGAGTACGTCGAGAAGAAGCTCGCTCGCCTCGACGCGCTGGAGGACGTGGAGATGCTGGTCGCCGTCGACGAGTCCCTCGGCGTCGGCGACGAAATCGAGGCCACTGACAACCGTGCGATTCCGTACTCCGGGACGGTCAGCGTGAAAGACGTCCGGGACGCGCTGCGGCCCTACGAGGAGCGACTGGTGCGCGAGAGCGCCGCGGAGATACCCAGCGAACTCCGACCGGACGCCGCGGTGGTCTCCCTCGCCGACCTCGCCGCGGAGTACGGCGTCAGCGAAGACGCGCTGGACGACGCGGCCTTTCCGGCCCACGAACGGGTCGGGCGCACGCTCGTCGCCCCCGACGTGCTGGACGAACTGGCCGAGCAGATCGAGCCCGGGATGGCCTACGAGACGGCGAGCGAGCGACTGGCGGCGTACGGTATCGCGGACGACAGCGCCGCCCTCGCCCGACTGGGCTACCGCGTCGCCTGGGAGGGGCTGGGGGGCGGGACTATCGAACCGCGCGAGTGAGAAGCGCAGCGAACCGCGGGAGCGGGGCTATCGAACCGCGCAGGACGTGTAGCGAACCGCGGGACCGGGGCTATCGGACCGCGCGGGACGCGTATCGAACCGCGCCCGCCGGTCAGAGCTCTCGGCGGCGGCCCTTCGGTACCTGGGACCTGAGTTCGCCGTACACGTACAGGCCGACGCCGACCGGTTCGGCCCCGCCGGCGAGGTCGTGGGTGACGACGAGATAGCCCCAGTCGCCGTCCCAGTCGAGTTCCCGGTCCTCACCGGCCACGAACCCCCGGGCGGCGTCTTCTTCGAGGTGGATGACATTCTCGCTGGCGTGCTCGCCGAACCGCTGGACGGCCTCCAGTGTCGGCTTCCAGTGTTCCTGGCGCGTCCGCAGGAACGTCATCCCCAGCCCCTCGATGTCGACCGGCGACGGCGGGCTGCCGCGATACAGCCACAGCTTGCCGGCACCCCGTTCCCAGAAGGTGTACCCCTCGAAGGTCTCCGGCGGGACGCCGAAGCGCTCGGCCCAGAAATCAAGCACCTCCTGGCGGGTCGCCCGCTCGGGGTCCTCGCGCGTTTCGCCCGTTTCGGGGAGCCGGGTGAACTCCGTGCTCTGGTCGCTCATTCGCCGCGCACCTCCAGTTTCGCACAGAAGAACCCGCCCGTGTCGTTGTGATGGGGGTAGATGCGCTTGGCGTTGGTCACGCCGGGGTCGAAGCGCTCGTCCTGCCACTCGGTGATGCCGGGGGCATGGTCGAGTGGCAGGTCGTACTCGACGATTTCACAGGCCGCCTCGTCGAGCACGTAGTCCAGCACGGCCTCGTTCTCTTCGGGGGCGAACGTACAGGTGGAGTAGACGACGGTGCCGCCCGGCTCGGTCACTTCGACGGCCCGCTTGAGGATACCCTTCTGCACGCCGGAGATACCTTCCACGTGGGAGAGCGTCCAGTCCTCCAGCGTATCCGGGTTCTTGCGTATCGTCCCCTCACAGGAGCAGGGGACGTCGACGAGCGCCCGGTCGTACCCCTCGCCGCCGAAGGGCTTGAGCGAGTGGTTGCGGCCGTCCTCGTGGGTGACCGCGACTGTCGTCGCGCCCAGCCGCTCGGTGTTGGTCCGCAGCGCCGAGATGCGCCCGAGGTTGTTGTCCGTCGCGACAACCTCGCCGGTGTCGGCCATCAGCGCGGCGAGCTGTGTCGTCTTGCTCCCCGGTGCCGCACAGGCGTCCCAGACTCGCTCGCCGGGCTGGGGGTCGAGTACCGTCGCGGGCAGTACCGACACCTCCTCCTGGCCGTGAATCCAGCCGTGGAAGTACGGCCAGTTCGCGCCGGGGGAGTCCTCGGGCAGGACGAACAGGCCGTCGTGCCAGTCGACGGGGTCGTAGGCTATGTCCGCCTCCGCAAGCGCCGTCCGGACCCGCTCGACGGTGGCTTTGATGGTGTTGACCCTGACGGCCGACGGCAGCGGGCGTTCACACGCGTCGAGGAACGCCTCGAAGTCGTCGACGATGGGGCGGTAGCGGTCGAGTGGTTCCATTGTCCGGCGTTCGCTGGCGGTCGGTTTGTGGGTTTCGAACGGCACCGGCCCATGGCTTTCAAGCCGCCGGCGGCCGATACCTGAGGTATGGCACACGTACAGGTCCACCGAGACGACATCTCGCTCGACTCGCCGACACTGATCGAAGGGCTCCCCGGGGTCGGACTCGTCGGCAAGATCGCCGCCGACCACCTCGTCGACGTCTACGACATGGAGTACTACGCTTCGGCCCACTGCGAGGGGTTGCCGGAGATAGCCGTGTACGGGACGGACGACCCGGAGATCCGCCCGCCGGTCCGGCTGTACGCGGACGAGGACCGCGACCTGCTCGTCCTCCAGAGCGACGCACCCATCTCGCCCTCGGGCGCAAAGGATTTCGCCGGGTGTATGGTGCGCTGGTTCGAGGCCAACGACGCGATGCCGATTTACCTCAGCGGCCGCCCTGCCGAGAGAGACGGCGTTCCGAACGTCTACGGCGTCTCGACGGGTGACGGGGCCGCAATGCTCAAAGACGCGGACGTGGCCCCGCCCTCGGAGAACGGCGCCATGACCGGGCCGACCGGCGCGCTGGTCCATGAATCACAGCGGGTCGGCCTAACCGGCATCGGGCTCATCGTCGAAGCTGACCAGCAGTTCCCCGACCCGGAAGCGGCGCGGGCGCTCCTCCAGGCGGGAATCGGCCCGCTGATCGGTTCCGAGGTCGACACCGATGCGCTGGTCGAGCAGGCCGAAGAGATCGGTCAGGCCAAGGCCCAGCTCGCACAGCAGCTCCAGGAGAACCAGGAGGAGAGCACGAGCGCCCGACCACTCGGGATGTATCAGTAATGGCGGGCGCAGACGACATCGCCCGTGGGGCACTGGTCGCGGTCGTCGGCATCGCCGCAGCGATAGCGGCGTGGTACCTGTTCGTTGTGGTCCCGGACGACCTGGCGGAGCTGCTTGGCGTCCTGTTACTGCTGGTCGTCGTCATCGTCGCGTTACGTATCGGCGGCAAGGTCGCCGGGTCGCTGCTGCCGGCACATAACGTCGCGGAGGTCGCCGTCGAAGGGCCGATTACCCGGGACGGCGGCGGCGGCATCACCAGTCCGCCTGTCGGTGCGTCGGCCGACGACATCGTCGAACAGATCGAACGCGCCGACAGCGACCGCGGCTCGGCGGCGCTGCTCCTGAAGCTGAACACGCCGGGCGGCCAGATCGTCCCCAGCGAGGACATCCGCATCGCCGCTCAGGAGTTCGAGGGCCCGACCATCGCCTACGCGACGGATGTCTGTGCCAGCGGCGGCTACGACATCGCCGCCGGCTGTGACGAACTGTGGGCGCGTGAGGGCTCTATCGTCGGCTCCATCGGCGTCGTCGGCTCGCGGGTCAACGCCAAGGAGCTTGCAGACCGCCTCGGCCTCTCCTACGAGCAGTTCACGGCCGGCGAGTACAAGGACGCCGGCGTCCCGCTGAAGGAGATGAGCGAAGACGAGCGAGCGTACCTCCAGGGCATCGTCGACGACTACTACGACCAGTTCGTCGACACCGTGGCCGAGGGCCGCGAGATGGACGCCGAGACGCTCAGGGACACCGAAGCGCGCATCTTCCTCGGCGAGGAGGCGGAGACGCGGGGCCTCGTCGACCGGCTCGGGACGCGAGACGAGGTCGAGGCGAGTCTGGAGCAGCGGCTTGGCGAGTCAGTGACGGTCAAGGAGTACGAGCCGGAGCGCGGACTGGCAGGGAAGCTCCGCGGGGGCGCACAGCGGGTCGCGTTCGCGCTGGGTGCGGGTATCGCCGGCGTCGCCGACGGCGACATCGAAGGACTCTCCTTCCGGCGATAGCTCGGGAGGTTTTTTATTCGGGGACCGCCTTCGCCGTAGTGTGACTACGCTGGTGGTGTGTATCGACAGGGACAGCCCGGCCACAGCGGCGTGTCCCGTCGTCGGCCGCGACGCCGTCGAGTCCCTCATCACGCAGACGGGGGTCGTGGACCCGGAAGACAGCCGGGTCAACTGCCTCCTCGAAGGGCTCGCCGTCGCGGACGAACTCGAATCCGAGGGGTCCTCACCGGTGCTTGCCGTCGTCGGCGGCGGGAGCGACAGCGTCGGTTCGGACCGGGAGATCGCCGCCCAGATCGACGACCTGGTCGCCGAGCACGACCCCGATTCAGCGGTCGTCGTCGTCGACAGCGCCGACGACGAGCGGCTGGTTCCCATCATCGAGAGCCGCGTCCGGGTCGACGCCGTCGACCGGGTTGTCGTCCGCCAGGCCCGCGACATCGAGTCGACGTACTACCTGCTCAAGCAGTTTCTGGCCGACGAGGAACTCCGCAAGACGGTACTGGTCCCCGTCGGGGTTATCATGCTCGCGTTCCCGCTGTTGCTCGTCGTCACCAGCCCGACAATCGCTGTCGGCGCTATCGCGGCCGCCGTCGGCGTGTTCCTCATCTACAAGGGGCTGGGTATCGATACGTACCTCTCGCGACTGCCCGGCCAGACCCGGGAGGCCCTGTACTCGGGACAGGTGTCGCTCGTGACCTACGTCGTCGCCGCCGGCCTCTCGCTCGTCGGAATCTTCGCCGGCGTGCTGGACGTCTCTGCGGTCGGTGATACCAGTCCCTTCCTGCTTGCGAACCGCTTTGCCTTCGCGTCTGTGCCGTGGCTGACCGGTGCGGCGCTGGCCGCCTCGCTCGGTCGCCTGCTGGACGAACTCATTCAAAAAGAAGGGGTCCGGAGCGCGTACGTGAACCTCCCGTTCGGTGCGGTCGCTGTCGGTCTCGTCGTTCGCGGCTTTTCTGCCTACTTCCTCGAACGCGGCGGCGTGTTCGAACCGTTTCAGGTTCCGGAGACCAACCTCGGCATCGTTCAGATACAGGGGTTCACGCTGGAGGCCGGGACCCGCCTCGGGCTGTTTATCCTCACAGGCATCCTCATCAGCCTCGTCGGCGTCCGGGTGGCGACCTACGTCAGCCACACCGATATCGAGGACGAACTGGCGGAATAGACAGCGATTTACGCCGCCGACGGCTACCGGCGGCTATGACAGACGGCGCGTGGGTTTCGCTGTTCTCCGGCGGCAAAGACTCCTCGTGGGCGCTGTACCGGGCACTGGAACGGGACTACCCCGTCGAGCGCCTGGTGACGGTCCACCCGGAAGGCGATTCCTACATGTACCACGTTCCGGCTACTCGGCTCGCTCGCCTGGCCGCCGAGAGCATCGGGATTCCACTCGTCGAGGTCGAGCCCGAGGATTTCGAGGCCGAGGACGTGCCCGACGCGGGCGCCCAGGGCGACGCCGAACTCGAACCGCTGGAGGCCGCGCTACGCGACCTCGACGCCGAACTCGACGGCGGTATCGGCGGCGTCACCGCCGGCGCTGTCGAGAGCGAGTACCAGACGACCCGCATCGAATCGATGGCCGAGCGCCTCGAAGCCAACGTGTTCGCGCCGCTGTGGCAGGAGAACCCCCGCGACCTCGCGGATGCGATGCTGGACGCCGGCTTCGAGATACGGATCATCCGTGTGGCAGCCTACGGCCTCGACGAGTCTTGGCTGGGTCGCACGCTCGATGCCGACGCCCTCGACGAGCTGGAGGCGCTCAACGAGGAGTACGGCGTCCACATCCTCGGGGAAGGCGGCGAGTTCGAGACGCTCGTCACCGACGGACCACACATGGACCGCCGGATCGAACTGGAGTACGAGACGGAGTGGGACGGGAGTCGCGGGACCCTACAGATCGAAGACGCGTGGCTGGCGTAATCGGGAGCAGCGAAGCAACTGGGCGAGTCAGTCGCCGTCGGGCGACTGCGTGTGCGCGCCGGCCAGCTCCGGACTTTCGACCTGCGAGTCACGGTCGATTATCGACTGGACCGCGGCACTTATCGGTGCCCCGGAGTATCACCCCGTATGACTGACGGCGCCGACGACCCGGGGGCCGGGGAGACGAACCTCACGGAGAGGATCAACCAGACGAACGTCGAACAGCGTATTTCGAGTCTGGAAGCCGCCTACGACGAGGTCCCGGTCAGCGAGGAGACCTTCGAGCTGTCGCCCGAGGAATACGCCGACGTGTTCGCCGCGACACGCGGGACCGGCTACTCCGGGAACAGCGTCGTGTTCGTCACCCGTGACGGAACCGATTTCCCGGAGCTGAGCGACCAGATACCCGAGCAGGCGGCCGACGACACCCGCGACCGCGTCCTGCTGGTGCTGGGCCGGGGCGCTGACGTGTGGGCGCTGCCGGGCGGCGGCAAAGGGGACGAATACGAGTCGGTACAGGGGACCGCCGTCCGCCGCGTCAACGAGCAAACCGGCATTCGCTGTACAGTCACCGGCGTCGCGGAGGTGGTCCATTCGAAGTACTATCCGGACACCGACGCACAGGGGTCCGTGCACACGCTGGATACCTACCTCCGGGCGGAGTACAGGAAGGGGGCACTCGACGTTGACGAGTCGGAACTCGTCGGGGCGGCGTGGTTCGCTGAGCCGCCCGAGCGCCTGACCCCCGGCGCCGAAGAGCGGTTCGGGGCCTTTCTCGACAGCGAGTGAGTCCGGGACCGGACAGGGGGGCTCAGTGTTCGACTAGCTCCACGAGCACGCCACCGGTCGTCCTCGGATGGAGAAACGCCACGTCGTGTCCCCACGCGCCCGGCCGCGGCTTCTCGTCTATCAGTTCGATACCACAGTCGGTGACCGTCTCCAGCGCGGCTTCGATGTCGTCGGTCTCCAGTGCCACGTGGTGGATGCCCGGCCCGTTGCTGTCGAGGTATTTGGGAATCGCGCCATCGGTATCGGGCACCGGCTCCAGCAGTTCGAAGTAGCCGTTGTCCAGTTCCAGGAACGTCACGTGCAGGCCGTCGAACGTCTCCTCGTGGACGACCGGTGTCCCGAAGGCGTCGGCGAACAGTTCCGCGAGCGGGTCGGCGTCGGCCGTTGCGATGCCGGCGTGGTCGAATCGCATGGACGGACATTGGCCGCCCCGACATATAGTTGGGAAGCCATCGGGCTAAGGCAGTCCGCCCGATAGGCAGCGATTCACTGCCGGAGGGAGACGAGGAGAACGAGGAACCCGAGCCCGATGGCGACGGACTCGACGATGTGGACTATTTCGAGGTCGAATCCGGCCACCTCGAAGAGGACGCCCTCGATCAGGACACCGAAAGTCATGATGGCAAAGCCGATGGCGGCGCTCCGGAGGTATTGGGCTCCGGTCCGGCGGTACGCCGCGACGCTGTAGTACGTGATGGTCACGCCGAGCAGCAACACCGCGAGGCGTGCACCGACGAGTACCAGCGTGGTCACAGCGGTCATTCGTCTGCCCCTGGTCGGTCCAGTTCCCTGTTTCCGCCGTAGAGGGCATAGAGGATGAACAGCATCCCCAGGGCGACGACAGCGGTCTGTATCGTCCCGGCATCGAAGATGCTGAGACCGACGACATCGAAGAGGATACCCTCGAGGACGGCTCCGATGCTGATGAACACGAATCCGACGGCGACGTACCGGAGCGGGGCGCTGTCGGTACGCCGGTATCCACGGTACGCCTGGTACGCGATGGCGATACCGAGCACGGCGGTGACTATCTTGGCGATGACAAGTTCGATGTGCATGGTCAGTCGTTACGCATTTCGTTCCAGATGCGGGCAAAGCGGTCCGCGGCGTCTTCCTCAACCTCGACGCGGATGTCGAATCCCGTCTCCTGTTTCAGTCTGACATCGACCCGGTCCAGGACGGCCTCGTACTCGCTGTAGTGGTGGCCGTCCGGGTCGACGTGGGTTCGTTCCGTGATGAACCCACGGTCGAGGAGTTCGTTGACCCGTCGAGAGACGGTCGCCCGCGACATCTCGCACTCCTCGCTGAGTTCCCTCCCTGACTTCGGGCCCCGACGGGTCGCCTCGAGTATGGCCCGCGAGTACTCGTCATCGAGAACGGAGAACACCTCCGTCGCGGCATGGTCGGAGCTCACGTATAGAGGTACAGCCAGCCGGATATATAAACGGCCATCGGTTTGCTGGCTCAGCAAATCGGCTTTCCGGACTTTATGAGTGGAGGGGGTACGTTCACCTGTGATGACGACCACCAACCCTACTCGCCGACGGATGGTACAGCTTGTCGCCGGGGCCGCAGCCGCCGGACTCGCCGGCTGTTCCAGCTCCGGCGGTCAACCGGGCGGCGGGACGGAGAGCGGTCACGAGGAGACGGAAACCGGGCACCACGAGGGGACGGAGAGCGAGCACGGCCACGAGGAGACGGAAACCGGGCACCACGAAGAGACGGAGGACGAGCACCACGAGGAGACAGAGAGCGGTCACGGGCACGAGGACGGCGGTCACGATGAAATAGGCGAACCGACCGACCACGCCGAGGTCAAGATGATAACGAAGGACGGCGAATACCACTTCGCGCCCCACGTCGCCCGCGTGAACGTCGGCGGAACCGTCACCTTCCACAACGAGAGCGGGAGCCACTCTGCGGCGGCGTATCACCCCGACAACGACAAGCCCCAGCTCGCTCCCGACGGGGCGGCATCCTGGGACAGCGGTCTGTTGACCGAGCAGGGGGCGACGTTCAAGCACACCTTCGAGACCGAGGGCGTCTACCACTACTACTGTGAACCCCACGAGAGCCTGGGGATGATCGGGAGTGTCATCGTCGGCGAACCCGACGCCCACGGCCAGCCCGCGCTGGAGGACCCGCCCGCGGAACTCGGCGAGACGCAACGAACCAAGATCAAAGAGCTCAACGAGCGCGTCAACGAGACGCTCGGCCACACCCACTGATTCGCCCGCCACGGAGTACCACGCAGCTCTCGTCATCGCCCCGTATCTGGTCGCAGGGTAGCATTTTACTCGTTATCAACGCTAGCCGATGCCCGACACCGAGTTCGGCTATATCACTCCAGCGCCCGTGTCGCTGTTCGCCGACGGGTTTAGCTGCCGGTGACAGGAGGCACTCCGCCCACGAGCACAACTCCACTGCCACGTTCGGCCGTTTTTGATGGGTTCCTGCCGACCCACGGTCACACCATCGTCGCCGACCCTGCGAGGGCGGCCCACTCCGTCGAGTCGCTGCTGGACCGATCCGGCAGACGGAGCTGGTCGAGACGGCCTCATTACCGGGGTCCTGGGGCCCCATCGCGGCCAAGCCTACCTGGACCTGGACGGTATCGCCCGGAACGGCGTCGTGCAGACGCTCGTCAGCTTCGGCTTGCGGCGTGTCCAGAGGCCGACGGGCCGGATGAACGTGGTCCGGGTCAGCTAGCCGGCGGCTGGCGTTTCAATCCAGCCGTCATTCGGGACAAAGACCAAGCCGACCGGAATCTTTGGAACCGAAAGCGTGGCGTTACATCGACGAGCCGGGCTGGTACTCGCCGAACACGTCCCGGAGCACGTCACACACTTCGCCGGTCGTGGCGTACACCTTCACGGCGTCGATGATGTAGGGCATGACGTTCTCGTCGCCCTCGGCGGCCCCCCGGAGCGCGTCGAGTTTCGCCGCGACGGCCTCCTCGTCGCGCTCCTCCCGGACGGTGGCGACGTTGTCCTGCTGGGCCTGCTCGACCGCTTCGTCGACCTCTTCGATGTCCTGTTCGCCCTCTTCCTCGACCTGGTACTCGTTGACGCCGACGATGACCCGCTCGCCCGCCTCCTGTTCGCGCTGGCGCTCGAAGGCGACGTCCTGAATCTGGCGCTGGACCCACTGCTCCTCGATGGAGCGGCGCATCCCGCCCCGGTCGTCGACCTCATCGATGAGGTCGCGGGCCTCGGCTTCGAGTTCGTCGGTCAGCGACTCGACGTAGTAGCTCCCCGCCAGCGGGTCGATGGTGTCGGCGGCCCCGGACTCGTGGGCGAGTATCTGCTGGGTTCGCAGCGCAGTCCGCACAGACTGCTCGGTCGGGAGGCCGATGGCCTCGTCCTTGCCGTTGGTGTGAAGGCTCTGGGTCCCACCGAGGACAGCCGCCAGTGCCTGGTAGGACACGCGAACGACGTTGTTCTCTATCTGCTGGGCGGTCAGCGTCGACCCGGCGGTCTGGGTGTGGAACTTCAGCTGCTTCGATTTGGGGTTTTCGGCGTCGAAGCGCTCGTCCATGATCTTCGCCCAGAGGCGCCGGGCCGCCCGGAACTTCGCCACCTCCTCGAAGATGTTGTTGTAGGAGGCAAAGAAGAAGGACAGCTGCGGGGCGAACTCGTCGACGCCAAGTCCGGCCTCGATGGCGGCCTCGACGTACTCGATGCCGTCGCCCAGCGTGAACGCGATCTCCTGGGCGGCTGTCGAACCGGCCTCGCGGATGTGATAGCCCGAGATGGAGATGGTGTTGAACTTCGGCGTCTCGGCGGCGCAGAACTCGAAGATGTCGGTGATGAGCCGCATCGACGGCTCCGGCGGGTAGATGAACGTGTTCCGGGCGATGTACTCCTTCAGGACGTCGTTCTGGATGGTCCCACGCAGTTCCTCGCGGTCGACGCCCTGCTTGTCGCCGACGGCGATGTACATCGCCAGCAGCACCGACGCTGGGGCGTTAATCGTCATGCTCGTCGAGACCTCGTCTAGCGGAATCCCGTCGAACACGGTCTCCATGTCGTCAAGCGAGTCGATGGCGACGCCGGTCTTGCCCACCTCGCCGGCGGCCATCGCGTGGTCGGAGTCGTAGCCCATCTGCGTCGGGAGGTCAAAGGCCATCGAGAGTCCGGTCTGGCCCTGGTCGAGCAGGTAGTTGAACCGCTCGTTGGTCTCCGTCGCGGTCCCCATGCCGGCGTACTGGCGCATCGTCCAGAGGCGACCCCGATAGCCGGTCGGGTACACGCCGCGGGTGTACGGTTCCTGGCCGGGGAACCCCAGGTCCGCCTCGTAGTCGAGGTCGGAGACGTCTGCGGGCGTGTACAGACGGTCTACCTCGTGGCCCTCGGTGTCCGTGGTGAACGTCTCCTTGCGTTCGCCAAAGCGGTCGACGGTGGGCTGGACGTCGGCTTCCTCCCATTGAGCCTTCGATTCCCGTATCTCCTCCAGCTCGTCGGGGTCAAACATGGGCGGACTGTCGGACGGCGGAAGCTTAAGGGTTCTTAAATCGTTCACGGTTTTTAATATCCACTCGCGACGATACGGCGGCGCGGCGTTCCGAGGCGGGTTTATATCGTCGTCATCTATCGGGGACGTATGCCAATCGAACCGGGTGACGGCGTCACCATCGAGTACGTCGGCCGCTTCGAGGACGGGGCCGTCTTCGATACGTCACGGCCCGACGTCGCCAGGGAGCACGGACTCATCGAGGCACAGGGCGTCGAGGAAAGCGAGTACGCACCGCTTTCCTTTACTGTCGGTGCCGGAGAGATAATCGAAGGGCTGGACGAGGCTATCGTCGGAATGGCCGCGGGTGAGGAGACTACTGTCACGGTGCCCCCGGCGAAGGCCTACGGGGAGTTCCAGGCCGACCGCGTCCGCGAGTACGACCCCGAGACGTTCGAGGGCATGGTCGGGAAAGAGCCGGAAGTCGGGCTCCACGTCGAGGCCGAAAACGGCCTCCACGGGGACGTGACCGGGGTCCGGGACGACGCTGTCGAGGTCGATTTCAACCACGAGCTGGCGGGCAAGACGCTCGTGTTCGACATCGAGGTCGTCGACGTCAGATAATCAGTCGCCCGTGTCGTACTTGTAGGTCGCCTCGTCGGGGTCGATGCCGAAGTCCTCGGGTCCCTCCTCTGGCTCGGGGTCCTCGGACCCGCCGGCACTGGCCTCCTTGAACCGACTTCTGAGGTGCCCGGGCACCTGGAAGCGGTCGACGGCCACCCGGAGCGGCACCGCGCCCGGCTGGATGTTCTCCTGTTTGGTCGCGAGTCGGTCCCGGAGCGAGTCGGGCAACTGCGCCGGTTCGAGGCGTTCGAAGCCGAACTGCGAGAGGTACTCAGAGGCGCTTGTCAGCGAGTAGACGGTGTCGAACCCCTCGTCGCCCGCGTACTCGACCAGCCGTTCGATGACGTGTGCGCCCACGCCCTGGTTGCGCCACTCCGGCAGCACGCCGATACTGGTCAGCTCACAGACGGGCTCGTCGCCCTTGTGAATGCGGATACGGCCGAAGCCCGCCTTCTCGTGGCTCTCTTCGTCGATAGCGAGGACGTAGTCCCGGGACCTGAAGGCCGTATCGTCCAGCCCCATCTCCTCGATACGGTCGAGCAACCAGACTTCCTCTCGGTTTTTCGCATCCCGGACGTACATGCCCGAAACTTAACTGCCGCAGTCAAAAGGGTTTGCGGCGTGACTGGCACGGGGGGTCACGTGGCAGATAGGCAATCACTAAGAGAGTCCAACATGATTGATTACGCATGATATCGCTCGAGATGGACATGGTCCAGTACGACTGTCCGTACATCGACACGACACGTGACTACGAGGTGTCGTTCCTGGCCAAGCAGTGGGATTTCCACCCCGTCGAGCGGGAACTGGAGACGCGGATTATGGTCAACGGCGCGGACCGCGAGGAGCTGGACCGCGGGCTGAACGCGCTCGAAGCACACGACCACATGGAGTCCTACCAGCTCCTCCGCCGGAAGGGCGACCTGGCGCTCATCCGCTCGCGCATCGACGAGACGAACGCGATGAGCGTCATCCGGGACCACAGCGGGTACATCACCGGGCCGTTCCGCATCCGGGACGGCTCGGAGATCTGGCACGTCGGCTTCGACACCGAGCGGGTCGCGGAGGGGACCCTGTCGGAACTGGAACGGGACAACGAGTACACGGTCCGGTCCCGCGAGTCGGTCGACCTGGAGGACTACTACGACCTGTTGCAGAACATCGACTCGGCGAAGCGGCTGGTCGACGGCTGTCGGGAACTCTCAGAAGTGGAACGGGACACGCTCGAGAAAGCCGTCGAGGGCGGGTACTTCGACACGCCCCGGGACGCGACCCTGTCGTCGCTCGCCGAGGAGTTCGACGTGTCGAAGATGGCCATCTCGAAGAACCTCCGGCGCAGTCAGCGGAAGATTCTCGACCGCGTTACGACGGCGATGAACGACGTGACCGAGTGAGTGCGGTTCGATCGCTACTCCGCCCCGCTGCCCTGCATCAGCTTCTGGATGTCCTCGTCGGCCGCCAGTTCCTCGGGGTCGCCGCTGGCGACGATGTCGCCGCGCTCGATGACGTAGAGGCGGTCGACGACGTCGGGCACGTGCGTGACGTTGGACTCCGCGATGAGCACTGCGATGTCGCGGTCGTTGATGGCCCGGATGTAGCGTTTGAGGTTCTCGACGACGACGGGGGCCAGCCCCTCGAGCGGTTCGTCGAGGATGAGCAGGTCCGGCTGGAGCGCCAGCGCCCGGCCGATGGCGACCATCTTCGCCTGGCCGCCGCTGAGGTTCTGGACCTTCGCACTCCGGCGGTCGTCGAGTTCGGTGAGCACGTCGTAGACGCTCTCGATGACCGCGTCCTCGTCGTCGATGCCGCGGGCTTTCCCGCTGGTCCATATCGGGAGCCGGAAGTTCTCGTCGACGGTCATCCCGGTGAACAGCTTCCGGTCCTCCGGCTGGTAGCCGATGCCCCGCTTGGGAATCAGCTCCGAGCGGATGCTCGTCAGCTCCTCGCCGCGGAACCGGACCGACCCGCTCCAGACCGGCGTCAGGCCCATGATGCCCCGGAAGGTGGTCGTCTTGCCCGCCCCGTTCCGGCCGACCAACCCGACTGCCTCCCCGGCGTTCACGTCGAGGTCGACGTCCTCGGTTACCTGGAACCCTTCGACGGCGGCGTTGAGGCCTCGAACCGACAGCAAGGCGTCGCTACTCATCCTCGCCCACCCCCAGGAGGAGCCGCCGGAGTTCGTCGTCCGTTTCGAGCATCGTCGGCGGGCCGACCCCGTGGACGGCCCCCTGATGCAGGGCCACGACGCGGTCGGCGTACTCCGTGACGATGTCCATGTCGTGTTCGATGGTGACCGTCGTGACGCCCTCGGCCCGGCCGACTTCGACGATCGTCTCGATGACGTACTCCTTCTCGCGGGTCGACACCCCCGAGGTCGGCTCGTCGAGCAACAGGTAGTCAGGGTCGAGGCCGAACGACATCGCCACGTCGAGCAGTTTCCGGTCGCCGTGGGGGAGTTCCTCGGCGACGGTGTCGGCCGCGTCTTCGAGCCGGAACTTCGCCAGCAGTTCCTCGACCTGGGACTCGACGTCCTCGTGGCCGTCGGCCATCGAGAACAGGCTCCAGGTCTTGCCCTGTTCGGTCAGCACGACCGTCCGGAGGTTCTCCCGGACGGTCATCTCCTCGAACACCTTGACGACCTGGAAGCTCCGGGCGATGCCGGCGTCGACGCGCCCGTTCGCCGACATGCCGGTGATGTCGTCGCCGTCCAGCACGATGGAGCCCTCGTCCGGCGAGAGAAAGCCGGTCAGGAGGTTGATGAACGTCGTCTTCCCGGCCCCGTTCGGGCCGACGATGAAGACGAGTTCGCCCTCCTCCTTGCCGAACTCGAGCGTGATGTCGTCAGTTGCGACCAGTTCACCGAAGGACTTCCGCAGGTTGCGTGCTTCGAGCATATCAGTCGACTCCGAAGAGGATTATCCGCAGGCTGGTCAGCGACTCGGCAACCTTCCGTTCTATCGATTGCACGGCGGTCCGGCCCCACGCCGACAGGACCGACGGCTCTCGGCGCAGTTCACCGAGCCGCCTGTTGACGATGCCGCCGGACCGGAGCGACCCGACGATACCCCGCGGGAAGCCATACACCAGTATCAGGAGCACCACGCCGGTCAGGAACTCGTAGTACTGGGTCACGTCCTGGCCCACGTCCTGCAGGAACACGAGGACGACACCGCCGATGAGCGGGCCGACCAGCGTCCGGAACCCGCCCAGTATCGCCATGAACAGGATGTCCCCCGACCGGAGGAAAAACAGCGTCCCCTCGGGGCGGACGTACTGGCGGACGACGGCGTACAGGCCGCCCGCGACGCCGCCGTAGATGCCCGAGACGACGAACGCGACCCAGACGTAGCGGCGGACCGGCAGGCCGATGAACCGCGCCCGGGTCCGTTCCTGCCCGATGGCATCAAGCGCGTTGCGGAACGGCGACTGCGTGATGCGGTACATCACGAACAGGCCGATGAGGATGACGACCACCGTCAGGTAGTAGGTGAGCACCTGGTACACGTCGGGGCTGAACGAGGCCCCGAACAGGAGCGGCTGATTGGCCGGCCCCGGCCTGACGGGGAGCCCGTCGCTCCCCCCGAGCGCGCTCTGCCCGAGCGCGACGGCGTACAGGAGCTGGCCGAAGGCCAGCGTCAGAAGGGCGAAGTAAAGCCCCGTGTGTCGCAGTGACAGCACCCCGATGACGGCCGCCATCACCGTCGCGGCGGCGATGGCCCCGAGCAACAGCAGGCCGACGCTCTGGACGCCGGCGTACCGAGCGAGGACTGCGGTCGCGTACGCGCCGGTGCCGAAGAACGCCGCGTGGCCGAAGGAGGTGAGCTTCGTGTGGCGAAGCAGGAGGTTCAGTCCGACTGCCGCGAAGCCGAACAACAGGCCCTGGTGGATGACGCTGAGCTGGAGGCTGTCGGAGAGGCTCGTGAGGTCCGGGATGATGAACAGGAACACGACACCGAGGGCGAGGAAGGCCGCCTCCCGACGGGTCAGTTCGACCCCGAGGAAGCGATACGCCGGCGTTCCGTCGCGGTCGATTCGCTCCGGCATCACGCGGTCTCACCCCACGTCCCGAACAGCCCCTCTGGCTTGACCAGCAGGATGAGCGCCATGATGGCAAACGGGGCCGCAATCTCGCCCGGCGGGTACAGCGTGATCATCCAGCTCCGGATGACACCGACAAGGAGCGCCCCGACGAAGGCCCCACGGAGGCTGCCGAGGCCGCCGATGACGATGACGACGAACGAAAGCACCAGCGGATTGGTGCCCATCTCCAGAGTCGCGGACGTCGGCGGCACCGCCATCGCCCCGGCGAACCCGGCGAGGAAGGCTCCGAGTGCGAACACGAGCGTGAATACGCGGTCGGTACTGACGCCGATGGCGGTCGCCATCTCGCGGTCGATGGCCGTCGCTCTGATGATGCGCCCGGTCTTCGTGCGCTCGAAGAACCAGAACAGGCCCGCGACGACGGCCGAGCCGACGAGGATGACGAACACGTTGTAGGTCGGGTAGTTCAGCCCGACGAGTTCGCTCGTCGGGATCGTGTTGATGGCGCTGTAGACGGCGTCGGTCCTGAGCGAGCTGTCCCCCCAGATGAACTTCTTGACGTCCAGCAGTATGAGCAGGAGGGCGAAGGTCAACACCAGCTGGTACACCTGGTCGCGGTCGTAGATCTGGCGCAGGAACACCGCTTCGAAGAGGGTCCCGACGGGGAGGAGGATAGCCGCCGTCACCAGGACGGCTGCGAGGACCGCGAGGACGAACACGGCGGTCCCGGCGACACCGCCCCCCGGCGGGCCGACGACGCCGATGATAAACCCGAACACGCCGATGGCGGTGTACGCGCCCACCGAGAACAGCTCCCCGTGGGCCAGATTCAACACGTCCAGGATGCCCAGGATGACGGTCAGTCCCGAGGCGATCATAAACAGGATGAACCCGAACTGGATGCCGTTGAGCGTCTGGACGAGCGCGGCTGTGGGTGTCACGGCCATGGCTCGGTGTCAGGCGCTCCAGCTGTCCAGCCAGTCGCTGCCGGTGACGCCCGGCGGCGGCGCCGTCTCGGTGGCGGCGTAGGTGTTGACGTCCTCGAGTCTGGCCGCGCCGAGGTCGTCGTCGTACACCATCTGCCCGGCGAAGGAGTTCGACGCGCCCTGGTGGTCCTCGGCGATGTTGTGGTAGCCGGCCGGCGTGAAGAAGCCGTGTCCTTCCAGGACCTGCGATATCTGCTCCTGGCTGGGGTAGGTGCCCAGCAGGTCGATGGCCTTCTCGACGGCCGTCGCCCAGGCGGTGACCGCGCCGTACCCGCTCATGTAGTGTGCCGTCGGAACGGTCACGCCGTCCTGCTGGGTCGCGGCGTCGAACAGTTCGCGCCCGGGCTGCCAGTTACCGAGCGCCGGCTTCCCCCAGTAGTAGTTGCGCGACCCGGAGTAGATGTCCGTCCCGGCCAGCGCGTCGCCCGGCACGTCGCCGGCCGCGCTGTACAGCGTCGTGCCGAACACCGTCGTGTTCTCGAACATGTTGTTGGCGTTTGCCTGTCTGACGAACGTCGTCACGTCGCCGCCCCACAGACTGGAGAAGGTCACGTCCGGCTCCTCGTTGTTGATGGAGGTGATGTGGTTCGACATGTCGCTGGCCCCCAGTTCCGGGAACCCCTCGTAGACGATTTCGGCGTCGGTGAGCTTCTGGATGGCCTGCCTGAACACCCGCATCTCGTCCTCGCCGAAGGAGTAGCCGGGGTTGACCCCGGCGACGGTCGAGATGTTGTCGGCGCCGATGCGCTGGACGGCCTCCCGGGCCATCGTCACCACCTCCATGATGTCGTAGTTCTGGAAGCGGAAGGAGTAGGTCGGGTCGGTGACGGTCTCCTCGTACAGCGTCGTCACCGTCCCGTCGGTGCCGACGTTGATGACCTCGTTTTTCTCGACCTCGGGGGCGATCTGACTGTGGGTGCCGCTGGAAATAGGGCCGAAAGTGACCTCCTTCCCCTCCTCGATGAACTGGTTGTAGCTGTCGAGCGGGTTCGACCCCTCGTTGACGACGTCCAGTTCGATCTCGCGCTGTCCGCCGATACCGCCCGCCTCGTTGATGCGCTGGACTGCGAGTTCGGCGCCGCGCTGGGCCTGGATACCGAGCACGCCCGGTGCGCCACGGGTGAACGTCAACAGTCCGGCCTGTATCGGTTCGTCGGAGATGCCGCCGCCGGACTGCCCGCCCTGGTCCGCTGTGTCGCCGTCGCTCAGCAACGTCGAGCAGCCGGCGAGCGCAGCGGCGACGGCCGAGCCGCCGACCGCGGAGAGCAGTTGTCGCCTGCCGATACCTTCGCTGTCATGGTCCGTTGTCGTTCGTTCCATAGGTGTGTCCCAATACGCCCCGGACGAGTCCGGGCTATCTGGTCACGCAGTGTGTGCCACGCTCACAGGGATGACTGATTCTTTCGACGTAACCCCCGAATAACGGGAGGTTTACACGTAAACCACGGGCCGCTGTGGCTCAGGCCAAAGTGACTTGCTGTACTCGCCACAGCAACAGACCGGGTATACATGTCAACCCACCCCTATTCGGACGTGTCTGAAGAACGTGTGACTGAATGGCATCCAGCACCTCTCACGAACGGCTCGAAGTCGAGCCCATCGACGACTCCTCGATTCTGTTCGTCGACGACGACCACTTCACCGGCGACACCGTCTGTCTGGTGACCGGTGGCGGCTCGGGTATCGGACGGGCGACGGCGCTGGCGATGGCGGCCAACGGGGTGACCGCCGTCGCGACGGATATCGACGAGGACGGACTCGACGAGGTCGCGGCGACAGCAGAGGACCTCGACCTCGATGGGGCCGTCGAGACAGTGACCGGCGACCTCGCGAGCGACGCGGACATCGAAACCATCGTCGAGACGGCCGCGTCCCACGGCACCGTTCGGTATCTCGCGAACATCGCCGGCCTCCAGCACATCGACGCCATCGAGGACTTCCCGATGGAGAAGTACGACCAGATGCACGACGTAATGCTTCGCGCCCCGCTCGCGCTCGCAAAGCGCGTCATCCCTCACATCCGCGGGACCGACGACGGCGTGGGTGCCATCGGGAACATGGCGTCGGTCCACGGCCACTACGTCACCTCCGATAAGGTGGCCTACAACGTCTCGAAGTTCGGCCTGCGGGGGCTGACACAGTCTATCGCCGCCGAGGGCGGCGACGGCCTTCGGGGCTTTTCCATCAGCACGGGCTACGTCAAGACGCCGCTGGTCGTCGACCAGATCCCCGACACCGCCGAGCAACGGGGAATCAGCGTCGACGAGGTCATCGACGACGTGATGCTGGGCCAAGCGCGGGTCAAGGAGATGATGGACCCCATCGACGTGGCGAACCTCTTCGTGTTCGGCTTCTCGACCCACGCCGACCATCTCAACGGCGGGGACCTGCTGTTCGACGGCGGAATGACAAAGACCTACGAGTGAGACGTCTGTGTGTGAACGTGAGTTGTAGCTTCGATTCAGACAGGTGATACAGGGGCGTACTCGCCCGACTGACAGATGGGTGTATCACGTACCGGTCGGCGGTACCAGTTTATACCAGACTGACAAACACTACAGGACACTGACGCTATGAGCGACCAACCCAACGTAGACACCATCGTCCACGAACCGAGCCATTCGTTCGTCGAATCGACGAACGTCTGGGAGTTCATGCAGGCGTACGACATCGACAACTACGAGGAACTCATCGAGCGAACGACCACGGACCTGCCGGACGAACCCGACTCGGGCGTCGAGTGGTTCTGGGACGTACTCCCGGAGTACCTCGACATCGAGTTCTTCGAGCCGTACGACACCGTCAGAGATGACAGCGGGCCGGGAAGCGACACGGACAGCGAGAGCGACGAGGCCGCGGGCCGCGGCGGCCCGCAGTTCACCGACTGGTACGCCGGCGGGACCATCAACGCCGCCCACAACGTGCTGGACCGCCACGCGGCGCGGGACAGCCCCACGCGAAACACGGTCGCGCTCATCTGGGAGGGCGAACCCGGCGACGTCCGGGAGATCACGTACCACGAACTGAACCGGCAGGCAAGCAAGGTGGCGAACTACCTGGAATCCGTCGGCGTCGGCACCGGCGACACCGTCGGCCTGTACATGCCGATGGTCCCCGAGGTGGCGTCGATACTGTACGGCTGTCTCAAAGTCGGCGCCATCGCCGTCCCCATCTTCTCCGGGTTCGGTGTCGACGCGACGGCCACCCGCATCGCGGACGCGGAGTGTTCCGTGCTGTTCACTGGGGACGGCTTCTACCGCCGGGGGTCGGGGATCCACCTCAAGGGGAGCGCCGACGAGGCCATCGAGCAGGCAGGCGAGGAACTCGGGACGACCCCGGTCGAACACACTGTGGTCTACGACCGCCTCGGCGTCGCCGACGACCCCGACGAGACGATTCGCTGGACCCGCCGCGACGAGTGGTGGGACGAGGCGATAGCGACCGCTGACGACGAGTACGCGGCCAAGGAACTCCCGAGCAACCAGGAGTCGATGCTGCTGTACTCCTCCGGGACGACCGGGAAACCGAAGGGTATCGTCCACACCCACGCCGGGGCGCTCATGCAGGCGGCCAAGGAGATCTACTTCGGCTTCGACCACAAGCCGAGCGACCGCTTCTTCTGGGTGAGCGACATCGGCTGGATGATGGGGCCCTGGACGCTGCTCGGGAACCACGCCTTCGGCGGAACGGTCTTCATGTACGAGGGCGCACCGGACCATCCCGAACCGGACCGCTTCTGGGAGATGATCGACCGCCACGACATCACCACCTTCGGCGTCTCGCCGACCGCGGTTCGGGCGCTCCGCAAGAAGGGCGACGAGTGGCTGGACGGCCACGACCTCTCCAGCCTGCGGCTGCTGGGGTCGACGGGCGAGCCATGGGACCCCGAGAGCTGGCTGTGGTTCTACGAGCACGTCGGGGACGAGAACTGCCCGATCATCAACATCTCCGGCGGGACCGAGATCATGGGCTGTTTCCTCATGCCGATGCCGATACAGTCGCTCAAGCCCTGCACGCTCGGCGGCCCGGGGCTGGGGATGGACATCGACATCGTCGATTCTGCCGGCGAATCCATCGCCGACACCCACGAGCGGGGCTATCTGGTCGCCCGGGACTCCTGTCCGTCGATGACCCGGTCGCTGTGGAGCGGCGACGAACGGTACCTCGAGGAGTACTGGTCGACCTGGGACGACGTCTGGGACCACGGCGACTGGGCCCAGAAGGACGAGGATGGCCTCTGGTTCCTGCATGGCCGTGCCGACGACGTGCTCAACGTCGCCGGGCGGAAGGTCGGGCCGGCGGAGGTCGAGGGCGCCGCCATGGAACACGCGGCGGTCAACCAGGCCGCCGCCGTCGGTGCGCCGGACGACACCACCGGCACCGCCGTGGTCCTCTACACCGTGCTGGAACCCGGCTACGACCCCTCTGACGACCTCCGGGACGACATCCGCGCCGCCGTCGGCGAGGAGCTCGGCAAGCCGTTCCGGCCCCGCGAAGTGCTGTTCGTCGACGAGTTCCCCAAGACCCAGAGCGGGAAGATCATCCGCCGTGCAATCGCCGGCGTCTACCGCGGCGAGGACCTGGGCGACATGTCCAGCATCGAGAACCCCGAGGCGCTCGAGGAGGTCCGCGAGGCGTCGTAGTCACCCCCTGACGGGGTCCTCTGGCTTTTCCAGCCGTAGCAATCCGGGCAGTGCGAGCACTGCGAGCACTATCTCCGTCCCGCCGGCGACGAGGAACGCGACCGGATAGCCGAAGGCTCCCGCGACGGTGCCGCCGACGAGGATGCCGGCGAGGAAGCCGACGCTGCCGAAGACGTTGAACCCGGCCATGGCGGTTCCGCGTCCGTTCTCGCCGGCGAGGTCCGAGACGAGCGCCATCGTCGCCGGGGCCATCAGCGCGCCGATGACGCCGGTCAGCACCATCCCGGCACCGGCGATGGCGACCGACGGGGCCCGCCCGACGCCGATGACCGTGAGGCCGTACAGTACCGACCCGGCGACGATTGGCACGGTTCGGCCGATGCGGTCCGAGAGCACGCCGAAGGGGTACTGCAGCAGGGCGAAGGGAGCGAAAAACAGCGCCAGCATGACGCCGGTCTCGCCGGGGCTCAGCTCGAAGGTCTCCCTGAAATACAGGGTTCCGACGAGCGAGAAAAACCCGGCGGTGAGCCGGTCGATGAACCCGAAGGCGTACGGGACGCCGAGCGTGGGCCGCCGTCTGAGGCCGGCCGCGGTCGCTGCCAGGCCCGACCGCTCGTCCGACGGTGCCCGGTCCGTCACCAGAAGGGCGGCCGCCGCGACGACGAGCGACAACGTACTCGCCGCGTACAGCGGGAGCGTCGTCCCGATCTCGTACAGTTGGCCGCCGAGTGGCGCGCCAAGGGCCGTGCCGCTGCCGATTGCGATGCCTGCCGCGCCCATGTTCTTGCCGTGGCCGCCGCCGAGGTCCATCAGCATCGTCATCGCCAGCGAGAACGCGGCGATGGTGGCGCTACCCTGAAGCGCCCGCAGGACCAGCACGCCGAGAAACGGGAGCGAGGTAGCGCCGGGGAGCCACGCGATGAGGGCGTACAGCACTGCGCCCGCGCCCGCCCCGCCGGCGATGAACGGCGTGCGCCGCCCGGTTGCGTCGCTGAGCACCCCCCACAACCCGGCGAAGACGACGAACGCTCCGAACTCGGCGGCGAGGAACCACATGCTCGCGTTCAGGTCCGTCGTCGCTCCCAGCGCCCGGACGAGCCTGTCGACGCCCGGGTACAGCAGGACCTGCGCGAGCAAGACGGCGAAGATAACGCCGGCGAGAACACCCCGGTCTGTGCGGTCCGTCACAGACAACGGATACAGCGAGCCGAGAAAAATAGATGTCGGAGCCGAATATGCGGTCCGGCTCCCTGAGGACGACAACCATCGGCCACAGGACGTAGCGGCCGTCCGCCCGACCCGCCTTACTCGGCGCTGTGCGGGGGCACGAAGCCGCAGTTCGAACAGCCGTTGTGCTTCGTCGTCTGGTAACTCAGTTCCGCCCCGCAGTTCGGACAGTTGTACTGGTCTGAACTCATTCACCTATTTATAGCGTTCGACAGTACCTAAACCTTTTCTCGACAATCGTCTATAATATTTTCCAGTCGGAATTCCGGCCACAGGGTGACGTACTGCCCTCGCACAGTCTATGGCTGAATAGCTCCACAGTCTAGAATGGGATACCAAGGGGTGAAAACAGGTGCCGGTCGACGCGTCTGGCCGTGCGAATAGAGTACTGCCAGAGACGCGCTCTGTGAGTTCGACCGCACAGAACCCGTTATTACTGCGGGCGCAGTTCACATCGACTCCTGTCGAAGTGTTACAGTAGTTACACTCGGCATCGACAGGAGGCTCTGACCTCCAGTAGCCGGTTACCTGGATGGCCGCTCAGCGAGTGCTCATACAGCAAAGCGACAGGAGACCAGTGTCCCGTGCGCTTACATGTAGCCGAGGTCGCGCAGGCGCTCCATCAGGTCCTCTTTGTCCTGGGCGCGGCCGGCGCGCTCGGTCGTGTTCTCCATGTCCTGCAGCCAGGCGGGCTCCTCGGCGGACTTGTCCGTGCTGACCTCGCTCCCGAGCGAGCGGAACCCGGCGAAGTACTTCGGCGAGACCGGCACGTCCTCCTTCTCGATGCCCTCGGGAAGGTCGTCCTGGCCCTGCGGGACGTAGCCGTCGTCCGGGTAGCCCTCGACCGTGTCCGGGACGACGAAGTTCCAGAAGGCCTCCCACACGTCGGCTTCCGCGAACTGGAGAATCGACTGGATGCGGTCGTGCGGTGGGTAGATGTCCGGGTCGTGACGCGGTGAGAAGAACGTCTCGTCGGCGCGGGACTCCTGCTCGTCCCAGCGGATGCCCGACAGGATGCCGTCGACGTCGTGTTCCTCGATGGTGTCGTTGAGCGCCACCGTCTTCAGGAGGTGGTTGCCGACGTAGGTGTCAAGCAGGAACGGGAAGGTTTCCTCCTCGTATTCGAGGATGTTCCGGATGTGGTGCTGGTTGTGCTCGGAGAGTTCGTCGACGGGGATGTCGTCACCCGGCTCGAGGCCGTGCTCGTCGACGTAGTTCCCGACGTCCTCGTTGCGGGCCCAGATGACGTCGAGGTCCCACTCCTCGGCCCAGTGCTCGACGAAGTCGATGAGCTCGTCGAAGTGCTGGTAGTGGTCGATGAAGACGACCGGGGGCACTTCGAGGTCGAAGCGCTCGGCGACTTCCTTGACGAAGTACAGCGTCAGCGTCGAGTCCTTGCCGCCGGTCCACATCACGACAGGGTTCTCGTACTCCTCGAGGCCGGTCTTCGTGACCTCGATGGCCTTCTCGATCTTGTGGTTGACAGTCGGGTACTCCGCGGGGTCCTCGCCTTCCCCGTCAGTGTAATCAACGTCCAGATAGTCCGGGAACTCTGCTGATTCGGACATAGTGTAATGAGATATAATTACGAGTGTGAAGTACTTTTTGGATGTTCGACAGGTGTGTGAGCCGGTGGCAAATGGACTGCCGTCGGTTCGCTGCCCGGTCACTCGGGTTTTTTGTCGCCGGCGCGAAAGGCGTGGTATGGACGACCGCCCAGGCCTCCCAGCCCGTCTCTTCCACCGCTGGCTGTTGCGCTATGTCCCCGTGGCCGCGCTGATACTGTTTGCCAGTGTCCTGGTCGGGTACGGGTTCGCCAGCCAGATACCCGCCGAATGGCTCCAGAACCCGGGGACGACCGGTGAAAACCCCTTCATGCCGGCTGAGCTTACGACCCTCTCACTGACGATCAACAACCTCGGCGCGTTGCTCGTGATGGCACTCGGCGCTGTCTCGCTCGGTGCGATGACGGTGCTCTCTCTGGTCCTTAACGGCCTGCTCATCGGGGTCGTCGTCGGTATCGCACTCAAACAGGTCTCGCCCGTCGTCGTCGCCGCGCTCATCGTCCCCCACGGGCTTATCGAAGTCCCCGCGTTGCTCATCGTCGCCGCCGTCGGGCTCCGGTTCGGGTGGCAAACGATTCAGTACATCCGCGGCCGCACGGACGGGCTGGTGACGGGACAGGACCTCAGAGAAGCCGGGTGGCTGCTCGTTACGGCCGCCGTGCTCATCGTCATTGCGGCCTACATCGAAGCGAACCTCACCCTCGAAATCGCCTCGCGGTACACCGACACCAACCTCTCTGGCGTCGCCGCGGACCAGGCGGCGATTGTGTCGCCATAGCGACCGGCCGCCGCGTCATCCCGGTCTCACTTCTTCGCTCCGTCTCGGTCAAGGGACGACATCGGTCCGACGTCCGCCACGTTCTGGATGTCGGCGAGCGACAGGGACCCCCGGCCGTTCGAGCGGCCCCCAGTCGCGACGCCGCTGGTCAGAATACTCTGAACGGCCTCCTCGACGGTCATGTCGACGTCGTAGAGGTTCGATTCGGGGATGTAGGTGAGAAAGCCACCGGTGACGGGATTCGGTGCCAGCGGGAGGAACATCGCGACCATGTCGTCGTGGTCGACGCCCGATTCGACCGTCTGGAGCGACCTGTTGGTCTGAAAACCCAGGACGTACACCTCGTCGCCGAAGCACTCGACCAGTTTCACGTCCTGAAAGTTCTCGTCGCCGTCACCGACCATCACGTCGCTCATCCGGCGGACGCTCTGATACACCGTCCCAACCGCTGGGATTCGGGCGACCACGAAGTCGAAGAGGTCGACGAACGCCTCCCCGTAGCGGTGGCTCCCGACGCTCCCGACGAGCAACACGACGGCCAGCAACACCAGAACGGCGATGAGTTCGGTGAGGAAGTAGACGATGTGTGAGTACACGCCCAGTTCGATCAGCAGGGCGACGAGGTAGACGCTCTCGATGGCTTCGATGACGCCCAGCCAGCGCAACACCGCAATCACCGGGCCGAGCGCCTCGACCACGAAATCCAGGACCACGGAGAGCACGTAGATGGTGACGACGGCGGGCACAGTGATCGCCACGCCAGTGAGGATCGTCTCGCGGACGTGGGCATACACCCGACTGTCTGTGTCGCTCGCTGGCCCTGCGGTCTCTGTGCCTCCATCGTCACGACTCATGTCTCTACCGACACGGGTGGCACGTATTAGCTGGATTGAGGCGCTAAGCCCCCTTCCTCAAGGAGCAACGCAACGAGCGAAGCGAGTGAGTAGCGCAGTAGGGAGGGGATACAGCTCCGCACAGTTTTCAAACACGTTCGACGCCCAGTCCAC